>CANQMN010000001.1 GCA_947624965.1 uncultured Clostridia bacterium
ATAGCGCAGATTTCGCCGTCGTATATGATTGCGATGATGGGCGTCAACAGTATATTCACTATAACAAAAATCAGAACAGCCACGAATGGCAATATCAACCAAAGGGATATTACGAATTATCCGAGCGTATACACCTAATCAAGCAAGATAGGCGCAGTGCTATGCTTTGGCAAGAAGTTCGTGCTTTATATATTGAAAAGAAAAATCATAACCTTGCAGGCAAAAAATCGCGTGCTTTATTCGCCGAAACAATAAACGAGATTTATCAGCAAAACTTTAAGTAAACAGCAATGGAAGCGACACGCAAATTTGTTTTTCGTATCTGAACAGTTCAAATTCGGATGCCGACGTGCCGCCAAATTGAGCGGGGTACGTGTAGTACCCCGCTCAATTTGATTGAGGAGATGAAGAAACCCCGCGGGATCCGCGCGAGCGAAGCGACGCTTTCGAGCCCGAAGGGCGAGAAAATCCTCTACGCATTGGCGGAGTTCCTATGCCAATGCCGTCATATAGTTCAAACATCAACGCCCGCGGTCGCCCGTTCCCTGTGTTACGAATGGTAGCGTGGTGCGAAGTAATTCCTCAACGTATGTTCAATTTGATATTAAACGGGATAAGGCGGAGCTGCGCTATGCTTTCTTTTTTCCCGATATGCTTGAAAACCGAGGTCGTTTGTGATAAAATGTTGTTCTGGAAGGCGGACGTTGCAGAAGCGCCCGCCGGGAGGCGCCATGAAAAAGAAAAAAGAATTGAAAATGCAAATTTTGCATAACTATTTTTCCTTCCGCGACGATATTGCGACGTTGGAGCTCGTATACGACACATTTTCCGAATTGATCAATCCGAACTTCGGGGACGATAAGATCGAAAAACTCAACGAAAAACTGCTCTCGGACATTCGGGAAGCGGTGTCGCTGTTGCCCGCAAAATACAAATTGGATCTGCATATCGTCATCAAGGATTTCGGAGATTATACCATAGCGGAGTGTGAGAACATCATCCGCCAAAACGTCTATCTCGCCGCCTACCGCACCATCAAGGAGAACAAGCAGAAGCTGATCAGCGGGTGGTCCCTCATCGGCACGGGTGCGCTCATGCTGATCGCGAGCTATCTGCTGCATAACTACGAATTGTGGTTCGACCTCATCAACATCAGCGGCACGCTGTTTGTTTGGGAGGGCGTGAATATGGCATTTTTGGAGCGGAGCCTCGAAAACAAGGCGATAAGAAGGCTCGCGCGGTCGATCCGCAACATCTCGATCGAGGGCGAAACGCCCGCCGAGGTCCTCTGCATCCCGCCCGCCGCAGAGCGCGCGGAAGGCGCGGAATAATTCGCGCCGCGCGGTTTTCCCCTTTTGTTAAAAAATATTCGGAGTTTGCTATGTTTACAAGAGAAGATTTTTTGAAAGGTCTGCAAAAACTTTATCCCAAGCGCCTCCTTTCCGACGACGGGGAGCGCGTCTGTTACCGGCTCCCCTTCGAGGAGGAAGAGGGCGGCGCGCCCGAAGAGGAAGAAGAACAGGGCTTTGCCTTTTTCCTCTCCGAACTGGACGAACTTCTGGAAAGTTTTCCGCAGGACAGCACGTACGAAAACTTTTCCCTCTCTTCGCCGAACAGCTATGAGTGCGCCGTGGAGGAATTGGGACGGAACAACTTTATGGCGTCTCTCCGCTTTCGCCTGCAACACGAACAAAGCGCGCTGAAAATCGAGCAGAACGGCATTTCGTTGAAATTTGAACATGCCTCCGCGCGCTTTATCGCCGCTTACGTCTGTTCGTGCGCCGAAGCCGAGGACGCGGAGCGGACCGCCCTTTGCCCCTCCTTTATCATGCGTACCGCTAAAAATCTGGCGGAATTTTGCAACGCGTTCGCGCTTGTCACCGTAACGCTCTCTTCCGAAAACGCGATCCCCGCCCCGCGGGCAAAGACGGCGATCCAGTCCTATCTGTTTAACGTCTCCTACCGCTACGACTGGGCGCTCGCCCTCATGGGCGAACGCACGGCGGAGCGCACGGCAAGGCGGCGGGTCAGACGGAGCGGACAGCTCTATCCCTACAAGGCGTACAACCCCGACCTTCTCAAATATTACAACCAAGGAATTGCGACGAATATCCCCTTCGCGCAATATCTCGCCTTCTACCATGTCCTCGAATTTTATTTCCGCACGGTCTCGGAGGACGAACTGTTCCAGGAGATCCAGAGCGTAATTACCCGTCCTTCCTTCTCGCCCTACAACAAGACGGACGTAAAAAACTTTTACAAGGTCCTCCGCAAAAAATTCATGACGCAGCGCGACAACGACGTCGGCGACGAGCGCAACGCCCTCCTTCTGTGCCTGAAAAAATACGTCGCGGATTTAGACGAGCTCAAATCACTCCTCTCCTCTCTGGAAACGAACATCCTCGACTATTACGCGAACAACGCCGTCCCGTTCGCGGACGAGGGCGGGAAGATCGACTTCACCGCGTCGCCCGAAGAAGTTTACGCCGCCCTGCAAAGGCGGATCTATTCGGTGCGGAACGCCATCGTCCACAGCAAGGAGGGAGAAAAACTGCGCTACGAGCCCTTCAAGCACGACAAATATCTCGCAAAGGAGATCCCGCTCATCCGCGCGGTCGCGGAAGAGATCGTCATCAACACGGGGACGCCACTCAAACTCGATTGAAAAAAACCGCACCCATGGGTGCGGTTTTTTCATGTTCCGAAGGTTACAAGGCGCAACTTACTTTCCGAAAAACGGCGGGGAAATTTCCCCGCCGCTTTTCGGATGATTGAGTTCGCTTCGTCAATCCATGTAGGATTGAAAACTGTTTTCAAACTGCGTTTTGACGGCTTCTTTGAGGGCGGCGTTTACATCGAACGCGCCGCCGATCTTCGCCGTCTCTTCGGAATAATCCCCCGATAAAGCCCGTGTTCTCTTCGACCTGTGAAAGACTGCTCATGCCCGAGAGGACGGGTTCCATGACGATGACTTTTTTTCCGTGCCCCACGATGACTTCGTAGCACTTTTTGGACTGGATGAAGAGCTCTTCCCAATCGTAATAGTTCAAGACGATCTGCACGGCGTCCACTTCGGGGTGTTCGGTGAGAATTTTGTCGAGGTGCTCGGCGTCGTCGTGGTAAGAAAAGGCGATGTGGCGGATCTTCCCCTGCTCCTTCCACTTCTTCATGTAGTCGAAGAGGTGGCAGGCGTTCACTTCCGCAGGATAGAGATAGCGGTTGAGGTTGTGTAAAAGATAGTAGTCGAAGTATTCCACGCCGCACTTTTCAAGCTGTTCATGGAAAATCGCCTCTACTTTATCCTCCGCGGGCATTTGGAAGGTGGGGAACTTTGACACAAGCAGGAAGCTCTCCCTCGGATGACGCTTGACAAGGGCTTCGCGGGTTCGATTTCCTTCACCTTGATTTCATTCATCGTAATTTTTTCCTTTTTTTATTTGATATCGCCGTTTAAGTACGGCTTCATCATCGCGGGCAGAAACATCGCGCAAAACGTTTTGGTGCGCGCCTCGAAACTGTGCGCGCCGCCCGCCATATCCCAACAGAGCATTTCGCCGTAAAGGACGTCCGTCAAGGCATCGGCGAGCGCATCCACGGGCGTATCCGCTTTGAGTTCGCCCCGCGCAACGCCCGTTTGTAACATTCCCTTCATGGAATCGTTGTCCATGCGGAGCTTTTCCTTGTCGTAAGGGTTCTCCACGAGATCGGGGTCTACGGTATTGCGCACCCATTCCTGACAGAGTTTGAGCCCGTCCCGTTCGATATGTCCCGAAAACGTTACCATATAAAACGTCAGCCGCTCCATGAACGGTCCGTCGTGGCGTTGCGCCTCTTCGTAAATTTCGCGGAACATATCGTGGCTCAACGCAAATACAATGTCCTCTTTGCGCTTGAAATAGGTGTAAAATGTTCCGTTGGAAACCCCGCACGCCTTTGTGATCTCCTCGATCGAGGTGTTTACAAGCCCCTTTTCGCGGATGATGACCTTTGCCGTCTCCAACAGCTTCCTCTTTGTCTCCAAAGCGGCGAGTTTTCTGTTCGTCATTTTTTCGGACGTACGTCCTCCGTTTTCCTGCGCCGCCCTTTGAAGCTCTGCGGCTTTCTTTGCGAGCGCAACGTATGCCGCAGACGGATCGTCTATCGAGAGAACGCTCTCCTCCATCGGGCAGAGCCCGCGCCCGTCGCGGCGCATGATGTTCGGCGTAAGCGCGGCGTATTCCGCATGCACCCCGTATTGTTTCAGCACGGCAAGACCGCTTGTTGAGAGCACCTCGGCAAATACGCCCTTTACGCCCATGAAAACGTACAGAAGCGCGGCGGCTTTCCCCACGATCCTATCTGCGGCGCAGGCGCCGTGCAGGACCTCTCCCTGCGCGATCCAGTCCAAGAGAGGACGGATGCCCCGCATCTTGCTTGTGAGGATACGGTCTTCTGTCTGCGCGATGCACGTCAGTTTTTCATCTTTCAGCCGCTCGCCGAGACGGGCGAGCGTTGCCGCTATTTCGGACATGGTATGCCTTTATTCCTTATCTTTGATGAGAAGCAGGCGAAGTCCCATCACCATGAAGGGGACGAGTACGGCTTGTAAGACGAGCCCCAAGAGCCCCGTTTGGATCTGCGACCAAACTACTCCTGCCGAGAAAGGCGAAACGCTCTCAAAAATGGCGGCGAGGGCGAGAAATACGAGCCTGCCCGAAACCTCGGCAAGGAGCACCGCGGGGAACGCCATCCAGCCGTTTTTTGCGATCCTTTGCGAGAAGAGCCCCGAGACCGCCCCGAATACCGCAAGTTCCACAATCATGTAGGGAAGGCGTGCCGCGGCAGGCATAGCGTTTCCGGCAAGCGACGTGATCGCAAAACTGACGACGGGGGAAAGAATCCCCACCCCCAAGCCCCACTTCCAGCCGAGGAGACACCCGCCGAGAAGAATGGGCAGATACATGGGCAGCCACTGCACGCCGCCCGGCGCGCCGAGGGCGAGATGAATGAGCTGCGGAAGAATGACTGCGAGCGCAATGACGCCCAGCGAAATGAGCGTTTTTACCGTGATTTTCACGCGGAGAGACGCGTTGCGGCGCGAAAGAACCTGTTCAATCATCGTAAATTTCCTCCGATTTTTATTTTTACATTTTCGGTTATGGTATTATAGGCACATTCTGAAAATCGCTTCCACGTCTTTGGGCGTAAGTGGCTTAAATCCCTGCAAAATGCCGCCGCCATAGACGAGAAGGACTCTTTGCCCGTACTTTTTGAGTTCCGCACCGAGAGATTTAAGTTGGTCTTTTCCGAAATAAACCTTTGTGGTGTTCTGAAAAACAAAATCATTCATTTTACAGTCTCCTTTTTGATTCTTCGTTTTTATTTTACCACATTCGTTGAATGAAAGTCAATGATTTTTATTCATCGACATGAAAAATCTTTTGCCCCTTTCGGGATGAAAGAGCGTTCTGCCCATCAACTCTTTTTACATTTGCGCGTTCAAAAACGGTTTGACAAGCCGCCAAACCGTTTTCATTGAAACTCGATTGAAAAGCCGCGCGGGAAAGTTTTCCGCCCCGCCTATTTCAGCGTCGTGAAATTCTTGACGCGGCGGGCAAGGAAACGGACGGAGACTAACGTCCCCTTTTTCCCCTGCTCGATCGTGAGTTCGATTGGTCCCGCCGTCTCGAAGTATTCCTCCGCGACGCGGCGGAAGTCCTCCTCGGCGGCGCGGCGGCTCTCCTCGTTGAGCGGCTCCTTGTCTGCGTCCAGCATGCGCGCAAGACGCTGTTTTGCTTCGCTTTTCATTCCGCTTTTCATCCCGATCTTCCCCCCTTCTTCCATGCGCCGCGCGATCCCGTTCTCTCCCCGTATTCCCCGCGCACCGTGCTCTCCGCGAGCAGGCGGAAGGCGCGGGAGCGGGCGCGGATGTTTTCGAGAAAGAGCTTGTCCTCCTCGGGCACGACGGCGGCGAGAGGCAGGCGGAGCATCGGCGCGATCTCCTCGGGCGGAAGCGCTTCCCCCTTGCGGCACAGATCCCGCCGCACCATGTTCACGACGAGCCCCTCCCGCGCGAGGCGGTAGCTCTTCAAGATCCCCGCGACCCTGTCCGCGTCACGGACGGCGGAGACGTGCGGCGTCGTAACGAGCAGCGCCTCCTCCGCGCACGAGACCGCGCGGTGGAACCCCTCCTCGATGCCCGCGGGCGAATCGATGAGCACGAAATCGAACTGCGGGGAGAGCGCTTCGAGCACAAGGCGCACCGCCTGCGGAGAGACGTACCGCTCGGCGATGCGGTTGCTCGAAAGCACGTGGAGCTGGGGAAAGCGGGGATGGCGCACGAGCGCCTGTTTGGGGCGGCACCGCCCCTCCACCGCGTCGATGATGTCGTAGCGCGCGAGATTTTCCGTCCCCAGCGCGACGTCGGCGTTGTTGAGCCCGAAATCCAGATCGCACACGATGACGCGGAAACCGCTTGCGGCGAGCTGTACGCCGAGGTTACAGCAGACCGTCGTCTTGCCGACGCCGCCCTTGCCCGACGTTACGACGATTTTCCTTGCCATGGTCCCCTCCCGCAATGTTTCCCCCCTATGATACTATATTTCTCTTGCGGAATTATTCGGGATCTTGTCGAATTGCGGAATATATAGAGGGAAACGGCGCAAAAAAATCCCGCCCTGTCTCGGGCGGGAGAGAAGTTATTTGAGGAACTTTCCGTACACCTCGGAGGCGGGCGAGAAGAACGCGAACGTCTCGGGATACCGCTTGATGATGCGCTGGATCTCCGCGATCTGCCGTTTGCGGATGATGCACACGAGCATGCTCTTGTCCTGATGGGTATACATGCCCGTCGCGTGCATCAGCGTTACGCCGTGGTGCGTCTTTTGCATGATCTCTTCGGCGAGCTCCTCGGGGTGCTGGGTGATGATCTCGAATTTATAGGCGATCTTGAACCCATGGATGATGAGGTCGCTCGTCTTGCTCGTAACGTACAGCGATACGAGCGCAGAGAGCACGGGCACGAGGTTGACGGCGAAGTTCGCCGCGCTCTCGTAATAGACAAAGAAGGAAGCGAGCACGACGACGGCGTCGAAGGCGGACGTGAGCCAACTCACGCTCAAAAATTGCCATTTCTTGTTGACGACGGAGGCGAGCACCGTCGTGCCGCCCGAAGTGCCGCAACTCTTGATGTTCACGGCGAGCGCCGCGCCGAGAAAGATACCGCCCGCCACCGCGCCGAGCAAACCGTAGGCGATGGGCTCGTCGGTGAGCGCGCCGTTGAAGGTGAGATCGGAAAGCCCGGGGATGTAGTCGAACAAGATGAGAAGCCCCGAGGTGAGCAGCATGGAGCAGGTGGAAATAATTGCTCCCCGCTTGCTGAGCACGAAGAACGCGACGAAGAAGATGGGAACGTTGAAGATGAGCAGGAAATAGCCCGAGCTCCAACCGACGACGTATTCCAGCAAAACCGCCAGACCGTTGATGCCGCCCGGCGCAAAGTGGTTCGGCGTTACGAACACGTAGATGCCGATCGCGCGCAGGACGCCCGATGCGAGAATGGGAAGAAGCCACAGCGCGACGATCTCATAAAACGTTTTCCACGCTCCGCGCGATTTTTCCATAGACGACGCTCTCCTTACAGCGCAACTATCTTACCACAAATCCGCACGGGGCGCAAGCCTCTTTGAAAAAATTTTTCGCGAAAATCGGCGGGGCGGGCTTTTTTTGCAAAAATCTCGCACCCCCTCCCCTACCCCTCCCCCTCAACGAGGGGGAGGGTAAAAAGGAATCCCTCCTCGCTATACGAGAAGGAGTAATAACGCGGCGTGAGAAAAGCATGCTCTGCCTACCCCCCCCTCGCCATGCGAGGGGGGGTAAAAAGGCGAGGAAAGATAAGAAAGAGGCGGGGAAAACACGCAGGGCAAAACAAAATACCTCCCCCTTTCCAAGGGGGAGGATAAGGTGGGGGTTCTTCGCACCCCGTCTCCCCCTCCCCTACCCCTCCCCCTCAACGAGGGGGAGGGTAAAAAGGAAACCCCTCTCGCTATACGAGAAGGAGTAATAACACGGTGTGAGGAAAGCATGCTCTCCCCCCTCCCCTACCCCTCCCTCTCAACGAGGGGGAGGGTAAAAAGGTCCCCACTCCCTCGCCATGCGAGGGGGTGGGGAAAAAGTACCGACGCCAGCGCGTCAGTTTTTCTGTTTGCGCTCCGTAAAGAGCGCAAAGGCGAGCATGCCCGCGGACGCAACGCTGTCCGCAAGGAGCGCGGCGGAGAGCGTGTTCGTAAGATCGCGCACGGCGTTGAAGGGATCGACGATGACGACGATGCAGAGCGCGACGATGAGCGCCGCCGCCACGATAAAACAGACGCGCCCGAAGAGACTGCCGCGCAGTTTAACCATGCGGTACACCGTCTCCGCCTCCCGCAGAAGGAGCACGGCGCAGAACGCGACGGAGATGATATAGAGGCTCGTCGTCGCCGAGACGAACAGCCACAGCGCGACGACGCACTGCGCGATGCCCGCGAGCAGTCCCGCCGCCCCGAGTTTTTCCACAAAGAACGCCGCGATGCAGCACACGCCGCCCAACAGGAGCAAAACCCCCGCCGAAACGAGCACGGCGCGGTCCGAGACGAAGGGGACGGAGAGAAAGACGACGGCGATCGCGAAATTGAACAGGACGGGCACGAAGGCGCCATAGCCGAAGGCTTTCATGAGTTTATCCGATAACATACTTGTTCCTCACTGCTCCGCAAAGGAGTTCAGTTCCCGAATGCGGCGGCTGTCCAGCGAATAGATGAGATTGACGAGCTCGTCGTCCCCGAACGAGCTGTTGCGCCCCTCCTCGTACTCCGCGTCCACCGCTTCCTTCATTTTGATAACGAGCGGATCCGTCTTTTCCACCCTGTGCCCCTCGGGCAACTTGAAATATTCGTTGAGCCAATAGGCGATGCCCGCCAGCCCGCTCGTCTTGTTGACGCTGACGCGCGCGGGTCTACCCAAAATTTTCGCCGTGTCGAAGATGTTGTAGATCTCCTCGTCTTTGAGCATCCCGTCCGCATGGATGCCCGCCCGCGTGGAGTTGAACGCGCGCCCCACAAAGGGCGTTTTGGGCGGGACGGAATAGTTGATCTCCCGTTCAAAATAATCGGCGATCTCGGTGATGGCGGTAAAATCCATGCCGTCCATCGTACCGCGGAGGGAGGCGTACTCCACCGCCATCGCCTCCAAGGGGCAATTCCCCGTGCGCTCGCCGATGCCGAGGAGCGAACAGTTCACCGCCGACGCGCCGTACAGCCACGCCGTGGAGGCGTTGTTCACCGCCTTATAAAAATCGTTGTGCCCGTGCCATTCGAGCATCGCGTGCGGCACGCCCGCATAGTGATGGAGCCCGTACACGATGCCCTGCACACTGCGCGGAAGGGTCGCGCCCGGGAAGGCGACGCCGAAGCCCATCGTGTCGCACATGCGGATCTTCACGGGAATGCCGCTCTCCTCCGAAAGGCGCATGAGCTCGCTCGCGAACGGAACGACGAAGCCGTAGAAATCCGCCCTCGTGATGTCCTCGAAATGGCAGCGCGGGCGGATGCCGTGGGAGAGCGCGCTCTTGACGATGCCGAGATATTTATCGAGCGCCTGTCTGCGCGTCAAGTTCATCTTCTTGAAAATGTGATAGTCCGAGCAAGAGACGAGGATGCCCGTCTCCTCCACGCCCGCTTCCTTCACGAGCTCGAAATCCTTCTCGTTCGCGCGGATCCACGTCGTGATCTCGGGGTATTTGAGCCCCGTCTCCCGGCAGGCGGTGAGCGCCTCCCTGTCCTTTTTGGAATAGAGGAAAAATTCGGACTGGCGCACCAGCCCCTTTTCGCCGCCGAGGCGGGACATGAGCCGATACAGCGAGACGATCTGCTTCACCGTAAAGGGCGACGTGGACTGCTGTCCGTCGCGGAAGGTGGTGTCCGTCATCCAGATCTCGTCCGGCATGTTCATGGGCACGTGGCGGTTGTTGAACGCGATCTTGGGAATTTCTTCGTACGAGAAGAGTTCGCGGTAGAGCTTGGGCTCCTCCACGTCCTGCAAACGGTATTTGTAGACGCTGTCTTCGAGTAAGTTGGACTTGTTATTGAAAATGATCATGTCTGTTCTCCAACCGCATTGTAACAAAATCGGGCGCGTCTGTCAAGCGAGCGCGCGCGGTTTTTGTGAAAATATCGAACCCGACCGCCTCGTTTTTCGGAATTATGCGAATAAATTTATATTGCATGCGTCTGCTCTGCCCGCGCGCTTCTTTTGCGGGCGTAAGGACCTCCCCCGAACGGGAGAGGTCCTTACGAAGATTTATGGAGATTGTTATGAATGGGCTACTTTTCGGGGGGCGTTTTGCGGGAGGCGCACCCGCCGCAACGGCAATGGTCGCAACCGCAATCGCAACCGCCCTTTCCGTGCTTTCTCCGCACGAAGGAATAAATCGCTACGCCGACGACAAACGCCGCCGCGGCGGCAATGATGAGCGCTTCCCACCAACTCATTGCCCGTCCTCCTCGCCGTCCGAAGCGACCGCCGCCGCTTCGAGGGCTTCTCCCTCGGACATGGGCGCCTCGTTTTTCTTCACGGGGTGCTTCTTATTCCAGAAAACGATGCCCGTGATGCCCGCCGCGACGACGGCAAGGATGGGAAACAGCGTCCACCACCAACTGCCGATGAGATAGATCGCCGCGGAGACGAAATAGGAAGTCGCGACCCAAAAGAGGAGCGTCCATTTGAACTTGCCCTTGGGAAGCTCCGCCCGCGCCGTGGCGCATGCCGCGAAGCAGGGAATGGTGAGCATGTTGAAGGCGATGAAGGCGATGAGCGCGGGAATGGTGATGCCCGTCTGCCCCATCAGGGTGATGACTTCGCTCACGCCCTCTTCGGTCGCCTCGAATCCCGCGACGAGGCAGGCGGCGAGCGTAGAGAAGGTCGCGATGACGTTCTCCTTCGCGATGAGCCCCGTGATGGCGGCGACGGCGAACACCCAGCCTGCCGCCCTTCCGAGCTGCGAACCGAAGCCGAGCGGGGTAAAGACGGGCTGGATGAGCTTGCCGATGCTCGCGAGGATGCTGACGTCCATCTGCTCGTCGGCAAGGTACCGCCAATCCCACGAGAAGTGCGAGAGGAACCAGATGACGATGGTCGAGGCGAGGATGATGGTGAACGCCTTCTTGATGAAGTGTTTGAGCTTATCCCACAGGTGGATCATCAGCCCCTTGAAGAGCGGTCTGTGATAGGGCGGGAGCTCCATGATGAAGGGCGGCACGTCCCCGCGCATCGTCGTGGCGCGCATCAAAATGACGGTCGAGAGCGCGACGATCATGCCGAGAAGGTACATGGCGAGCACGATGAGGTCCACGAGCGGTGCATCCGCCGCCCCCAAAATGCCGCCCGCGATGGCGGTAAGAATGGGCAATTTCGCCCCGCAGGAGAAGAACGGGATGACGCGCACCGTACTCGTCCGCTCGTTGTCGTCAGCGAGCGTGCGCGTGTTGATCATCGCGGGAATGGAGCATCCGAAGCCCATGATCATGGGCATGAACGCCCTGCCCGAGAGCCCGAAGCGGCGGAAGATCCTATCCATGATGAAGGCGATCCGCGCCATGTAGCCCGAATCCTCCAAAATGGAGAAGAACATGAAGAGCACGAGGATCTGCGGGATAAAGCTCAAAACCGCGGCGAGCCCTTCCCACACGCCGTTCACGATGAAGCCGCCCACCCAGGCGGGCGCGCTCGCGCAGGCGGCGTCCAGCCCCATGCCGACGAGCCCCGTGAGCCAGCCCATCACGTTCTGCAACATGACGCCCGGGGAGAAGAGCGCGCCATCGTAGAAGCAGGCAAGAAGCTGTACCCCGACGTTCTCGGGGTCGAGCCCGAGCTCTTCCAGCGTGGGGAGCCCGCCCGCCATCGCGCCGATATAGAAGAGATCTTCGGCGAACGTCAGGTGGAAGATCGCGAAGAGGATGACGATAAAGATGGGAATGCCCCAAACTTTATGCGTCAAAATTTTATCCGCCCTGTCGCTCCGCGAGAGCTGTTCCTTCTTCTCCTTTCTGCGGTACGCCGAGGAATAGTTCGCCGAAATGTACTTATAGCGCGCGTCCGCGACGACCGCTTCCAGATCGCTCCCGAAGGTGTCGTCCGCGAACGTCGCCTTGAATTCGTCCACCATCTTCACGAGCTCGGGGTGCATGCCGACCTCGATCTCGTCCATCTCCGCGAGCTTCACGGCATGGAAGAGCGGCGCGGACACCTTCGCCCCTTTGAGCGCGATGTTGACGTCGCGCACGAGGTGCGCGAGCGGCGAATCGTGCAGGACGGTCACCCCCTCGCGCGGCTCCTTGGAGACGGAGATCGCCCGATCCATGAGTTCCTTGATGCCCGCCCCTTTGAGCGCCGAGATGGCGACGACGGGGAGCCCGATCTTCTTTTCGAGGTCCTTCGCGTCGATCTCGTCCCCGCTCCGTTCCACGGCGTCCATCATGTTGAGCGCGATGACGACGGGGACGTCGATCTCCATGAGCTGTGTGGTGAGGTACAGGTTGCGCTCCAAATTGGTCGCGTCCACGATGTTGATGACGCAATCGGGCTTCTCGTCGAGGATGAAATTCCGCGAGATCACCTCCTCGGGCGTATAGGGCGAGAGCGAATAGATGCCGGGCAGGTCTACGATCTGCACGCGCTCCTCGCCGCGCTTATAAACGCCCTCCCGCTTATCCACCGTAACGCCGGGCCAGTTCCCCACGTACGCCGTGGAGCCCGTGAGCAGATTAAAGAGCGTGGTCTTCCCGCAGTTGGGATTGCCCGCCAAGGCGAATTTCTTCATTGCTTCGCCTCCATCGTAACATACGCCGCCTCCGAACTGCGGAGCGTGAGCTCATACCCGCGGATGGAAATTTCCAGCGGGTCGCCGAGGGGCGCCTTCTTGCGGAGAAGCACTTCCGCGCCGGGCGTTACGCCCATGTCGAACAGCCTTCTCCTGATTTTCCCTTCGCCCGAGACGGTCTTGACAACGCCCCGCTCGCCGACGGAAAACTCGTTCAAAAGTTTCGTCATATCCAAAAAATACCTCCGTATTGCTTTGCCGAATCAGCCGACATAGATGCGCGCGGCAACGTCGCGGTCGAGGGCGAGCCTGCCCTCCTTCACGCGGCACACCGCGCTGCCCCCGCTTGCAGAGAGGACGGTGATCCTTCCCTGCGGCAAGATCCCGAGATTGGACAGATGTTTCTTCGTCTTATCGTCCGCGACGATCTTCACGATGGTAACTTCCTGTCCGAGGGGCGCCAAAAACAACGGCATAGCAATCTCCTTTTCCGAGTTCGCATAGGCGAACCGATCTTCCGAAATTTCGTCCGCCGACCGCGGACGATGCAGTTCGCATTTGCGAACTATGCTTATTCTATCATGCTTTTTCCGCCCTGTCAACTGTTTTGCGGCGGTTTTTCAAAAAAAGTTCGCAGTTGCTAACTCTTTTTTATGCGGCGAAGTTTCCGAATATGACAGCGCCCGCCTAACTTATTCCGAAAGCGCGGAAAGGTAGGCGCGCGTCTCCTCCTCCGTGGGAAATACGGCGAGGTACATCGTGTCCCCCATGGCGGGAGAGAGTGCGGCGGGCACGGGCGCGACGGCGATCATGTGTTCCCCGTAGCGGGCAAAGACGTCGCTGCGGGAGAGCGCGTACCCTCTTTTTTCCCTTCTCCCGACGAAGGCGCAGAATTGTTTTTTGCCCGCGGCGGGGGCGCAGGGCGCGCCCGCGAGGGTATCCGCCCAGATGCGGTAGACGTCCACGCTGTTGGCATAATTCATCATGTCGGGCGAGCAGCCGCCGCTCGGACGCATGTTGACTTCGAGCGCGACGATCTCCCCCTCTTTCCCGAGGCGGCAGTCCCGCAAAAGACGGAAAAATTCAAAGTGGACGAAGCGGTTTTTCACGCCGAAGCTCTTTAAGGCGGCTCTCCCCTTTTCGCGGACGTCGGCGGCGAGTTCCTTTACGATGAAGAACATGCTCGTGCTCCGCTCGTTGACGACGTCCATGAGGGAGGCGGGCGTGATGTTGCCCGTCTCGAACACGGGCTCGCCCGCCGCGTTCACGATCGCGTCGTACGAGCACACTTCGCCGAACACGTATTCCTCCGCGATGTAGCCGCGGAGCCCCCGCGCCGCGAATGCCGTTAGCTCCTCCTCCGAGGAGATGCGGTAGGTCTCGTTCGCGCCGACGCCGTTATCCGGCTTGACGACGATGGGATAGCCGACTTCCGCGGCGAAGCGGCGGAGCGGCTCCCCCTCCGCGACGCACCAGCGCGCGGCGGGAATGCCCGCGCGGGCGTATTTTTCCTTCATGAGCGACTTGAACTTGACGGGAGGCATGTCCTCGGGCTGAAATCCGCTCGTGATGTGGAAATCGGCGCGCAGGCGGGCGTCGCGCTCCAACCAATATTCGTTGTTGCTTTCGAGGAAATCCGCCTTCCCGTATTTGAACGCGAAAAAGGCGACGGCGCGGTACACCTCTTCGTAATGTTCGAGGTCATCCACCTTGTAATATTCGTCCAAATTCGCGCGGAGGTCCTCCGAGAGATCGTTGTAGGGGCAGTCTCCGATGCCGAGCACGCGGAACCCGTTCTCCTTCAATCCGCGGCAGAATCTCCAATAGCTCTCGGGAAAATTGGGCGAGAGAAAGATAAAGTTTTTCATGTGCGTTGCCTCCGCAAAACAGTATTCCGCAGGAGCGGGCGCGGTATAAACCGCCCTGTGCGCGGGAAAAATATTATCAAATATTATAAAAGGCGCGGAACGGATTGTCAACTTCACGCGCGCGACGCGCGCAAAACGCCCGCGCGCGCACGAAATTCTCACATTGTGAAAAAAACGAAAAATTTTCCCCGCGCGCATTCCGCGCCGTTGACAAAGTTCCGCCGCTGCGATAAAATAACAGACGGTGCGGCGATCCCGCACCGCTCGGAGGATCCATCCATGAAGCATTCTTTCGGAAAAATTTCCGCAATTTTGGCGGCGTCCGCGCTGGCGCTCGCCCTCCCCCTCTCCGCCTGCGCCGCGGCGGAGCAGAACCGCTACGAAGTCTCCCTCATCACGGCGACGGCGCCCGCGGAGAAGAGTGCGACGACGGAAGTCCTCGCGGACATCCGCCCCTCCGTCGTGGACGTAACCAGCTACACCGAGACGGGCGCGAGCGCGGGGAGCGGCGTGATCATCGCCTATGCGGGCGAGGAGAGCGCGCCCGACGAATATTACGCCGTGACCAACCATCACGTCATCGACGGCGGGATCTCGTTCGCCGTGGACGTTCTTACCATCGCGGAGGACGGTTCGGAGTCGACGACGGTCTACCCCGCCACGCTCGTGGGGAGCTCGTTCACGCGGGACATCGCGGTGCTCGCGATCCGTCCGCCCCAAGGCGTGAAGCTCTCCGTCGCCTCCTTCATCGCGGACAGCGACACCGTAAAAGTGGGCACGGAAGTGCTCGCCATCGGCAATCCCCTCGGCATTCTCGGCGGAACGGTGACGCACGGCATCGTCTCGGCGACCAAACGGGACGTGAGCGTGAGCGACATCGGCACGATGACGCTCATGCAGACGGACGCCTCCATCAACGGGGGAAATTCGGGCGGCGGGCTCTTCGACGTCTACGGCAACCTCGTCGGCATCATCAATTCGGGCTACGACACCTACAACGGGCAGAACGTGGAGGGGCTGAACTTCGCCATTCCCGCCAACGACGCCCGCTATGCGGCGACCCAACTCATCGAAACGCACGAGGAGAGCGGCGGCGAAGTGACGCAGTACGGCTATGTGCTCGGCGACGCGCGCATCGACCTCTCCTTCTCCTCCGCCGTCCTGTATACGAGCTCGTCGCTCAACGCGACCGCGACCTACCTCATCGCCGCCGCCGCGAGCGCGGAGAGCCCCCTCTATGCGGAATGGGGACAGAGCCCGAAGGCGATCGACGCGGTAACCGTAAACGGGGAGCGCACTTCCTTTGCGGAGAGCGGGAGCAGTTCTTATTCGCTCACCGCGGCGGCGCGCGCCCTCTTCCGCAAAGTTCAGGCGGACGACGAAATCTGCGTGGAATACAGAGACATCGCGGTGAGGACGACCGGTTCCTTCTTCGGGAGAAACTACCAGTACGTTGCGGAGACGGCGGAGGAATTTTCCTTCACCGCCGCGCAGTACGTCTACGTTCCATAAAGAGGCAAAAAGCCGTAAAAGAGCCCCTTCCCCCGCGGAAGGGACTCTTTTTGTCGCGCGCGCGAAAAAAATGCCTCTTTTTTTTCCGACAATTTTTTACAATTTGCAAAATTGTATTGAAATCTTTTTTTGTTTATGATATAATACGGTTCGGTAAAATCCGTTCGCTCCCGCAAGAAGAAAGCGGGAGGGATATCAACGTTACAAGGAGGTCGTTATGAAACAATGTGAAGCGGCGGGCGCGTGCGGCTCGGAGCAGAGGAAGAAACTCGATGCCGTCATCGAAGCGTCGCGCGCAACGCCGGGATGCCTCATGCACATCTTGCAGGAAGCGCAGGCCATTTACGGCTATCTGCCGATGGAAGTGCAGAAGGTCATCGCGGAAGGGCTGGGGATCCCCCTCTCGGAGGTATACGGCGTCGTTACCTTCTATTCGCAGTTCTCGTTGAAGCCGAAGGGCAAAAACCGCATCAGCGTGTGCCTCGGTACGGCTTGCTACGTCAAGGGCTCGGATAAGATCTTGGAAGAGCTTGAAAAGCAGCTCGGCATCAAGTGCGGGGAGTGCACGGAGGACGGGCTCTTCTCCATCGACAGCTGCCGCTGCGTCGGCGCCTGCGGCCTTGCGCCCGTCATGATGATCGGCGAAGAGGTCTACGGCAGGCTCACCCCCGATAAGGTGAAAGGCATTCTCGATTCTCACAGGGAGGCAAGCAAATGACTGTACAAGAATTAGACGCCATCCGTCAAAGCAAAAAAGAACTCATCGACGTGAGACGCCTCGTCAAGGAACAGGCGGAAAAGCTCGCGCCCCTCACGGGATACCGCCATCAGGTCCTCGTCTGCGGCGGCACGGGCTGTACCTCTTCGCACTCCGCGCAGGTCATCGAACATCTCGAAAAGACGATGCAGGAATGCGGGATCGACGACGTGCTCGTCGTAAAGACGGGCTGCTTCGGTCTCTGCGCGCTCGGTCCCATCATGATCGTCTATCCCGAGGGCGCGTTCTATGCGCAGATGACGCCCGAACACGTGGAGACGGTGGTGAGAAAGCACCTCGTCAAGGGCGGCGAAGTCGTAAAGGAACTGCTCTACAAGGATACCGTCCACACCGACGGGACCATCACTCCCTTTGCGGAGACCCCCTTCTACAAGAAGCAGATGCGCATCGCGCTCCGCAACTGCGGCGTGATCGCGGCGGAGAACATCGAGGAGGCGATCGCCGCGGGCGACTACGCCGCCATCGAAAAGGTCCTCACCACGATGACGCCCGACGACGTCATCAAGGAAGTGCTCGATTCGGGACTGCGCGGCAGAGGCGGCGCGGGCTTCCCCACCGGCAGAAAGTGGAGCTTTGCGAAGGCTTCCGCGGGCGACATAAAATACGTCTGCTGCAACGCGGACGAGGGCGACCCCGGCGCGTTCATGGACCGCTCTGTCTTGGAGGGCGACCCCCACAGCGTGCTCGAAGCGATGACCATCGCGGGCTATGCGATCGGCGCGCACCAGGGCTATATCTACGTCCGTGCGGAATACCCCATCGCCGTCGAGCGGTTGAAGATCGCCATCGCACAGGCGCATGAACATGGGCTCCTCGGCAAAAACATTTTAGGGCTCGGGTTCGATTTCGACATCGATATCCGTCTCGGCGCGGGCGCGTTCGTCTGCGGCGAGGAGACCGCGCTCATGACCTCCATCGAGGGACACCGCGGCGAACCCCGTCCCCGTCCCCCCTTCCCCGCCGTCAAGGGTCTCTTCGGCAAGCCCACCATTCTGAACAATGTTGAGACGTGGGCGAACATCAACCCCATCATCATGAAGGGCGCGAAGTGGTTCGCCTCCATCGGTACCGAAAAGTCCAAGGGCACGAAAGTGTTCGCGCTCGGCGGCAAGATCACCAACGTCGGGCTCGTGGAAGTTCCCATGGGCACGACGCTCCGCGAGATCATCGAAGAGATCGGCGGCGGCATCCCGAACGGGAAGAAGTTCAAGGCGGCGCAGACGGGCGGTCCTTCGGGCGGCTGCATTCCCGCGAGCCTCATCGACACCCCCATCGACTTCGATAACCTCGTCGCCATCGGCTCCATGATGGGCTCGGGCGGTCTCATCGTCCTCGACGAGGACACCTGCATGGTGGATATCTCCAAGTTCTACCTCGAATTTACGGCGGATGAGAGCTGCGGCAAGTGCAATCCCTGCCGCATCGGCACCAAGCGCCTGTTGGAACTTCTCACGAAGATCACCGAAGGAAAGGGCACGCCCGAAGACCTCGTCAAGATCGAGGAGCTTGCGGAGCACATGAAGTCCTCTTCCCTCTGCGCGCTCGGACAAAGCGCGCCCAACCCCATCCTCTCCACCCTGCACCACTTCCGCAAGGAGTACGAGGATCACATCAACGAACACCACTGCGAGGCGGGCGTCTGCAAGGCGCTTCTGAACTTCTCCATCGACAAGGAAAAGTGCATCGGCTGCGGCGTGTGCGCGAAGAACTGCCCCGTTTCCGCCATCACGCGGACGGACTATATCGCGCCCGGGCACAAGCTCGCGTCCTTCGAGATCGACCCCGCGAAGTGCGTGAAGTGCGGCGTCTGCCAGAGCAACTGCAAGTTCAAGGCAGTTTCGAGAAAGTGAGGTAAAGACAAATGGCTAACGTGAATCTGAAAATCAACAATATCCCCGTGAGCGTTCCCGAAGGCTCCACCATTCTCGAAGCGGCGCGCGCGGCGCACGTCGAGATCCCTACCCTCTGCTACTTAAAGGACGTGAACTGCGTGGGTTCCTGCCGTATGTGCCTCGTGGAAGCGACGGGCGCGCGCGGACTCGTTGCCGCATGCGTCTATCCCGTGTCCGAGGGCATGGAGGTAAAGACGAACACCGAGAAGTGCAGAAAGTCGAGAAAGATGACGCTCGAACTTCTCCTCTCCACGCACAAGAAAAAGTGCCTCTCCTGCGAGAGGAACCACAACTGCGAACTTCAAAGACTTTCCGCCGAATACGGCGCGGATGAGGACTATTTCGAGAACAGCCCCCGCGGCTATGCCATCGACGATTCCAACCCCTGCGTCGTCCGCGACAACGACAAGTGCATCAACTGCATGCGCTGCGTCGCGGCGTGCAAGAAACAGCATGTCGGCGCGATCGGTCCCATCGCGAGAGGGTTCGCGACGCACGTCGGAAGCGCGGGCGGCGTTGAACTCAAAGACAGCTCGTGCGTCGGATGCGGACAGTGCGTCGTCGCCTGCCCCGTGGGCGCGCTCACGTTGAAGAGCGACGTAGACCCCGTGTGGAAGGCACTTTCCGATCCCTCCAAGAAGGTGGTGTTCTTCACCGCTCCCTCCGTCCGCGCGACGCTCGGCGAAGTGTTCGACATGCCCGTCGGCACCAACGTCGAGGGCAAGATGGTCGCGGCGATAAGGCGCCTCGGCGACTGCGAAGTGTTCAATATGGACATCACCGCAGACCTCACCATCATGGAAGAGGCGACCGAGCTTTTGAACCGCATCAAGAACAAGGGCACGATGCCCATGTTCACTTCCTGCTGCCCCGGCTGGGTGAAATTCGTCGAACAGAGCTTCCCCGAATTTATCCCCAACCTCTCCACCTGCAAATCGCCGCAGGGCATGTTCGGCGGGCTCCTCAAAACGTATTACTGCGAGAAGCACGGCATCGACCCCAAGGACCTCTTCGTCGTCTCCGTGATCCCCTGCTCCGCGAAGAAGCACGAGATCAAACGTCCGCAGCTCGAAGGCGACGTGGACGTCGCGCTCACGACGCGCGAGCTCGGCTCCATGATTAAGACGGCGGGCATCAAGTTTACGGAACTCGAAGACGAGGCGTTCGACGATCCGTTCGCGACCTGCTCGGGCGGCGGCACCATCTTCGGCGCAACGGGCGGCGTGATGGAAGCGGCGCTCCGCGTCGCGGCGAAGATGCTCGACGGCAAGTTTGAAGTCGTCGACTTCCCCGAAGTCCGCGGCGTCTCCCCCATCAAGGAAGCGACGTATACCGTCGCGGGCATTCCCGTCCGCGTTGCGGTCGCAAGCGGCTTGGAGAATGCGGCGACCGTTTTGAACGACATCAAGTCGGGCAAGAAGCAGTATGATTTCGTCGAGATCATGGCGTGCCCCGGCGGTTGCGTGAACGGCGGCGGACAGCCTACCCTTCCGGACAGCATCCGCAACTCCGCAGACCTCAAAGGTCTCCGCGCGAAGGCGCTGTATACGAGCGACAAGGAGAACAAGATCCGTCTCTCGTCCGACAGCCCCGTCATCGAGACGCTTTACAAGGAATACTTCGGCGCGCCCAACTCTCACAAGGCGCACGAGGTACTGCACACCTCCTACAAGGCGAACCCGAAAATTTAAGGCTCTCAAAAAAACGCCGTCCCTCGCGGACGGCGTTTTTTTACGAATGCAGCCGTTTCCCGTTTTTATATCCGCTCGCGGCGCAAGTTCGGTATCGCGCGCCCGCGCAAAAATCGCAAGGACTTCCCCCTATTTCTGCCTTTCGGGACCGCCCCGTACGTTTGACTTTTTTTGCACGCGCGCATATAATAGTGAACGTGAAAATTTCCCCGAAAAAAAGCATCGGTATTCTCTATATCCTCGGCGCGGCGCTCTCGTTCGCCGCGATGAACCTGTTCGTGAACAAGGCGGGCGATCTGCCCCTCATGCAGAAGGTATTCTTCCGCAATGCGCTCACCGTCGTTGCGGTGTTTTTCGTGCTCCTCTTCGACAAGCAGAAGTTTCGCATCAAGAGCAAGGAGAGCTTCCTCTGGCTGTTTTTGCGCGCCGCATTCGGATTTATCGGCGTCATCCTCAATTTTTACGCCATCGACCACATCGGAAGCATCTCGGACGCCTCCATTCTCAACAAGCTCTCCCCCTTCTTTGCCATTCTGTTTTCCGTGCTCCTGTTGAAGGAGAAGCCGAACATTCCCGAGATCATCTTCGTGCTCCTCGCCTTCGCGGGGGCAATGTGCGTGGTGAACCCCCGTTTTGACATGGCGGCGATCCCCGCGGTCTCCGGGTTTTTGAGCGGCGCGTGCGCGGGCTTTGCATACACTTGCGTGCGTATCCTCGCCGTAAAGGGCGAACGCGGGACGATGACGGTATTCTTCTTCGCGCTCTTTTCCACCGTCGTCTCCCTCCCCTTTCTCATCGCGTTCTACGAGCCGATGACGCTGATGCAGCTTATGTGGCTGCTCCTTGCGGGCGTCGCGGCGACGTGCGGGCAGTTCTTCATCACCGCCGCCTACCGCTTCGCGCCCGCCAAAGAGATCGCCGTGTTCGACTACGCGCAGGTGCTCTTCGCCGCGCTCTTGGGGTACTTCTTCCTCGCCCAAACGCCGAGCGTCCTCAGCGTGTGCGGCTACGTCGTGATTCTCGCCGCGGCGTTCGGAAGGTGGGGATACCATCTCCGCGTCTCCGCAAAGGAAAAGAAAAAACATGCCGAAGCGGCAGAGATCGTTGAAAAAAGTAGGCGGGAAAGCGGATAAACGCGCGTTATCCCGTTGCTTTTTCGGCTAAAATATGGTATGATTGGTAAGAGATGAACGAGGACGAAAACAAGGCTCCCATTCCGTCCGGACCCGAGGAGTCCGAAACGGAAACGCTCGACACGGGCGACGACAAAGATTTTGCCGCCCGTTATAACCGTGCCAAGGAGCGGGATCTCGAAAAATTAAAACAGGAGATGGAGGCGCAAAAGGCGGGCGACGCCAAGTCCAAGAACCGCAAGTGGTGGATAAAGACCTCCCTGCTCCTCCTGCTCATCGGCGTCTCCATCGCGATGATGTTCACCATCACCAAATACGTCGGCGGCGACACGGTGAGCTTCACCACCATGATCCGCGGCGTAAATTGGATGTGGTTCGGCATCCTTATCGCCATGCTTCTCGTCGCCATTCTCGCCGAGAGCATGAAGTATTCCTATCTCCTCAAAATTTCCACGGGAAAGTGGCGGCTGAAAAACTCCGTCAAGGTGATGTTCCTCGGCAAATACTACGACGGCATCACCCCGCTCGGCACGGGCGGACAGCCCTTCCAGATCTATTATCTGCATAAAAAGGACATTCCCGCGGGCGTGGCGACAGCCGTCCCCCTCGTGCGCTATATCGTAAATACCATCGTATTCTGTTTCATCGCCATTGCGCTCCTCATCACGGCGCACTTCTGTGTGGATATCAGCGGGATCGGCGGCATTGCCATCATGGTCGTGGCGTGGATCTCGCTCGCCTTCAATTTCCTCGTGCCCGTTCTCATCGTATTCGCCTCGCTCTTCCCGCGGGCGGGGAAGAAGCTCATCGTCAAGATCGTCGGGTTCCTCAATAAGATCCGCATCGTGAAGCATAAATATCCCACGATGAAAAAGTACGTCTATGAGATGGAGGAATACCGCCAATCGCTGAAATCGCTGATACGGCACGCGTGGAAGCTCATCCCGCTCGTGTTTTTCTGCGTGGTGGAGACGGCGACGTACCTTCTCATCCCCTTCTGCACCGTGCTCGCGATCGCGCCCGTCGGCGCGGAACTCTATCCCGAGCTCCTGTTGCAGATCGTCTGCCTCGGCGTGATTGCCTTCTACTCCGCCTCTCTCATCCCCACGCCCGGCAACAGCGGCGCGAACGAGGCGGTAACAACGCTCGCCCTCATCATGATCTTGGGCGATCAGCCGGTCATAACGGCTTTATCGGGCTGGATCGTGCTCGTGTGGCGGTTCTTCATGTACTATATCTATATCCTCTCCGGCATCGGCATCAATATCTTTGAGATCATCCGCAGCGCATACCGCAATCGGCGCGCCAAAAAGGCGGAAAGGACATAACGGAGAAAGGCATGGCGGAAGAGAGCGCGCCGCGTCCGCAGGCGGCGGAACAAAAGAAAAAAATGCGCAACTGGTGGATCAAGACCGTTCTCCTCCTCGCGCTTATCGCGTTTTCCGTGGCGGTAATGTTCACCCTCGGCGACTATGTTACCGAAAACGAAGTCCGCCAAGTGGGCTTTCGGGAAATGCTCGAAGGGATGAGCGTTCCCTTCTTTTTTGCTTTTCTCGGCATGATCGCGCTCTATATCGCGATCGAATTTCTCAAATTTTCCTATCTCCTCAAAATTTACACGGGGAAGTGGCGGGTGCGCACCGCCATGAAGACGATGCTCCTCGGCAAATATTACGACGGCGTGACCCCCTTTGCGAGCGGCGGACAGCCCTTCCAGATCTATTATCTTCTGAAAAAGAAGGACATCCCCAAGGGAGCTGCCGCCGCCGTCCCGCTTGCGCGGCTCATCGTGAGCCTCGCCGTCTGGTGCGTGTTCTCCCTCCTCGTCATGTGCTTCGCGCCCGACGTCCTCGCCTCTTCGGATGTGCCCGCCGTCTCCGCCACCGTGCGCATCGTCGCGTGGTTCTCCGTCTTTCTCAATCTCTCCTTCCCCGTCATCCTCGGCGTCCTCTCCTTCTTCCCCCGCTTTGTGATGAAGCTGACGGCGATCCTCATCTTTTTGCTCAAAAAGATGCACATCGTAAAGCGCAAGTATGCGGTTACCAAAAAATACGTGCGCGGCGTGAAGGAATACTGCATCGCCATTCAAACCGTTCTCAAAAAATGGAAACTGCTCTTCCCGCTCCTTCTCATGTGCATCGCCGAGACGGCGACGACGGCTTCCATTCCCTTTTTCGCCGTCGCTGCGATCGCCAACGTGCCCATGACGGGCGAGCTGTACTTGCAGGTGGTGAGCCTGAACATCATCTCGCAGTTCTCCGCCTACCTCATCCCCACCCCCGGCAACACGGGCGCGGTGGAGACGACGGGCACGATCGTCTTTGCGACCGTCCTCATAACGCGCCCCGGCGTGAACGCCGTACTCGGCTGGGTCATCCTCGTGTGGCGGTTCTTCACCTTCTATATGTACATCCTCTCGGGGATCGGGCTCAACGCGTTCGAGATCGCCCGAAGCGCATACCGCAACCGAAAGGCAAAAAAAGCCTCATAAAAAAACTCCGATGGTTCATCGGAGTTTTTTTATGAGACGGGAACAATGGTCGGCGTTGCTTTTCCCCGATGCAGAACGAGGTAGCAATAGCTCGCTTCCGCATAGCTCGCGAGCGCGCCCGGATTGACGCACAGCACGCCGTCCACCGTTCGGACGTCGGCGATATGCGTATGCCCGTAGAGCGCGACTTCACAGCCGAGCTGCTTGGCGCGCGCGGCGAGCCCTTCCAGCCCCCGCTTCACGCCGTAGCGGTGCCCGTGGCAGGCGAGCACGGAGAGCCCCTCCGCTTGGAGAACGTACTCCGCCTCCCCAAAGGCAAAATCGCAGTTGCCCCTGCAAATATACGTTTTTTCGGGATAGAGCGAGAGGATCTCCCGCGCGTCCGACGAGCCGTCCCCGAGGTGGATGAAAAAATCGTTCTCGGCGATGAGCGGACGGACGCGGTCGAGCGCGCCCCGCCTCCCGTGGGAATCAGAACAGACGAGAAAGGTTTTCACAAAAGCTCCCCGAGCGCGCGGAGCGCGCGTCCTCTGTGCGAGACGGAATTTTTCTCCGCTTCGCTCGCCTCGGCGAACGTTTTGCCGAGCTCTTGCGAATAGAACAGCGGATCGTAGCCGAAGCCTCCCGTGCCGCGCTCCTCCCGCAAGATCGTCCCGTACGATCTCCCCTCGGCGGAAAGTTCCCGCCCGTCCGGAAAGACGAGGCAGACGGCGCAGGCGAAGTGCGCCCCGCGCGCCTCCTCTCCCGCCAGCCGCTCCAAAAGGAGGGCGCGGTTCTCCGCGTCTCCGCCCCCCGAATAGCGCGCGCTGTACACGCCCGGCGCGCCGCCGAGCGCATCCACGCACAGCCCCGAATCGTCCGCAAGCGCGGGAAGCCCCGTCGCCTTGCACACGGCATACGCCTTCAAACGGGCGTTCTCCGCGAACGTCTCCCCCGTCTCCTCCACTTCGCCGAGGTAGCCCGCCTCCCGCTCGGAGACGATCTCAAAACCTTTCAGGATCTCGCGGAATTCGCGGAGTTTGTGGGCGTTCCCCGTCGCGGCGACCAGTTTCATACTTCCTCCAAGGGAACGAAGGCGTACTTTTCGAGATCGAAGAGCCCCCTGTCCGTGAGCTTCAATTTGGGGATCACGGCGAGGGAGAGGAACACGAGGGTCATGAAGGGCTCGTAGCACTCCTTTACGCCCATGCGGCGCGCCTTCTCCGCGATCTCGCCCGTGCGGCGGATGACTTCATCCGCGTCCGCGGAGCTCATGAGCCCCGCGATGTCGAGCGGGAATACGTCTTCCTCCGTCCCCGAGACGAGCGCCATGCCGCCGCCCACCCCTTCGAGCAGGGACACGACGCGCGCGAGCGCAGCGTCGTCGTCGCCGAGGAGGACGAGGTTGTGGCTGTCGTGCGCGACGGAGATGCCGATCGCCCCGCCGCGGAGCCCGTAGCCCTTGACGAGCCCGAGCCCGATGTTGCCCGTCGCAAAGTGCCGTTCGACGACGGCGAGCTTCGCGTATTCGGTGCCCTTGACGTTAAATTCGCCCTTGGGCGCGGGAAGAAAGACTTCCGAGGTGTACAGTTCGTACGGACGCACTTCCATGGCGCGGAACTTCCCGCCGTGCCCCTCGATGCGGAAGCTCTCCGCCGTGACGGGTTTGACGCGGACGGTGCTCCGCACCGCCGCGGGCAGATAGCGTTCCTGTGCGGAGAAGAGCGGTTTCCCCTCCTCCGCGACGAGCACGCCGCGCTTGAATACGGCGCGCACGCCGAAGTGTTCCAGATCGTCCACGAGCGCGATGTCCGCGAAATAGCGGGGCGCGATCGCGCCCGTGTCGCGCAGACGGTAGCAGTCCGCGATGTTGATCGTCGCGGCGGCGACGGCGTAACGCGCGTCCAAGCCCGCGGCGACGAGGCGGCGGAGCGCGTCGTCCAGATGTCCGCGCGTGGAGAGGTCCTTCGCGTTCTTATCGTCCGAACAGAGGATGTAGCGGCGGAAATTGAACGCGTCGATCGCGGCGGGCGCGTCCTTGATGTTGTTGACGGAGGAACCGCAGCGGATCTGCACATACATGCCGCGCGAGACCTTCTCGCGGCACTCCGCCGCGGAGAGGGATTCGTGGTCGGTGAGCACGCCCGCACAGCGGTAGGCGTTGAAGGCGTCCCCCGAGACGCCGGGCGCGTGCCCGTCCACGGGCTTCCGGAGCGCCTCCGCGGCTTCCAGCTTGGCGAGCACGTCGCTATCCCCCGCGAGCACGGCGGGGAAGTTCATCATCTCGCCCAGCCCGAAGAAGAGGTCGCGTTTGAGCTCGCGCGCCGTCTCCTCGCCGTCGAGAATGGCGCCGCTCGTCTCGAAGGGCGTCGCAGGGACGCAGGACGGGAGCTGTAAATGCACGTCGAGCGGGCAGACGCCGTCCTTTCCGAGCGCGGAAAACGCCTTGGCGACGTATTCCGCCCCCTCGATGCCGCACACGTTGACGAGCTCGTGCGGGTCGGCGACGATCGCCGTCGTTCCCCGCGGCACGGCGAGCGAGGCGAACGCTTCGGGCGAGAGCATGGAGCTCTCCACATGGATGTGCGCGTCGATGAGCCCCGGGATCGCCGTGGCGCCCGCGGCGTCGTAGACGCGCGCCGCGCGGTAGTCCTTCCCGATGCCGACGATCCTGCCCTCGGCGACGGCGATATCCCCCTCCTCGCACGTTCCCGTAAATACGTTGAAGATGCGCGCGTTGCGGATGACAAGGTCGCAAGGTTCGCGCTTCATGGCGCAATCGATCAGTCTTTTCATGATTTCTCCCCGTTCCCGCAAGCGATGTGCGGGATGTTTCTTTTTTCCCCATTATAGCGAAATCGCCCCGCAAAGTCAAGCGGGGCGACGAAAATGTGCCGTGTTATTTGAGTTTCGCGCGCATGCGCATGCTGTTGAGCACGGCGAGGAGCATAACGCCCGTGTCGCCGAGCACCGCGATCCACAGCGGAAGCGCGATCGCGAGCGAGAGCGCCATGAGCGCCACTTTCACGGCGATGGAGAACGCGATGTTCTCCGCGACGATGCGCCTCGTTTTCCGCGCGCCCCGCACCGCCTTCGGGAGCGCGGAGAGATCGTCGCCCGCGAGCACGAAGTCGCTCGCTTCGACGGCGGCGTCGCTCCCGAGCGCGCCCATCGCGGCGGAGACGTCGCTCATCGCCATCACGGGCGTATCGTTGATGCCGTCGCCGACATAGAGGAGCGCGCCCTCTTTGCGGAGCGATCGGGCGCAGGCGGTCTTTTCCGCGGGGAGAAGCTCGGCGCAGATCTCGTCTACGGGGAGCCCTTGCAGAACGCTTTCCGCCCGCTTGCGGGAATCTCCCGTGAGGACCGCGATCTTGCCCACGCCCGCCCGCTTCAATTCCGTCAACGCGGACGCCGCCTCGGGGCGGAGACGGTCCTCTATCTCCACATATCCCAGCTGTTTGCCGTCCTCCGCCACGTACACGGCGACGCCGTCGCCCGCCGCCCCGCCGCAAGCGACGCCGCGTTCGAGCATGAGACGGCGGCTCCCCACGAGCACGGTCTTTCCGCCGATCTCCGCGGACAGCCCCATGCCCGCGATCTCCTCGCTGCGGGAGGCGGTATAGGGCGTCTCCACGCCCGAAAAGGCCTGCGCGAGCGGGTGGGAGGAATTTTTCTCCGCCGCCGCCGCGAGTTCGAGCACGCGCCGCCCGCCCTCCGTTCTGCCCACGGAGAATTTCCCCTCGGTGAGCGTGCCCGTCTTGTCGAACGCGGCGACTTTGACCGCGGCGAGCTTATCGAGATAGACGGCGCCCTTCGTGAGGATCCCGCACCGCGCCAGCGCGCCCACGCCCGAAAAATAGGTGAGCGGGACCGAGATGATGAGCGCGCACGGGCAGGAGATGACGAGGAAATCCAGCGCGGGCACGAGCCATCTCACAAAGTTGTACCCGTCGAAGAGGGGCGGCACGACCGCGATGAGCACGGCGAGAAGCACGACGATGGGCGTATAGATGCGCGCGAACCGCGTGATGAACTTCTCGGGTCTCGCCTTTTGCGCGGAGGAATTTTCCACGAGCTCCAAAATTTTGGCGACCGCGCTCTCCGAATAGGGACGGAGCACGCGCGCCTGTACGGCGTTCCCCTCGTTGACGGAGCCCGCGAGGATCTCGTCCCCTTCGAGCGCCTCCCGATAGGCGCTCTCGCCCGTGAGCGATCTCACGTCGAGCGAGGTCTCCGCCGAGAGGAGCGTGCAGTCCGCGGGCGTCTTATCCCCCCGCCGCAGTAAGATGACGTCCCCCGCACGGAGCTCCTCGGGCGCGACTTCCCGCTGCGCGTCCCCTTCGAGCAAAATCGCGACGTCGCTCTTCATCTGCATGAGGCGGGCGATGGCGCCGCGCGACGAGCCGACGGCGAGCCCCTGCAAATATTCCCCGATGCAATAGAGGAGCATGACCGCCGCGCCCTCCATGTTCTGCCTGATGGCGAACGCGCCGACGGCGGCGATCGTCATGAGCAGATTTTCGTCGAGGAGCACGGAGCCGTGAAATCCCCCCTTGAACGCGCGCGGGATATTGCGCACGACGGAGAAAAGCACGGACCAGCCCGCCGCCAAGAAGGAGGCGAGAAACAGCCCGAATACCAGCCACTCGTTCGCGGAGAGCAGATCGAGCACGAACGCGGGCACGAAGAACGCCGCGGAGACCGCGATGGAACAGAGCTCCTTCCAATGCCGCTCCTTTTTGCGGGGCGCGTTGTCGTCTACGATCTCCACTTCCTCGAAGTGGGAAATTACGTCCACCGCCCTTTCAAACGCCTCCGCCGTCTCGTATTCGAGCGCGACGCGCTGGTTGATGAAGTCCGCCGAGGCGGACGATACCCCCGCGACGGAGCAGAGCTCCTCGGAGAGTTCCGCGGCGCAAGCGGCGCAGTCCAAATTTTTGATTTTGATTATTTTTCGCATGGAAATGACTCCTAAATTTTACAGTGCAGGTGCGCGCAGGCAAGTTCGAGCACGGCGACGACGTGCTCGTCCGCGAGCGAATATAATATATTTTGCCCCTCTCTTCTCCCTTTTACGATGCCGTTGGAGCGGAGCAGGCGCAACTGGTGGGAGACCGCGCTCTGCGTTCCCCCCACCGCCTCGACGATGCGGAGCACGCACAGCTCCCCCTGCCGCAGGGCGAACAGGATTTTGAGGCGGCAGGGCTCGGAGATCGTCTTAAAGATCGCCGCCACCCGCGCGACGTCCTCCTCCGCGGGCATATTCTCTTTTGCAAGCCGCGCGACGACGCAGTGTTCTTCCTCGTGAGCGCAACAGTTCATGGCAGCCTCCCAAAATATAAATATATGAATAACTGTTCATATATTAGCACAAAGAAAAAACGCCGTCAAGCGTTTTTCGGAAAAAAGTTACAAATTTTTGGAAGAGACGAATTTTTTTCCTTTCAGATAGGAGAGCGCGCCGCGCCCCTCCACCGAGAGCTCCTTGGAGAGGAGCCTCTGCCGCGCCGCGCCCGCCGCGCGGTTTTTTTGATGGTCGCCGTACTTCTCGTCGCCGACGACGGGATATCCGAGAAAGGCGAGATGGGCGCGGATCTGATGCGTTTTGCCCGTGTGCAGGGTAACGAGCAGGAGCGTCGTCTCCCCCCGCTCCTGCGCGATCTCGTACTCCGTTACAATTTTTTCGCCCTCCGCACGGCGGGAGACGCGCACCCCTTCCCCGTCCTTTACGAGATACGCCTCCTCCACCGCATGCCGCTTGGCGGGACGCCCGAATACGAGCGCGAGATACTTCTTCTCCACGCGCCGCTCCCGAAACGCCGCAAGAAGTTCCCGCTCCGCCGCCTTCGTCTTGGCGAATACGAGCAGTCCCTCGGTGTTGCGGTCGAGACGGTGGATAAAATACGTCTCGCCCCGCCGCGCGAGCGCGGCAAAGACGGCTTCCGCGTTCACGCCGCTCTCCTTATCCGCCACGAGGATGTTTTCGTCCTCGTAGAGCACGGAAAAAGCCGCCTTGCTCTCCTGCGCGGGCGTCATGTAATAGCGCACGACGTCGCCCGCCGCGAGCGGGACGTTTTCCCCCGTGCGCACTCCGTTCACGCGGATCTCCCGCGCCTTCAACAGCGTCCTGAACGCGAAGGACGCCTGCGCGTCCGTTACGTCCGTGAAGTTTTTCAGCGAGGTCGGCTCGCTTACCGTGTACTCTCTCAAAAGTTTTCCTTCCCGCAATGACCGCCGCGACCGCGGCAACGGCAAGCGGCAACAAAAGGACCGCCCGCCCCGTGAGCATAAAGTAGACGAGATACGATAGGAGAAGCGCGCTTCCCGTCTGCGCCGCCGCGTAGAGCGCCGCCCGCTTCCAGCCGACTTCCCGCGCCGTCGCCGCGATGGCGGAGACGCAGGGCGAGCACGCGAGCACGAACACCGCGAGCGCGAACGCGCTCTCCCCCAGATAGGGAAACGCCCCGCACAGCATGGAGATCGCCCCCGCGACGTTTTCCTTCGCAACGAGCCCCGAGAGCGCGGCATAGGCGATGCGCCAATCCGCCATGCCGACGGGCGCGAATAGAAATTTCAACCCGCCGCAAATCGTCGCGAGCATGCTTTCCTCCGCCGCGCAATAGCTGAACCCGAACGAGAAGGACGAGAGCAACCACGAAAAAAAGAAGAACGCCAGAATGACGGTCGCCACCTTTATTATAAACTGTTTGAGTTGAAAGAGCAAGGATTTTGCGACGAAAAGCGGATCGGGAAGTTGCAGGGGCGCGAGTTCGAGGATGAGCGGCGCGGGCTTCCCCTTCAAAAAGAGCGCAACGAGCAGGGAGAGCCCCACGCCGAGCGCATACAAGAGGACGACGGCGAGAAAGGGCTCCTCGAAAAAGGAAGCGGAGAGCGCGAGATAGACGGGCAGTTTCGCACTGCACGAAATGTAGGGAAGGCACAGGATGACGCGCCGCTGGACGCGCTTGTCGTCCAGCCCGCGCGTGGTGAGAATCGCCGCCGCGGTACAGCCGAACCCCATGAGAAGGGAGAACACCGCCCGCCCGTTCAGCCCCACGCCCGACATCAGCCCGTCGGCATGGACGGCAAGGCGGGACAGGAGCCCGCTCTCTTCGAGAAGGAGCAGAAAGAATTGCAACAGCGTGATCTGCGGAAGAAAGCAGAGCACGCTCCCGAGGCTCCGCAGAATGCCGTCCGCGACAAATCCGCGGAGCACGGGCGAGGCGATGCGCTCGGCGCGGGCGGCGAGCGTCTCCGAGAACAGCGTTTCGATCCCCCGCTTGCACAGATCCCCCGGCATGCCCCGCGCAAAGGTCAAAAAAAACGCGGCGAAAAGGAGTGCGAAAAAGAGCGGAAAGGCGAAAAAACCGTTGCAGAGCAATCTATCCGCGCGGGAGAGCCCCGTTCTGCCCGGGACATAGCGCGCCGCCGCAAGCAGGGCGGAGGCGTCCGCCGCCGTCCGCCGCGGCTTTTCCCCGATCGCCCGCCGCAACGTCTTGCGCAGTTCTCCCCGCTTCCCCTCCGCAAAAAAGACGGGAACGCCCAGCGCGGTTTTCAGCGCGTTCGCATCGAGTTTCCCGCCGCCGCGCTCGAACGCCCGCCGCTTGGTGAGCGCGAGCGCCCCCCTTCTGCCCTCCCGCAACAGCTTTGCGACGAGCGGAAGCGCGCGGTCGAGGTTGGAACACTCCGCCACGAAGAGACAGAAGTCCTCCCCGTGGGCGGCGAGAAAGTCGCGGGTGTATCCTTCCTCCATGCTCATGCTGTCGAGCGAATAAATGCCGGGAAGATCGACGATCTCCGCGGCGAGCCCGTCTAAATCGCACTTCCCCGCGAGCGCGCCCACCGTAACGCCGTGCCAGTTTCCCACCTTGGCGTTGCCGCCCGTGAGCGCGTTGAAGAGCGTGCTCTTGCCCGCGTTGGGATTGCCGACGAGCAGAACGGTCACGTCCGCCATACGCGTATCCCCTCCGCGATCTCCCGTCCGAGCGCGACCTTTGCGCTCTTCGCCTCGACGAGAAAGGTCTTTTTGAACGCAAACGTTTTCAGCAGGGAGATCTTCGCGCCCGTAAAGATGTTGAGCGCGCGCAGGCGCTCGCGCGCGGGCGGTTCGAGCTCCACTTTGAGCACGACGGCGCGGTCGCCCCGTTTCAGATCGCAAACAGTCATACCCTAAAAGATGCCGCGCGCCGCCCGATTATTCCCCCATGAAAAAATCCTTCCGCGATACGGAAGGATTTTCGTTTCAGTTCTCCGCAGGTTTCTCGCGCACCACGCGGTTGCCGCGCAGTTTGAGCGCGCCGTTCGTGATGATGGGAGAAATGATGAGCCAGATCGAAGCGAGCGCGATGAGCGAATAGACGATGATGGAGCCCACGCTGCGGGGTCCCATGAAGATCGCCGAAACGAGGTTGAAATCGAAGATGCCGTACATTCCCCAGTTCAACGCGCCGAGCAGGACAAGGACGTAAGAGATAAGATTCGCAATGACCATAATTTGCCTCCTATCCCCAGTTTGTCCCCCTGCGAAAAGTTTATACACGGGATCGTCCGCCCGCACGGATCATGCCGAAGTCCCCCTCTCCCCCTCCCCTACCCCTCCCCCTCAATGAGGGGGAGGGTAAATAGGGAACCCCTCGCAATGCGAGGGAAAAGGGAAAAGAAAAACGGCGTGGGAGAAAGAGACGACGCGGCGAGGTAAAAAAGATGGTGTGGGAGACGAAAAAAAGAGCGCGGATAAGAAATGGCGCGGGCGAGAAACGGCGGAGGTGAGAAACGGCGGAGGTGAGAAACGGCGGAGGTGAGAAACGGCGGAGGTGAGAAACGGCGGAGGTGAGAAACGGCGCGGGGAGGAAAAGAAAACGGGGAATATAGTTATCTCCCCCTGAAAAGGAGAAACGAAAAAAATCTACCTCCCCCTTGGTAAGGGGGAGGGTTGGGTGGGGGTTGGACTCCTCTTCTCTCCTTCTCCCCCTCCCCTACCCCTCCCCCTCAATGAGGGGGAGGGTAAATAGGGAACCCCTCGCAATGCGAGGGGGAGGGTAAAAAAGACGGTGCGGGTGAGAAACGGCGGGAGAAAGAGACAGCGCGGGAAAAGACGACGGCGCGGGGAGGAAAAGAAAGCGCGGGGGGGGAAGATGACACGGGAGAAAGAGACGACGCAGCGAGGTAAAAAAGATGGCGTGGGAGACGAAAAAGAGAGCGCGGGTAAGAAATGGCGCGGGCGAGAGACGGCGCGGGGAGGAAAAGAAAGCGCAGACGAGAGACGACGCGGGAGAAGGAAAAGAAAGCGCGGGTAAAAAAGACGACGGCGCGGGCGAGAGACGGCGGAGACGTACAGATAAAAAGCCGCCCCGACGGAACTCCGTCGGGGCGGCGCGCTATTCACGTTAAACTACCCTTCCGCTTATTTTTTCTTGTTTCCTTTGAGCGACTTTACGTCTACTTCCTCCACCTTCTTATCCGAAGGCTTCACGACGAACAGCACGACGATGGCGATCGCGAGCACGGCGGAGATGGAGAACAGCACGACTGCGGTAACGTTGTTTTCCAGCCAATCCGAACGTCCGACGACCGTATCTCTCGGGTTCTGCACGTCGATGACCTGATACGCGGTGGCGGTGAAACCCTCGAACTCCGCATCGGTAACTTCGAGTTTCACGAAGTAATAGGTGGATACCTGCGGGCGGAACGTCTTTGTGGAAGCATCGGGATCCCATTCGTAGGCGTTGTCCGTGCGGTCCCAAGCGGGATCGTCCTCGGTGATGTCGTCGTTGTAGGGATCGATCTCCACGAGGCAATCCTTATAATCGTTCTCGGCATACTGCGCCGCGTTCGAGACGCACGCCTCGTAGGAGGGAAGCTCGCGCTCGCCGAGTTTGCTCGCGTCGAAGCGGTAGAGCGTATACTCCGAAGAGTAGCCCGCAAGCGCGATGACGTCGAAGGAAGAGACGGTATAAACGCTGTCGAGATAGCCGACCGCCTGGCTCTTCGTCTCCTCGATGGTCGCGCCCGTGTATTTCGCCTCGAATGTGAACGTGGGGATCGCGTCGATGTCCCATGCGTTGCTCGTTGTAACGTTGACGAGATTTCCGTCCAAATACATTCTCATCGGCTCGCCGTTCGCATCGGAGGCGATGACCTTGAACACGTACTTGCCCTTCTGCGAGATGGGGAAGCGGAGCGCGTTATAGCGCAGAGACGTCTCGTTGTTGGGCGTGGCGTCTTCCGCCTGCCCGGGACGGTAATAGCTGATGGTGAAGCGGAGATTTCTGTAATCGGCGTCGTCGCTCCCGATGAGACCGCGCAGGGAAGGAAGATAGATATACGCGCCCTCGCCCGCGCTCGTCTTTTCCGCCGCGGCGGTGACCGCTTCCTGATACTTCTCGCGCGCCGTGGTGTCGGGGACGCGGTTTTCCTCTCCCTCAAACGTGATATCGGTGTACGAGGGACCGTCCTGTTCGCGGTCTACGAGGATATAATCGAACGCCTGATCGCCTTCGCCCTGCACGGACACCGCGTCCTCCGCGGCGTACCAAGTGAGATAGACATACTCTCTCAGATCCGCGCCCCTGCCGTCGTCGAGACGGAAGCGGATGGAGACGTACTGCGTCGTCGAATCGCTATCCGAAGAGGGCATGAAGAACACGGACGTCGTAAGCTGGGAATAATCGTCGTCGTTCTCCTCGTTGGGCTTATGCTTGTCCGCGGCGAGCATGTAGTACGAACGAGTCACCGTAACGGAGTCGTCGCACACGTCGATCGCCTCATACGTGAGGCTGAAACGCTTGCCGAGCGTGTAGGGATACACCTTTTCGTCGAGCACGAGAACGGCGGGCGCGTTGTCCTCCACCTTGCCCTCGGACGTGAGCGTGAACGACTGTCCGTTGAGCGCCTTCATGTGCACGATCTGGGAAACTTTGTTCCACGTCTCGTGTCCCTCGGGCAGTTCTTCGAGCGTCGCCTTGAAGGTGATGGGCGTATTGGGCGTATCGCCCGAGGAGCGGTATTCCATGAAATAGCTGCCGATGTTGGTGAACTTGCCAAGCTGCGTCCTGATGCTGTTGAACGTCGCATAGACGACGAACTCTCCGGGCGCGGCAACAGCGTCCTCCTCGTCCGTCTCCGAAAAATCTATCCTGATGTCGCCGCCGTTGTAGGCGATATCCCCGAGTTCCTTGTAAGTGAGATCGCTGTCCTCCGCCTCGCGGTGGGAGGCATCCACAACGGCGACCGTAAGTTTACCGTCCGTTCCCTCCTTGAAGCGGAGCGAATTGACCGCCTTGCCGTCCTTGGAGACGTTTTCCTCCGCGCTCTCGAAGAGGATCTCGTACTCCTTGAAGAGCAAGGTGTCCGCGAAGGAGAAGCCGCATTCCGAGCAGACCGCGGCGTCCGCTTCCAGCGTTTCGCCCGAAAGACCGCCGAAGCCGCAGCGCGGGCAGACCTTCAAAGTTTTATCCGCCTCCGTGCGCGTCGTATACGCCGCGGGAGCAAAGGCGAACGTCATCGAAAAGTAATGCGTTACGGAAGGATTCGTGAGGTCGGCGAGGGCGTGGGGTTCCGCTTCCGCCGCCTTGGGGACAGCCGCGTACCATTTGAGCGCCAAGTCGCGGCGGTAGTAGACGACGCCGCCGTCCCGCTGCGTAAAGCGCATATACGAATCTCCGCCCGCCTCGCTCGGCGTCGAAGCGGAGATCGTGCCGCCCGTTCCCTCGGAAAAGACGGTATTCACCGAATAGGTTACCGCGTCCGCCCTGACCGCCGCGGTAAAGAGCGCCAAGCCGAGCGACGCCGCGAACAACACGACGAGCGCAACCAGCGTGAACAAACGAATTTTGACCTTACTCATGGAAATCGCTCCGTACGGGAAAGCCCCGTTTTCTTAAATAGGAATATCTTTTATATTCTACACGAATTTTCCCCGTTCGTCAAGCGCAAACGGGCGCCGAAACGAGAAAAATCCGAATTTCACGCAATTTACATCGGCTTGACGAAGGAGGAGACATCGAAATAGCTCCACGGACGCTCCTCCGCGGGCGGCTCGGCGAGGAAGCGCAGCCGCTCGTGCGTGACGGGGTGCGTAAAGGAGAGCGAATACGCCCAGAGAGCGAGTTTCCCCTTCTGCGCCTTTTCGCCGCCGTAGCGCATGTCGCCGTAGACGGGATGGGAGATGCCCGCCGTCTGTACGCGGATCTGGTGGCTCCTGCCCGTGTGCAGCTTGATCTCGGTGAGCGCAAGCCCCTCCGCCTTGGCGAGCACGGCGTAATCGAGCGAGGCGAGCTTCGCGCCGTCCGTGCCCTGCGGACACAGATACACCGTGTTGTTGACGGCGTTCTTTTTCAGCCAGTTCACGAGCTTGCCGCGCTCCTCATGGGGAGCGCCCACGAGAACGGCGAGATACTTCTTTTCAAAATCGCCCGTCCGCATCTGCTCGGACAGGCGCGCCGCCGCCTTGCTCGTCTTGGCGAACACCATCACGCCGCCCGTGGGACGGTCGAGACGGTGCACGAGCCCGACATACGCGTTGCCCGGTTTCCGGTAGCGCACGCGCAGATATTCCTTCACGAGGTCGAGCATGTTGGCGTCCTCACTCTCGTCCGGACAGGAGGCGACGTTCTGCGGTTTGAGCACGACGATGACGTGATTGTCCTCAAACAAAATTTCAGGCTCTTTGATTTCTTCATCCATTGACGTAGATCCCCCCGGCGCCGCAGGGAAGGCAGATGCCCTCCTCGGTGGGCAATCCCACCTCGTACGCCGAAACGTTCCCCTTCCGCCCGCCGAGGACGAGCGTAAGGATATTGGCGAGCACGGCGGGTTGCAAGCCCGTCGTGTAGCTGTTAATGAGGAAAAAGAGCGGGTCGTCCGAGAGCAACTGCGCGCACAGCTCCGCAAAGGGATAGAGCTCGCTCTCGATCTTCCACATCTCCCCGCCCGGTCCCCTTCCGTAGGAGGGCGGGTCCATGACGACGGCGTCGTAACGGTTCCCGCGGCGGAGTTCGCGGCGGACAAACTTGACGCAATCGTCCACGATATAGCGGATCCCCCCGTTTACGCCCGAGAGGCGCGCGTTCTCGCCCGCGCGTTCGACCATTCCCTTCGCGGCGTCCACATGGGTAACTTCCGCGCCCGCCTTCGCGAGCGCGACGCTTGCCGCGCCCGTATAGGCGAACAGATTGAGAACTTTTATCTTCCGCCCCGCCCCTTTCACGAGCGCGCCCGCCGCGTCCCAGTGCACCGCCTGTTCGGGAAACAGCCCCGTATGTTTGAAGCCCATCGGCTTCACTTTGAAGGTGAGGTCGCGGTAGGAGACCGTCCAACTTTCGGGGATCGGCTTACAAAATTCCCATGCGCCGCCCCCCTTCTCGTTTCTGCGGTACACCGCATGCAGACCGGGATAGGAAAAGAGATCCCTCTGCGCCCGCCAGATCGCCTGCGGGTCGGGACGAAGCAATAAGATCTCCCCCCACCGTTCGAGCTTATAGCCGTCGCCCGTCGCGATCACGGAGAAATCCTTCCAGTTTTCCGCCAACCGAATCATAGGGATATTATAATAGATCGCGCGGATTTTGTAAAGTAAAACGGGCGGAAAGCGGAAAATTTATGCAGGATCCGCGCCCACACGGAGCGGTCCCCGCGCAAAACGCGGGGACCGCTTTCCGAGACCCGCCGAAGGGCGGGCTGTTTCCGCGCCCGCCCATGGGCTGCGGCGCGGCGTTTTTCCGTTTACTTCATAAAGACGAGCACGCTGAACGAGCGGGGCGGGAGGGAGAGCGAGCGCGGCGCCGTGGGCGCGACTTCGAGGGGCGCGATCTTCTCGGGCGATCCCGCGGTGTTATAGTCCCCCATCTCCCCTTCGAGGCGGATGATGCGCGCGAGCGACCCGAAGTCGTAATCGCCCTCGATCTCCGCTTCCACGGGCTCCTCGCCCGCGTTGACGAGCTTGACGAAGGTCATGCCCTGCCGCTCGGTCGCGGAAGCGTACACCTTGTCCCGTTCCCCGTCCGTGCGCACGTTGAGGGAATAGTCGCCCGTATACAGGCTGTACAGCTTCTGGACGTGGTAATTCGCCGAGGGATACGCGCGCTTCCCGTCGAACCAGATCATATCCGGGCTCCACTGCGTATAGCCAAGCCTGCCGAACAGGGGCGCGTACGACGCCATGACGACGACGTCCGCGTTGCGCTCCATGCCCGTCATGAACGCCGCCTCGGCGAGCGCGCCCTCCCAGCAGTTCGCCTGCGGCGCGTTGAAGAGCGCGCACCCCGAACCGGGCACGTGCGCCGCGTATTCGCCCGCATAGACCTTGCCCGCGCGGGGATATGTATCGTACATGTGCACGTGGCTGTAAAGCCACTCGGGAGAGACGTAGAAATGTTCGTCCGTCGCATAGACGAAGTCGGGCTCCGTTTCGAGCTTGGCGCGGATCCATTTCCATGCGTCGTAATAGCTCGGCGTCTCCACCGTGGGACCCGCCGTGCCGATGATTTTGAGCGCGGGATATTTTTCGTGCAGGCGGCGTTCAAAGAGCTCGAACCGCCTGTAAAATTCGTTGGGACGCTCCACGCCGTCCTTCTGCTTGGGCGACGCCTCCCATTGTTCGTTCCCCACGCCGAGGTATTCCAGCCCGAAGGGCTGCGGGTGCCCCATCTCCGCGCGCACCTTCCCCCAGACGGTATCCTGCCCGCCGTTCGCAAATTCCACGACGTCGAGCGCCTCCTGAATGTACGTTTCGAGCGCGGCGTCGTCCGTCGGGACGAACTCCGTGGACATATATTGGCAGGCGATGCCCACGCTCACGACGGGCAGAGGCTTCGCGCCGATGTATTCGCACAGGCGGAAATATTCGTAATAGCCCACGCCGAGCGTCTGCCCGTAGTGGGAAAATTCGGAGCGGAAGTTGTTCTCCGGTCCCGTCGCGTGCACCGCCCAGCGGTTCCAGTTGTGCCGCCTGCGCTCGGGCATGCCGATGGAATTTTTCCAGAGATAGCGGTTGGCGAGGCTGTTCCCCTCCACGACGCATCCGCCCGGGAAGCGCAGAAAGCCCGGTTTCATCTCCTTCATGAGTTCGACGAGATCGCGGCGGAACACGCCGAGCACGGCGTTTTCGGGCATCATCGAAAAGGCGTCGATATGGATGGAGCCCGCCTTTTGCAGGGTGAAACGGAAGGATGCGGCGTCGGCGTCCTCCTTCGCCTTCACGCGGAAGGAATACCGCCGCCATGCGCCGTCCGCCTTCACGCCCGCGCGCTTTTCCAAGAGGGCCTTTTCGCCGTCGTACACCCCCACGGTGACCTTCCCCTTATAGCTGTACGAGCGCGCCCAAAAGGAAATTTTGTACCCATTCCCCTTTTTTAAGTAAATTCCGTCGTACGCCTTGTTGCTCACGCCCTGCGCGGGCGCGGATGTAACCACCCGCATGTAATGGGGATTTTCGGGGAAGAGCGGACGGTCCGTCTTGATCTTCGTGGCGACGTCCGCCCCCGCGGGATACACCGACCACGCGTAACCGCCGTCGTCCTCCACGATGTACCTGTCCCACTCGCCGTGGACGTCCTTCGCCTCGAAATTGCGGTTTTCGAGCATTTCGGCATACAAGCCGCCGTCCAGCCCGTAGTTGAGATCTTCAAAGAAGAGCCCCACGCCGTCGCCGAGGACGGGCGTTTCGCCCTCTCTGTTTACGGTAATTTTCATACGTCTTTCCTCCGAGCCCGCAGGCTTGCCTTATTATAACATAAAAAAATCCCGAGGAAAATACTTTTCGGGAGAATTTCCCGTGAAAATTTCGACGGGCGCGTCCGCCGCGGGCGGCGCGAACTTTGTTTTCTCTCCGTGCCGAGAGGGTCCCCCTCACTCCACGGAGTGTGCGATATAAGTGATGTGGTCCGCCGCACGTTCGAGATTTCCCACAAGGTTGATAAAGACGCTCGAATTTTGCGGCTGGCATTTTCCCTCGTTGAGCCGCTTGATGTGCCGCGCCACGAGCTCGCGGCGGTCGTTGTCGATCTCGTCCTCCAAGGCGTCCAGTTCGGCAAGTTTGCCCCGTTCCTTGAAGAGGAAGATGGCGAGCGAGAGAACGTAGAGCTGTTTGATCTTCTCGTACATCGCCTTGGTCATCTCCAAAAATTCGTCCGAGAATACGAGCTCGTCCTCCACATAGTGGCGGGTGTACTTCGTAACGTTATCGGCGAGCTCGCCGATACGGACGATATCGTTGAGGACGTAATGCAGGGTGGAGACCGTCTTTTCCTCGTCGATGACGAGGGGCGACGCCGAGAGCTTGACGAGATAGGAAACGCCCTTCTTGTTCGCCTCGCCGAGCCGTTCGTTCTGCTCCGCGACGCGCGGCGTTACCGTTTGGTCCTTCACCAAAAACGCCTCGAACGCCGTCGTGAGCGTGTCCATCGCATAGGAGAACGCCTTCCCCGTCTGCTGATAGAGATATCCGAGCGCGACGGAGGGAGAGCGAAGCAGGCGCTCGTCCAGATCCCCCATGATGTCCGTCTCCGTCCGCTTCTCCTCCTGCGGCTTCCCCTTCTTCTCGGGAATGATGTGCTCGGCGAGCCACACAAAGACCTTGATGAAGGGAATGAAGAGGAGCGTATTCACAACGTTGAAGAGGGTATGGAAGGTCGCGATCTGCAAGGTCTGCCCGAGCCCCTCTTTGCCGAACACGGTGATGTTCGAGGGGAAGATGCCCGCGAGCACGGTGTCCGCAAAGCCCGTCCAGCAGACGAGGATGATCATGAAGATGATCGCGCCGAAGAAGTTGAACATGAAGTGGATGAGCGCGGCGCGCTTGGCGTTCGTGCTCGCCCCGAGCGACGAGATGAGCGCGGTAACGCAGGTGCCGATATTCGACCCGATGATGATGTAGAGCGGGGCGTTCCCGCCGCCCCCTATCACCATGCCGAGGGACGCCATCGTGATGATGATGGCGTTCACCGCCGTGGAACTCTGCACGAGCGCGGTGATGGCGATGCCGAGGAGCAGGAGCAGGAAGGGATTGCGAATGACGGACAGCATGTTCTTGACGACGTCGAAGGCTTCGGAACCCTCGTCGAACGTCAGCGCGCTCGACATGAACTTCAAGCCGACGAAGATGAGCCCGAACGCGGCGACGACGTTGCCGACCGTCTTTACCTTGTCGCTCTTGGAGAACATCGTGATAAAGACACCGACGGCGGCGAGCGCGAGGAACACGGCGGTGATGTCCGAACCCGCGAGCGCGATCACCCATGCGTTGAGCGTCGTACCGATGTTCGCGCCCATGATGATGGCGGTCGCCTGGAAGAGCGTCATGATGCCCGCGTTGACGAGACCGACGACCATGACCGTGGTGAACGCGGAGCTCTGTCCCAAAATCGTCATGCCCGTTCCGATCCCGACGCCTGCGAAACGGCTCTTCGCCGTCTTGTTCAGCATCTTTTGCAGTTTGCCGTGCGCGAGACGCGTCATGTTTTCGGAGAGGATCTTCATGCCAACCAAAAAGGTCCCCATCCCTCCGAAGATCTGCATGATGATTTTGATGATGTCCCAAGCTCCCATAGTGTTTCCTTCGCGTTCGTAGGTTGTCTCTATTATAACAGGTCATGCGGGCGTTTGTCATGCGTTTTCCACTAATTTGCGAGAAAATTATAAAAACTCCGTACAACGCGCGCCGATGCGCGCCTTCTCGCCCGCGCATGACGCTTGTTTCGGGCAATCGTCGTTTTTCGCTGCGAAATCGCTTGCCAAATCTCCGCGCATATGTTAAAATAGGGAACGTTCTCGGAAAAACGCAGGACCGACGGAAAATATCGAGGCGTAGCGCAGGAACAGCGAAATTATACGGGAACATCGAGGAGTAGCGCAGTTTGGTAGCCTGAACAGGGCTCCCGAAAAAGATTGCACAGCAAGATTTTTCGGGAAGAGGAGCGGCAACGGAGCAAACTTGCTCTTTGCGGGAGCAAAGGACTCATAGCGGAGTTTGGTGATCTAAACAGAGCTCCCATAAAAAGACGCAGTATTTTTATGGGAAGAGGAGCCGCCGAGAGTGAAGAGAGCTTTTCGTGAGAAAAGCGATGAACTCACTCGTGCGGCGACGAGGGACCAAGAGGTCGCGTATCTTTCAATAGAAGCATCGAGGAGTAGCGCAGTTTGGTAGCGCGCTTGGTTCGGGACCAAGAGGTCGCGTGTTCAAATCACGTCTCCTCGACCAAAAAAGCGGGGTTTTTTGATCAAAAACCCCGCTTTTTTGCTTAAAAACGCCAAGCCGGATAAATTTGCCCCCAAATTCTGCCCCCAAAAAATTCAGATCCCTCCGAGCTCGTACGGCGGGCGGCTATTCTTCGAGGATCTCGTAATACTGCTTGCCGTAGCGGTAATGCGCCACGGAGAGAAGATTCCCGTCCTTGTCCCGCGCCTGTTCCGAGGAAAACCACGACGGGTGGCGCAGCGCCTTCACGGCGATATCGTCCCAGAGGTAGCACCCCCTCTCCCCCGACGTGAGCGTGAGCGCGCGGCACCGCTCCGCAATGCGGTAGAGCAGTCCCTCCCGCGGCGCCGCCTTTTCCTGAATGTTGAACAGCGGGTGGCGGCAGGTATCCATCGTTACGGCGACGTGCGGATATTTCACGCACTCCGAAAACGCCGCGCGGTTGAGCGCGTGATTGAACTCATACCCGCGGAAATTGGGTTTCTCGGCAACGTTGCCGCCCATGAACACAAACTTCCGCGGAGCCTTTGCGAGCGCGCGCGGAACGAGCGTCATGGGTCCGAGACTCAAAAGATCGAACGGCTCCTCCTCGCGCAGCCATTCCGCAAAGGGAACGACGGGGACGGGGCACGGCGCTTCCGCGAAGAGATCCCCCATGCCGTCCTTTCCGTGCACGGCGGTGAGATATTCCGAGGGCTGCGGGAACATTGTCGTATCCGCGATGCGCACGCCGCCGAGCGGACAGGAAAGCGCGGCGGCGAGTTTTTTCGCGTTGCGGAGCGCGACTTCGGCGGGAACGTTTCCCCCCACCGCGACGAGCGTCGCGCCCGAATAGCCGTCTTCATAGAGGTGCATGAGCGCGTCCGCCGTCGCAGCCGCGTCGTCCAGACCGTAATCGCAAAACAAGACGAGTTCCATGCTCCGATTATAACAAAAGATCCCCGCTTTGGCAAGCGGGGATAACGCATTCACATGATATTTTTTACGCTCCGCGGGAAGAGCGTTACGTCGCGGATGTTCTCCATGCCCGTAACGTACATGACGAAACGCTCGAAGCCAAGCCCGAACCCGCCGTGCGGAACGGTGCCGAAGAGGCGCAGATCGAGATATTGCGCATACGCGCTCTTGTCCATGCCGCGCTCGTCCATCGCCGCGACAAGCTTCCCGTAGTCCGCCTCCCTCTCGCTCCCGCCGATGATCTCGCCGATGCCGGGCGCGAGAAGATCGGTCGCCGCGACCGTCTTGCCGTCGGCATTCTGCTTCATGTAGAAGGACTTGATCTCCTTCGGATAGTCGGTAACGAACACAGGGCGCCCGAAGATCTTCTCCGTGAGATATTTTTCGTGCTCGGATTGCAGGTCGCTCCCCCAGTGCACGGGGAACTCGAACTGTGCGTTCTTTTCTTCCAGAATTTTGATCGCCTCCGTGTACGTGCACACGGCGAAATCGGAATTCACGACGTGGTTGAGCTTTTCGAGGAGCCCCTTCTCCACGAAGGAATCGAAGAATTTGAGTTCTTCGGGACACTCTTCGAGGACGGCGCGGATGAGATATTTCAAGAGGTCCTCCGCGACCTCGATGACGTCGGGCAGTTCCGCGAACGCGATCTCTGGTTCCACGTGCCAAAATTCGGCGAGATGCCGCTTGGTGTTGGAGTTCTCCGCGCGGAAGGAGGGACCGAACGTATAAATTTTTCCGAGCGCGGTCGCGGCGACTTCGCCTTCGAGCTGTCCGGAGACGGACAAGCCCGCTTTCACGCCGAAGAAATCGTTTTTATAATAGTCCGCCTCGCTCTTTTCCGCGGCGTTCCACGGGCGAGTGGTGACGCGGAACATCTCGCCCGCGCCCTCGCAGTCGCTCGCGGTGATGAGCGGCGTGTTGATATAATAGTACCCGTGGGTGTGGAAATAGCGGTGGATCGCCTGCGCCGCGACAGAGCGGACGCGGAATACCGCCTGAAAGGTGTTCGTGCGCAGTCTCAAATGCGGAATGCCGCGCAAAAAGTCCAACGTCGTCCTCTTCTTTTGAATGGGGTATTCGGGCGGACACTTGCCGAGAAGATGTATTTCCTTCGCGTTCAGTTCGTTCCCCTCGCCCCTATACGCCTTGACGAGTACGCCCTTCACGCACAGGCTCGCGCCGAGCTTGGTGCATTCGGGATCGACCGCGAGCGCGGACTTGTCGATGACGATCTGTAATTTCCCGAAGCTCGTCCCGTCCGAGAGTTCCAAAAAGGCGACCTGCGCCGAATCGCGGAAGGTGCGGACCCAGCCGCAGACGACGGCGTCCTTCCCCTCGTTTTGCGATTTCAGCGCTTCTGCAATATCGAGATGTTTCATATATTTTCTCCTGAAATTCGACCGTGTTTGTTGGATTTTGAGGACATACCCCCTACCCTGCCCTCTCCTCGAAGAGGGTGGAGGTAAATGGGGCGGCAAGGAAATCGCGCAACTTATTTTGCGCCGAACGGCTCGACCGCTCCCCCTACCCTGCCCTCCCCCCTCAAAGAGGGTGGAGGGAAATGGGACGGCAAGATTTTCCGCGAAACAAATTTTCTCTCTGCGCGTAGCAGGGGCACCCTGCGGCAGCGCACCCGATTTGCCGCATCCTTGCGGCTTGTTGTCGGGGCAAGCGTCCGCGACGACCGACTTGATATCCCGAACGTGCCGATTTCCTCGCGGAAAAGATTGCACGGCAAGATTTTCCGCGAAACGAATATTCTCTCTACCCTACCTCCCCCCATCGAAGAGGGTGGAGGTAAATGGGGCGGCAAGATTTTCCGCGAAACAAATTTTCTCTCTGCGCGGAGCAGGGTCCCCCTGCGGCAGCGCCCTCAATTTGCGCGACGCTTCGCGCTTGATGTCCGTTCGAGCGAACGAGACGATGATTTAAGAGGACGGATACGCAAGTTTCATCGCAATTTTCTTTGCCCTTGATATGCCGCCCGCAGGGCGCTATATCGAAAGAAAATTGCGAAACAAGTCAGTATGCTCTCGCAAAGTACACCGTGTGCTTGGCGGGTCTGCCGCAGCAGACGCAGGTCTTTCCGGTGTGATTTTCGTCCAAGACGCGCGCCGTCGCCTGCGCAAATTCCTTCACCCTGTCCTCGCAGGCGCGCTCGCCGCACCAGCCCGCGCGGACGAAATTTCCGCCGTCCACGCCCGCGAGCAGTTCTTCGAGCGAGCCCGCCTGCACGATGCGCTCCTTCATGCGGGTCTCCGCCTTCCGATAGAGCGCCGCGCCGATCTCGGCAAGCAATTCCTTGATGCGCGCCGCGGCGTTCTCGCGGCAGATCTCGCCCTTTTCGCACGTGTCGCGGCGGAATACAGTGAGTTTTCCGTTCTCGATGTCGCGGGGTCCGAGCTCGACGCGGAGCGGGACGCCCTTCATCTCCCATTCGTTGAACTTCCAGCCGGGGGAATTGTCCGAATCGTCCACCTTTGCGCGCACGCCGCATGCTTTGAGCTCTTCGGAGAGGGCGGCGCACGCTTCCGCAACGCCCGCCTTTTTCTGCGCGATGGGCACGATGACGACCTGCACGGGCGCGACAGGGGGCGGCAAGACGAGCCCGCGGCTGTCGCCGTGCGTCATGATGAGCGCGCCGATGAGGCGCGTCGAGACGCCGTAACTCATCGTATAGCCGTATTCGAGCGCGCCGTCCTTGCCCGTATACTGAATATTGAACGCCTTCGCGAAGTTCTGCCCCATGTAGTGCGTCGTGCCAGACTGCAAACTCTTGCCGTCGTGCATCATCGCCTCCATGCCGTACGTCGCGACGGCGCCCGCAAACTTCTCTTTTTCCGTCTTTCTCCCCGTCAATACGGGCATGCACAACACGTTTTCGGCAAATTCACGGTACAGGGCGAGCATGCGGAGCGTCTCCGCCTCTGCTTCCTCCCCCGTGGCGTAGACGGAATGTCCCTCCTGCCAGAGAAATTCGCTCGTGCGGAGGAAGGGACGCGTCGTCTTTTCCCAGCGCATGACGTTGCACCACTGGTTTTGGCGGAGCGGCAGATCGCGCCAACTCTCGATCCATTTGCCGAACATGTGCCCGATGATCGTCTCCGACGTGGGACGGACGGCGAGCGGCTCTTCGAGCTTCGCCCCGCCCGCATGCGTTACGACGGCGACTTCGGGCGCGAACCCCTCCACGTGCTCCGCCTCCTTCGTCATGAAGCTCATGGGAATGAGGAGCGGGAAATAGGCGTTTTCCACGCCCGCCGCCTTAAAGCGCGCGTCCAGTTCGCGTTGGATGTTTTCCCAAACGGCGTAGCCGTACGGGCGGATGACCATCGTGCCCTTGACGGGTCCGTAATCCACGAGCTTGGTTTTGAGCACGACGTCCGTGTACCATTGGGGGAAATCCGTCTCGATGTCCGCGATCTGCGATACGAATTGTTTGTCCATTGTTTGCTCCCGAGGATAGAAGATAGACTACATTATACCATGTTTTCGCAAATCCGTCTATTATTTCTCGGGAGATTTTCCGCGCGGCGCGGCATTTTCGCACTCGATGCGCCCCGCCGCTGCCGAAAAAACTCTCACGAGCGGGAAAAAGAGCAAAAACACGCTCGCCGCGGCGCACAGCGTCTGCGGGAGCATGGCGAGGAACCCTGCATAGAAATAGGCGATCGCCGCGTCCGCCGTCCAGCCGTAAAAGAGCGGCGCGATTGCGTCGTCGAGGAGGGTAAAACACACCGTGCAAAACGCCGCGAGCGCGGTCACCGTGGCGAGCGTTCTGCCGCTCTTCCCCCTCTTTGCAAAGAGGACGGAAAAATAAAAGACGAAAAGCGCCGCCGAGACCGCAAAGAGCGCCCACAGCATTCCCGCGACCCTTCCGCGGTACAGCGCGCTCACGGGGACGCCCGTCCCCGCGAAATATCCGCACGCGCCCGCAAGAAGAATGAGTAGCGCCGGGCACAGCCAGACGGGAAACGTCTTTTTGCCCGCGAGCCCGAATAGAAGCGCGAACAAGTTATAATAGATGAGGTAGAGCACGATGACGGCGGGCTGGAATCCCCAGATGAGACAGCGCAGGAGCGAGAACGCCGTTGCAACCAGCATGCCGCACCCCGCGCCGAACGCATAGCAAAAACAGAGCAGGAACACCGTTACGAGTTCCACACCCGAGACGAAGCCGAGCGCATATTGCACGGCGATGAGAAGCGCGACCATGACCGCGCATGCCGCGATTTTGCGCGCGCTCATAGATCAGTACGGCTGCGCGACGATGACGTAGAGGGCGTCCTCCACGAGCGGGAGCCCGTCCGCGCCGTAGGCGGCGCACGCGAGCGTCTTGCCGCCGTATTCGTACGTGCCCCACGAGGCATTTGAATAGACCGCGCCGCCGTATTCCCCGAGCGTCGTATAGATCATGAACGCCTCGCCTTCGGCGGGAACGTAGCCGTTCACGCTTTCGAGGAAGAGCCCGTACTGCCCCGCCGTTCCCGTATACTCCAACGCGCCCGCCTCTTGCAGTGCGGCGAGCCCGTCCGCAAGGCTCCCGCCCGTCGCGGTCGCCTCGATGACGACGTAGTGTTCCCCGCTCTCTTTGAGCGATACGCCTTCGGCGCTTTTTTGCGCGCACGCCGCGAGCGCGACCGCGGCGAAGAGCGCCGCAACGGCGAAAAACGCCGCAGACAGCCTGTTTGCTTTTTTCATATAATACCTCCGTACCGTTTTTCCGCATCGTTCGGGGCGCAAAAAAAGCGCGCTCCCCGCGGGCGGAGCCCGAAGGGAGCGCGCCGAAAAAACGGAGAGCTCTCGCTCTCCCGCTCTGCGGCGTCCCCTCTTTCTCCGACCCGAAAAAGAAGTTCGACGGGATGCGGGCAGGTCTTCCGGCTTCTTCTCCCCTGCGGGAGAAGCACGGCGGGCGTTTTTGCCGCCGCCTTCCCGTCCGAAGACAGTGGCGGCGCGCCGCGCCGAACGGCAGCGGGGACTGCGGAGTTCATCCTTCCCTCTTCGCGTTCGCTTCGCGCGCGGGAGCTTGCGCTCCCTTGCGACCCGTATCCCTTATAAAATGATAACAGAAAGCGCGATAAGCCGCGCCCGTTTCAGAATTCGTTCCGCTCGCTCTTGGAGATGTACCCGAGCGCAAAGGCGTCCGGTCCCACATGGGAGCCGATGACGGGTCCCATGATGTGCAAGTACGGTTCGATGTGCAACGTCTCCCGCACGTATTCGACGAGCTCGTTCGCGACGGGCAGATTATCGGTATGCACAACGTAGAGCATGCCCAGTTCGTCGGGTCCCTCCTTCTCGATCTTTGCCTTGATAAAAGAGATCGCCTTGCGCGTCCCCTTCACCTTGGCGAGCGGGAAGAGCCTGCCCTCCTTGTCGAAGGAGATGATGGGCTTGATGTCGAGAAGGTTGCCGAACGCCGCCGCGGCAGCCGAGACCCTTCCCCCCTTGCGGAGGTATGCGAGGTCGCTCGCGACGATAAAGTGCTGGATGTGCAGCCGCTTGGAATTGCAATAGTCGCGCGTCTCCTCCGCGGTCTTGCCTTCGTTGCGGCATTTTAACGCAAGCATGACGATACAGCCCTGCCCCACCGTTGCCGTAAGCGGGTCCAAAACGATGACGTTGAATTTGGGGTACAGCTTTTTAATGTCCGCCGCCGCCTGCGCCGCGACGTCCTTCGTCGGGGAGAGCCCCGAAGAGATGGTAACGTGCACGACGTCCTCCGCGCCCTTTTGGGCAAGGCGGAGGAAATGGTTGTAGTGCGCCGAATAGTTGAGCATGGCGGTGCGCGAAAACGCCCCCGCGCGGAGCTCGTTGTAGAACGCGACGTACTCGTCGTAACTGCGGAAATCGTCCAACCGCTCCGTCATCACGCCGTCTTTTTCCACGGTAAAAGTGAGCGGCACGCGCTCGATGCCGTTCTCGACGATATAATCGTGGTACAGATCGCAGGTCGAATCCGTGGACAGCGTAAACTTGTACATGGGAAATGCCTCCCGACACTCCGTATTATATCATATGCAGAGGGATTGCGCAAGAAATTTTTCCGAATTGTTTTCTTTTTTCGGAAAAGCTCTTGAAAAAGCGGCTCCGTTTTTGTATAATAGACGGAGACGGCGGGAAACAGATCCGCGCCGTCCGAGGGGGAATAGAAATGGATCTTTCGGCGCTCAAAAACGGCACGGACGTGCGCGGCACGGCTTTGGAGAGCGCGGCGGGCGATCCCGTAACGCTCACCGACGAAGCCGTGGAGGCGATCGCGAAGGCGTTCTGCGTCTGGCTCGCCGCAGACGGCAGGAAAAAACCCCGCGCCATCGCCGTGGGACACGATTCGCGGCTGTCCGCAGACCGCATCGTACAATGCCTCGTCAAGGGCATCACCGCGAGCGGATGCGACGTGATCCTGACGGGGCTCTCCTCCACGCCTTCCATGTTCATGCTTTTGCAAGAGGACTTCGGCGCGGACGCCTCCGTAATGGTTACGGCGAGCCATCTGCCCAAGGAGAAGAACGGCTTGAAGTTCTTCGTCCCCGCGGGCGGTTTGGAGAGCGGGGACGTGGGCAAAATCGTCGAGCTCGCTTCGGCGGGCGCGCAGATCGCGGATCCGCAGGGAAAGTTGGGCGCGGTATCCGAAAAGCGCTACATCGGCAAATATTCCGCAGACCTTGTGGAAAAAGTCCGCAGGGCGACGGGCAAGGAAAAGCCCCTCGCGGGCAAGAAGATCATCGCGGACGCGGGCAACGGCGCGGGCGGCTTCTATGTGGACCTCGTGTTGAAGCCTCTCGGCGCGGACACCGAGGGTTCGCAGTTCTTGGAGCCGGACGGCGCCTTCCCCAACCATATCCCCAATCCCGAGAACGAGACGGCGATGCAGTCGATCTGCGGCGCGGTAAAGGCGAACAAGGCGGATTTCGGCATCATCTTCGACACCGACGTAGACCGCGCCGCGGTCGTCTCGGCGGACGGGAAGGAAATTAACCGCAACCGCCTCATCGCGCTCATCTCCGCCATTTTATTGGAGGAAAAGGCGGGCGCGACCATCGTTACGGATTCTGTAACGAGCGACGGGCTCACGGCGTTCATTCAAGCGCACGGCGGCGTGCACCGCCGTTTCAAGCGGGGCTATAAGAACGTCATCAACGAATCCAAACGCCTCAATGCGGAGGGAGTTTACTCCCCTCTCGCCATCGAGACGAGCGGACACGCCGCGCTCAAAGAAAATTATTTCCTCGACGACGGCGCGTACCTCGTAACACGGCTCCTCATCGCGCTCGCGCAGAAGGGAGATTTGGAACGTCTCATCGCCGATCTGCCCGAACCCGCGGAGGCGGCGGAAGTGCGGCTGAAATTTTCCTGCGCAAACTTCAAGGAGGCGGGACAGAAACTTCTCTGCGAGATCGCAAACCCGCACGGCGCGGAGGGCGTCTCGCTCGCGCCCGAAAATTACGAGGGCGTGCGCTTCAACTTCGGAAAGACCTGCGGCGACGGCTGGGCGCTCGTAAGAATGAGCCTGCACGAGCCCATCCTTCCCATCAACATCGAGAGCAATACGAAAGGCGGCGTGAAAAAAATTGCCGCCGCCCTCTACGAAATGTTGAAGGGATACGACTTCCTCGACACGGAAAAGCTCGATAAAATCGAAATCAAATAAGGAGAACTATATTATGAAACAGACGACCATCAACGCGATCCGCATTCTCTCCGCAGAAGCGATCCAAAAGGCAAACTCGGGACATCCCGGGCTTCCGCTCGGCTCCGCTCCCATTGCCTATACGCTGTGGCAGAACGCGCTCAAATTCAACAACAAAGATCCCAAATGGGACGACAGGGACCGCTTCATCCTCTCCGCGGGACACGGCTCCATGCTCGACTATTCCCTGCTCTACCTGTACGGGTTCGGGCTGACGAAGGAGGACCTCATGAACTTCCGCCAGCTCGGGAGCAAGACGCCCGGACACCCCGAATACGGTCATACCGTCGGGATCGAGACGACGACGGGTCCCCTCGGGCAGGGCATCGCGAACGCCGTGGGCATGGCGGTCGCCGAGGCGCACCTCGCCGCCAAGTTCAACCGCGAGGGCTTCCCCGTCGTAGACCACTACACCTATGCGCTCGTCGGCGACGGGTGCCTCGAAGAGGGCATCTCCTATGAGGCATGCTCGTTCGCGGGTACGCACGAACTCGGCAAACTCATCGTGTTCTACGACGACAACGACATCACCATCGAGGGCAACACGGATATCACCTTCAAAGAGGACGTCGCCGCGCGCTTCAAGGCGCAGAACTGGCAGGTCCTCAAAGTGGACCTCGTCGCGAATCCCGATAACGTCGCGCTCATCCTCTCCGCCATCAGAAAGGCGCAGAAGGAGACGAAAAAGCCCTCCATCATCATCTGCAAGACGAAGATCGGCTACGGCACCCCGCTCGAAGGGAGCCACAAGTGCCACGGTTCCCCGCTCGGCGCCGAGAACCTGCAAAAGACCAAGGAAAAGCTCGGCTGGACGAGCGCGCCCTTTGAAGTTCCCGCGGAGGTGTTCAAACACACCGCAACGGCGGGCAGGCGCGGCGCAAAGCGCGAGCGCGAATGGAAGGCGATGTTCGCCGAATACGAGAAGGCATATCCCGAACTCGCGGCGGAATATAAGGCGGCGATGAAGGGCGAACTGCCCGATCTTACCGCGATGGAAGAGCTCTTCCAATGGGAAAAGCCGATGGCGACCCGCCAGACCTCCGCGCAGGTCCTCCAAAAGATCGCGGCGAAGATCCCCTCTCTCATGGGCGGCTCGGCGGACCTCGCGCCCTCCAACCTCTCCGACATGAAGAACACGGATACGATCGTCTACGGCGACTTCCAGCCCGGGAATTATGCGGGCAGGAACATGCACTTCGGCATCCGCGAACACGCGATGGCGGCGATCACGAACGGCATGCAGCTGCACGGCGGCATCCATGCGTACTGCTCCACCTTCTTCATCTTCTCCGATTACTGCAAGCACGCGATGCGCCTCTCCGCGCTCATGAATATCCCCGTCGTCTACATTCTCACGCACGACTCCATCGGCGTCGGCGAGGACGGACCCACCCACGAGCCCGTGGAACAGCTCATCGCGCTCCGCTCCATTCCCAACATGAAGGTGTACCGTCCCGCGGACGGCAAGGAGACGGCGGCGGCGTGGATCTCCGCCCTCACGGGGACTGCCCCCACCGCGCTCGTCTTGACGCGCCAGAACTTGCCGCAATATGAAAACAGCGGGCTCGCCGCGCTCAAAGGCGGGTATGTCCTCGAAGACTGCGAAGGCACGCCCGACGTCCTTCTCATCGCCTCGGGCTCCGAAGTGGAGCAATGCGTCGGCGCGAAGGCGAAGCTCGCCGAGGAAGGCATCAAGGCGCGCGTCGTCTCCATGCCCTGCTTCGAGGAGTTTGAAAAGCAGAGCGAAGCGTACAAGGAGAGCGTCATCCCCTCCGCCGTCAAAGCGCGCGTGTGCGTCGAGGCGGGCAGCCCGTACAGCTGGTACAAGTACGCGGGCGACAAGGGCGAGATCGTTGCGATGACGGGCTTCGGCGCGAGCGCGCCCGCCGCCCTCCTCTTCAAGAAGTTCGGCTTCACCGTGGAGAACGTCGTCGAAAAGGCAAAGAAGAGCTTGGCAAAATAAGAATTCAAACAGCTGGAAACGGCTCCCCCGTTTTAGGGGAGCCGTTTTTTTGTTGCGCGGACGGACGTATACGCGCTCTTTTCAGCCTCTGTCTCATTTGCCGTCTGCATTTTTTTCCGCCCGCTGTCTTGCGGAAGTGAGCCATTTCAGCCACCGCTTGCGGTAAATGTAATATGTGAGAAACCAGAAAAGAATGCGAGCGCCGAAAAAACACAGGGCGCAAATGAGCGAAACATTGATATAGATCCACGACGCTTGCGGGGAAGCGGAGAACAGAGCTTTTTCCATGATCTGAACGAGCCCGACGATCAAGGCGACGTCGGTCGCGATCCGCAGCACGCATTTTCCGATCACATCGAACAGGTCTACTTTCTTACCCTCCGGACACTCGTAATCATGCAAAATGGCGCTCGCCCGCGGTATACCGTTTTCCTCTACGATCGCACGATATTCTTCGGGCGAGAGACCTCGGATCTCCCCTTCCTTTTCACGTCTGCACCATGCTTGAAATGCCGTATCTTTGGCAAATTGCCACCACTTTTTGAAAAGATACTCCATCATATCTATCAGAATTGACAAAATAAAGAACGCGAGAATGGGACGGTTGGCACTTTCCAAAAAAGCCAATTGATCCTCCCCCTCTTTGATGGACAGTATGATGATTAGGATCAAAGCGACCGCAAGGAACAAAATATCCACCACGGTTGTGACCCGACCTACGGTCTTCGGGATTTTATCCCGATATCTCGGCTGCTGTTGGATAAATTCGTCCTCATAACCGCCGAACTTCGTCGCCGCAGTCGTTTCCCGTTTTGGCGAATCTTGTTCCTGTTTTGGCGGTTCGGCGACATTGTCTTCCTCGAATTGCTTCCCGCACTCTGTACACCGCGGGGCGCCTTTTGCCAAAACCGCGCCGCATTCGGGACAAATCTTGAATGCAAACCCGCAATGCACGCATCGCCCCGAAGTATCGGAAATTTGTCCGCCGCAGGACGGGCATTTCACCAATGACATTGTTTCTTCTCCCGTATAGTAATTATACTACTATTTTACGGTAATAAAATTACGATGTCAAGTATTTCAGAAAAAATTTCGATAAAATGTAGAAAATAATTTGGTAAATAGAGCGAGGAGGAGGCGCATGCAACTGAAAATACGCGAACTGCGGGAAGAATTTCAGATGACGCAAAAGGAACTTGCGGAAAAACTATCGAGCGCACAGCGCAACGTGAGCAATTGGGAAAACGGCGTGAACGAACCCGACCTCGACACCGTTGTGCGGCTCTGCGAGATCTTTCACGTCGGGCTCGATGAGCTGTTCGGTCGCAGCGACGGCTCGGAGATCACCGCTGCCGACCGCGTTCTTCTCGCAAAAATCAAAAAGCTCTCTCCCTCGCAATCGGTCGCGCTCTCCGCGTTTCTCGATACAATTACGCATTGACAAACCGCTTTTGGATACGTATAATGAGCGTATGAAATTTGAAGTCATCGGTTGGACATACGATACGGACAGGCGGTTCCCCGACCACAGGGGCGATTCGGGCGCCGTTCTCCGCGCCATCGTGAACGCCCTCCGCGCGGGCGGGTACAAGTTCGGCGGCAACACCCATCAGGACGGGGCGACGGGAACGCCCGTTCTCAACGACGGCACCAAGATGTGCTACTCGTGGCGGGGCTGGGGCGGCGTGATGGCGAAGGCGCTCGACCTTCCCGACAGGAACGGCATGGCGTACATGGCGTGGTACATGGATACGTTGGAAGCGATGATGGGCGAAAAGCGGCGGGAGATCGTCATGCCCCCGTGGGGCGTGGACGAAAAGCGCATCAGAAAGCGCGACGAACTTGCCGAGACCTTTGAAATGCACCTGTGCCCCGAGGCGTTCGAGGCGGTCTCCTCGGGCAAAAAGACGGTGGAACTGCGCCTCAACGACGAAAAGCGCACCTGCCTCTGCCGCGGCGATTTCATCGAATTTATCTGCGGAGAGCGGCGTTGCCGCGTGCGCGTTACGCGGACGGAATATTTTGATGACTTCGACGAACTCTTCGGGGAGCGGGAAACGCACGAGGACGAAAAGTTCTTTGCGCACAGACGCTCGCTCGTGCGGCGCGCCCGCTTCGGCGGTTGCAAGACGCCGCAAGCCCTGCTCGGGTTCCTCCTCTCCGTCTACTCCGAAGAGGAGCGCAAAAAAAACTACGCGCTCGCGATCTCCTTCCGCCTCGCGGAAGACCCGTGCGAAGGCAAGGCGCATTAAACGCGCGGAAAACGGACTTCGGCGCGCAAAAAACGCACCCATTCCCCTAAAATTAAGAAAACGCCCCGTTGGGGCGTTTTTTATTTCATGCCCTTGCGGGCGCGCGTCTCTTTGATTTTTTTCTCGAAGCCGTGCTCGGAGGGCTCGTAATATACCCTATCTTTCAGCGAATCCGGCAAATACTGCTGCGCGACCCAACCGCCGTAGTTGTGCGGATATTTATAGCGCGCGCTGTCCGCCTTCATCTCCTTGCTGCCGTACGAATTGTCCCGCAGATATTTGGGGATATCGTCGTCCCGCGCCTCGCGCGCATCCTTCTGCGCCCTGTCCTTCGCCATCACGACGGAATTGCTCTTCTCCGCCTCGCACACATAGACGATCGCCTCGGTGAGCGGCAGAAATCCCTCGGGCGCGCCCATGTTCTGAAACGCCGTGAGCGCCGCCGAAGCGACGACGAGCGCCTGCGGATCGGCGAGCCCCACGTCCTCGGCGGAGTGCGCCAAAAGGCGGCGGAACACGAGGATGGGATCGCACCCGCCCTCGATGAGGCGGAACGCGTAGTAGAGCGCGGCGTTCGAGTCGCTCCCGCGGAGCGATTTGCAGAACGCCGAAAGAATGTCGTAATACAGATCCTCGTTATAGGAGAGCGCTTTGCGCTGGATGGACTGCTCCGCGTCCGAGAGCGTTACGTGCACGACGCCGTCCGCCTGCGGCGGCGTGGTGAGAACGGCGAGTTCGAGCGCGTTGTACGCGCAGCGCAGATCCCCGCCCGCAACGGAGGCGAGATGGTCGAGCGCGTCCTCGTCCACGCGGGTCGGCGTTTCGCCGAGCCCCTTGCGCTTGTCGCGGAGCGCGCGGACGAGCGCGCCGCGGATCTCCTCCGTTTTGAGGGGGAGAAATTCAAAGACGCGGCACCGCGACACGATCGCGGGCGTCATGGAAGCGTAGGGATTTTCCGTCGTGGAGCCGATGAAGAGAATGGTCCCCTGCTCGATGGCGGGAAGGAGGGAATCGGACTGCGTCTTGTTGAAGCGGTGGCACTCGTCGAGCATGAGATAGGTGCGCTTGCCGAACATTTTCAGGTTGTCGCGCGCGCGTTCCACCGCTTTTTTGACGTCGGCGACGCCCGAACTGACCGCGTTGAGTTTGATAAATTCGCCGTTCGTCTGCGCGGCGACGATGTTTGCGAGCGTCGTCTTGCCGCATCCGGGCGGACCCCAGAAGATACAGCTCCCCAAGCGGTCGAGCGCGATGGCGCGCCGCAACAGGGACCCCTCCCCCACGATGTGGTCCTGTCCCACAAAATCCTTGAACGTGCTCGCGCGCATGCGTTCCGCAAGCGGCTTCGCCCTTTCTTCGTTATCGTTGAAATCGAAGAGATCCATCAGCTTCCGATCAGCTCCCTTATTTTTTCCGCGTTGTTCACGCCCGTTTCATAGCCCTTTCCGTAGGCGAAATCCATATCCTTCACCTTATATTGGTCCATGGAGCCGAGCGGGGGTTCCAGCCAAAGATCGACGTACTTCCGCTGTTCCTGTTTGCGGCGCGTCGTGTGCGTATCCATGATGTCGATACAGCGGAGAACAGTGTCGATGAGGTGCCCCGTCGCCTGCTTTTCCTCCGCGAGGTTGCCGAGCACGTCCACCGCGACGATGACCTCCGCGCCCATCTGTTTCAAAACGCGCGTCGGGACGCGTTCGAGGATGCCGCCGTCCACGAGCATTTTATACGGTCCGAACTTCGCGGGCGTGAACGCGCCCGGAATGGAGCTCGAAGCGAGCGTGGCGTCCACGACGTTGCCGCTGTCCAGCACGACCGTCTTCCCCTCGATGAGATCGGTCGCCACGCACGCGAACGGGATCTCCAACTCGTCGAACGTCCTTTCTCCGATGAGCGCGGCGACGAGCTTTCTGATCTTCGTCATCTTCATGAGCCCGTTCTGGCGGAAGGGCGCGAGATTGAGCGCGGCGAGATCGGAGAGCTTCAACCCGCCGACCTCCGACCGCATCTTCGCGGGCGAGATCCCCGCGCAATAGCATGCGCCGACGACCGCGCCCATCGAACACCCCGCGACGAGGTCCGCGCAGATCCCCGCCTCGCGCATCGCCTGTAAAAACCCGATGTGCGCTACCCCGCGCGAACCGCCCGCGCCGAGCGCAAACCCAAGTTTTTTCCGCATAAAAGTTCCCTCCGCGGCGTATTGTTAAACAAATGCGCCGAGCTATCCTCTCCAAGATCCCCGCGCTCCTCGTGCTCGCGGCGATCGCGCTGTTTCTTCTCTTCCCCGCCCGCTACGCCGCAAGCGTGCGCGAGGGGATCTCTCTGTGGGCAGCGAGCGTTCTGCCCGCCGCCTTTCCCTTTCTTTTTCTCACCGCGATCTTCACGCGGCAGGGTCCGTTCCGCCGCCTCTCCCGCGCGCTCTCCCCCGCCGCGGGGAAGTGTTTCCGCGTCTCGGGCGCGGGCGGGTGCGCCGCGCTCCTCTCCGCGATCTCGGGCTACCCTGTCGGCGCGCGGTCCCTCTCCGACCTCGCGGCGCGCGGGCTTCTCCCCGCGGAAGAACGCTTCCGTCTCGCCTGCCTGTGTTCCACGACGGGACCCATGTTCCTCGTGGGCGCGGTCGGCGCGGGAATGTATCAAAGCGCGGCGGCGGGCTGGGTGATGTTTTTCTCCCACCTTGCCGCCGTGTGGACGACCTGTTTTTTGCTCCGCTTCCGCGGGAAGCCCTCCCGCGGGCTTCCCCCGCCCGCACGCGAAGGGATAGATCTCTCCGAGCTCCTCCCCGAAGCGGTGCTCTCCGTCTTGTGCGTGGGCGGGAGCATCGCGCTCTTCAACGCCTTCGGGCAGATGTGTTCGGACGCCCTGTCCCTCGCGGGGCTGAAAAACGCGCCCGTCGCGGAGGGCGTGTTGCGCGGGATGTTGGAGATGACCTCCGGTTGCGCGCTCCTCGCGAAGGCGCCCTCGCCGCTCTCCCTCGCGCTGTCCTGCTTTCTCGTAACGTTCGGGGGCGCGTGCGTGCTGTTACAGCAAGCCGTCTTTCTCACGAAAGCGGGCGTAAAGATGCTCCCCTTCACGCTGTTCAAGTTCGCGCAGGGCGTCGCCGCGGCGCTCATTTGCTATCCGCTCGCCCTCGCCGCCGGCGTTTAATCGTATGCGCCGAGCAATTTGAACTGCCTGCAATACAGTTCCGCCTCCCCGAGCGCATTCCGCGCGCGGGGGTCGGAGACGTCCGCCTCCAATTCGATGAAAAAGCGGTATTCGCCGAAGCGCTCCTTGACGGGGCGGCTCTCGATGCGGGTGAGGTTGAACCCGTACCGCGAAAAGATATCGAGAAGTTCCAACAGAGACCCGGGACGGTGTTCGCAGACGGCGCAGAAGAACGCCTTTCTGCTCGAAATGTCCTTCGGCGCGCCGCCGCGCTTTACGAGCATGAACCGCGTATAGTTGTTCTTGTTGTCCGCGATGTTCTCGCGGGAGAGGACGACGCCGTCCCGCCTGACGTGCGCGCCCACGATGCCCGCGGAGACGGCGTCCAACTTTTCGAGGCTCTCCGCCGTCGAGGCGGTAAAAATGCACTGCGCCTTGGGCAGACAGCGCGCGAGATATTCCGCGCATTGTCCGATCGCCTGTTCGTGAGAGTAGACGTAGCGGATCTCTTCGAGCCGCACCCCCTTGCGCGTCGCGAGGCGGTGGTCGATGGGAAGGACGAGCTCCCGCACGGCAAAGACGTCCTCCCGTTCGAGGAGATCGAGATTGCGCAAAACGCCCCCGTTGAGCGAATTTTCGATGGGAAGCGCGGCAAATTCCGCCCTGCCTGACGTTACTTCGTCCACCGCTTCCTTAAAGCTCGGAAAGAGCGCGACGTCGTATCCCGCGCAGAATTTTTTCGCGGCGAGTTCCGAGAAACTTCCCGCCGGTCCCAGACAGCCGATGCGCGGCATATTACGCCTTCTCCGCGATGTCGCAGATGAGCCGCTCGGTATCCTCCCACCCGAGGCAGGGATCGGTGATGGACTGCCCGAACACGATATCGTGTTTCTGGCACCCCTCCACGAGGAAACTTTCGAGCATGAACCCTTTGACGATCCGCTTGAAATCGCGGTCATACTGTCTGTTCTGCAAGACCTCCTCCACGATGCGGATCTGCTGTTTGAACCGCTTGCCCGAATTGGAGTGGTTTGCGTCGATGATGACGGCGGGGTTTTTCAACCCCCCTTCGGTATTGGCGTAGCTGTCCGCGACCTGCATCACCGTCTCGTAATGGTAGTTGGGGATATCGTTGCCGTAATTGTCCACCCGTCCGCGGAGCACGGCGTGGGCGTACGGATTTCCGCCCGTCTGCACCTGCCAGTTGTGATATTTGAATACCTGCGCGCTCTGCGCCGCATAGATGGAGTTGATGAGCACGGGAATGGAGCCGCTCATCGGGTTTTTGATCCCGACGGGCAGTTCGATGCCGCTCGAAACGAGGCGGTGCATCTGGTTTTCGCTCGACCGCGCGCCGATCGCGACATAGGTGAGGATATCCTCGACGTACGCGTAATTTTCGGGATAGAGCATCTCGTCCGCCGCGGAGAGCCCGCTCTCCTCGATGGCGTGGAGGAGCAGGGAGCGGATGGTGTGGATGCCCTTTAAGGTATCCTCCTTATGCTCGGGGTCGGGCTGGGAGAACATCCCCTTGTAGCCGACGCCCCGCGTGCGCGGTTTCGCGGTGTAGATGCGCGGAACGAGCACGAGCTTATCCTTCACGCGCTCGTTGAGCTTGCCGAGACGGCGCACGTATTCGAGCACGGGCGCGGGCTCGTGGGCGGAACAAGGTCCCACGATGACGAGGAGCTTGTCCGATCTGCCCGTGATGACGTCCTTGGCGAGGACGTCGCGCTCCTCCTTGATCTTTGCGAGCGCGGCGGGAACGGGCTGTTCCGCGCGGATCTCCTCCGCGGGAGGGATACGGATCTGTTTTTCAAACATGCTGTTTCTCCGTGAGCATTTCGTATATCTTTTTCGGCACATAGTCCGCATAGGGCTTGCCGAAATCCATGCAATTTTTCACAAGGGTGGAACTGACGTGGAGAAAGGCTTTCTCCGAGGGAAAATAGAGCGTGAGGAAGTTCCCGTCGAGATCGCGGCTCGCATAGAAGTCCGCGTTCTCGTACTCGAAGTCCACCGTATTTCGCACGCCGCGCACATAAAAGACGGTGCGTTCCTCCGCGAGGAGATCCACGGCGGTCCCGCCCCAGATGCGCGCGCGCACGCGGGGCTCCCCTTCGTAGAGGGCGGCGATCATCGCGAGCCGCTCCTCCGCGGAGAAACGGCAATGCTTCCGCTTGTTCTCCGCCACGGCGACGACGACTTCGTCGAACAGCGCGAGGCACTTCTTCACGGTGTCCTCGTGTCCGACGGTAAAGGGGTCGAACGTGCCCGCAAACACGCACTTTTTCATAGTTCTCTCCCGAAGATGGTGATTTTCGTTCTGCCGTACCGCCGCACATCCGCGATGTGCCAGCCCGCGGGCGCAATTTCCTCCCGCTCGCTCTCGTAGACGACGACGCCGCCTTCTGCGAGCGCGCCCTTTGCCGCGAGCGCGCCGAGCGCTTCCGCCGCGCAGTCCATGCGATAGGGCGGGTCCGCGAACACGATGTCGAACGCGCCGTGCACGGCGGCGATGCAGGCGCGGTAATCGAGGCGGAACGTCCGCGCGTCCGCCCCGAGAAGGGCGAGATTTTTGCGCAGGATCGCGAGGCTCTCCGCGGACGCGTCGTTAAAGACGGCTTCCGCCGCGCCGCGCGAGAGCGCTTCGAGCCCGAGCGCGCCGCTCCCCGCGAACAGATCGAGCACGCGCGCGCCGAGAAGGCGCGGCGAGAGGATCTGGAACAGGGATTCCTTCACCCTGTCCGCGGTGGGGCGCACGTCCTCCCCCGCAAAGGAGACGAGCTTCCTGCCGCGATATTTTCCCGCGATGATCCTCACTTCTTTTTCGCCTTCTTGCCCGCCTTCTCGATCTCCTCTTCGCGCTCGCTCTGCCGCGCCTTCCGGTTCTTTTCCACCATCGCGCCGACGATATAGAACACGCCCGTAATGAGGATGGGAAGAAGGATCATGAGCGCGGACCAGACGGCGGGAACGCTCTTTGCCGCGTCGAGCACGCCCGCCTCTTTTTGGGCGCCCCACGCCCACATGACGGGAAGAAACGCCCACGGCGCGAACATCGCGAGCCCCGTGCCGCCCACGGCGGGCGCGAACGACCAGATGAGAATGAGCACGAGCACGGGCACGCCGATGAGAAATCCGATGTAAAATCCCTTCCACGGGCTGTATTCCCGCTCCACGTGGTGATCGCCGCCCGAGGGAATGCCGAACAGCTCGTTCCTGCGGTGCAGACAGCCCGTGAGATAGGCGTCGTAGTGCATGACGCCGTACTGGAAGGCGAGATGACCGTTGAACGCCGCGCCGCCCAGAATAAACACGACGCCGAGCACGATCTCGATCGTCGTTTGATCTTTTTCCGAAATGACCTGACAGGCAAGGGACAAAAGGCTCATGAAAAGGTACATGAGAAAGGGCGTAACCATGCGCCGCCAGCATTCCTTTTGGATGCGCCAAAAGAGCTGCCACTTCGTGGGGTGCGCGTAATCGCGCCTAACCGACTCTTCCCTGCTTTGTTCCTGTGTTTTTTTCCGAGACATACGGTGCTCCGTAGGGGGTTGCCCTATTCCTCATTATACCCCGACAGCGCGCGCGCTGTCAAGCGGTTTTCATAAATGCGCACGCCCCGCTCGGTAACGAGCGCGTCGAGGGGAACGTCGTGCGCTTCCCGCGGGAGCGCTTCTACGGCTTGTCCCGCATAGGCGAGCCCCACCCGCACCGTCGCGGGATTGCGCGCGAGATATCTGTCGTAATATCCCCCGCCGTAGCCGAGCCGATACCCCTCCCCGTCGAAGGCGAGAAGCGGCACGAGCGCGACCTCGCAGAAGCCGTCCTCCCCCGCGACCGGTTCCCGGACGCCGAGCGGGCTCACCTCCGTCTCGCCGAAGGGGAGCGCGAGCAGCTTGTCCCCGCATACGCGCGGAAGGCGCACTTCCTTCCCCGCCGCAAGGAGCGCGGAGACGATCCGCGCCGTCGCGACCTCGCTGCGGAACGCGTTGTAGACGAGAAAACTCCCCCGCTGTGCGAAGGGCGACGCCAAAAAGACGCGTGCGACCGCCTCGTCCCGTTCCTCCGTTTTCAGTTCCGCGCGCCGCGCGGCGCACGCGCTCCGAAGAGCGGACTTCTCACTCGTAGATCTTCACCGCCTTTGCCGCAAGACGGACGAGCGCTTCGTATTCCGTCGTCCCGTGCGCGCGCGCATAGGCGGACACGTCGGCGACGATGCGCCTCCTCCTGCCGAATTTATCGTCCCCCTCTCCCACGCAGGCGTCCATGCACAGCGCGCCGAGCGCGCCCTCCATGCCCGCGCGGAAGAGACCGTCTCCGTAGCCGACGCGCAGGGTATGAAGCGCCCCGCGCGCGGGAAATTCCCCGTACCCCGCGCCGCGCCCCACCTGTTTGGTGCGGTGGGACACCGCCGCGTAAAATTTCATCGCGGGGCGGACGGGCAGCGCGCCCGCAAACCCCTGCGGAAGATACCCGTAGAGGGCGATCCCCGCGCGCACGGCGTCGAAGCCGTCCCCCGCGAGCAGACCGCCCGTCGCCGAAAGATGGCGCACGCACTGCGGAAACACCTCCCGCACCCGCGCCGCGGCGCGGACGAACCGCGCGCGCTGTTCGCAAGACGCCGCGCCGTCCTCGGGCGCATAGAGATGGGAATAGACCCCCGTGATCGCGATCCCCGCGCGCTTCGCTTCCCGCGCCAGCGCGCCCGCCTGCTCCTCCCGCACGCCGTAACGGTTCATGCCCGTGTTGACGGCAAGGTGCGCTTCGACGGGCTCCCCCGCCCGTTCGAGAACGTGGAGCGCGGCGCGCGAGGAGACGGTCACCGTGAGGGAATACCCCGCCGCCCGCGCGGCTTCCTCCCCGCAGAGACAGGGCGTGAGCACGAGAACGGGCTTGGAGACGCCCGCCGTGCGGAGCGCCGCCCCCTCCGTAACGGAAGCGACGGCAAACGCCGCCGCCATATCTTCGAGTTCGAGCGCGACCCGCTCCCCGCCGTGCCCGTACGCGTCGTCCTTGACGACGGCGATGAGCGGCTTTTTCGCCGCGGCGCACACCGCCGCGGCGTTCGCGCGGATATTTTTCAATGAAACGACCGCCACCGTCTCCTGCATGCCATCATGCTATGCGGCGGGCGGCGGAAAGGTTACGCCTTGTACAGCATGCGGCGGCAGTGCTCGCATTCGACGAGCTCCCCGCTCGCGAGCCGTCCGCGCTGGGCGAGCGAAAATTCCATGCCGCAGATGCACATGTCTCCCCCGACGGGCACCACGATGGGGAAGATGCGCTCCCGCCGCTTGGTCTTATACTTTTCGAGGATCTCGGGGGGGATGCTCTTCCCGATCTCCGCCAGCCGCGCGTTGACGGCGTCCGTCTCCGCGGCGCGCGCGTTCCTCACTTGTTTGAATTTCTCCGTGTATTCCGCGCCCTGCTTTTGCATGGCGATGGTCTGTTCGCGCAGTTTTTTATATTCGCCGATCGCCCCTTCGACGTCGGAGACGAGGCGGTTGAGCTCCGCCTTCAACCCGCGAAGCCGCTCGGAGAGCTCCTGCGCCTTTTTCTTGTAGAAAGAGACGTCGCCGCCGCTCTCTTCCAGCATGGCGTCGAGCTCGCCGTATTCGGAGATGGCTTTCGCCATGTCCTCGCACCGCGCGGCGAGCGTTTCCTTCGCCTTGCGGAGCTCGGCGGCGCGCGCCTCCTGCGCGTCCAGCTTTTCTCGCGCGCTCTCGATGAACTTCTTCGCCTGCATGTACTTCTTGCGTTCCTCGCTCGAAGCGAGCTCCTGCTCTATCTTGCGGAGCTCCTTGTCCACTTCCTGATACTGCAAAAGTTCCTTTAATCCCGTCATAAATATACTCCTTACAGAAAGCGGGCGTCTTCGCGAAGATAGCACGCTTTCCCGATAGATTTCTTCATTCTTTCCGCGAACAGGCGGAAGCCGTACTGTTCCGACGCATAGTGGGTGAGGAGCACGAGGTTGAGCCCGCACTCCGTCGCGCCGAGGATGCGGTGATGCGCCGCGTCCGAGGAGACGAGCGTATCCGCGCCGCAAGCGAGCGCGAAGCCGAGCGCCTCGTCGTCAAAGCCTGCGCCGCAGAAGCTCGCCACGCGGCGGACCTTCCCGCCGCCGTAGGAGAGGACGCGCTCCGTTTTGAACGTCTTTTTCGCCCGCGCGACAAACGTTTCGAGCGGGGACTCCTTCACGTCGTACACCCTGCCGTATCCGCCGCCCTCCACTTCCGTCATCACGGCGAGCGGCTTTTCCCCGCCCAGCCCGCGCATGAGGCTCTCGTCGATGCCGCGGGGCGCGGCGTCGAGGTTGAGGTGCGCCGAGATCACGGAGATGCCCGCCCGCGCGCACGCGAGCACGTGCTTGCCGCACGTCTCGTCGAGCCGCCGCAACCCGTCCGTCCAGATGGCGGGATGATGGGTGAAGATGACGTTCGCCCCCCGCTCTTTCGCCTCCTCCACCGCCCCTTCGGACAGATCGAGGGAGAAGAGCACGCCCGTAACTTCCCCGCCGCAGTCGACGAGCAGTCCGCTGTTGTCGTGAAATCCGCATTCGGACACCAGCCGCGCCGAAACGGAGAAAGGCGCGAGGGCGTCGGCAAGTTCATAGATATCTCTCGGTCTCATGGATGGTCTCCTCGATGTCTTTGAGCCGTGCCGCCAGCGCGGCGCGGTCCCGTTCGTTGATCGCCGCGCAGCAAAGGCGCGCGGCAAGTTTTGCCGCCTCCTCCCGCAACATGGGGAGAAACGCGGGCGAAGCGCCTCTCAAATTGTCCCGTCCGTAGCGAAATTCCCGTTCGGAATAGACGTCTCCGCCCGTGCCGTCGCCCGCGATGAGTTCGTAGTACTTGGGGCGCGCCGTCCCCTCCGAAAAGGTCTCGTCCCGCTCGATGCGCGCCCCGCGCGCGAGAAGGTGCCGCCGCACTTTTTCGCAGTTGCGCATGGGTTGCAGAACGAAGCGCGCGGGGAGCGGAAATTTGGAGAGGATGGAGACGATCTCCTCCCCGCCCATCCCCGCGATGAGCACGAGGTCGCACGGCTCGGGGAGCCCTTCCAGCCCGTCCGCGACGACGGGGATACAGCTACCCGCGCGGATATAGCGTTCGAGCAGGCGTTCCGCCTTGCGCAGGCTCCCCGCGCTGACGTCCGAAAGATACGCCCGCTCGCACAGCCCGTTGTCCAGCATGTAGCGGGTCATATAGCCGTGGTCGCAGCCGATATCCGCAAAGACGCGGGCGGCGGTGAGCGCGGCGCAAATGTGCGCGATGCGCTCTTTCATCAATCGAGGAAGTCTTTGAGCTTCTTGGAGCGCGAGGGGTGGCGGAGCTTGCGGAGCGCCTTCGCCTCGATCTGGCGGATGCGCTCGCGGGTAACGTTAAATTCCTTGCCCACCTCTTCGAGGGTGCGCGGCTTTCCGTCGTCGATGCCGTAGCGCAGGCGCAACACCTTCTCCTCGCGGGGGGTGAGCGTGTCCAACACGCTCACGAGCTGTTCTTTGAGCATGATGAAGGCGACGGAATCGCCCGGCGTCTGCGTCTTGTCGTCCTCGATGAAATCGCCGAGATGGGAATCCTCCTCCTCGCCGATGGGCGTCTCCAACGAGACGGGGTCCTGCGCGATCTTCTGGATCTCCCGCACGCGCGCCACGTCTACGCCCATCGCCTCCGCGATCTCCTCGGGCGTGGGCTCCCTGCCGTTTTCCTGCAAGAGCATGCGGGAAACGCGGGTGAGCTTGTTGATGGTCTCCACCATGTGGACGGGAATGCGGATGGTGCGCGCCTGATCTGCGATGGCGCGCGTGATGGACTGCCTGATCCACCACGTCGCGTACGTGGAAAACTTGAACCCCTTCTGGTAGTCGAACTTCTCCACCGCCTTCATGAGCCCCAAATTTCCCTCTTGGATGAGGTCTAAAAAGAGCATGCCGCGCCCGACGTACCGCTTCGCGATGGAGACGACGAGACGGAGGTTCGCCTCCGAGAGCCGCTTTTTCGCCGCCTCGTCCCCCTCCTGCATGAGGCGGGCGAGCTCGATCTCCTCGTCGCCCGAGAGGAGGGGCACCCTGCCGATGTCCTTCAAGTACATCTTCACGGGGTCGTCCAGCCCGATGTCCGAGAGCGCCTGTTCAAAGAGCTCCTTGTCGCGCTCGTCCTCGTTAAAGACGACGATGCCCTTTTCGGGAAGCGCCTTGTAGACGTCCTCGATCTGCGCGGGGCTCAGGTCGTACCGTTCGAGCACGTCGCACAGCGCGTTGGAAGAGATGCTTCCCTTCATCTTGTATCCCGCGACGAGATCGTCGATCAGTTCTTCGAGTTTTTGTTCACTGACGTTCATATTCTTCCTCCGATCGATATGCTTTTGAGTTTCTTGGTATAATCGTCGATGCGGGAAAGAAGTTCCCGCTTCGCTTCCGCCGAATCCGCCGCCGCGAGCTGCTGCCGCGCGCGTTCGATCTTTTCGGTATAGGACTTCCGTTCGAGGGTCGCGACGCAGTCGCGGAAATACCGCTCCGCTTGCTCGCCGTCGAGATTTTCGCCGAAATCGAGATTGAGCACCGCGGAGAGTTCCGCGGAGTCCGCGGGCATCTCGTCGAAGATCGCGCTCGGGCGGACGCGCCCCGCGCGCCTCCCCCGCACGATGAACCCCGCGATCGTGGCGAGCTCGGGATCCGCACAGTCGAGCGAGCCGACGTCGAAGTCCGCCGCATACGGCTTGGAAAAGAGACATGCCGCGAGCACGAAGCGGAGCGCCTTGCGGTCCCTGTCCGCGTTCTCCTCCCGCACGGTCGGGGGCGGGGCGGGCTCCTTCTCCCGCGGGAGCGCCTCCATATCGCGGGAGAGCGCCGTATAGCTCACGTTCGCCATGGCGGCGATGCGCTTCAACAGTTCCTCCCGCTCCGTCGCGCTCTCCGCTTCCCGCACGACGGAAAGCGCCTCCTTCACGAAGTCCCGCCTGTCCTCTGTCTTGGAGAGGTCGTATTTCTGCCGCGCGGCGTGGATGCGGAAATCGATGAGCGGCATCGCCGCGTCGAGACAGGCGCGATAGCCCTCCGCGCCCCGCTGTTTTATCACGTCGTCGGGGTCCAATCCCTCCGGCATGGGCACGACGCGCACCTTCACGCCCTCCTGCTTCAAAATGTCCAGCCCGCGCAGATTCGCCTTCTGTCCCGCGAAATCGCCGTCGTAGCTGATGAACACGTTCTCCGAATAGCGGCGGCAGAGGCGCGCCTGCTCCTTGGTGAGCGAAGTCCCCATGCTCGCGACGACGTTGTGAAACCCCGCTTCGTACAGCGAAATGGCGTCCATATACCCCTCCACCATGATGAGGTTGGGGATCCCGCCCGCCCGCTTTTCCTTCTTAACGAGGTTGACGTTGTAGAGATTTTTGCTCTTGTTGAAGATCGAAGTCTCGCGCGTGTTCTTATACTTGGCGCGGTCGGTCGGTTTCAACACCCGCCCGCCGAACGCGACGACCTCGTCCATGTGGTTGATGATGGGAATGATGAGCCGCTCGCCCTCCGCGTCGATGAGCCGCCCCTCCTCCGTGAGGTTACACGCGCCGCTGTCCGCGCACTCCTCCTTGGTGTAGCCCTGCGCGAGAAGATAGGCGGGAAGCCCGCTGTAATCGAGCGACGCGCCCAGCCCGAACCGCCTCGCCGTGGAGGGAGAAATGCCGCGCTTTGCGAGATAGGCAAGGTGCGCCTCCGCCCGCCCCCCATAGAGATTGTTGAGGTAAAAGCGCGCCGCGTCCTTCATCAGGGAGAGCAGCCTGTCCTTCTTTTTTTTCTTTTGGGCGGTCTCCTCGGCGAGGCGGTTGTCGAAGGCGGGAACATCCAGCTTCGCGCGCGCCGCGAGGATCTGCACCGCCTGCGTGAAGTCCACGTTCTCGTACTCCTTCACGAACCCGATGACGTCGCCCGAGACGCCGCACCCGAAGCAGTGATAGTACTTGTCCGCCGCGTTCACCGAGAACGAGGGCGTCTTTTCATGGTGAAAGGGACAGCACGCCCAGTAGTTGTATCCCCTTCTCTCCAACTTGATATACGAACCGATGACCTCGACGATATCGTTCTTCTCTTTGAGGACGCGCAAAAACTCGGCGAAATTTTCCATCATACGCCGCCCTCCCGCGGCACGAACAGCCGCTTGAACACGCCGATCGCATACTTGTCCGTCATGGAAGAGAGATAGTCGCACACGGCGCGGGGAACGTCCGTCTGCGCCGTGCCGAGATAGACGGCGGGGAGCTCCTCGGGGCGCTCCGCAAAGTAGGAATACAGGGCGCGGAGCATGCGCTCCGCGCTCTCCTGTATGAGCTTGTTCGCGCGCTCGTAGACGCGCTCGAACATGAACGCGCGCAGAAGTTCGAGCGCCTCGCTCTTCTCCTCGGACATGCGCACGTACGGCTTGCCCTCCGAGGTCTCAAAAATATCCGTGATGGCGGCGTTGATGCGCGCGGAAGTATCCGTGCCGAACGCTTTCACCGCCCGCGCGGGGAGCTCGTCCGCGCGCAAAAATCCCGCGCGGACGGCGTCGTCGATGTCATGATTGATGTAGGCGATGCGGTCGGCGAGGGAGACCGCCTCCCCCTCCAACGTCGCGGGTTTTCCGCTCTTGGTGTGGTTGCGGATGCCGTCCCGCACCTCGTATGTAAGGTTGAGCCCCTTGCCGTCCTTTTCGAGGATATCGACGACGCGCAGGGACTGTTCGCTGTGGCGGAACCCCGTGGGACAGAGCGCGTTCAACACCCGTTCGCCCACGTGCCCGAAGGGCGTATGCCCGAGGTCGTGCCCCAGCGCGATCGCCTCCGCCAGATCCTCGTTGAGGGAGAGACACCGCGCGAGCGAACGCGCGATCTGGCTCACGTCCAGCGTGTGGGTGAGGCGGGACATATAGTGGTCTCCGTCGGGCGCGAAAAAGACCTGCGTTTTGTTTTTGAGACGCAGAAACGCCTTGGAATAGATGATCCTGTCCCTGTCCCGCTGGAAGTCCGTCCGCATCGCGCAGGGCGGCTCCTCCCGCAACCTGCCGAGGCTCTCGCACGACTTCTTCGCGTACGGGGAGAGGAACGCCCGCTCTTTTTCGTAAGTCTTTTCCTTCATTTGCCCGTTATTTCGCCAAAAGAGAAAAAATCTCCTCTTTTTCGGAGAAAATTTTTCCAAATTTCATATATTATGCCACGCATAGTACTTTGTAAATTGCCAAATTAAACGCTGAATCCGCCGTTTACGCCCAACACCTGCCCCGTAATATAGGGATTTTCGACAAAGAACAGCACGGCGCGGGCGACCTCTTCGGGCGAGGCGAACCGCCCGACGGGGATCTCTTCGCACAGCGCGCGCACGTCCTCGGGCGATAAATTCGCGCACATGCGGGTGTCCACGACGCCCGGCGAGACGCAGTTCACCGTGATATGGGAGGGCGCGAGCTCCTTTGCGAGCGCCTTGGTGAAGGCGATGACCGCGCCCTTGGAGGCGGAATAGACGCTCTCGCAACTGCCGCCGACTTCCCCCCAGACGGACGCGACGTTCACGATCGCGCCCCCCCTTTCCAACATGCGCTTCACGGCGTATTTACAGCCTAAAAAAACGCCCTCCGCGTTGACGCGCATCACGCGCGCCCAATCCTCCGCCGTCGTGTCCTGCACCTGTTTGCAGAGCGCGACACCCGCGTTGTTCACGAGGACGTCGAGGGAGGAATACCCCGCAAAGAGCGCGGCGACGTCCTCCTCCCGCCCCGCGTCCGAACGGACAAAGCGCGCCTGCGGACAGAGCGCGCGCGCCTCGGCGGCGCTCGCCTCGTCCGCGGAATAGGTCGCCGTCGTCTCGTACCCGCGCTCCGCCAAAAGTTTGACGGCGGCGAGCCCGATGCCGCGCGTGCCGCCCGTAACGAGCGCGCGCTTCACTGCGCTTCGGCGAGAGAGACGATCTCCCGCGCGACCTCGTCCACCGTCTTTCCGTCCGTGTCCACGATATAGTCCGCGACGCTTTCGTAGACGGGCATGCGCTCTTCGAGGAGCTGACCGAGTTTTTCGGCGGTCTTGCCCGTGTCTTTGAGGAGCGGCCGCGTCTCGTCCGCGCGCACGCGGGAGAGAAGCGTCTCGAAAGAGGCGCGCATGAAAAAGATCTTGCCGCCCCGCTTCAACAGCTCGCTGTTCTCGTATTTGAGCACGAGCCCGCCGCCCGTCGAGATGACGAGCCCGTCCTGCCCCGCGAGTTCGCGCACGACGTCCGTTTCGAGGGCGCGGAAATGCGCCTCGCCGTAAAATTCAAAGATATCCGAGATCCGCCCGTGGCGGTCGCTTATCACGACGTCGGTGTCGAACCACCTTCTCCCCGTGAGCTCCGCGATGCGGATCCCGACGCTGGACTTGCCGACCCCCATCATGCCGCAAAGAACGATGTTCATAACCAAAAACTCTCCAATGCGAGATAGTAGCTCGCCTTTCCGAACCCGAGCACTTCGCCGCGGCAGACCTCGGTGAGGACGGACTTCTTCCGGAACTCCTCGCGCGCCTGCACGTTGGACATATGCGTCTCGACGACGGGAACGGTGATGGCGGCGATCGCGTCGCGCAGGGCGATGGAGTAGTGCGTGAACGCGCCCGCGTTGAGCACGATGCCGTCGTATTTTCCCTCCGCCGCATGCAGCCGCGAGCACAGTTCCCCTTCTACGTTGCTCTGGTAGAATTCGACCTCGTGCCCGTGCGCCTTACAAAATGCCGCGAGCCCCGCGTTGATCTCTTCGAGCGTCTCCGTTCCGTAAACGCCTTTTTCCCTTTTCCCCGTGAGGTTGAGATTGACCCCGTTGATGACGAGAAATTTCATTTGTTTTCCTCCGAAAATTGCTTCCAAAACGCGTTGGCTTCCTCCGCCTCCGCCTCTCTTCCGAGAAAGATGCAGTCCGCCAGATACGCCTGGTAGAAGAGCATCGCCGCGCCGTTGACGGTGCGCTTGCCCTCCGCGGCAGCGATGCGCAGAAATTCGGACTGCGCGGGCACATAGATGAGATCCGCCGCGACGGCGCACCGGGAGAGAAGTTCCCGCCCGACGGGGGCGATCCCGCCCCCCTCCGCCGCGACGGCGGGCGTGCGCCCGACCGTATCGTGCATGCCTATCCCCGTGCAATTGACGATGAGGTCGAAGGGCATGCGCGGCACTTCCGTGAGCGGAGTGAACCCGCCGAATTCGCCGTATACCGTCCGCAAACGCTCCTCGTCCCGTTCGTAGGCGTACACGGAGGCGCCCGCTTCGGAGAGCTTGCGGATACAGCATCTTCCCGCGCCGCCCGCGCCGAGCACGAGCGCGCGCGCTCCCTCCGCGCGGACCCCCGCGCCCTGCAACATCATCATAAAACCGTATCCGTCCGTGTTGTACCCCAGCCGCTCGCGGCACAGGACGGTGTTCACTGCGCCGAAATCGCGCGCGTCCCCTTTCAGCGCTTTGAGATAGGGAATGATCTGTCCCTTGAACGGAATGGTAACGTTGAACGCGTCGTACCGCCCGAACAGCGCGGGCGCGTGCGCGGAAAACTCCGCAGGCGGAACGGAGACGGCGTCGTAACTGCACTTCTTCCCGAACTTGCCGAGAATAAAACGGTGGATGCGGGGGCTGTCGCTCTGCGACACGTCCTTGCCCACAACGGCGAGTTTCAGCATAGCTCCTCCCAAATTTCCTTAAATTCCCGAACGTATTCCTCAAACGGCAGGGAAAGCATGCGGTACTCCCCCGCCGCGACGGGCACGGTGCAGACGATCTCCCCCTCCCGCGCGTTCTTCTTGTCGAGAAGGGCGAGCCGCGCCGCCTTTGCCGCGTCGAGCGCGGGCTTTTCCGCGCCCGCGAGTGCGCGGCGGCAGAGCGCTTTCAGCGCCCCGAGATATTCCCCGTCGCACGGAAGGCGGCGGCGGGCGAGTTCGGCCTCCGCGAGGATCCCGTAGAGGACGCACTCGCCGTGCGAGAGCGTCTCTGCCGAAAGTTCCACGGCATGCCCCGTCGTGTGCCCGAGGTTGAGGCACTTGCGAAGCCCCCGCTCGTGCGGGTCCTTCCGCACGACTTCCGCCTTGAACGCGATGTTGCGCGGCACGATGTCCGCGAGAAACGTAAGGTCGGTAAGACGGTCCCCGTTCTCCGAGAGAAGGGAGAACAGCGACGCGTCGAGCGCGCCGTGCTTGACGATCTCCCCCAGCCCGCAACGGATCTCCCGCGCGGGGAGCGTCGCGAAAAACGAGGGGTCCGCATAGACGTCGGTCGGCTGTTTGAACGCCCCGACGAGATTTTTCACGCCGCAGAAATCGACGGCGGTCTTGCCGCCCACCGAAGAATCCACCTGCGCGAGGAGCGTCGTGGGGATCTGGACGCAGGCGATCCCGCGCATATACAGGCTCGCGGCGAGCCCGCCGACGTCCCCCACCACGCCGCCGCCGAGCGCGACGAGCGTATCGTTCCGCCGCAAGCCCGCCTCCGCGACTTCCCGCAGAAGGGCGAACAGCGTCGTCTCGTTTTTATGCGCTTCCCCCGCGGGCATCGCCCAGACGGGGACGCCGGGCGCGGCGGCGCGCAGACGGTCTCCGTACAGGCGGAGCACGTTCTCATCGGTAAACACAAAGCCGCGCCGCGTGCGGAACAGGCGGGAAAGTTCCTCCCAAGCGTCCGCGCCGCAATGGACGACGCTCTCCTCGGCGCGCTCCGTGTGCAAAACGACCGTCGTCATTGCGGAAGCTCCCGATAGCGTTTTTTGACGGCTTCGAGGGTGTCGCCGCCCAGCCGCTCCAATACGGCGGCGCAGAGTTCGGCGGCGAGCGCGCTCTCCAATACGACTTCGCATGCCGCGACGGCGCACACGTCGCTCCGCTCCGCCGCCGCGACGGCGGGACGCATGCTATCGGTATCCAGCGTATCGAGCCCCTTGCGGAGCGTGGGGATGGGCTTCATCGCGGCGCGGAGCACGATCTCCTCGCCGTTGGACATGCCGCCCTCGATGCCGCCCGCGCGGTTGCTCTTGCGGAACGCCCCGCCCGCGCCGTCCGGATAGATGGCGTCGTGCGCTTCGCTCCCGCGGAGACGGGAAGCGGCGAATCCGAGCCCCACTTCCACGCCCTTGATCGCCTGCACGCTCATCAACGCGCAGGCGAGCCGCGCGTCGAGCTTTTCCGCGTACGTCATACAGCTCCCGAAGCCGCTTTTCAGCCCCGCGACGCGGAGCTCTATCACGCCGCCGCAGGTGTCGCCCGCGGAAGCGCATTCGTCGATGTAAGCCTTCGCCTCATCCTCCCCCGCCATCATGAAGAGATCCTCCCCGCGCAGGGCGGCGATCTCTGCGAAGGAATGCTCCCCCTCGTCGCAGACGGGTCCCACCGATCTCACGAACCCCGCAATCTCCACGCCGAGGGCGCGCAGGAGCTGGCGGCACACCGTCCCCGCCGCCACGCGCGCCGCGGTCTCCCGCGCGGAAGCGCGTTCGAGCACGTTGCGGGCGTCGCTCTGCCCGTATTTTTTCATGCCCGCGTAATCGGCGTGCCCCGGGCGGACCCGCGTGAGGCGGCGCGCCGTCTCGTCGCACCCCTCGGGCGCGGTATAGGGCTCCCAATTCGCATAGTCGCGGTTGGCGATGAACAGCGCGACGGGGCTCCCCAACGTCTTTTTGTTGCGCACGCCCGAGAGGATCTCGGCGCAGTCCCGCTCGATCTTCTGCCGCGCGCCCCTGCCGTATCCGCTCTGCCGCAGCGCAAGGAAGCGGTCTATCTCCGCGGGATCGATCTCCAACCCCGCGGGAAGCCCTTCGATGACGGCGACAAGCCCCTTGCCGTGCGATTCGCCCGATGTGGTTATCTTCATATGTTGTTCTCCGTACGGACGGTAAACGCCCCGTCCGAAATGGTTATCATGATGTCGCCGCACTCGTCCGTGCGGTACAGCGCGCTCCCTTCGCGGGCGAACCGCTCCACCGTCTCCTGTGCGGGATGTCCGTACCTGTTGCCCTTCCCGCAGGAGACGATCGCCGCCGCGGGACGGGCGAGCGCGAGAAATTCCGCGCACGAGGCGTCCGACGCGCCGTGGTGCGAGACCTTCAAGATCTCGACGTCCGCAAGCGTTACGGCGTATTCCCCGCCGCCCAAGACGTTCCCGCCCAGCGCGTATTCAGAGAGGAGCAGCCGCTCCCGCGCCGCGGAGATATCCGCGCAGAGGAGTGCGTCCACCCCCAGATAGGAGAGATAGAGCACGGCGGAGCCGTCGTTGTCGTCCGTCTCCTCTTCGGAGCGGGGCGAAACGCAGGCGAGATAGGCGCCCGATCCGTCTGCGAACGCGTCGTAGCGGCGCACGCTCTCCACGGGCACGCCCGCTTCTTCCGCCGCTTCGAGGACCTTTTCGTAGCCGCCGTCCCCGCCCGCGCGGGAGAGAAGCATGCGCTCCGCGCCGAACGTCTTCAAAAGTTTGGGAAAACCGCCCGTATGGTCGCCGTCCCCGTGCGTCGCAACGAACGTGAGGCGAGAAAAATCGAGCCCTTTGAGATAGCGGACGAGCTTTTGTTCCGTCTTGCGGGAACCGTCCCCCGCGTCCACGACGAAAACGTCGCCCCCGGGAAACTCTATGACGGCGCAATCCGCTTCCCCGACGTCGAGAAAGTGCAACCGCAGTTCTCCCTCCCCGCGCGCGGGGAGCGCATAAGCGGGCAGAAGCGTTTCAAAGGGCAGAAAATGCGCAAAGACCCCGATGGCGAGAAACGCCGCCGCGGAGACCGCGATCAGCACGAGCCGCACGATCCTCCGCTTGGCGCGCTTAAAGCGCATAGCCCGCTTTGCGCAACCGCTTTTTGAGTTCGGGCATCTGCGCCTTCGCTTCGGCGTAGCCCGCCTCGAACATCGCGTCCATGCTCACGCGCGAGACGTCCGTCGCCTTGAAGCCTCCGAGGCGGGGACGCAGCATCATGTCCGCCGCTTCGTAGCCGCGCGTCTTGCAGTCTTCGAGATAGCGCACGGGCGTGAAACGGTTGAGCGTGGAGCCCACGAACCGCGCGAACGCCCCCTTTTCCTCCTCGGGCGGGGCGTAGGCGGAGAGATCCACCGCGACGACGAACTTCGCGCCGAGCTGTTTGCACACGTCCGCGGGAACGGCGTTCGTGAACGCGCCGTCGTACAGCTTTCTCCCCCCTATCTCCACGCTCTTGAAGAAGGGAGGAATGGCGGAGGAAGCGCAGAGTGCGCGCGCAACGTTCCCCTCCGTGAGGACGGCGCCCTCGTTGGTCTCCGCGTCGGTAACGCAACAGGCGAAGGGAACGGGCAAGTCCTCGATGTTTCCCTCCAAGAACCGCCCGAGCAGTTCCTCCGCGAACTGCATGTCCGCAAAGGGATGCAGATTGCGGGAAAATTCCTTTCGGTTGAGATTTTCCACAATGCCCGTCATGTCGTCGGCGGAATACCCCTTCCCGTAGAGCGCGCCCACGATGGAGCCGATCGACGTCCCCGCGATGACGGTGAAACGGATCCCCTCCTCCTCGAACGCTTTGAGCACGCCGATGTGCGCCATGCCCTTCGCGCCGCCGCTGCCGAGCGCAAGCCCGAGCGGGAACGCCCGCTTGCGGGTAAATATTCGTTTGAGCCGCCCGAAAAATCCCATTGCTCCTCCGTATGCGCTTATTTTACACTTTTTTTTGCAAAATGTAAACAAGTTTGCGCAACTTTACGCATAATTGCCCGTACGGCGAAATAAAAAAACCCGCCCGAACGCAGGGACGGGCGGGAAGGCGCGTCAATCCGCTTCGGGACGCTCCCGCTTGGGGCGGCGTCTCCATGCGGCGACGATCTGCTCCTTCGCCCATTCGATCCCCGTCGCCACGGCAAACGACGCCGCCGCGACGATCAGGAAGATGACGAGATAGGAGGCGACGCCGATGTGCGGGAAAAGGACGGCGTTCAGCCCCGCCCGCTGGTGGATGGCGTGGAAGGGAGACTGCAATAAATAGACGTAGAACGTCGCGCGGCTCACGAGGAAGAGCGCGCCGTTTCCGCGGACGGGCAGGCGGTAAAACGCGATAAAGAGCCCCGCCGCCGAGAGGATCGCGGGCACGTTTTCGAGATGATACCAATACCACGAAAATTCCCCGTATCCGTAGGTATCCACCGAGGAGAACGCCATGCCGAGCGCGACGCCCGCCAAATAGAGCGCAAGCCCTGTACCCCCCCCCGCTGCGCCGCGCAGTTTCCCGCGGGCGAGCAGAAGTTTGAGTTCGTAGCCGAGGAGGACGAACAGCACGCACGAATTGATGAGCGAAAAGATGTGCAAATTGAACGAAGCGCGCGCGATGTGGAGCACGTTGTCCGCAAAAATGCCCGCAAAGCAGAGCGACATGCACAGCCGCCGCGCGACGACGGAGACGCGCTCCTCCTTGCAGAGCAAATACCAAACGGGGTAAAAGACAACGATCTCCGTATACGAGAGCACGAACCACAGATACCCGTAATTGCCCGAATACCCCCATGCGAGCGTCTCCCGCCCCACAGAGACGAGCCCGCTCAACAGTCGTTCGCCGAAGGGCGCGCCCTCCGCCGCGTCCCAAATGCTTCCCATAAGCACGAGGAACAGAAGCACGAAAACCGTGGGAAGCAGGACCTGCACAAGCAGTTTCTTCAACTTTTTGCCATAGGCGAATTCGCCGTCGCAGAGGAAAAATCCCGTGATGATGAAGAACGTTCCCACGGCGCAGATGTTGAAAAAGTTGAGATAGCGCGCGAACAGCGCGCCCGCGCCGTCGTTGTAAAACGCGTTGAGCGTATGGTTGAACGTTACCATCGCGATGCAGACGATGCGCAAAAGCTCGATGGAGGCGTTCCTCTGCCGTCCCGCGCCCTGCGGGAATTTCATCACTTCACCCATTCTATCTCCTCCTTCCGCAAAAAAATCGCCCCCATTCCCCCGTTTTTCGGTCACGGACAGAAATGTTCGGCGAGCCAGCGGGCGACGCCGTCCTCGTCGTTGCCGCCGACGATCCCCGCCGCGCGGCGTTTGAGTTCGGGGGCGGCGTTCTTCACGGCGTACCCCTCGTCCGCGACCTCGAACAGCGGGATATCGTTCGCCTCGTCGCCGAAGCAGACGATCCGCTCCGCGCCGAGCAGTTTTTTCAGTTTGAGCGCGGCGGACGCCTTGTCCGCGCGGGCGGGCAAAATTTCCAGCCATTGCTCGCCGCTGTAAATATCCTTCGCGTAAAAACAGCGGAACTTTTTGCGAAGCTCTTCAAACGCGGGAAAAAGTTTCGCCGCGTCGTCGATGCACGAAAAATAAAAGACTTCGCCGTCGAGGAGCGCCCGCGGATCCTCCGCCGCGCGCGCCCGCTCGTCCCCGAGGCGGGTGCGCAAGAACGCCGTCTGCGCCCTTCCGCACAGCCGCGCGCAGTAGGAAAAGCGGTTCTTCCCGCCGATGACCGCGTACACGAGCGGGTACAGCCCCCGCCGCGCGAACGCGGAAAAGATCTCCTCCGCCTCCGCCGCGGAAAACCGCTCCGCCGCGATGCGCGCGTGCGTCTTTGCGTCCGCGATGACCGCGCCGTTGTGCACGATGACGGGCGCGGAGACCTCCAACCCCGCGGCGGCGACGCTCGCTGTCTCCACGGATCGCGCCGTCGCATACGAGAAGAGCATCCCCGCGCGGACGAGCCGCGCGACCGTCTCGTTCGTAAACGCGCTCGTCCGCTGTGCGGAGGTGAGCAGTGTGCCGTCCAGATCGCTCAAATACAGCGTCTTTGCCATCTCAAAGTTCCAACTCCATGCCGTCGTAGGCGGCGATGAAACCGTATTCCCGCTCGGCGCGGCGGATACGCGCGGGCGAGGGCGAGGCGTTGTGGGAAAAATGCGTGATGATCTTCTTCGTCGCGCCGTCCGCAAGCCCCGCTCGTTCCAGCGTCTCCACGACCCTTCGGTCCGCGTCCAGCCCCATGTGCCGCGCGTCCGCCGCCGTCCTATCCCAGAGGAAGGTGCAATCCAGCGTGACCGCGTCGCACGGCTTCCCGCCGAGCGCAAGGAGACTGCGCTCGCTCTCGGGCGGAAGCCCGCCCGTATCGCACAGGTGCAACAGCCGCTTTCCGTCCTTTTCGATGAGGAAGAGCAGGGGCTCCCGCGAGGAGTGCTTCGCCGCGAAGGTATGCACGACGTACCCGCCGAACGAATAGGTGCAAAACGCCTCGATCTCGTGAAAGGAGAGATGTTCCATCACCTGCGGCTTCATCTCCCGCCGCGTGCTCTCCCGAAAAATTTCCCCCGTCTCGCGGTTGCCGTACACTTCCAGCGAGGGGGAACGCATGTCCCACGCGTATTTGTAGCCGCGCAGAACGAAATCGTGCGCGTAGAAATGGTCCATGTGCGCGTGCGTTACGAGGATGTATTTGAGCGCGGAAAAGTCCTCCCGGAAGCGCGCCGCATGGTAAAAGGCGTCGGGCGGGAAATCCACGGAGAACTCCCCGTCGATGAGAAGCTGGGCGCGGGAACGGAGTTCCCTCCCGCCCCGCCGTTTGGCTGCCGCGCAGTAAGCGCAATTACAGAAGAGCGCGGGCACGCCTTCCGCCGCACCCGTTCCGAGATAGCGTAATTTCATCGCGTTTTTCCGTCAAATTTCATAGACGATCGTAACGGGACCGTCGTTCGTCTGCTCGATGCGCATGTCTGCGCCGAACACGCCGCGCTTTACGGGCACGCCTTCTGCCGCCAACGTCTCCGCGCAGAACGCGTAGAGCTCGTTCGCCCGCGCGGGACGCTCCGCCTCGGTGAACGAGGGGCGGTTCCCCTTATGGGCGTCCCCGTACAGCGTGAACTGCGAGACGAAGAGAACTTCGCCGCCGACGTCCCTTACGGAGAGGTTCATCTTCCCCGCGCCGTCCGCAAAGACGCGGAGCGCGGCGATCTTCTCCGCACACTTTTTCGCCTGTTCTTCCCCGTCTCCCGCGCGAACGCCGAAATAAACGACAAGCCCGCGTCCGATTTCGGAAACGAGCTGACCGTCTGCTGAAAGGCTTGCGCGAAGAACTCTCTGCGCAACAAATTTCATAGCCGATTATACCTATACTTTCTTCCGCGCCGCCGAGCCCGCCGTAAACTTCGTGCCCTTGCGAAAAGAAATTTGCGGACTATACGCGGGACATGTACTCGCCCGTTCTCGTATCGATGCGGATGGTATCGCCCTCGTTGACGAACATGGGCACCTGGAATACTGCCCCCGTCTCCACCTTCGCCGCCTTGGTAACGTTGGTCGCCGTGTTGCCGCGCACGCCCGGCTCCGCCTCGATGACTTTGAGTTCGACGAAGTTCTCGGGCTCGACGGAGAACGCGTTGCCGTAGAGGAAACGAACGGTAACGATGTCGTTCTCGCGGATGTAGCGGAGCGCATCCTCCACCTGCGAATGGTTGAGCGGCGTGAGATTGAACTCGTCGTCCATGAAATAATAGAACTCGCCGTCGTTGTAGGAGTAGGTCATCTTCTTCGTCTCGACCTGCGCCGTTTCCAGTTTGGTCGTGGGGTTGAAGGTCTCGTCGGAAAGGACCTGTCCCGTTACGACGTTTTTGAGCGTCGTACGGACGAACGCCGCGCCCTTGCCGGGTTTGACGTGCTGAAATTCCGTAACGGTGTAAACGCCGCTCTTGTATTCAAACGTCGTGCCCTTTCTGATGTCCCCTGCCATGATCTGTGCCATATGTTTATCTCTCCTTATGAATTTACAAAATTACGAGGTTTCGCTCCGTCTTTTTCATGAAGGAAACCGTCTTTCCGTCTTTGAGCGTTACGCTGTCCTCGATGCGGATGCCGAACTTCCCCGCAAGGTAGACACCCGGCTCGTCCGAGAACACCATGCCGTCCGTGAGCACGTCCTCCGAGCGCACCGAAAGGTAGGGCGCTTCGTGGACGAGCAGCCCGATCCCGTGCCCGAGCGAATGGGTGAACAGACCGTCCAGCCCGTGTTCGCGCAGAACGCCGCGGGCGAGTTCGTCCGCCTCCCGCCCCGTCATGCCCGAGACGAGCTCCTCCTTCACGCGCTCGTGCGCGGCGAGCACGCAGGCATAAGCCTCTTTGAACTCCCCGTGCTTGCCGTCGTCCCCGAAGAGAAACGTGCGCGTGCAATCCGAACAGTACCCCTCGAATTTACAGCCGAAATCGATAAGCACGGCGTCGCCGAATTTGAGTTTCCGTGCCCCCGTCTCGTGATGGGGCACGCTCCCGTTTTCCCCGAACGCGACGATGGTGTCGAAGGATACGCCGTCTGCGCCCCGCGCCCGCATCTCGTATTCGAGGAGCGCGGCGGCTTCGCGCTCCGCCATGCCCTCTTTGAGCGCGGGCATCAGCCGCAGGAGCGCCTCCTCCGCGATGTCGCATGCGCGGGCGATGCGGGCGATCTCCTCCGCGGATTTCACCGCCGCCGCGCGCGCCAAAACGGGCATGCAGTCCGTAAGTTCGTGCCCCGCCGCCTTCAAGGCGAGATAGCGTTCCGCCGAGACGTAGGGAAAGGGAACGGCGAGCTTGCGGTATTCCTTCGCGAGCGCGAGCGCGGTCTTTTCCCCGCCGAGCACGACCTCCGTGCCGCTGCCGCGGAGCGCGCGTTCCGCCGCCTCGTAGTAGCGCGCGTCGACGACGAAGCGGCACCGCGCGCCGTCGAGCAGGACAAAGCCGTCCGTCGTATAAAAGCCCGTGAGATATCTGCGGAGAAAGTCGCTCTCGATCAGGAGCGCATCCGCCTCGGAGCCTGCATATATCTTGCGCAATTTCTCCGCGATCATGGTTCCATTATACCAAATAAGGCGCCGTTCGTCAACGGTTTTCCGAAAGAAAGCGGAGACGATCGTCTACGAGCCGCACGCCGCCTCGTACATCCGTTTCATCGCGAGCGCGTCGTCCGCCTGCGTGCCGTCCGATTCCGAGACGATATACGGCTCCAAGCGGAGCGCGCAGAGCGTCTCCGCGAGCGGCTCGAAGGAGGGTCCGAACACGTCGTCCGCAAACGTGAGGTGGCAGATCTCCCCCTTCGCGCCGTAGCGGATCTTGGAAAAGTGCACGTGGAAGTGCTTCATGCGCTCGTAGCCGAGCCGTTCGATCATATATTCCAGCCGCACGCGGTAGTCCTGCGCCGTCTTCAAGCTGCCCTGTTCCCGCGCGTTCACGTGCCCGAAGTCCACGCAGGGCGTATACACGGGGTCTATTTCGCAGAACGCCGTGACTTCCTCCACCGTCCCGATCTGGGCGAGTTTGCCCATCGTCTCGGGACAGACGATCGCGTCCTCCATGCCGTTTTCGTACAGGAGATCGCGGAGCCGCTTCAAACGGTCGGCTGTGCGCGCCACGGCGGCTTCCCGCGTGTCCTTCCCCTGCGCCGCAGGATGAAAGACGCACCGCCGCCCGCCCATCGCCTTGACCATGCGGACGCTGTCCAGCACATAGCCGTACGATTTTTCCGCCATCTCTTCGTCGGGATTGGCGAAATTGACGAAGTAGGGCGCGTGGACGGAGATCTCCACGCCCGCCCCGCCGAACGCGTCGCGCAGGGAGCGCGCCTTCGCCTCCGTCATGCGGACGCCCCGCCCGAAGGAATATTCAAAGCAGTCGAGCCCCATCTTTTTCACGAAGTCCGCCGCTTCCTCGGTGTGCTCGTGCCCCTCCGCATAAAAGCGTTCGCAGTTTCCGCTCGGTCCGAATTTTATCATCTTATGTTCTCCCTCAACCGTTCGATGTCGCGGCGGAGCTGTGCCGTCAGCGCCTCCGCGGAACCGAACTTTTGTATCCCGCGGAAAAATTCCTCGGGGTAAATGCGCACCGTTTCGCCGTACAGATCGCCCGAAAATCCGTCCAAATACGCCTCGACTTTCCGCTCCTCCACGCCGAACGTGGGGCGCGCGCCGACATTGACGATGCAGGGATAGTTCCCCCGCGGCGTCTCCGCATATCCGCCGTACACGCCGTCGGGCGGCAACAGCTTTTCGGGGGGCGCGGAGAGATTGAGCGTGGGGAAGCCGTACGAGCGTCCCACCGCGCGCCCGTGTTCCACGGCGCCCTGTATGAAATAGCCGTACGCAAGCGCGCGCGCCGCGCGCAAGTCCCCCCTCCCGAGCAGTTCCTTCATCATGGACGCGGAGATCTTTTCCCCGCCCGTCCGCACGACGGGAAGCGTAGAGACTTCGCACTTCGCATAGCGTCCGAGAAGTTCGGGCGTGCCCGCGGCGTCCCTGCCGAAGCGGAAATCCTCCCCGCACAGCACCGCCCGCGCCGCGACGAGGGAGAACAGCTTCTCCGCGAACGCCGCGGCGGGCATCGCGCGCGTCTCCTCGCCGAAAGAAATTTCGCAGACGGCGGAGACGCCCGCCCGCGCAAACACGACGCGCCGCTCTTCGCGCGTGAAGAGTTGCCGCCCCTTGCCCCCGTAGATCGTCGTGAGCACGACGGGCAGTCCCGTCTCCTTCGCCGCCGCGAGCAGTTTCATGTGCCCCGCGTGCAATCCGTCGAAGCCGCCTAAAACGAGCGCGCACGGCGTTTCGTACGCCGCGCCGAAAGGGAAGGTCAGCACAGCTTTTTCTCCGCCTTCGCGAAGCCCTCCGTCACGCGGACGAGCCCGTAAAACCCGCCCCCATAATAGAATTTATACAGTCCGTCCTCCCTGTCGCAGGGGACGCTCTGCCCCTGCAAAAGGCGGGGATCGCCGCTCTCGAACACGGGGAAGGGAATGACCTCGTCCACGGGAATGAGATAGCGCTGTGCATTCTCGGGCGTGAACGCGCCGAGCCGCACCGCCGTCTCCTCCGTGAAAACGCCGCTCGCCGTCCGTTTGAGCGCGCTCATATACGCGCCCGTGCCGAGCGACGCCCCCAAATCGCGCGCGAGCGAACGGATATACGTTCCGCTCCCGCAGACGATCTCGAACGCGTATTCCCCCGGCGCGGTCTCGCCGAGGAGGCGGAAGGAGCCAACGCGCACCTTCTTCGCCGCAAGCTCGAACTCCGCGCCGCGCCGCGCGAGCCGATACCCTCGCAGCCCGTTCACGCTCACCGCGCTGTATTTGGGCGGGACCTGCATGATCTCCCCCGTGAGCGCGGGAAGCGCCGCTTCGATCTCCGCGGCGGAAGGGACCCTGCCGCAGGGAACGGGCGTCCCCTCGCGGTCCAGCGTCTCCGTCGTATAGCCGAAGCGAAAGCGCGCGAGATAGCGCTTGTCTTTGCCGAGAAAATAGTTGAAGAGGCGGGTCGCATTGCCCACCCCCACGGGAAGCACGCCCTCCGCGAGCGGATCCAACGTGCCCATGTGTCCGCAAGGTACGGAAAAGAGCCGCTTCAATCGGTTGACGCAATAGGCGGAAGAGACGCCCTCTTCCTTGTAAACGTTCACGAATCCCGTCATATCATTCCAGATATTGCGAAACGGCGTAGCGAAGGCGGTCGATCGCCTCCTCCTGTTCGCCGAACACCATACAGCCGGAGGCGAGCACGTGCCCCCCGCCGCCGAACGTAGCCGCGATGCGGTTGACGTCCGCCTTTCCCTTGGAGCGGAAGGAGACCTTATATTGCCCCTCCTTCACTTCGAGCAGGCAAAGGCTCACTTCGACGGGCTCGACGGTGAGCGCAAAATCCACGATGCCCTCCGTATCGTGCTGTTTGAGACCGTATTGCCGCAACTGCGCGGCAGTTACGAGCGCGACGGCGAGACGGTCGTCCAGAAAATAGCGCAGGCGGGAGATGACTTCCGCATACAGCGCGGAGCGCGCCTTGCTCTGTTTTTTGAACACCTCGTATGTGATCTTTTGCAGATCCGCGCCCGCGTCCACCGCGCGCGCCGCGGCGCGGAGGGTGTCGCCGTCCACGTCGCCGTGCGTAAATCCGCCCGAATCGGTCACCATGCCCATGAGGAGCGCGGTCGCGATCTCCCCGTCCTGCTCCACGCCCATTTCGGCGATGAGCTCCGCGATGTTCTCGCAGTTGCTCGCCTTTTCGCGGACGAAGTTATAGCCGCAATAGCGCGGATTGGAGACGTGATGATCGAGATTGAAGGTAAGTTTACCCTTCCGCGCGCCCTTTAAGAAGGTCTTTTTCAGTTCGCCCAGCCGCTCCTCGTCGCTCGCGTCCACGCAGATGTACGCCTCCGCGTCCAACGTGGGCGCGCGGAGGATCGCGCGGGCGGGGGGAAAGAAGAGGAACTTTTCGGGGATCTCCCCCTCGTTCACCACCTGGCTTTCGATCCCCGAAAGAGAAAGAGCGCGATGAAGCGCCAGCGCGCTCCCGATGGTGTCCCCGTCGGGGCGCATGTGCGTAAAGATCACCGCGCTCTTGATGCGCGCGAGCGCGCATGCGATTTCCCGAAGCGTATTCATTGTTCTTCCCTGTGTAATTTCGCCAAAAGTCCGTCCATCTTCGAGCCGTATTCCATACTGCCGTCGCGGATGAAGGTGAGAACGGGCACCGTGCGCTGGCGCATGACGCGCGCAAGTTCGCGGCGGATAAAGCCCGCGTTCTCCTGCAAAAGCGCGAACGTGCCGTCTGCCGCGGCGTCGTCCTGCGCGTAGACGCTGACGTAAATTTTCGCCGTTTTCAAGTCGGGCGCGACGTCCGCCTCCGTGATGCTCACGATCCCCGAGAGGCGGGGCTCCCGATCCTTCAACGCGCCCGCGACGATGGCGGAGATCTCGCGGCGATATTCGCTGTCCAGCCGTTCCGTCCGCTTCGTCATGCCTCTTTGATCTCCTCGACGAGATAGCATTCGATGAAGTCTCCCACGTGGATCTCGTTGAATCCCTCGATGGCACAGCCGCATTCGAGCCCCGCGGCGACTTCCTTCACCTCGTCCTTATAATGTTTGAGCGTTTTGGCGTTGCCCTCGATAAAGAGCACGTTGTCGCGGTAAATGCGGAGTTTTCCGCCCCGCACGAGCCGCCCTTCGGTTACGAAGCAGCCCGCGACCGTCCCCACGCCCGTGATGTTGAACGTCTGCTTGACTTCCGCCTTGCCCATATAGACCTCGCGGAACTTGGGCGCGAGCATGCCTTTGAGCGCCGCCTCCATGTCGTCGATGAGTTCATAGATGATGCGGTACTGCCGCACGTCTACATGACTGCGCTCGGCGAGCTGTTTCGCCTTGGCGTCCGGACGCACGTTGAAGCCGATGATGACGGCGTTCGCGCTGTCCGCAAGGGAGACGTCGCTCTCCGTGACCGCGCCCGCCGCCGCGTGGATGACCTTGACCCGTACTTCTTCGTTGCCGAGCTTTTCGAGCGCGCCGCGCACCGCCTCCACGGAGCCCTGCACATCTGCCTTGACGATGATTTTGAGCTCCTTCATCTCCCCTTCCGCGACCTGTTTGAACACGTCGTCGAGGGTAACTTTCGCCGTCTCCTTGATCATGGACTCGCGCTCGCGGTTCTTGCGCTCCTCCAATACCTGCTTCATGAGGGACTGTTCCACGGCGAAAATGGAGTCTCCCGCGCCGGGGACGTCTTCCAGCCCGAGCACGGAGACCGCCATGGAGGGACCCGCCTCCTTCACCGTTCTGCCCTTGTCGTCGATCATGGCGCGCACGCGCCCCGCCGTCGTGCCCGAAATGAGGTTGTCGCCCGTGCGGAGCGTCCCGTTCTGCACGAGCACGCTCGCCATGGGACCCTTCCCCTTGTCCAGCTTCGCCTCGATGACGACGCCGCGGGCGGGCGCGGCGGGATCCGCTTTGAGCTCCTGCATCTCCGCCACGAGGTCGATGCTTTCGAGAAGTTTCTCCACGCCCTCCCCCGTCTTTGCCGAGACGGGCACGACGATGACGTCGCCGCCCCATTCCTCGGGGACGAGATCGTATTTCATGAGCCCCTGCTTTACCGCGTCGGGGTTGATGTGCGGCTTATCCATCTTGTTCATCGCAACGATGATGGGCACGTTCGCCGCCTTCGCGTGGTCGATGGCTTCCACCGTCTGCGGCATGATGCCGTCGTCCGCCGCGACGACGAGGACGACGATATCGGTAACTTTCGCGCCGCGCGCCCGCATCGCGGTGAACGCCGCATGTCCGGGCGTATCGATGAACGTGATGCGCTTGCCGCCGCCGAACGTAACGGTGTATGCGCCGATGCTCTGCGTGATGCCGCCCGCTTCCCCCGCCGTAACGTTGGACTTGCGGATATAGTCGAGGAGGGAGGTCTTGCCGTGGTCTACGTGCCCCATCACGGTAACGACGGGCGCGCGCGTTACGGCGTTCGCCTCGTCGACCGCGCCGTGCGTCTCGAAGAGCGCTTCCTCCGCCGTCTTTTCGGGTTTGTATTCGAGGTCGATGCCGAGTTCCAATGCGATGAACGCGGCGTTGTCGTAATCCACCGATTCGTTCACCGTCTTGGTAACGCCCTCGCGGAACAGCCGCTTTACGATCTCCGTCGCGGAAATGCCGAGCTTTTCGGAGAGCGACTTGATGGGGATCTCCTTGCTCGTTACGACGGCGTGGTCGATCTTAACGATCTGCGTCTCTTTGCGCGCCCCCTTCTTCCCGAAGCGCGCCTTTCTGTATCCGCTCTCCTTGTCGAAGTCGCCGATATCCGCGCCCTGCTGGCGTTGGAGCGCCCGCTTGTTGACGGGGCGGCGTTCGGTGAACGTCTTGTTGTCGTATTTTTTCCCGCCCGCAAAGCTCTTTTTGGGAAGGGTGGGGGGAGGAGGCGGCGGCGCGACGGCGGGACGGACGGGACGCGGCGTCTGCGGACGCGCGCCCGTTCCCGTTGCGGGACGGGGCGTATAGCTCGGTCTCGCGCCGCCCTGCGGGGCGCGCGCGGCGGGATTGGTATAGGAACGGTTGGGCGCGGCGGGCTTGCGCTCCGCGGCGGGACGGAATACCGGTCTCTCCGCGGGACGGGGCGTCGCCGCAGGCGCCGCGGGCGCCGCGGCGGGAGCGCTCTCGCGCGGCGGTTCCTCGGGCACGGGCGCCGGTGCGGCAGCCTCCGCTTTCGCCGCCTCCGCCGCCAGCCGTTCCGCCTCGATGCGTTCCTGCTCCCTTCGCGCCTCTTCGTAGGCGCGCGCCTCCTCTTCGCGGCGGCGCGCTTCCTCCTCTTCGCGCTTGCGAAGCGCGACGGCTTCGAGCTCGTTCAACTTTTTGAGAAGTTCGCCCAGCTGCCGCTCGCTTGCCGCGACCGACTTTTGCAGCGCGCCGATCTCATCCGCTTTCAGAAGCCCGCTCAATTTTTCGATATTCTCGTATGCCATACTTCCTCTTTCCTTGTCATTCTTTATTCCGAGCTTCCCCGCCGAGCAAGCCGAAAACGGCTTTCGCGAGGTTTTCCTCTCTCACGGCGGCGAGCACACAGCCCTGCCGCGCGACGAGTTCCCCCAAATCTTCGCAAAATACGAGCGGACATGAGAGCCGCGCCGCGATCTTTTCGATCTCCTTGCGCGAATTTTTTCCCACGGCGGCGTCTGCGACGAGAAGGTCGCACCGTTTGAGCGCCGCCGCCGCGTTCACCCCGAGCGTGAGTTTGCCCGCGCGCTTCGCGAACCCGAAATAGGCGGCGAGCTTATTTCTCACGGCAGAACTCCTCTTCCACCGCCGCGTACACCGCTTCGCTCACTTCCATCGAGAACGCGCGGTTGAGAAGGCGGTACTTCCGCAGTTTTTTCACGCACGCCTCGCTGTTGCACAGGTACGCGCCGCGCCCCGGGAGCTTCCCCGAAAAATCCAGACGGATCTCCCCTTCCGCGTTCTTGACGACGCGGAGCATCTCCCGCTTGGGTTTTTCCTCGCGGCAGGCGATGCAGGTGCGGAGCGGGATCTTCTTCGGCGCGGACATGGTTATTCCTCCGTCTGCCCCTCGGGCGCGGCGAGCTCGTCGAAGTTGAGCTTCTCCGCCGCCGATTCGCTCTTCACGTCGATCTTCCAGCCCGTAAGGCGGGCGGCAAGCCGCGCGTTCTGCCCGTCCCTTCCGATGGCGAGAGAGAGCTTTTCGTCCGGGACGACCGCGACCGCGGACTTCTCCGAGAGCTGCGTAACGGAGATGACCGTCGCGGGCGAGAGCGCCTTGGCGATAAATTCGAGCGGGTTCTCGCTCCACGGGATGATATCGATCTTCTCGCCGCCGAGCTCGGCGACGACGGCGTTCACGCGCGCGCCCTTGTTGCCCACGCACGCGCCGACGGCGTCCACGCGGGAATCCATGGAGGCGATCGCCATCTTGGTGCGGTGCCCCGCTTCGCGGGCGACCGCCTTCACGATGACGCTGCCCGCCTTGATCTCGGGGACTTCCTCCTCGAAGAGGCGGGAGACGAGCCCCGAAGCGGCGCGGGAGACGAGCACCTGCGCGTTGCGGGTCCCGCTCTTCACGCGCTTGACGTATACCTTGATCCTGTCGCCCGCGATGTACTTTTCGCCGGGGACTTGGTCCTGCGGGAGCATGAGCCCCTCGATCTGCCCCTTTCCGAGCTCGATGTACACGTTTTTCATGTCCACTTTGCGGATGAGCCCGCTCATGAGCTCGCCCTCTTTATCCGAGAACTCGGACAGCGTGTTGTCGCGCTCGGTCTCGTGGATCTTTTGCAGGATCACTTGCTTTGCCGTCTGCGCGGCGATGCGCCCGAAGTCCTTGGGAACGAACTCCTCGGAGAGCACGTCGCCGGGCTTCGCGCTCTTTTTGATCTTCTGCGCGTCGGCAAGCGTAATTTCCCCCTCCGCGGCGACGTCCCCCTCCACGACGGTGTGCGTAAGGAAGAACTTCATCGTACTCTTTTCGGGATTGAGACGCACTTCCACGTTGCCCGTCTCCCCCGCGAACTGCTTTTTGCAGGCGGAAGCGAGCGCGCCCGAAAGCGCTTCGAGGAACGCCTCCTCGCTGATGCCCTTTTCCCGTTCGAGATCGGCGAGCGCCGCAAAGAAATCCTTGTTTACCATGATATTAACTCCCGTACAATTATTTTTTCTTTCAAACTTCGATGAAGAGACAGACCTTGGACGTCTTGGAGACGGGGAATTCCAGCCGCGTCCCCGCCGCGTCGATCGCGACCGTCTCGCCGTCGTAAGAGAGGAGCGTCCCCTCGTGATACTTCGCCCCGTGCAGGGGCGCATAGAGATGGACTTCCACCTTCTCGCCGATGTGCCGCGCAAAGTCGCGCGCCGTCTTGAACGGGCGGTCCAGCCCGAGCGAGGAGCAGTTGAGCGTATAGCTCTCGCCGAACGTGGGGTCCAGCTCGTCGAGCGGGGCGTCCACGGCGCGGTGGAATTTTTCGCACAGGTTGAGGTCCACGCCCCCCGGCGCGTCGATGAAGAGCGTGAGCGCGCGCTTGCGCGCGTCCCACTGCGCCTCTACGAGTTCCACGCCGTTCTCCTCCGCATAGGGACGGAGAAATTCCCGTATCTCTTCGAGCGGTTTTATTTTCATCGCAAAGCCCCTTATTAAAGAAATTTGAGAGCGGAAACCCGCTCTCAATCTCTTCTTCATCGATCAAGCGTCCCCATTATAGCACGCCTCGGCAGAGATTGCAAGCGTTTCCGCGGAGTTTTTCAAATTTTTCCGCGTCAGCGCGGCAGTCCCTTCCGCAGCTTAACGAGTTCGAGAAAGATCTTCGCCGTAACGAACGCGTCGTCGTACGCGCGGTGATGATGAAAGACGAATCCGAAATGGTCCGCCACGGTGTTGAGCTTATAGTTGGAGAGCCGCAACATCTCCTGCGCCATCGAGACGGTATCGTACTGCTTTTGGTCGAACAGATATCCTTCCTTCTCGCCGTAATAGCGGATGAACTTGCTGTCGAACTGCACGTTGTGCCCCACGAGCTCGCACCCGTCGCAGAACTTGTAAAAATCGGCGATGACGTCTTGGATGGGCGGCGCGCCCGCGAGCATTTCGTCCGTGATGCCCGTAAGCGTTACGATCTCCGCGGAGAGGCGGACGGGACAGGCGACGAAGGTGGAAAACTTTTCCGCGATGCGCCCCTCCTCGATCTTCACCGCCCCCACTTCGATGATGCGGTCCATGCCGCCGCCCGCGGGCGTGTTGTTGAGCCCCGTCGTCTCCAAATCGAACACGACGAACTTGCGCTTCAAGAAGGACGCGGGCAGCGCGAGCTCCCCGAACATCTTGCTCTGGACGAAATCGGAGACGGGCGAGGGCGCCGTGCAGACGTAGCGGGGCGGGACGGGGCGGGACGGGCGCGCCTCCGGCACGAAATTTTCGGGCGCGGAGCCGAAGTCCACCGCCTTCGCGCGGAAGGAAAGCCCGCCGTTGAAGAGCTCGTTGTCGCCGGTGAGACAGACGTCCGTCCCCCGTTCGAGCGCGCGCACCTTCTCCACCGTCGCCTTCTTGGGGAAATAGGACGTGCGCAGGCTTCCCGTGCCGTCCGAGACGGTCATCGTAAAATAGGGGGTCCCCCGCTTGCTCTCCCGCTCTTCCAAATAGGTGAGCCTGCCGCACACGGAGATGCCGCGCATCTCCCGCGTGAGATCGGCGATATAGACGGCGTTTTCGGGATGCGCGCCGTCGATGGGCGCGTAGTTTTCTATCGGGAATATCCTCGGCGCATACACCGTCTCGGGGGGAGGGAGCTCCTCCCGCACAATGTCGCCGCGCGCCTTTTCCGTTCTGCAAAGTTCCCCCGTCCAAACGCCGCAAAACGTTTTGTTCAGTTCCGCGGAGAGCTCGTCGAGCACCGCGTCCGTGAACTGCGCGCGCTCCTCGTCGCCGATCGCGATAAAAAACCCGCCGCCCCCCTCGTGGAGGGAGACGCGGATGTCCTCGGGGGAGACGAACGCCGCCGCCGCGGGAAATCTCTTTTTCAGGGTCTCCGCGACCGCCCGTTTCACGCCCTCCTCGCCGGGCACGCTCTTCATCACGCGCACCCGCGCGGTATAGCCCGCGGGGACGTACGCCTGCGAGACGCGTTCCGCCGCCGCGCAGTCCCCGTCCGTATAGTTCACGTCGGTGAGGAGATGGAACACGACGTCCCTCCCCTCCACGACGATCTTTTTGAGCACGGCGCGGCGGAGCCCCTCCGCTTTGCGGATCTCGTTGAGATAGTCGCTGCTTTTCATCTGTTCTCCAAAAGGCGTTCGAGCCGCGCGAAGAACGCGGATTCCGCCTCCGCCGCGGGAACGCGCGTGCGGTTCCCCGCGCGGTCGAATATCACGCAAAATTCCCTGCCGCCCGCGATGCCGAGATCGCTCTCCTTCGCCTCGCCGGGACCGTTCACAACGCACCCCATTACGGCGATTTTGAGCGGCTTTTTCACCGCGCGCACCCGCTCGCTCACCTTCTGCGCGAGCGCCATGCAGTCGTATTCGCACCGCCCGCAGGTGGGGCATGCGACAACTTCGGCGAATGCCCGTTCGAGCCCGCAGGCGCGCAAGATCTCGTGCGCGGCGTACACTTCCTCCACGGGATCCGCCGAGAGCGAAACGCGGATGGTATCCCCGATGCCGCGGAGAAGGAGCGCGCCGATCCCGACGCTGCTCTTCACGAGCGCGGCGTCCCCCACGCCCGCCTCGGTAACGCCGATGTGGAGCGGAAGATCGCAGCGTTCGGCGAGCATTTCGTACGCGCGCACGGTGAGGGGCACGTCGCTCGCCTTGACGGAGACGACGATGTCCTCCACGCCCCGCCGGCGGAGGACGGCGACGTCGAAGAGCGCGCTCTCCACGAGCGCCTCCGCGCTCCTCCCGTATTTTTCAAGAAACTGCGGCTGGATGCTCCCCGTGTTCGCGCCCACCCGCACGGGGACGTTGTGCGCTTTGAGACAGTCGGCGACAAGCGCGATCTCCGCTTCCCCGCCGATGTTCCCGGGGTTGATGCGCAGTTTCGACGCGCCGCACTCCACCGCGAGCACGGCGAGCCGCGCGGAAAAGTGCACGTCCGCCACCACGGGCAGCGGCACGCGCGGAACGATCTGCGCGAGTGCGCGCGCATCCCCCTCGTCGGCGACGGCGACCCGCGCGATCTCGCACCCCGCCTCCGCCAACCGCATAATTTGAGCGACGCTTTTTTCCACGTCGCTCGTCTTTGTCGTCGTCATGCTCTGCACGGCGATATGTCCGCCGCCGAGAAGCACGTTCCCGACGGTCACGCAATGTTTCGTCATCTCTGAACCGACGCGGTCAAACGTCCTTATTCTCCATCATTCTCTGCAATTCGGACATGAACGAATTGATGTCCTTGAAGGAACGGTAAACGGAGGCGTAGCGCACATAGGCAACTTCGTCCAGCGATTTCAGCCCGTCCATCACCATTTCGCCGATCTCCTTGGAGCTCACTTCCTGCTCCATGGAGTTATAGATCTTTTTGGCGATCTCCTCGGCGAGCGCGTCGATCTTTTCGATGGGCACGGGGCGTTTCTCACACGCCTTGATGATGCCGCGCTTGATTTTTCCCATATCGAACGCCTGTCGGTTGCCGTCCGACTTGACGACGAGAATGGGCGAAACCTCGATGGTCTCGTACGTTGTGAAGCGGCGTCCGCAATTCGTGCATTCGCGGCGGCGGCGGATGGTCCTGTCGTCGTCTGCCGAACGGGAATCGATGACCTTGCTCTCCGTGCAGTTACAGTATAAACAACGCATAGCGCTCCTCCTCTTCGGTTCTTCCTTATTATAACACATTCCCGCCGATTTGTAAAGGGAATTTCGGGAAATGTGCCGCGTTCACGCGCGATAGGCTTCGTAATCGCGTTTGAGCGAGACGGCCTGTTCCGCCGTGAGCGCGTCCGTGAGGAAAAAGTCGGTCGCCGAGACGCGCCCCGCGCTGTCCGCCGTCGTTGCGAACGTAAACCCGTTTTGCGAGATCTCCGCAAGGAGCGCGGCGAGAAAATCGCCCACCGTCACCGTGGCGGAATCCTCCGCGTTGTTGTACCGCATCGGGTCTGCCGCCTTGTAGGAGATGACGAGAACGCCGTCCTTGTAGTACCAAACGCCCTCCGAAGTAACCGTGATCGTAATAAAGCAACTCACGCCGCAAAAAACGTAGGGGTTCGCGGGATTCGCTTCGGTGAAATTGCCGTGCTCTGCCGCGGGGTAGCGGTTCGTCGCGTTCAACTTGCCCCCCGCCGTCCACGAATCGAGGTTGGGAAGGTGCACGCCGAATGCGCCCGCCGTGATGACGGGGGAATGCCAATCGCTCGTGACATTGCTCCCCGTGAAGGAGACGGAGAAGCCCTGCGCGGCGTCGAACGCGGCGATCTTTTTATCGGCGATGCTGCCGAACGCCCCCGCGCGCACCGCGACGCTTGAAGTGAACTTTTGGGGCGCCGCCGCGCCGCCGTTCGCCCAGAGCGCGCTGCCCGCCGCGCTCGTCGCGGTAAACGCGAGCACGCCCCTATTCCGATAGAGACACCATGCGGGCGCGACAACGCCGCTGTACGCCACGCCGCCCAAGGTGAGCGTGATGAAATTTTCGCCCGAGAGCGACCACGTCCCCTCGTTTGCAAGCACGCCCGAGATCGTTCCGTCCGCTTCGAGCGTGTAGCGGGCGGACTCTGCGAACGTCTGCGTCGTGCCCGCCGTGTGGACGACGATATCATAGTTGCCCGCGACGAGCTCGGTGTTGAGCGCCTGCGCGTGTTCGCCTGCATAGCGGTCGGGCGAGAGCACGCACCAGCCCTCTTTGTTGAAATAGATTTGGTTGACCTGCACGTTGTGCCGGCCCGTAACGCCGCTCGTTCCCTCGCGGTAGCGGGTGTGGTAGACGCAGAAATATTCGCCGTCCCTTTCGATGACGGAGTTGTGCCCGAGCGCGGCAAAGCCCGTCGTATCCCCCTCGAACTGATAGTTGCCCGCGAGTTTGTTGCCGCCGCCCGCGGACGAGACGTCGCGCCCCGCAATGTCGAGATAGGGTCCGTCGGGGGTCCTGCTGCGCGCGACGCGCATGTTGTAGTCGGTGGAGAGGCTCCCGTAGCTCACCATGAGATAGTAGTAGTCCGTCTCGGCGTTGTAGAACGCGAAGGGACCCTCGGGACCGTCGCCGCCGCCCTTCCATACGAGCTTGCCGATGCCGTCCTCCTTGGGGCGCCCCCAATCTTCCCCCGAGCTGTAAAGTTCTTTGATATAAATGCCCGCGAAGAAGGAGCCGTAGACCATCCACAGCCCGCCGTCCTTATCGTAGAAAAGTTCGGGGTCGATGGCGTTGGGACCCGTGCGGGAGCCGTCCGTTCGGATGAAAATTTCCTCGTTCGTATACGGCCCCATGACGCTTTCCGCGGAGACCCGCCCGATGACGGAGCGGTTGCCGCCGAACAGGGAGAGCGAATAATACATATAGTACTTTCCGTCGTAAAAGTTGACGTCGGGCGCCCATGTGGACTCTGCGCCCTCCCCCACGTAGGCGACGCTCTCGGAGAGGACGGTCTTCCACGACGCGGAGCCGTAGAGATTTTGGGGGGCATAGTCCCCCGATCTCTGCGTCCAGTGGATGAGATCGGGCGAGGAAGCGACGGCAAAGTGCGAGCCGAAGACATAATACAGCTGCGAAGCCTCGTCATAGAATACGGAGGGATCGTGCACGGAGACGCCCGCGCCGTAGTCGGGCGACGTGGGATAAGCGACCGTAAGTCCGGGTTCGGGCTCGGGTTCGGGTTCGGGTTCGGGCTCGGGTTCGGGTTCGGGCTCCGGTTCGGGCTCGGGTTCGGGTTCGGGCTCTTCGGGACCGAGCTCTTCCTCCGCGGGCGGAACGGGATCCTCTTCGCCCGACGGCTGTTCCCCCTCCTTCTTCGCGCATGCAAACAGCGAAAACGCCAACGCAAACGCGAGGAATAACGCGATGAATTTTGTAAGCCTTTTCATTCTCTTTCCCCTGCTTTGTCTCCCTTTCTATTATAGGCTGCGCGGAAAAAATGTCAAGCGCCGTCTTGACTTTTCCTCTTTTCGGGAATATAATGGTGCAAAGGAGTTATGATGAGCAGTTTCAAAGATCTTCGCATCGTCGATAATTTTTACCAGACCTCTTCCTTCTTCCCCATGCCCACGATCCTCGTCGGCACGGTCTCGGAGAACGGACAGACCAACCTCGGCTCGTATTCGCTGTGTTTCCCCTACTACATCGCGGGGAAGGAGTACTATTCCATGCTCCTCGAATGCCGCAACAGCTCCAACACGGCGCAAAACATCCTGCGCGGGAGCAAAGTCTCCCTGAATTTTATTCCCGATCGGCGCAAATATTTTCGGGAAGCGGTGCGGCTGGGCTTCCCCGGCATGACGACCGAGGAAAAGATGAAAAACTGCCTCTTCACCCTCGAAAAGGGACAGGCGGAGGGCGCGCGTCCGCTCGTCGTCGCGGAGGCGTTTCAGGTGTTTGAATGCACGTGGGACAGCTCGCTCGAAGACGCCTACCTCGACAAGGCGGGCAACCTCGAAGGGTACGCGCCACCCTACCGCAATTTCAACGGCATCACAAGCCAATTCGGCGCGCATTTCATCTTGAAGATCGATAAGATCCTCATGAAGGAAAAATATTGGAATACCGTCGTGAACGGCGTGAAGGCTTCGGGCTTCCCCGCCGTCCCCGTGGATTACGGCTATCGCGACAGCACGAATTTCTGGTGCTCCTCCTTCAAAAAGCCGTACGCCGAAAAAATTCAGGCGAAGGAGGGCGACGTGCAATCCGTCATCTACGCGGCGAAGCGCATCGACCCCGAAGTAACGTTCACCGACGAAGCGTGCGCGAAGCTCACGAAGATCCCCCGCGTATTCTTGAAGGCGGCGCTCACGCAGATGGTGAAGATCGCCAAGGAAGAGGGCATCTCCCGCATCGACGAGAAGGCGCTCGACCTCATCAACGACAAGAGACGAAAGGAAAAGAAACAGTAACCGAATAAAAATACCGCCCGCCGAACGGGCGGTATTTTTTTGCATTGCTCCGATGCAAACAGACATTTTGTTCTCTCCCGCCTTTGCCGTCTTTACCACCAGCCCCGCCTTTCGCCGCCGACGGCGAACTTGTTTTCCCTTCCAACCCCCACCCTACCCTCCCCCTTTGAAAGGGGGAGGTAACTGTTGTGTTTTCTCCCCCTTGTCAAGGGGGAGGTAACTATTATCGTACCCTTTTCCAAGGAGGAGGGAACTATAATCCATACCCTTTTTCAAGGGGAGGTAACTGTGTTCCCCGCTTTTCCCAAGAGGAGGTAATTGCATTTTCCTACCTTTTTTTATGGAGAAGGTAACTGTGTTTTTTCTCCTTTCCGTTCCGCTTATCCTTATGTACCCTCCCCCTCGCGTGCGAGGGGGAGGGGTTGGGGAGGGGGAGTTGCCCCTTCGCCTTCCTCTCCAACCCCCACCCTACCCTCCCCCTTGCCAAGGGGGAGGTAACCGGTGTGTTTTCTCCCCCTTGCCAAGGGGGAGGTAACTATAATTCGTACCCTTTGGCAAGGGGGAGGGAACTATAATTTCCACTCTTCCCCAAGGGGGAGACACACAACGCGCAGCTTCTCTCCGACAAAAAACCGCCCCGTGCAAAGCGCGGGGCGGACGTCGTTTTTTACCTTAATTTTCGGGAACGGGGTCCCCTTTTGCGCTTTGCAGGATGACCTGACACTCCATCGTAACAAAAGCGCGTACGCGGAAGTTATCGCCGACCTTCGCCCACTTCAAATTGGGGTCGGGCTTCGACGCATCCGTTTGGAAGGCGTCGCACTTTCCGCCCGCAAACGCCGCGATCTCCTCCCTTCTCCAATACCAATGGTCCTCGCAATAGGTGGCAAGTTCCAACAGCGTGGCGTTCGACTGCGCCCCGTGATCGTAGATATCTCCCGTCAGAACGATGTGCGTGCGGAAGTACTTCGCCTCGTACTTGTGCCCGTTCGGCGACGCGTTGGCGTTGACCGCGTACTCTCCGTCCGCCTTGAAATAATAATTGTCGTGGTTGGAATCCACGCCGATGCAGGTAAGCGTGTTCTGCGCGGACGTACCGGTAAAGACGGGCGTCCCGCACAGGATGCGCTTTGTGCACTCCTTGCCGCCGACGCCCATCCCCGCGAAGTCGGAGAGGTATTCGGTAAAGCGTTCGTACGTCTTTTCGGTCTCGGAGGCAGCCATGCGGTTCGCGATCTCCCGCACCTTGTCGAGGCGGATGCGGTTGTCCGTCATCTTTTGCGCATACACTCCCTGCCCGAGCGAATCGTCATTCGGGTCGTTCGTGCGCTTCACCAAATAGCCGTAGTCCTGTTTGGCGGTGTTCCCCTTCTCGTCCCAATCGGTGTAGATGACGACCTGCCGCTCCTCGGCATAGAGGAAGGACTGCGTAACAAAGCTGTAAATCTTCCCGTGGTGAAGCGCCGCCGACTGCTCCTTCGTTGCCGTGATGCTCTCCTGCGCCTTTGTTTCGTAGAGCGCCTTCTGGCGGTCCAACTCCTTGCTTACTTTTGCCGTCGCATTGTCGAGCGTCTGCACGGTTACGCCCGAAGTGAGCCCCGACAACGTCTGCATGAAATACGCCAGCGTACTCGCCCGATTGGAAAGATCGAGCAGGTCGGCGTTGTAACACGCGATCTGGTCTTTCGCCTCGGGGAAGAAGTTATAGCAGGCGCCCATCATGGTCGTGAAATAGTCGAGCGGACTGTTCCCGCCGTTCCCCGCGACGGCGTCGCAGTATGCGAGATAGGTGCTCAAATAGCTCTGCGCGCCCGTGTAGTCCACCGCCTCTTTGATGAAGGTCAGCCGCAGTGTATCGTAATAGTCGTAGAACGGAACGAGCGTACCGTTCACTTGCATCGCCCTGTCGAGATAGGGATATTGTTCCCTCTCCTTTTCGGTCGGCGAGACGTCCGTCCGCGTCACGGTAAAGTACTTGTCCGCGAGCTCCTGTTGCAGATCCTTTTCAAAGTCCGCGTACATGGCGCCCTCCATGGCGAGCCGCCCGATGGTTTCGGGAAGGCCGCCCGGAAGCTGTACCGCCACCGTCTTGCTCCCGTCGATCTCGCCGCCCATGAGCCCGCGGTTCGCGAGCACCCCGTCGAGCGTCGCGGAAAGGACGTCGTTCCCCTCCTGATCCTTGATTTTTTCGTACTTGACGGTATGCACGTACGTATCCGCATGGTTGAGAAATCCTTGGATGAAACGGGTATTGTAGGCGCTCTGGAAGGCTTCGATCTTCGCCTTCATTTCCTTATAGATGCCGTCGCGGAAGGCGTTCCAGTTGGACTGCGCGCTGTTGAACACGATCCGATACTGCTGTTGTTCGACGTTGTCCAAACGCTCGTCCATGTGGTCGTACAGGGCTTGCATCTGGTTTCCGAGCTCCCGCACCATCGACTGGACCTGCATGACGGAATAGTAGACGTTTTCGAGCGAAACGCCGCGCGGGAACACGCCGCACATTTCGAGGGTGGTGAGGAGCGCGCTCGCGCCCGAAAAGACGCCTTGCACGGCGCCGATGGGACCGCCGCCCTGCGAATCCAAGCTGTTCTTGATGGCGCCCGCGAAATTGTAGAACGACATGAGGAGGTCCTTCACCCTATCGACATAGTACTCGCCGTCCGGTTCCGTTTGCCATCCCGTAGGTCCGTTCGCGACGGCGCGCACCTCGGACATGTCCTCGTATGCGATCTCCGCGGCAACGGGCTCCCCGTTGACCGCGCCGCAGGGGAGCGCGACCGTGCCCGCCGCAAGCGTCGCGGTCGCATGCAGGTTGCGGGAGACGCCCGCGCCTTCGTCCTTCTCCGTCTTCAAGAGGACGAGATCGTAGCCGCCGTCCGTGCTCTCCCCGAACTCCTCGATGGTCAAAGCATCGTCCGAAAATGCGATCTTATCCCGCGTGAGACCGAGAAAATCGCCCTCCGCGGCGAGGTGCATGCGATAGCGGCATTCCCCGGAGACGTCGTCGAAGTTGACCGCCCGAACATAGAGGTCCACCATGGCGGGCGCGGGTGAGACGAAGAGGATCTTCTCCTCCCCCGAGCCGAACGCCGCCCCGTCCACGAAGAGCGGCAAGCCGTTGAACCGTTCGATCTCCTCCGCCGTGCCCTCGGTGAGCGCGATGGCGACGGTCGCCTCGTCCTTCGCCTCGGAGACGGAATCGACGGCGACGGAAAAGTCCGAATCGACGACGGAGACTTCCCCGTCCGCCACTTGGAATTTTTTCAACTTCCAATGGGTCGGGTCTGCCGCGCCCGCCGTGAAGGGATCGGCAGAGACAATTTGAAAGGTGAGCCGTTTCCTCGGACCGACTTCTTCGTAGCGATAGGAATCGGCGTCGATGTACGTAACGGTCATCGCAACGTCTGCCGAAGCGGTGCCCGAAGAGCCCGTTCCGAAGGCGTTTTCCAGCGTTACCATGCCTTGGAGCGAGGCGTTTTCCACAATGGTCCCCTCGGTCTCGATCATGAGCACGTCCTCGATGGTCTCGACGGAGAGGACATTGAGTTTTTCAAAGGAGCCCGCAAGCGTGATGTCCTCCTTGACGATCCCCGCGCGGAAGTCTCCTTCCTGCATCACGACGGTGATCGTGGGGTCTTCGTCCCCCACCGAATACGCGCCGCCCACAACGAGCGAAGGCGCGGGCGTTTGGACCGCGTCGACCATGCCGCCGCCGTCGCCGCACCCGACGAATCCGCCAAGCGAGCAGGACGCCATGAGCGCCGAGAGCAAAAATGCGGCCGCGCGTTTTCCTCTCCGCATAATGTTACCTCCGTTGTGCGGGCGGGCTTACGCCCGTCTCTCAACTGAATTTTATCATTTCCGACATTTTGTGTCAATCGTTTGCCGAATTTTTTCACAAATGCGGACACTTCGGCGCGCGAGAAAGAAAAACCGCGCCGAAGTTTCGGCGCGGTGCTGACCGTTCGTTTATTCGGATGCGGGCGGCAGAGGTTCCTCTGCTTCCTTCTGCGGCTTTTTCGGAGATTCCTCCGAGAAGTTCCCCACGTCGTCCTTTTCCTCGTCTTTGGGGAGCGCGACCCTATCCGAAGAGAACCCGTTCCCGCGGACCTCGGAAATTACGCTCACCATGAGGAACGCGGCGGGATCGATGAGCTGGATCTCGTTGCGGAGCTTCACGAGATCGCGGTTGGAGATCACGGTGAGGAGGACATAGCACTCCTCCGTGAGAAAGCCCGTCTTGCCGTAGAGCATGGTTACCCCGCGGTTGAGCTTGTTGAGGATCATGAGGCGGATCTCCTTGTACTTCTTGCTGATGATCTGCACCTGCGTCTTGCGGGAGCCGATCGGCGAGATCTTGTCGATCACGAGGGAGGAGATCAGGGTGATGAGCACGCCGTAGAGGACCGCGTCGATGGGCGCGGCGATGAGTTGCAGCGCGACGATGGAGAAATCGAGGATCCACATCGAAACGGAGATGGGCCAGTTGAAAAACTTCTTGAAGATGAGCGGCGGGATATCCGTTCCGCCCGTGGATGCGCCCACGCGCACGACGATGGCGATGCCCAGCCCGAACAGGAGGGAGCCGAACAGCATGGCGAGGAGCGGACTGCCGAGCGTCATGTTCGTGCCCTCGATGGTCTGCGAACTCATGCCGATGTAGTGTCCGTGCGCCTTGAAATACGCGTCGTTGATGAGGTTGAACACGCTCATGAACCCGGGGTACAGGAGCGTGCCCGCCCCCGTCGCAAAGGCGAACTTTTTGCCGAGCAGGCACACGCCCAATATGAACAGCGCGATGTTCGCCGCATATACGGTGATATTCACGACCCATTCCGTCCAGTCCGCAACGATGCCGTTGTTTGCGAGGATGTTGCGGATGAGAATGCCGATACCCGTCGTGCCGCCCATCACGAATCCGTTCGGGACGATGAAAAAGGAAGCGCCCGCCGAGGCGATCGCATTCCCAACGACGACGATGAGCGCATATTTCAGAAAGGAGAGGACCTGCTTTTTGGTAGGTTTTTTGATGCTGATCTTCATAGAAAATTTCTCCGTCGGTACGCGGATATTATAACACCCCTTCCCTCGCTTGGCAAGCGGTTTCAAAAAAAATCGCCGCGATTTTTCGGGCAAAAAAATGCGCCGCCCGACGGGCGGCGCAAGGCGGAGATTGCTCAATAATAGTTGTAGCCGGTAAACCCCGAACCGTTGCCGCAGAGATCGCATCCGCAGCTCGGGTAGAGCGCGTACTGTTGCGCGTAATACGCGTCGTAACATTGGTTGCCGCATGCGGTATAGGCGGAAAGATCGGCGTTCGAGCCGCACCCGCAGCCGTTGTTCGAGCCGCGCCCCGCGGCGTTCGCCGCGTTCACGCCGCTGATAAAGCCGTTCGTGAAGTTGTTGTTGCAACCGCAGTGATTGTTGCAGCCGCAGTTACAGCCGTTGTTTCCCGTTCCGAACAGATTGTTGAGGATACTCGCGAGCCCACAGCCGCAAGAATTGCAAGATTGACACATAAAAAGACCTCCGTAGGTAGAAATCGCGGGAATTTCCCGCTTACTCCATTGTATGCGCATAGGGCGGACTTCGGTTTTTCCTCCGCCGAAAAATTTCGCCCACGGCTTGCATTTTTCCCCTGCCTGTGGTAGAATGAAATTGCCACACAACTTCATACTAACTACCGAACGAATATACCTGGCATAGGTGTATCCTTTTTTCCGTGCGGTTTAGTATGCTTTGCCGATAAATCGGGAGTTGTGTGGCAACAATCGAGGGATACGATATGCGGGCGTCCCTTGGTTGGACGCCCTTATTTTTTGCCCGCGATTTTTACGGAGGTCATCTATGCACAAATGTACAACCTGCGGAACGGAGTTCGAGGGGAAATTCTGCCCCGAGTGCGGCACGAAGTGGGAAGAAAAACGAATTTGCCCGCAGTGCGGCTCCGTCCTGCCCGCGAACGCGAAGTTCTGCTCCGAGTGCGGCGCCAAATGGGAGAGCGGAGAAGAAGCTCCCCCCACCCTACCCTCCCCCCTCGGAGAGGGTGGAGGTGAAGAACCCACCCCCCTTCCCCCCATTGCGGAGAAAGGCTCCGGAAATCATATGGTCGCCTTTCCCGAAAGCCCCAAGGAAGGCTCCTCAGAGGGGGCAATGGCAAAGCAAACGCGCAAACAGGCGGCGTTTTTCACCGAAAATCTGCTGAAACTTTTCTATCGGCTCTCGGCGATCGTTCCCATCGCCCTCTGCGGGCTGTTTTCCCTCCTCACGTTCCTGTTCTGTCTCGCGCCCGCCGCGAACATGAACGACGTCTTCTTCGGCACGGGGAGCGCCTCCATGGGGAGCGTTTACGACCTCGGAGACGCCTCTTCCTCTTCGGTGCTCGCCTTTGCCGCCATCGGGCTGGCGGTCTGTGCCGTCGGGTTTGTATTCCTCTTTGTGAAGCCGCTCGCGTGGCGGAACATTCCGCAGACAAAACTGCCCGTGTCCGACGCCGCGCCGTGGCTGTTCCAAGCCGTGTGGCTCGGCGCGTTCGCCTCGGCGTGTGCCATCTGCGCCGACGTCAACAAGACGGACGGCGGCATGGGCGTCTTTTCCGTGGGCGCGGGTCCCATCCTCATCATCGTGTTTGCCCTTCTGTTCGGGCTTCTTGCCGCGGGCATTCAAATTTTGCGCATTGTGCTTGCGAAAAAATTCCCCGCTCTTGCCGAGGAGGAGAACGAACGGCGGGAGGCGCTCAAAGCAAGATACGCAAAGCCCGCCTCTGAAACGCCTGCCTTCTCCGCGGAGCAGAGCGAGATGCTCGCCCGCGCGCGCATGGTCGTGCGGTTGCCCCTCATCCTCTATACTTTCTTCCCCGCGTTCATTACTCTCGGCACGGTGACGACCATCATCCTCATGGGGGGATTGGGGGCAAGCGGTATGACCTCGAACATAATGATGCTTGTGCTCGCCGTTATGTGCCTTCCTCTTCTTGTGAGAACGCTTTGGGCTATTTTCTCCAAAAAAGCGCTGACGACAAAAGTTCTGTTCAAAAAGGACGAACTCCCTCCCGAACAGTTCTTTGCGAAAAATCGCAAAAAGGCGATCGCCACCTTTATCGGTTCGATTATTTTTGCCTTGATCGGTCTCGTTCCCATGATCGTGCCCGCGGCAGTCCAACTTGCCCGCGACGGGGTCTCCTCCGTCAGTCACTCGGCATTGCAGATTTTCGGTACGGAAGCGTATCTCGGAATATGCGTTGCGGTCGTCGTTGGGTTGCTGATGTTCACGGGCTTTACCGTGCTCGCCGTGCTCGCCGCGAAAAATGCCATTTATTGCAAGAAATTTGCGGAGGGGACGGAACGCTACCCCGAATATACGGAAGCGCCCAAGCAGTTTCTCCGCGACCTTCCCTTCGCGCCCCTGCCCGTTCCCGTGCGCCATGCGCGGGGCGGTTGGCTGACGGGGGCTGTCGTTTGCGTCCTCGTCGCCGCGATCGCCATTGGCGCGATGGCGGGCACGAACATCTTCTCCGAGGGGAAACTCGACAAAATCGAGATGGGAGCCTCGCAATACCGCGTGATGGATGTCCTCGGCAGTACGCGCTTTGAAGAGCCCGGGGAATGGGATTACATTTCGGACAATGCCGTCTCCCTCATCGAACGGCAACAGGAGTTGGAGACGGAACTTGTCGCCGCGCTTGCCGAGGGGGACACGGAGCGCATTGAGGCGCTGACCGCGGAGTCCGAAAAACTTGCGGAAGAGGCAAAGACCATGAAGTACCGCACCATCCGCGTGGTGTTCGACGCCGATGAAAAGGTGTCGCGCATCGAAATGTTTAAGGGCGATCGGAGCAAGGTGCTCGAAGGAAGCAAAAGCCGCAGCGCCGCAAAGGCGGGGCTCTCCCCCGCGCGCGTTCCGCTTGCCGACCTTATGACGGGGACGGCGGAGATCACCTATTCGGTGAAATTCGACGGCGGAAGCTATGTACGGACGCGCCTCGGCGCCGCGGAGGTGTTTTCGGACGAATACCACAATGACCCTACGAGCATCGACAAGGCGGGAACATACTATTTGAAGTGGACGGATAGTTTCGGAGAATGCACCGCCGTTCTGCAAGTTACCTAACCGAGCAAAAAAATCCACCCGCTTCGGCGGGTGGATTTTTATTTCACGGCGCCGCTCCCGATAAAAACAGGCGCCCCCCTTCCCAAAATGGAAAGTAAAATAAACACTTACCTTCCCTTCCCAAGCGGGAAAGCATAAAATACTACCTCTCCCTTGGGAAGAGAAAGAGCAAAAATATATACTACCTCCCCCTCCCCTACCCCTCCCCCTCGCGTTGCGAGGGGGAGGGTAACAAGAAGGACAAGGCGAAGAGGGGAAGACGAGCGGGAAAATCTCACTCCCCCCCTCTCTATCGCCCGCACGTATTATGCCGCCGAAGGGCGACACGAGGAGCGAAGCGACGAAGTACCCTTCCCCACCTCCCCCACCCTACCCTCTCCCCCTCAATGAGGGGGGAGGTAAAAAAGACGGCGCGGGGGAGGTAAAATAAAAGTCTCCCTCGCGTTGCGAGGGAGAGGGTAAATAAAAAACAAGCGGAAGAAAACAAGTTAGCGCGAGGAAAAATAAAAGACAAGGCGGTGGGTAAAAGTTCCTCCCCTCGCGGCGCAGGGGATAAAATAGGGAGCCGCCGCGAACGATGTTCGCGGCGGCTGTACATTTTTGTTACACGCGGCTTTTGCTTTTCTTCGCGCTTTCGCGTTACTTCGCGTATTCCACGCTTCTGAATTCGCGGATGACGTTGACCTTGATCTGCCCGGGATATTCGAGCTCCGCCTCGATCTTCTTGGCGATATCCTTCGCGAGGAAGAGCGCCTTCGCGTCGTCAACCTGATCGGGCTTGACGATGACGCGCACCTCTCTGCCCGCCTGAATGGCGTAGCTCTTGTCCACGCCCGCAAAGCTCGATGCGATCTCTTCGAGTTTTTCGAGCCGCTTCACATAGCCCGCGCCCGTCTCCCTTCTCGCGCCGGGACGCGCGCCCGAGATGGCGTCCGCCGCCTGCACGAGCACGGCTTCCACGGTCTTGGGTTCCACGTCGCCGTGATGCGCCATGATGGCGTTGACGATCATCGCGTTTTCCTTATACTTCTTGGCGATGTCCGCGCCGAGCTGGATATGCGTGCCCTCCTGCTCGTGGTCCACGGCCTTGCCGATGTCGTGCAGAAGCCCCGCGCGCTTGGCGAAGTTGACGTCCAGCCCCAGCTCCTGCGCCATCAGCCCCGCGAGCTGGGCGACTTCGATGGAATGGCGATAGACGTTCTGCCCGTAGCTCGTGCGGAATTTGAGCCGTCCGAGGAGTTTGATGATCTCGGGATGGAGCCCGAAGATGCCGACCTCGAACATCGCGTTCTCGCCCGCCGCCTTGATCTGCTGGTCGAGCTCCTTTTGCACCTTTTCCACCGTCTCCTCGATGCGGGCGGGGTGGATGCGACCGTCCGAAATGAGCTTTTCGAGCGTGAGACGGGCGACTTCCCGCCGCACGGGGTCGAAGCCCGAGAGAATGACGACTTCGGGCGTATCGTCGATGACGAGCTCGATGCCCGTCGCGTTCTCGATGGCGCGGATGTTCCTGCCCTCGCGCCCGATGATACGTGCCTTCATGTCGTCGTTGGGAAGGGGCACGACGGAGACCGTCGTCTCCGAAGCGTGGTCGGCGGCACACCGCTGGATGGCGAGGGAGATGATGTTCTTGGCGTTGCTCTCCGCCTCGTCTTTCGCCTCCTGTTCGAGCGTGCGCACCTGCACCGCGAGATCGCGGCGCGTCTCGTCCAAGATCTCTTCCGTGAGCTGCTTTTTCGCCTCTTCCTTGGTGAGCTGGGCGATGCGCTCCAACTCCGCCGTCATGAGCTCCTGCTGATGGGAGAGCTGTTCCTGTACCTTCTGGACCTCTTCGTTCTTCTTCTGCCAGTTGTTTTTCTGCGCTTCGAGGGATTGCTCCTTGCGGGAAATTTCCGTTTCGCGTTTTTCCAGCAAGTCCTCCTGGCGACCCAAACGGGATTCGATGCGCTGCTGTTCGGCGCGCTTTTCCTTCATCTCCTGTTCAAATTCGCTTCTGCGCTTGAAATCCTGCTCCTTCGATTCTGCGATTGCTTCCCGTTTTAACTGTTTGCACTCCGTCTCCGCGTTTTTCAGCATCTCTTCGACGCGCTTGCTCGTCTCATCGAGCTTTTTCGCGGATCTTTTCTTGGAGACATTTTTGAGAACCAGCCACGTCGAGAGGACCGCTGCGGCGGCGCCGACGACGAGAGCAACGACGATGAGCCCGACTGCGAGACCGAGGCTCATATCCGAAAGGAGCAGGTTTGCCAAATTGTTCATAACAAACCTCCTCTGAATTTATTTCGACTTGTATCCTGCGCTGCCCGTATGGGCAGAATTAGGCATTGTCGTATCTTAATTATACAATATTTCGTGGTCTATGTCAACCGCTTGACGGAATTTGCGGAAAATTCGCGCCAAGAATTTTCCATAAAAAAACGGGGTCTCCCCCGTCTTTTTATCCGAATATCTCCTCGCCGTTCGTCTCGATGACTTTTTTGTAGAAGTGCGCGCTCTTTTTGGGCGTACGCTCGCGCGTTTCGGGATCGAAGTGCACGATGCCGAACTTTTTGGAAAAGCCCTCCGCCCACTCGAAATTATCGTACAGCGTCCAGTAGAAATACCCCTCCACGGGCACCTCCTGCGCCGCCCTGTGGAGCTCGCGCAGATAGCGCTTCAAAAAGTCGATGCGGCTGTCGTCGTTTATCTCGCCGTTCAAGTCCTTCCACTCCGAGAGCGCGACGCCGTTCTCCGTGTACACCACGGGGAGCCCGTACCGCTCGTAGATGAACTTCGGTCCGTAATACATCGCTTGGGGAAGGACGTTCCAGCGCATATCCGTCTTGGGCACGGAGGGCGGGGGAACGACGGCGACCGCCTTTCCTCCCACCTCTTTCACGAGGTCGCCCGAATAGGTGTTGAGCCCGCAGAAATCGAGCCTGCTTTTTATGATCTCCATGTCCTCCGCGGGCGGAACGAAGCCGTTTTCCGCGAACCATGCGAGATAGTCTTGGGGGTATTTTCCTTTGAGGAGCGGATCCAGCCAGAGCGCGGGGCTCCCGAAATACGCGCGGCACGCGAAGGTGTGCGCGCGGGCGGCGCCGACGTCCCCTTCGGTGAGGGGAAGCGCAGGCCAGTACGCCTGCGCCGTACCGATCTTGACGGGACGCGCGCACGTCTTGCGGATGATCTTCTCCGCCTTGCCGCAGGCGAGGAGCACGTTGTGCGCGGCGCGCGCGACGTCGCCGACGGACAGCTTCAAAAAGGGCGCGTGCTCCCCCGAATAATGACCGAGCCCCACAAAGCACTCGGGTTCGTTGATGAGGATAAAGCGGGAGACGTATTCGCCGAAAAGTTCGGCGCAGACCTTGGCGTACTTTTCAAACCAATCCGAACTTTCGGGGTTGAGCCAGCCGCCCCTTTGGTAGAGCGCATAGGGATAGTCCCAGTGGAAGAGGGTCAGCCACGGCTCGATGCCCGCCGCCTTCAATTCCCGCAAGAGGTCGAGGTAGAACTTCTTTCCCGCCTCGCTCACCCTTCCCGTTCCCGCGGGAATGAGGCGCGCCCAGTTCACGGAGAAGCGGTACGCCTTGACGCCCAACGATCTCATCAGCGCGACGTCCTCCTTCCACTTGTGATAGTGGTCGCACCCGACGCGCCCCGAGTGCCCCTCGAAGATGCGCCCCTTCGTATCGGAAGCGACGTCCCAGACGTTCAATCCCTTGTCGTCCGCGTCCGCGCCCCCTTCGATCTGGTAGGACGCCGTCGCGACGCCCCATGTGAAATTTTCATTGAATGCCATATTTTTGTACCCCGCTTTAATTTTTCAACGTCTTTAACTCTGTTTTGCGCTCCTCGGAAAGGCGGAAACTCTCGCATGCCTTCCGAATGGCGCGCCTTTGCGTTTGCGCGGGCAATGCGCCCGTTCTCAGAAAGGCGACGCCCTTTTCATAGTGGCGGACGAGCACTTCCGCAAGGAGCCATGCCGCCGCCATAGAGACATAATACCGGCTGTGGTCGCACCCCGCGATGCTCTCGAAGAGGAAGGGAAGATACTCCTCTTCGCAGTAGTCGCGCAAGAGTTCGACGAGGCACCACCGTGAAGTGAACGCGTGCGGCGAAAAGCGGTAGCGTTCGAGGATGCGGATAAAATCGGCGCGGTTTTGCACGATACAGGGAGCCGAAAAGCAGTCGCAAACCGCCCAATTATCGATATGGGGTAGGATTTTCGGCAAATATTCGCAAAAGACGGGATAGGGCTGCTGCCCGAGGACGAGACACTTCAAAAAGGTCGTCTCATAGTATTCGTCGGGAAAGGAAGCCAATGTCTCCCATTCGTCCCCGTACTTTTTGGCAAGGTTGCGAAGGTGCGGCACCCGCACGCCGAACAGCGCGATTTGCGGATCGGCAAGGATCTTTGCATGAAAGGCGCGATACTTTTCATCGGCGAGCGATGCGAATTCCGCGAGAAGCTCCGGATAGGTCATGTTACAGTTTTTCCGCCTCTTCCAGCCAGAGCGCGGCGGAAGCGTCCGAGGGCATCCGCCAGTCGGCGCGGGGCGAGAGCGAGACGGAACCCACTTTCACGCCGTCGGGCACGCAGTTGCGCTTGAACTGCTGGGAGAAAAACCGTTTATAGAAGTTCACGAGCCACTTTTTGAGCGTCGCGCGGTCGTACTTTTCCGCGAAGGCGCGCTCCGCGAGATAAAGCGTCTTGGCGGGATCGTCCCCGCGGCGGATCGTATGGTACAGATAGAAATCGTTCAGCTCATAGGGACCGACGAGATCCTCCGTCTTTTGCGCGATGTTCCCCTCCGCGTCGGGCGGAAGGAGCTCGGGCGAGATCTCCGTTCCGAGCACGCTTTTCAGGACGATCTCCGCCCTGCCGCCCAGCCGTTCCGCTTCGGCGAGCACGAGATATTTCACGAGCGTCTTGGGAACGGAGCAGTTGACAGCGTACATGCTCATGTGATCGCCGTTGTAAGTGCACCAGCCGAGGGAGAGCTCCGAGAGGTCCCCCGTGCCGACGACGAGCCCGCCCGTCTCGTTCGCGAGGTCCATGAGCACCATCGTGCGGTAGCGCGCCTGCGCGTTCTCGTACGTCGCATCGGCGTCCGCGGGGTCGTGCCCGATGTCCTTGAAGTGGCGGAGCACGGTCTGCGAGATGTTCACTTGCCGCGACGAGACGCCGAGCGCCTGCACGAGCGCCGTCGCGTTGTTCTTGGTCTTTAAGGTCGTGCCGAACCCGGGCATGGAGAGGGCGAGGATGTCCGCGCGGGGCTTTCCGAGAAGGTCGAACGCGCGGCACGCCGCGAGCAGTGCGAGCGTGGAATCCAGCCCGCCCGAGACGCCGATGACCGCCGTTTTCGCACCCGTGTGCGCGATCCTGCGCGCAAACGCATGCGCCTGTATATCGAGGATGCGCGCGGCGCGCTCCTTGCGCGCCCCCTCCTCCCGCGGGACGAAGGGCAGCGGATCGACGGCGCGGAGCGCAAGGTCGCCCTCCGTGCAAAAGTCCGCGTCCGCGCTCCAATTCTTCCCGTACGTCGGGACGAATACGTTCATTCTTCTCCGCTCGGCGAGGAGGAACCCGACGTCCGCTTCCGTCTCGCAGACGGCACCCGAGAAGGGCTCGCTCTCCGCGAGACAGACGCCGTTCTCATACACCATGCTGTTGCCCGCAAAGACCATGTCCGAGGTCGATTCGCTCTCCCCCGCGTCGCAGTAGACGTAGGCGCAGACGTTCTTGCCAGACTGCGCGGCGAGGAGTTTGTGGCGGTATTCCCGCTTGCCCACCGTCTCGTCGGAGGCGGAGAGGTTAACGACGACCGTCGCCCCGTTCGCGCAGTGCCGCGCGGAGGGCGAGACGGGCGCCCAGAGGTCCTCGCAGATCTCGCAGGCGACGATCGCGCCCGTCCGCCTCTCGCGGACGGTGAAATCGCGGCTCACGACGCGCAGGTCGCCTCCCCATTCGACGAAGAATTCCTCCTCGGGCGCGGGCGTAAAGTAGCGCGCCTCGTAGAACTCGCCGTAATTGGGGAGATAGGTCTTGGGAACGAACCCCTTGACCTCCCCGTTCGCGACCGCCGCGGCGCAGTTGTAGAGCTTGCCGCGCACGGAGAGCGGCAAGCCCACAAAGACGAGGATCTTTTTCCCCTCCGTGCTCCGCGCGACCGTCTTCAACGCGGAGAGGCACCCGTCGAGGAGCGTCTTTTGGAAGAAGAGGTCCCCGCAGGTGTATCCCGAAAGGGAGAGTTCGGGGAAGACGAGCAGTTCCGTCCCCTTTGCGGCTTGCGCCAGAACGATCTCGGCGATCTTTTGAGCATTGTACGCGGGGTCTGCGACCCGCAACGCGGGACTGACCGCCGCAATTTTCATAAATTGATGTTTCATGATTCGGAAATGCGGAACTTGAAAACAAATTCGGGGGCGCCGCAAACGCCCGTCTCTCGCGAAATTTCCCTTTCGCCCGCGCGGAAAAAGCCCGCGCACTGCCATCGGAGCGGGGACGGCGGTCCATACGCCGCCCCTCTCCCGCGCCCGCTCCGCCGCCCCGGCGGACGGACGCGCAACCGCTTACTCTTCCCCGCCCGCGATGTCGGCGACGGATGCGCCCTTCGCCGCAAGGCGGATCTTCTGCTCGATCTCGGCGGAAAGTTCGGGGTTGTCCTTCAAGAACTGCCGCATGCGCTCCCTGCCGTTGGCGAGCTTGTTGTCGTTATAGCTGAACCACGCGCCGCTCTTTTTGATGATATCGTATTGGATGCCGAGGTCGATGATGCACCCTTCCTGCGAGACGCCCTCGCCGTACATGATATCGAACTCCGCCTGCCGGAAGGGCGGCGCGAGCTTGTTCTTCACCACTTTCGCCTTCGTACGGTTGCCCGCCGCGCCGTCCGAATCCTTCAAGATGTCCATCTTCCGCACGTCGATGCGGATGGAGGCGTAAAATTTGAGCGCCTTGCCGCCGGGGGTAACTTCGGGATTGCCGAACATGACGCCCACCTTCTCGCGGAGCTGGTTGATGAACACGACGCACGTCTTGGACTTGTTGACGATGGCGGTGAGCTTGCGGAGCGCCTGCGACATGAGCCGCGCTTGCAGACCCACGTGGGAATCCCCCATGTCCCCCTCGATCTCCGCCTTGGGCGTGAGCGCGGCGACGGAGTCCACCACGATGATATCCACCGCCGAGGACCGCACGAGCGCATCCACGATGTCGAGCGCCTGTTCGCCCGTGTCCGGCTGGGAGACATACAGTTCGTCGAGATTGACGCCCAAATGCTTCGCATACACGGGGTCGAGCGCGTGCTCGGCGTCCACGAACGCGGCGATGCCGCCCGCCTTCTGCGCCTCGGCGACGGCATGGAGCGCGACCGTCGTCTTGCCCGAAGACTCGGGACCGTAGATCTCGATCATCCTGCCGCGGGGAAGCCCGCCGATCCCGAGCGCGAGGTCGAGTGCGAGGCACCCCGTGGGGATCACCTCGATGTCCGTGTGCCCCGCGGTCTCGCCGAGCTTCATGATGGCGCCCTTGCCGTACGTCTTCTCGATCTGCGCGAGAACGGCGTCCAACGCCTTGATTTTTTCTTCGTTCATATATCGATCTCCTTTGCGTTTTTACCTGATTTCTTTGAGCGCGTGGAAGAGCGCGAGATTGACGGCGGTCCTCGTCACCGTCTCCCTGTCTCCCCCGAGGCGGTAACGGAACACGCGCACGCGCTCCCGCGTGCCCACCGCAAGGAAGCACAGCCCCGCGGGCTTGTCCGTTCCGTCCGAATCGGGACCCGCGATCCCCGTCGTCGCGATCGCGATGTCGCAATTTCCCTCGCAGATGAGCCCCGCCGCCATTTCGTACGCCGTCTCGTCCGAGACCGCGCCGCGGGCTTTGAGCGTACTCTCCTTCACGCCGAGCCGCGCCGTCTTGGCACGGTTATCGTACGCGTTGATCCCCTCGTAAAACACCTCGCTCGCCCCGGGATTGGAGATGATGGCGCGCCCCACGGCGCCCGCGGTGAAACTCTCCGCCGTGGAAATTTTGAGGCGGTGCAGTTTCAACGCCTCGAAGAGACGCTGTTCCACGCTCACGTCGTCGACCGCGTAAACCCAGTCCGAGAGCTCGCGCGCGAGAAGCCCCACCGCTTCGTCCACCGCCATCTTGGGCGTCTCGGCGTCGTAAACGAGCTCGATCCTGCCGCAGCCGTACCGTTCGCCCGCGTGCAGGAAGAACTTGCCCTTGCCGCACGCTTCCGCCGCCTTCATCGCGGTGCGTATCTTGTCCGCAGGGGCGGAGACGGTGCGCAGAACGACGCGGCGGTAGCTCGTCCCCCTCCTTCTGTCCACGGCGGGGATGACCTTCTCGCGGACGAGCGCCGCGCCCTTCTCCCCCTCGGAGACGACGGCGAAGAGACACTTCTCCGTCTCGCAGAGGACGTCGTCCGAAAAAGGCTTGCCTGCCGCTTGGCTCGCCGCTTCGCGCGCCGCGGACACAAGCACGCGGTCGCACACGAGGAAGAGCCCGTCGCACGCGGCGGAAAGGCGGATGAGCGCGGCGGCGACGGCGGCGGGGTCGTCGTACGGAAGAAGGCACACTTCGTCCGCAAACACCCCGCCCGAGAGGAGCGCGTCCGTAACGGCGGGATAGTCCACCGAGGAGAGCGGATTGCGGTTGTTGTACAGGACGGCGACGGCGTATTTCATTTTTCCGCCTCCTGCTCCGAAGCGGGCGAAGAGGGCTTCGGCTCCTCTTTGAGGACCTGCCTGTTTTTGAGGATGTAGTGCGCGCCCGAAAGGACGGTGAGCACGGTCGCGAGGAGCAAAAGCGCATACCCGACGGCACACCCCGCGATGCACCCTTCGCTTCCGAGGAAGGACATCGTAACAAGGAGCGTGGGAATGGCGATATCCTGCGTGAACGTTTTTACTTTGCCCATCTTATCGGCGGCGAGCACCAGCCCGCGCTCCACCGCGACGAGGCGGAAGCCGCTCACGATGAGCTCGCGCGCCATGATGAGCGCGATACAGACGCCCGCGACGACGATCCCCCAATCCGCAAAGCCGCCGTAGGAGAACACCGACGGACGGGTGAGCAGGAGGATAAACGCCGTTGAAACGAGCACTTTATCGGCAATGGGGTCCAAAAACTTCCCCATGTTGGTCACAAGATGATACTTTCTCGCAATGTATCCGTCGAGAAAATCGGTGAACGCCGCAAGGACGAACACGACGGCGGAGACGAGTTCGTGATAGGGAAACTCCACGTAGAAGAATACGACGAACAGCGGGATCATGAAGATGCGCGCGAGCGTGATTTTGTTGGGAAGATTCATCGGTTACTCCTCGGTATGACCGTACAGGTCGTATGCGTCGGCGCGGTCCACCGCGATGCGGTAGCGCGCGCCCTGCGCCGCTTCGGGCGCGGTGAAATAGGTGACGCCGTCGATCTCGGGCGCCTGAAAATACGTTCTCCCCGCGAACAGCCCCTTTTCAAAGTCGAAGCCGTCGCAGATGACTTCCGCCGTCCGCCCGACGAAGCGGGCGAGCTTCTCCGCGGAAACGCGTTGCTGCACCGCGTACAGCTCCTTCACCCGCCGCCGTTTCACCGCGGCGGGGATCTGTCCCTTCATGCGGTACGCGGGCGTGCCCTCCTCGCGGGAATAGGCGAAAACGCCGCAGTTTTCAAAGCGCGCCTCCTGCAAGAAGGCGCAGAGCGCGGCGTGCTCCTCCTCCGTCTCCGTGGGAAACCCGGAGATAAACGTCGTGCGGAGCGCAACGGACGGGATCTCCTCCCGAAGCCGCGCAATGAGTTCGAGATATTCCGCGCGGCTCCCCCGCCGCCCCATCGCCTTCAAGATCCTGTCCTCCGAATGTTGCAGAGGCAGATCGAGATATTTCACGAGCTTGGGATTTTCGCGCAGTTCCGCCGTCAGTTCCGCCGAGATCCTGTCCGGATAGCAGTACAGAAGACGGATACTGCGGATGTTTTCGAGCGCGGATAATTTCCGAAGGAGCGGAACGAAGCGGTTTGTCCCCCCGTCCTCGCCGTAGCGCGTCGTGTCCTGCGCGACGAGCACGAGTTCCTCCGTCTCGCCGAGACGGCGCGCCTCCCGAAGAAGATCTTCCTCGGGATAGGAGCGGTACTTCCCGCGGATGGAGGGAATGAGGCAGTATGTGCAATGGTTGGAACAGCCGTCCGCGATTTTGAGATATTTGAGGTGGGAGGGCGTCGTAACGACGCGCCCGCCCGTCTCGCCGCCCGACCCCGTGCCGACGGCGTTCACGCGCTCCCCCGCGTACGCGCGCTCCAACGCGCCGAAGAGCGCGTCCGCGTCCTTCACGCCGAGAAAGACGTCCGCCTCCGTGAGCGCGGGAAAGAGTTCCGCGATATACTTTTGGGGGAGACAGCCCGAAAGGACGAGCTTTTCCAGTTTTCCCCTTTCGCGGTAGCCGTTGCATTCGAGCGCGGTCTCGATCGCCTCCTTGCGCGCGCTCGCGAGAAAGGCGCAGGTGTTCACGATGAGGATCTGCGCCTGCGAGATATCGTCCGTGACGGTATGCCCGCGGCGGACGATCTCCCCGAGCAGACGTTCCCCGTCCACGCGGTTCTTGTCGCAGCCGAGAGAGATCATGCCGAACGTCTTTTTCTCCATCAATCGAGGCTCCCGTACTTGCTTTCGTACTCTTCCTTGGTGAGCAAAACGGTGCGCGCCTTCGCTTTTCCGTCGAAGGGCGAGATGTAGCCCATCACTTCCATCCACTCCACGATCTTCCCCGCGTGGTTATAGCCGACGCCGCACTTGCGCTGGATGAGGGAGATGGACGCCTGTCCGAGTTTGACGACGATCGCGAGCGCGCGGAGATATTCCCCTTCGACGATCTCCCCGTCGCCGGGCGCATTCGCTTCGCCCCCTTCCGAACTGTTCTGGTTGTTGATGAAGTCGGCGACCGACTCGTCGAAGTACGCTTCGTTGTTCGTCTTGATCTCCTGCACGATCTTCTGGACCTCGCCCGAGCTCAAAAACGCGCCCTGCACGCGGCAATAGTTGGACATGCCCTCCGTCTTGTACAGCATGTCGCCGTTGCCGAGCAGTTTTTCCGCGCCCGAGTAGCCGAGAATGGTGCGGGAATCCACCTCTTGGATCACGCGGAACGCCATACGGGTGGGAAGGTTTCCCTTGATGACGCCCGTGATGACGTCCACGGAGGGACGCTGGGTCGCGAGCACCAAATGGATGCCCGCGGCGCGCGCCTTCTGCGCGATTTTGAGGATGCGGTCCTCGATGTCCTTTTTGGCGGCGAGCATGAGGTCGGCGAGCTCGTCCACCACGACGATGATGCGGGGAAGTTTTTCCTCGTCCTCCCCGAGATTTTTGTTGTATTCGTCGATCTTGCGGACGACGTAGCCGTTCTTCGCCATCTCCCCGAAGAGCTGGTATCTGCGCTCCATCTCCTTGATCACCCAGTTGAGCGCGGTCACCGCCTTCTGCGCGTCCGCGATGATCTCGTTGATCATGAGGTGCGGCAGTCCGTCGAAGATCGCAAACTCCACCTTCTTGGGGTCGATGAGGATGAGCCGCAGTTCCTCGGGGGAATATTTGCAGATGAGCGAGATGAGCATCGCGTTGAGGCAGACCGATTTGCCCGAGCCCGTCGAACCCGCGACGAGCAAGTGCTTCATCTCCACGATGTCCCCGCAGACGTTCCGCCCGTCTACGTCCTTGCCGATGCCGAACATCAATGTATCCGGCTTGCTGTTCACGTATTCGTCCGCTTCGAGAACGGAGCGCAGACCGACCGTCGCGCGCACGGAGTTGGGAACTTCGATGGAGACCGCCCCCGCCTCCGAGTTGGAATAGACGTTCACGCCGTCCCGCGCGTGCAGGCGCATCGCGATCTCCGCGTCGTGCTTGATGACGGCGCGCACGGAGACGTTGCCGGGGATATCGATATCGTAGCGGGTGAACGCGGACCCGATGGTAACTTTCACGACCTCCGCGATCACGTCGAAGCCGCGGAGCGTGTCCACGATGATGGAAGAATTGCGGTCTATCTCCTCCTGCGAGACGGACGGCGCGTCGTCATAACTGCGGAAGCATTCGGGCGAGGGGCGGCGATACGCCTTGTACACGTGCTTTTTGGGCGCGGGCGCGGGGGCGGGGGCGGGCTTTTCCTCGGGGACGGGCTCGGACGCGGCGCGGCTGCGGAACGTGCGTTCCCCGAGTTCGCGCGCCCGTTCGGGAACGGGCGGTTCGGGCTCCGCTTCGTCGTCGAAGAGATTTGCCGCCGAGTCGCGCATGCCCGCGTCGAACATGCGGTCCGCGCGTCTCCCCTCGTCCTCCCCGTCCGCCGCCTGCGGCTCCTCTCTGCGGAAGAGATCGGGCTCGGTGCGCGAGGGCTCCTCCCTGCGGAAGAGATCGGGTTCGGTGCGCGAAGGTTCCTCCCTGCGGAAGAGATCGGGTTCGGTGCGCGAGGGCTCCTCCCTGCGGAAGAGATCGGGCTCGGTGCGCGAGGGCTCCTCCGAGGTTCTTGCGAAGAGACTGCGGAAATCCGCTTCGCGGCGCGCGCTCTCCTCGCGGGATACGTTCGGCGTCGGCGCAGGCGCGGGCGCGGGCATAGGTTCCTGCCTCTGCGGCGCGCTCTCCTCCGCCTGACGGCGCACGGGAAGGTCGTTTTCATAGAAGTTGCGCGGCTGTTGCGCGGGTGCGGGTTCGGGCGCGCGATAGGAAGGCGTGCCGTCGTGCGGATCGCCGAGATCGTCCGCCGCGGGTGCGGGTTCGGGCGCGCGGTAGGAAGGCATGCCCGAGCGCGGGTAGTTGAGATCGTCCGCTTCGGGCGCGGAAAAGCTGTCCGCGGCGCGCTCGTCCGTGACCTTGCGCGGCATGGCGGGGCGGTCGCTCTCCGCCTCCCGCGCGTATTTTTCGGAATAATCGGGCTCGCGGGCGGGCGCGGGCGCATCGTAGGTGCGCTCCCCCTGTCCGCCGTACGCGGGCTTCGGCGGTTCGGAGACGCTGCTCTTGCGGCGGCGCGCATTGAAATAGCTGTCGCTGTCGTAGATGAGATTGTTCCGATAGCTCGCGGCGGGATCGTTATTGAACAGGATGGATCTGCTGTTCTCGTACTCCTCCTGTACGGAGGGCGAGGGTACGGGCGAGGGTACGGGCGCGGAGCGGGACGTCTCGGCGCGGGCGCGGGGCACGGATGCGCGCGCAGGCTCGCCCAAATCGTCGAACGCGACGGGGACGGGATAGGGACGCTTCTCGCGTGCGGGCGCTTCCTCCGCGGGCGCGGGCTTGTTCCCGCCGCGGCGGTACAGCGCGATGCGCTTTCCGAGCGGCGTCGCGAGCACGATGAAGAAGATCGAAAGAAGGAGCACGAGCGAGAAGAGAACATACGCGCCCGCCTCCGAGAGGAGCGCGCGGACGGGATAGACGACGAGCCCGAGAATGGCGCCGCCGCCCGTGCCGTATCTCACGCCCTCGCTCGCGGCGTACCAACAGCCCGAGAGATACCCGCCGTACCCCTCGTATCCCTCCGTTTGGAAGAACTGCCCGCTCGTCGCCGTATGTACGATGAGAAAGACGGCGAGCACGAGAAACCCGACGCGGAGCAACCACTTCGCGGGAACGAGCCGTTTCCCGAAGGTGAGCACAAACCCGCAATACACGACGAGGAGGAGCAGCGGATAGGCGAGAAAGCCCACGAGCCCCACAAAGAAGGAGGCGATCGCAAGCCCGATGTCCCGCAGGACGTATTGCTCCGTGACCGTGATGAAAAAGAGCACCGCGCCGAAGAGCAGGAGGGTCATGCCCACCGTCTCCTTCGTCATCACGGAAACAGAACTCTTTTTTTCTTTTTTCTCTCCGCGACCCAATCCGTTCAAAATATATTCCTCCGTAACGCTTCCGCTTTGCGGAAGCCCGATAATTTTTCACTTTACAGTATAACATTTCCGAGCGGATTTTTCAACGAAATTCGAGAAGGTTTTGCGGAAATTTTTTGTATCTCCGCCCGATGGCGAAAAAAGCGCGGCAAAAGGAAAACCCCGACCCGTTTCCGAGCCGAGGTTCCCCTTTCTACGCTTACCCATCCGGTTAAACCATACTTTCCAAAATCAGCTTGTCGGCGACGAGCGCGATGAATTCGCTGTTCGTGGGCTTTTCCGTGCCGATATAGACGCGCGCGCCGAAAATCGCGTTGACGGCGTCGATCCGTCCCCTGTTCCATGCGACCTCGATCGCATGGCGGATGGCGCGCTCCACCTTGCTGGCGGAGGTCTCGAACCGCTGTCCGATGATGGGATAGAGCCCCTTCGTTACGTTGTTGATGATATGCGGGTCCTCCACCGCCATCTTTATCCCCTCGCGCAGATAGCTGTACCCCTTGATGTGCGGCGGGATGCCGATGGAGATGAAGATATTGGAGATCCGCTCGTCCAGCGAACCCGCCCGCTTGCGCTCCACCGCTTCCCGCGCGGGGAGCGGGCTCTCCTCGCCCGCGATCTCGGCGACGCGGTCCGCGACGACCTCCGCCGCGACGGGCTTCATGAGATAATACTTCGCGCCGAGCGAAATGGCGCGGTTGATGATCTTGTCGTCCGCAAAATTGCCCATCACGACGAAATCCGCCTTTCTTCCCTCGCGGCGCGCCGTCTCCATCACGGTAAACCCGTCCAAATTTTTCAAGAACAAACTCAATACAACGATGGCGGGGCTATGCTGTTCGATGAGTTTCACGCCCTCCGCGCCGTCGTCCGTAATGCCGCAGATCGTATATCCTTCCTGTGTGGAAAAATGGGAGGCAAGTTCGCGCGCAAACGCTTCGTTGCTCTCCAAAATAATAACCTGCTTCATACAAAATATCCCGTCCTTTTTGCTGTAATGTCATTATAAAACATAAAATTGTAAATGTAAAGAGATTTTTGTAAAAAAATCATTGATTATTTTACAAATATAATTGAATTTTGTAAAAAATTGTCGAATGGATAGGATTCTCTCACATGGGGCGAAAACGCGTGAAAAACGCGCGCCGCCCCTATGCGTTTACGAGCTCTGCGTACTCGTCGAACGTAACATTTTTGTCGAACGTCTTGCCGCCGTCCAGCACGATGATGCGGTTGCAGACGGTATTCATCAGTTCTTGGTCGTGCGAGGTGAGGAGCATGCACCCCTTAAAGGAGGAGAGCCCGTTGTTGAGGGAAGTGATGCTCTCCAAATCGAGGTGGTTGGTGGGCTCGTCGAGGATGAGGAAGTTCCCCCCTTCGAGCATCATTTTCGCGAGCATGCAGCGCACCTTCTCGCCCCCCGAGAGGACCTTCGCCTCTTTGAGCGCCTCTTCCCCCGAAAAGAGCATGCGCCCCAGCCAGCCGCGGAGGTACTCCTCGTAATGGTCCTTGGAGAACTGCGACAGCCACTGCACGAGCGTGAGCGAACACCCGTCGAAAAATTCGCCGTTGTCCAGCGGAAAATAGGACGCCTGAATGGTCTTGCCCCACTTGACGCTGCCCGCGTCGCACTGTTCTTTGCCCATGAGCACGTCGTACAGCATGGTAACGGACGTAGACTTGTCCGAGAGGATGCCGATCTTGTCCCCCTTCTGGACGGTGAAGGAGATGTTCTCGAAATACCCCTTTTTGGTGAGATTTTCCACGGAGAGGATGTCGTTTCCGATCTCCCGCTCGAATTTGAAATCGATGAAGGGATATTTGCGCAGGGAAGGCTTGAAGTCGGAGATGGTGAGTTTTTCGAGCTCCTTTTTGCGCGAGGTCGCCTGGCGGGACTTCGAGGCGTTCGCCGCGAAGCGCGCAATGAAGTCTTTAAGCTCGGCGGCGCGCTGTTCCGCCTTCTTGTTGGCGTCGCGCTGTTGGCGGGCGAGGAGCTGGGACGTCTGATACCAGAAGTCGTAGTTGCCGAGATAGAGATCGATCTTGCCGAAATCCACGTCGCAGATGTGCGTGCAGACCTTGTTGAGGAAGTGGCGGTTGTGCGAGACGATGATGATGGTGTTCTCGAAGTCCAAGAGATAGTTTTCGAGCCAGCGCGCCGTTTTGAGGTCGAGATTGTTGGTGGGCTCGTCGAGAAGAAGCACGTCGGGGTTGCCGAAGAGCGCCTGCGCGAGGAGCACCTTCACCTTCTTCTTCGCGTCGAGTTCGCCCATGCGCAAGGCGTGATACTCCTCGGGGATATCGAGCTCGTTCAGAAGGGTCTGCGCCTCGCTCTCCGCCTCCCAGCCGCCCAGCTCGGCGAACTCGCTTTCGAGCGCGGCGGCGCGCTCGCCGTCCTCCTCCGTGAAATCGGTGTGCGCGTAGAGGGCTTCCTTCTCGTCCATGATCTCCACGAGCCGCCTGTGCCCGAGCATGACCGTGCGCAGGACCGTCTCGAAGTCGTATTTATTTTGGTTCTGCGCCAAAACGGACATGCGCTCGTTCCTGTCGAGGATGACTTCCCCCTTGTTTGGCTCGATCTCCCCCGAAAGGACTTTGAGGAAGGTGGACTTCCCCGCGCCGTTCGCGCCGATGATGCCGTAGCAGTTCCCCTTGGTGAATTTTAAGTTGACGTTCTCGAAGAGCTTTTTGCTCCCGTATTGCAAACTGACTCCGTTGACCTGTAACATAATGTCCTCGCTTTCTCTCTTTCACGGGGATTATACCATATTACGGGGGCGTTGGGCAAGCGTTTTGGACAAAGTGCCGCGAAATCTCAATCGCCGTATTCTTCGCTCTTTCCGCCGAGGAGCGTTATGAGCTCCCCGAAGCCGAACGGATAGGCGTTGTCCCCCGCAAAGACGAGCGGCTTCCCCTCTGTAAATTCGAGACGAAGTTCCCACTGCTCCCCGTCGAGGACTTTCCTATACTCCACCCCGTCGAAGGCGAGACGGTACGGGCGGTAATGCCTTTTCCATTCGCCGAGGAAGACTTTTTCCCGCAGAGCGTCGAGAAATTCTTCACGGGAAAGGACGGGATCTTCGCCGTACCGCTCTTCGCAACGCCGCCCGTACTCCTCTTCCGTGAGCTCCGTCTCGTCGCCGAAAGGATCGTACGGCTTTTCAAAGCGGTACACCCTTCCCTCATGAAATTCGGCGCGCAGAACTTCCTTTCCCTTGAAAAAGGCGCTCCTTTCGAGCCCGATCTCCGTGAGTTCTTCGAGGCGGCGATAAATTTCCTCCGCGCGCTCCTCCGTCTTGGTCGCGGGGTACTTTCCCCCTCCCTCTTCGAGCGCACGGCGCGCCATGGCAAGATACTTGCGCGTACAGGCGAGTTGTACATCGGGCGAGGGCTTTATCATGAACTCGTCAAGTTCATCACGGTTGTCTGCTTCGAGAATGCGCTTCAAGTGCACGATCTCCCTGCGATAGGCGCGGATCTCCCGCAAAATCTTCTCCGCAGGCTGCCCTTTGAGCTCTTCATAGACCCATTCGGGTGCGATCATCATGGTCTTTTCTCCTTTTTCTTTTTATTATAACACAAAATATATGACATATATTGTCATGTAAAGAAAAAATCTTGACAAATATTTTCGGCGCGATATAATAGACGCATGAACGTTTTTTATAAAATTTTTTGCCGCGAGATCCATCTCGGGCTCAAACTCGTCTCGCCCTTTCTCCCCTACCGCGCGCCGCGCCAAACATACTACGGAGAGCTTCCCGCCCTTCTTCAAAAGGCGGGGGCTTCGCGCGTGCTTCTCGTTACGGGGAAGAGCGTCCGCGCGCACGGACTGTGCGAACCCCTTCTTGCCGCGCTCGAAGCGGCGGGGATCTCTACGGAAATTTTCGACGACGTGCCCGCCAATCCTACCCTCTCGTGCGTGGAGGCGGCTGTTTCCCTCTACCGCGAAAAGGGATGCGACTGCGTGGCGGCGGTGGGCGGCGGCTCCCCCATGGACTGCGCCAAGGGCGTCTGCGCGCGCGTCGCTTCCCCCAAAAAATCGCTCATTAAAATGAAAGGCGCGCTCAAAGTGAAGGGAAAAGTCCCCCTTCTTTTCGCCGTTCCCACGACGGCGGGCTCGGGAAGCGAAGCGACCGCCGCCGCCGTCTTTACCGACGAAAACAGGCACGAGAAATTCGCCGTGTTCTCCTTCAAGCTCGTGCCGAAATACATCGTTCTCGACCCCGCGCTCACCGTCTCCCTGCCCCCTGCGGCGACCGCCGATACGGGCATGGACGCCCTCACCCACGCGGTGGAGGCATACATCGGCTTGTGCACGACGGCGGATTCGCGGGACTACGCGGAAACCGCGGCGTCTCGCGTGTTCGATCACCTTCCCGCGGCATACGCAAACGGGCGCGACAGGGAAGCCCGCGCGCACATGCAATGCGCGGCGGAAGGCGCGGGCGAGGCGTTCACCATTTCCTATGTTGGGTACGTGCACGCGCTCGCGCATGCGCTCGGGGGCGCTTACGGGCTGCCCCACGGAAGGCTGTGCGCCGTATTGCTTGTGCCCGTCCTGCGCGCCTACGGGAAAAATGCGCAGAAAAAACTCGCGCGGCTCGCCAAGGAATGCGACTTCTGCGAAAAAGACACGCCCAAAAAGGAGGCGGCGGAGCTGTTCATCCAAAAGACGGAGGAACTCTGCCGCACGCTCGGCATTCCCGAGAAGATACAAATTGAGGAAAAGGATATCCCCGCGCTCGCACGGCGCGCCGCGAAGGAGGCGAACCCCCTCTATCCCGTGCCGAAGATCTTGGACGAAAAGGCGCTCGCACACATCCTGCGTGCAATAAAGCTGTAAAAAAACCGCCGACCGAAGTCGGCGGGAGCCCGCTATTTGTTCTGTTTTTTGCGCGCGTACCGCACGAGCGCGTAGGAGAGCGCCGCCCCCGCAAGGAGCAGGACCGCCGCGACGATCCAGTACCACGGGCTCGAATAGAGGAAGCCGAGTTCCTGCGGCGTGTTTTTCACGGTGGTGTAATAGACCGCCGCGACGGAGCCCAAAATAAATCCCAAGATCGCGAAATAGGTGCCGCGCGGGAACTTTTTCAAGAGGAACTTCATGAGCGCCGAGATGGCGAAAAATCCGACGAGGACGCCCGCAAGCACGCACGCGAGCACGGCGAACGAGATCCCGACGTTCTGCCCCTTTAAGAGGTTTTTTGTAACGAGCTCCACGAGCGGCGTATAGTAGCCGAAGATGAGCAGGAGCATGGAGCCAGAGATCCCGGGCACGACCAAGGCGCACGCGCCCACCGCGCCGATGAGCACGAGGAGCACGTACCCGCCCGCGTCCAAGTTGAACAGGAAGCCCTGCGGTTGGGACGCCGTCGGCAAGAACATCAGGCATGCCGAGACGGCGCAGGGAAGAGCGAACGCCGCAAAGTTGTGCCACTTCGGCTTTCCCTTCACCTTGTCGGTGATGGAAGGGAGCCCGCCCATCGAGAGCCCCACAAAGAGGGACACCGTGGGGATGGGATAGTTCGCAAGCCCCCATTGAATGGGAAAGATGAGCGCCGCGATGCCCAAGATCATGCCGAGAAGGATGGGCAGGAGAAAGAGTACGCTCTCCTTGAACTTTTTGAAGAGATCGGCGATACTGCCGACGAGTTTCTCGTAAATCCCGAGAATGGCGGCGACCGACCCGCCCGAAAATCCCGGGATGATGAAGGCGACGCCGATCGCGACGCCTCTCAAAACGTTGGCGAAAAACTCCGCCGCCGCGTTTCCGCGCTGCGGCGGGCGCGCCTCTTCGCCGTCCGTGCGTACGTCCTTTTCTTCCATATCCCGCGCTCCCGCAAAATTCCGTCTTTCCAGTATATCATAGCGGAAGGAAAAATACAACCGAATGCGCGAAAATTTCCCCGCGCGGCGCGCCCGCGGAAATTTTCTCCAATTTTCGCAAGACGGCGACAGAAATTTGACAAAACGCGCAGAATCGTTTACAATAAGAAAAAACATCCGAGGAAAGCATGATCGAAATACAGGAAGTAAAGACCCGCGCCCAGCGCAAAAAGTTCGTACAGTTCCCCCTCAAACTCTACAAGGGAGACCCCTGCTTCGTCCCGCCGCTCTACGCAGACGAGATGAAGGTATTCAAAAAGAACTATTCGTACAACGACCAAGCCGAGGCGGTCTACTACCTCGCCTACCGCGATAAAAAAGTCGTGGGGAGAATTTCGGGCATCTTGCAGCGCGTCGCCAACGAAAAGTGGAACCAAAAGCGGGTGCGCTTCACGCGCTTCGACAGCATCGACGATCAAGAAGTCGCAAACGCCCTGTTTGCCGCCGTCGAACATTGGGCGAAGGACAAGGGCATGGAGGAGGTCGTCGGTCCGCTCGGATTTTCCGACTTGGAGCGCGAGGGGCTTCTCATCGAGGGCTTCGGCGAGCTCGCCACCTTCGAGGAGCAGTACAACTTCCCCTACTATCAAAACCTCATCGAAAATTTGGGCTACCAAAAAGAGGTGGACTGGATCGAGCACAAACTGTCCCTTCCCAAGGAGCGGGACGAACGCCTTCCCCGCCTCTCCCAGAAGATCTTGGACCGCTACGGGCTCCATTTGAGCAAGGCGAAAAACACCCGCGACTTCCTGAAAAAATACGCCGATAAATTTTTCGAGGTGCTCGACGCTTCCTACGAGGAAATTTACGGCACGGTGCCCTTCACCGACCGCATGAAAAGGGAGCTCATCGCCAACTTCAAACTCGTCATCGACATGCGGTTTATCCGCGTCATTCTCGATGAAAACGAACGCCCCGTCTGCTTCGGCATCTGCTTCGCCTCGCTCGCGAAGGCGCTGCAAAAATCGGGCGGAAGATTGACGCTCCCCGCCCTCTTCCGCGTGCTGAAAGCGATAAGACATCCCAAGATCATCGACCTCGCCCTCATCGGCGTCGTCGAGGAATACCGCTTGAAGGGCGTGAGTTCGGTGCTCATCAACGAGCTCATCAACATGCTCGACGAGAACGGCGTGGAGTACTGCGAGACCAACCTCAACTTGGAGGATAATTACAGCATCCACAACATGTGGAAGTCGTTCGACAGCGTCCAGCACAAACGCCGCCGCTGCTACGTAAAAAAACTTTAAGAGAAACAAAAAGACCGCCGCCGAGCCAAAAGCCCGATCGGCGGTTTTTTATTTCTCTATGCCAAAAGCCGCAACTCCCGCCCGCGTTGCGGGCGGTTCTTATTCTATTTCATTTCAGAGACAGCGGAAAAGATAGGAAGCGTGCGGCGCGAGCACGAGCGCGCCGAGCGGCACATGTTCCCCCGTGAGAAGATCCTCCGCCGTCCCTTCGCCGAGCGAGAGTACGACTTCCCGCTCCCCGATATTCACCGCGGCAAGGATCTCCTCGCCTTCCCCCCGCCGCACGAAGGCGAGATGCTCGTTGGAGAGCGCAACTTTTTCATAGCCGCCGTAGGAGAGCGCGCGGCTCGCCTTTCTGATTGCGGCAAGTTTTCCGATGTGCGCGGAAAGTTCCGCGTGCGCGCCTTTATCTATCTCGTCGATACACGGGCGGAGCGCCTCGTCCCCGCCGCGCTTGTCCCCCTCCGCGCCGAACTCCGAGCCGTAGTAAACGCACGGCATGCCCGGCATCGTAAAGAGGAGCGTATACAGCGGGAGCAAGTTCCGCTTATCGGCAAGCGCGGTATATGCGCGGTCCACATCGTGGTTGTCCACGAAGTTCAGCATGCGCTTGCCGCGGTACAGCGACCAAGGAAAATCGCCGAACAGGCGGGTGAGCGAATATTCGATCTCGAAGAGGTTGCGGCTGTTGAACGCCGAGATCATGCCCTTGTAGCACTCGTAATCGGTGATGGAATCCAGCCGCGCGGGCGAGAGATTGTGCGCGAACGAAGTGCAGTGGATCACCTCCCCCACGAGAAAGAAGTCCTCCTTCTCCGCGGAGACGGTGCGGCGCAGAAGTTCCAAAAACCACGGCGGAAACAGATAGCATACGTCCAGCCGAAGCCCGTCGATGCCGAAATTGCGGATCCAGAACCGTACGGCGTCCATGAGATAGTTCTGCACTTCCCCGTTTTCGAGGTTGAGCTTCACGAGCTCGGCGTGCCCCTCCCAATCCGCATAGCGGAAGCCGTCCCCGTACGGAGAATCTCCGTAAAAATCGAGATAAAACCAATCCTTCGTCGCCGCGCGCTCCCGCTCCTCCATGACTTTGCGGAAGGCGGGAAACGCCCGCCCGACGTGATGGAATACGCCGTCGAAGAGAACGCGGATGCCCGCTTCGTGAAACTTTTCCACGAGCGATGCGAGCTCCTCGTTCGTCCCGAGCCGCCTGTCCGCGCGGAAGAAGTCCACCGTGTCGTAGCCGTGCCGCTCGCTCTCGAAGAGCGGATTGAAGAGCACGGCGGTAACGCCGAGCGCGCGCAGGCGGGGGATCTCCCGCTCGATGCGCGAAAATCTGTGGCGCGTCTCGCCGAAATCGTTCTCCCGCTCTGCTCCGCAGAAGCCGAGCGGATAGATCTGATAGAATACCGCCTCGTCAAACCACATCTCTCTATTCTCTCCCGCGGAAGGTCTCCGCGATCGCGCGCAGCGTCTCGCAGGCGTTGCGTTGCAGTTCCCCGCGCGTGAGCCGCCCGCGACCGAGCCCGCGCAAAAGTCCGCCGTGCTGCTTCCGCTTGCCGAGATACCCGCCGCCCGGCATGAGCACGTTCACGCCCGCATGCACGCGGTAGGCGTTGTTTTTCAGCTTTGCGTTCTCCGGACAGCGCGCCCGCTTCATCCACCAATCGGTGATCACACATCCGCCGAACCCCCATTCGCCGCGCAGGATGCCGCGGACGAGCTCGGCGTTATAGCTCGACAGAACGCCGTTCACTTTATTGTACGACGTCATGAGAAAGCGCGGCTTTCCTTCCTTTACGCAGATCTCGAAGCCGTAGAGGTAGAGCTCGCGCAGAGCGCGTTCGGAGAGGCGGGAATCGTTCCCGTTCCGTCCGAACTCCTGGTTGTTGCAGGCGAAGTGCTTGGGACAGGCGGAGACGCCCGCGCTCTGCACGCCGCGCACGGCGGCGGCGGCGATCTTCCCCGTGAGATAGGGATCCTCCGAAAAATATTCAAAATTGCGCCCGCACAGCGGGTTGCGGTGCAGATTCATCGCGGGTGCGAGGAGCACGTCGGAGCCGCGCTCCCGCATCTCCCGCCCCACGCAGGCATAGACCTGTTCCGCGAGGGCGACGTCGAAGGTGCAGGCGAGCAGGGTCCCGATCGGGAGCAGTGCGCTCCGCTTTTTCAGGCGGATGCCCGAAGGTCCGTCCGTCGCCGTAACGGGCGGCACGCCGCGCGCGCGGAGGGAGGGGCTCACCCCGCCGAACACGCCCGCATTGCCGTCCGCGCCGAGCGGACTGTTCATTTTGAGCGCGCCGTACGCGAGCGCCTCTGCCTCCCTGTCAGAAAGGGAAGCGGCGAACTGCTCCGCCGAAGCGGCGCCTTCTATCACGTCGCGAAACGGAATTTTCCCGCCCTTGGGCAATTCCGCGGGCAGATCCCGAAAAATTTCCGCACCCATGTCCCCGTTTTTCGGTTCTGCGCGCCGCGTGCCTCCGTCGGCGGCGCGCACTTCGAGCGCGCGCTGCGGCGCGCCGAGCCGCGTCAGCCGTTCGACGACGCGCTCCTTTTCACACGAAAACGTCCCCGAAAGGGACGCCCGCCGCACATCCCCGCCGACGTAAAGGGCGTACACTCCCGCGGGCATGACGAAGGCGGAGCGCGCCTCGTCGTACACGCAGAACGCGCGCGGCGGCAACAAGATCTCGCCGCGCTCCTCCTCTCCCGGTGCCAGCCGACCCGTCTTGTAAAATCCGACGAGCTCGCGCGCGGGCGCGCCGAGCGTTCCCTGCGGCTTTTGCACGTACGCCTGCACGACTTCCCGCCCCGCGCGCCCGCCGACATTTTTCACGCAGAACTTTATCGCGCCGTCCTCGTATTCGGCGCGGACGGAAAAGCGGGTATAGCCCAGCCCATAGCCGAAGGGATAGAGAACGTCCTCCTTGGCGAACGTCTCGAAGTGGCGGTAGCCGAGGAAAATATCCTCCGTATATTCGTTGAACGCCTTACCGCCGAAGTTGCGGGCGGGATATTGCCCGTAGCGAAAAGCGATCGTATCGGCGAGCCTGCCGCTCGGCTCCGTCTTTCCCGTGAGCACGTCGGCGACGGCGTTCCCCGCCTCCATGCCGCCCTGAAAGGCGAGAAGGAGCGCGCCGATCGGGTATTCCTTCGTCCACGAAAGATCGATGACGTTGCCCGCGTCGAGCACGACGGCGACATGCGGAAACGCCCCCGTTACGAGGGAAAGCATGCGCCGCTCCTCCTTCGTGAGGTAAAAGCTCCCCTCTTCGAGGGTGTGTTCGCAGTCCTCCCCCGCCGCCCTGCCGAGGACGACGACGGCGGTCTCCGTCTCGGCGCGCGCCGCGCGGATGAGCTCCTCTTTGAGCGGCATTTCGGGCGCGGAGCGGGGCCATTCGCCCCACCCGCCGTAATCGAGCGGATGCGCCGCGGAAAACTTTTCGTACGCCGCGGAAAGCTCCTCGCACAGCGGAAGCGCGGCGCGAAGCCCTTGGAGAATGCTCACGCGGTAGGGCGCGATCACATTCCCGCCCGAGCCGTACCCCGTATAGAAGGTATCCGTCTGCGCCCTTCCGAAGAGCGCGATCTTGCCCGCGAGCGGGAGCATCCCGTCGTTTTCGAGCAGGACGGCGCCCTCCGCGGCGGCGCGGCGGAGAATGGCGGACGTCTCCGCGCGCACCTCCCCGCCGAACGCCTCCGCATTCATCTTCTGATTGAGCGCGCTCCCCGTGCATTTGAAATAGATCCCCGCCGCAATGCCGAGGAGTTTGTGCGCGATCTTCCCCATAACGGAAATATTATATCACGCGGAAAAACCGCTGTCAATACGCGCTTGATTTTCGCAAAAGAACGTTGTATAATAGGAGACGCTATGGAAGAATTTCTGTCATTTTTGGAACAATGTTATACGCCCTATCACGCCGTCGCGCTCGCCGAGACCTTTCTGCGCGCGCATGCGTTCGCTCCTTTGGAAGAGGGGGGAACGCAGCCCCTCGCGGCGGGGGGAAAGTACTTCGTAAAGCGCGGGGGCAGTCTCATCGCCTTCGTCCTCGGCGAGGGAAACGGCTGTAAAATCGTCGCCTGCCACGACGATTCCCCCTGCTTCAAACTCAAAGAAAACGCGGAGACGGAGACGGAGGGCTACCGCAAACTCAACGTGGAACCGTACGGCGGCGCGGTCCGCTACACCTTCTTCGACCGTCCCCTGAAAATCGCGGGGCGGACGGTCCGCGCGCGGGGCGGCAAGCTCGTCTCCGAGCTGTTCGAGAGCGGCTTCTCCGTCGCGATCCCCTCTCTCTCCCTGCACATGAACAGGACGGTGAACGAGGGATTCGCGCCCGACCCGCAGATCGACCTCTCCCCCCTCCTCTCGCTGGGCGGGAAGCCGTTTGAAGAACTTCTCGGCGGAGCCATCTCCTACGATCTCTTCCTCGTCTCCGCGGAAAAGCCCTTCGTGTACGGGGCAAACGGCGAGTTTCTCGCCGCGCCGCGGCTGGACGACCTCTCGGGCGTCTATCCCGCCATGCGGGCGATCGCGGGCGAGGGAACGGGCACGCGCGTCTTTGCGATGTTTGCGGGCGAGGAGATCGGGAGCGCGATCTACGAGGGCGCGGACGGGGATCTTCTCCGCGCGACGCTCGGACGCATCGCCGCGGCAAAGGACGTCCCCCTCTCCCGCCTTCTCCGCGCCTCCATGCTCTTCTCGCTCGACCACGCGCAGGGCGTCCACCCCAACCGACCCGAATGTTCCGACCCCACGAACCGCCCCGCGCTCGGCGGCGGCATCGTGATAAAGTCGCACGCGAACGGCGCGTACACGACGGACGCGCTCACCTCCGCCGTGCTCAAAACCGTGCTCAAAAAGGCGAGCGTCCCCTTCCGGACTTTTTACAACCGCTCCGGCGCAAAGAGCGGCGCCACGCTCGGCACGATCGTCCTCACGCAGGCGGGAATACCCTCCGTGGACTTCGGCATCGCCCAGCTCGCGATGCACTCCGCGGTGGAGACGATCGCCCTTTCGGACCTTTCCGCCCTGAACGCCGCGCTCGCCACGCTGATGCAGAGCGAAATCGCATTGGACGGCGACACCGCACAGGTTTTGTGATCTCGCGGAAAACGCTATGATTCTCCCTCGCAAGAACAATAGAAAAACAAAAGGACGGCTTGCAAGCCGTCCTTTTGTTCTGCACGAATTCTCGCGCAGTCCCGTCCGCCCTTTTTCTTTCTTTCCGTCTCTTTATCAAAGCTATCCGAAAAGCCCCACCCGCCATGCGGGTGGAGCTTTTTTTCATTCAAGTCATTCAAGCGTGAGCCCGAGCTTTTCCGCGATCGCCGCCGCGACGGTATTTCCCGCCGCCTCGTGTTCGCGCGCGATGGGATGCCCGTAGGGCGTCGCGGAAAGAGAGATGGCGGTGATGTCGTACGAGCCCACCAACTCCTCTTTTACCTCTTCCATGACGGTAGCGAGGTTGGACTGCGGCACCATCATGCCGGAGAGCAAAAAGATGGGCACGTCGCTACCGTACTTTCCTCCGATGACCTCTTGGATGAACCGCTTCATGTACGCCTTCATCTGCCCGTCGGTATAGGCGGGATAGCCGTTCCCTTGGCTCGCGTTGTTGTTCCCGCGGTTGTAATCGTTCGTGCCGAGATAGATGATGACGGCGTCGGGCGTAAAGAGGGAATAGTCCCACTCATACGCAGGATCTTCGGAGACGTCCACGTCCACGTTGACGCTGCGGTAGTTGTTGTAGATCGTGAGGGGGCTCGACGAGTTGGTGATGTGCAGGCAGATGCCGCCCCGTCCGAACACTTGCAGTTCCGCGCCCAATTTTTCGGCGCAGTAGCCCGCGTAGGAATGGAACACGTTCTGCGTGCGCGCGGTATAGCCGCCGAGCGCCTGTCCGCCCGATTCTTCTCGGTCCGTCCCCTCGCCGCAGGTGATGCTGTCGCCGAACACTTCCAGTTTGACGGAGGGACGCGCGGGCGGCGCGAGAAAACTCCCGTCCGTCTCCGCCCCGTAGAGCAGGACGGTGTTATACATGGAGGACTGCCGCTTCAAAATTTTGACGGTGTGCTCCTTGTATTCGAGCCCCTGCACGGCGACCATCTTATAGCGCGCGTTGAAACGCCCGATGGTGGCGACGTTTACCTCGCTGTCCGTTTCGCCGTCCAAAAAGACGGAGACTTCCTTCTCGTTGTATCCCGAAATGGAATTGCACTTGATATCGACCGTGCACATGCTCCCCGTAAAGCGGAACTCGAAGCCGGACGCGCTGTTGCAGAAACTGTACGCGCCGAGGTCCTCGTTGTACATCCATCTGCCGTAGAAGTTGGAATATTCGGCGAGGTTTTCCGTCGTGAGCGCGGAAACGGGCTCGGACGCGACGGGCGGAACGTTCTCCTCTTCGTTGCAGGCGGAAAACGCCAAGAGCCCCGTTGCCAACACGAGGGAGAGGATGATGGACAAGATCGTTTTCTTTTTCATTGTTTTTCTCCATTTTATCTCTGTACTCTGCCCGTGGCGTTCCCGCCCGCGAGCGATCGCACTTCATTGACCGTTACGAGGTTGAAATCTCCCTCGATGGTGTGTTTGAGGCAGGAAGCCGCCGCCGCGAACTCAATTGCCTCCTGCGCGCCGTAGCCGTTCAGAAAGGCGTAGATGAGCCCGCCGCCGAAGCTGTCGCCGCCGCCCAGCCTGTCCACGATGTGTATTTTGTATTTCGCGCTCGTGTACAGCGCACCGCCGCGGTAGAGCATGCCGCTCCAAAGATTGTCGTTTGCGGAGATGCTCTCGCGGAGCGTGAACGCGACCGCCTCGAAGCCGAAAGTTTCGGCGAGCCGTTTCGCGACGCTCGCATAGCCCGCCGCATTGAGCTTGCCGCCCGCGACGTCCGAGCCCTCCGCCTCGATGCCGAACACGTCCTTGGCGTCCTCCTCGTTGGCGATGCACACGTCCACATACCGCATGAGCCGCGTCATCGTCTCCTTCGCCGCCGCGCGCGTCCACAGCTTGTTGCGGTAATTCAGATCGCAGGAGACGGTGAGCCCCATTTTTTTCGCCGTCCTGCACGCCTCCTCGCAGATCGCCGCAAGCCCCTCCGAGAGCGCAGGCGTGATGCCCGTGAAATGGAACCACTGTGCGCCCGCGAAGATCTTCTCCCATGCGAAGTCCTCCCTCTGCGCGCAGGCGATCGCCGAATGCGCGCGGTCGTATACGACCTTCCCGGGACGCTGGCTCGCGCCCTTTTCCACAAAATAGATGCCGATGCGCTCGCCGCCCCGCGCGACGCCCGAGACGTCCACGCCGTAGCGGCGCAGGCTGTTGATCGCCGCCTGTCCCAGTTCGTTCTCGGGGAGCTTGCTCACGAACGCCGCATCCACGCCGAACTGGGCGAGGGAGACGGCGACGCTCGCCTCCGCGCCCGCATACGTTACGTCGAATCCCTCCGCCTGCACCAACCTTCCGTACAGTTTGGGATTCAGCCGCATCATGATCTCACCGAACGTTACCGCTTTCATCCTTTTCTCCTTTTATATCTCCGCGCAAAACGGGACGGCGGGAATGTTCGCCCTGTTGCGCAGCCCCACGAGGTAGTAGGGCGTCTGCGCGAATTCGATCCGCACCTTCTTCGCCCGCGCGATCTTTTCGCCCTTCAAACAGATCGTCTCGCCGACGATCTCCGCCTCGAAGTCCGCCTTCTCCCCGTCCGCGAACACCGCGAGCGCGGAGAGCCCGCCCTCGCCGTCCGCGTTGAGCCCCTCGGCGTGCTTCATCGCGATGGCGACGCCCTCCGCCGTACGCACCGCCCCCGCCGCCACGGGGGCGTCCGAGAGCGTGGGAATGCCGTACACCTTGTCGAGCGCCTGCAAGAGGCTCCGCTCGCCGAGCTTGCGCTTGAATTTGGGGTGGATGTCGTAACGGTTGCCGACATCCGACGAGGAGACGAGGAACACGCCGGGCATCTTCTCTGCGACGCGCGCCTGTGCCGCGCGGACTTCGGGGAAGCCCTCGCCCTGCCCCGCGTTTCCGCTGAAAGGCGCAAGCTGCGTTACGATAAAGGGCATGTCGCAGAACGTTTTGCGCCACCGCGCGATGAGCGTCGAGAGGAGCTTTTCGTGAATATTTCCCTTCTTGCGGTCGTCGCAGCCCTGATACCACAGCGCGCCGCGGAAGGTGAACCCCGCGATCTTCTCCACCATGGTCCCCCAGAGGGAGCAGGGGCGGTTGCGCGAGCGCGGACCGATCTGCGCGAACTCCTCGGGCGTGAACACCTCTCTGAGCCGCCGCATGAGGGCGATCCACTGCGAGGACTTATGCTCGTAGCGGACGGCGGCGACCTCCTGCGGCGTGGGCGCGCCGCTCAAACACAGGTCGAGCGCCTCTTCGCAGGCGTCCGCGCGGAGGAAGTAGTTGAGGATCTCGTACCGTTTGAGGTCCATCCCCTCTGTCGCCCGCCTGTATTCGTCGAGATACACTTTGAGCGCCGCGTCGCCCGCCAGATCCTCTTCGGGGATCCAGCACGACGCGCTCGTCCCGCCGTTGTTACAGCCGACGATGCCGACGGGCACGCCGAGCGCATCGCGGAGCCCGAGCGCAAAAAAGGTGGGAAGGGAGGAAAAATAGGGGCTCGTCTCGCGGGAAAAGGAATTCCACTTGTCCCAGTGCGCGGCGTCGCGCTCGCGCAAGCCGTCCTTCTCCTCCCCCTCGAACGCCCAACGCGCGACGTCGTAATAGCGGAAGTGCGGATCGGACGGGCGTTCGTACACCCGCTCGCGGTCGGAATCCCACTTCACGTAAAACTGCATGTTGCTCTGTCCGCCCGCGATCCAGACCTCGCCGAAGTCCACGTTTTCGAGCAGGACGGAGCCCACTTCGAGCGTGCTGTTCCACTTCGCGCGCTGGGGCGGCAGTTCGAGGCAGAACGCCCCTTTTTCGACGGGATATACGCCGAGAGACTTCCCGTCCAGCTTCACTTCCACGCGCCCGTCCTCCGAGCAATTCCCAAAGACGCGGAAGGGCTTTTCGCGCTGGAAAATCATCCCGCTTTGAAATATTTTCGCAAGTTCCAACATTTTTACGCCTCCGCGGCGGACTGTTTGAGCGCCCGCGCCGCCGCCGCGATCGCGGGATAATTCTTCGTCTTCAAACCCGCGAACAGCGCGCCGCCCACGCCGCACGCGAACGCGCCCGCGCGGAGCCATGCGCCGATATTCTCCGCATTCACGCCGCCGACGGGCATGATTTCGAGGTTGGGCATCGGCGCTTTCAGATCCTTGATGATGCCGAACGGATACGCCGCCGCGGGGAAGAGCTTCACGACGTCCACGCCGCTCTCCATCGCCGCGAGCGCCTCCGTCGCCGTCGCTACGCCCGCGAACACGGGCGCGCCGTAGCGGTTCGCGAGCCGCACGACGTCCGCCGAAAACGTCGGCGTTACGAGATACTGCGCGCCGCTCAAAATCGCGATGCGCGCCGATTCCGCGTCCAGCACGCTCCCCGCGCCGAGCGTGAGCGCGTCGCCGAACTTCTTTTTGAGCGCCTCCAAGACGGTATGCGCGAACGGCGTCGTCAGCGCGAGTTCCACGCAGGAGAGCCCGCCTTCGAGCAGCGCCTCCGTCCCGCGCAGCGCCTCCTCTTCGCTCTTTACGCGCACGATGGCGACAATCCTTTCCGCCTCCACCTTTTTCAGCGTTTCGTACTTCTTTATCATGCCTCTATCCTCCATTCGCGGGAGACGCTTTCTCCGCGCTCCACCGCGAGCATGTCTTTTCTGTCCTGTAACTGTTCGCTCCCGTTCTCCCGCTCGCTCACGCTCCCCCACGGCTCCACGCAGACGAGCGCGGGATCCGCGGACCACAGCACGAGATAGCGGAAGGAGGGAAATACGAGTTCTATCCTTTCCCGTCCCGCCGTAAGCGTCGCCCTGCCGGCGTCCGTCTCGAAGATACGCGCAGGGCACAGCCCTTCGGGCGGGAGCGGGAACTTCCTCCCGCCGAGCGGGATCCTCTCCCCCGTGCGCAGGCGCGACCCGCCGAGCGGAAGCTCCGCAACGTCATCCGAGGCAAATTCGAGGACGTGGTCCCCGAATGCCGCGCCCCGCGCGAGCGGGAGCGAAAACCCCGGATGCGCGCCGAAGGCGCAATACATCGTCTTTTCGTCCCTGTTCTCCGCCGTATAGCGCACGGAGATCCCCTTTTCGTCCAGCGAAAATTCCGCGGTGTAGCGGAAGCGGTAGGGATAGCGTTTCAGCGTCTCCGCGTTCTCCGTCATGCCGAACGCCGCGCGGGCGGGCGAGAGTTTTCTCCCCTCCGTCTCGCTCGAAAGGACGAAGCCGTGCAGCGGCATCTCGTACTCTTTGCCGAACAGGCGATACCTGTCCCCGCGCAGTCTGCCCGCGAAGGGGAAGATGTTGTAACACCTGTCCTTCCAGACGGGACCGCCCTGCCAGAGGAGCTGTTTTCCGTCCTTTTTCAGCGAGACGAGCTCTGCGCCGCGCGGGGAGATCTCCGCCTCCCACCCGCCCGCGCGGAGAGAGACGTTCATCCGCCGTACACCCTGCGGAACTCCCGCATCGCCTTCACGAAGCATTCCATGGGAACGCGCGCGCTCCCCGCGCCGATGAGCCCGCCCTGATAGTTGAACATGCCGCCGTGGATCTCGGGCGTGATGCCCGTCTCCAACACCTTCACCGCGTCGATGCCGCAGGGAAGAAATTCAAAATCGAGGTTGGGCTCGGGGAAGTTGGGATTGCTCGCGATACAAATTTTGCGCATCTCGCGGGAGAGCGCGATGCAATCCGCGAGGGCGAGCCCGCGCAGGCTCCCCACGATGGGGCTCGCCGAAGCCGCAAGCCCGCCCATGCCGTAGCATTCGACGACGCAGCTGTCGCCGATCCACGGGAGCTGGTCCTTTTCGGTGTAACTGGGGGAGGTGTATTTCCCCTTCATCATGGGCGCGGGTGCGGTGAACCACTTGCCGGGGAGCCCCGCGAGCTTGATGCCGAACTCCACGCCGTTGCCGCACACCGCCGTAACCATCGTGCTGTACGCGGTCCCGTCCGCGCCGATGAGCGCGGTGCGGCTCGCCCCCTGTCCGAAGCAGTGGAAGAAGCGGGGCGTCTCCACGATGTAGCGGACCGCCGCGAGAAGTTTCTCCTTGTCCTCGTCGAGCGCGAAGATCGCGGGCAGGATCTTTTTGTCGAACAGCAGGTCGGAAGCCGTCTGCCGCGTGTGATTTTCGTCACCCATCTGCATACTTTCCGCCAAAATGGGCTTGATGGGAAGCCCGCCGATCGACTGCACGGCGGCGCGCATCACGGGGAGCCACTCCTCCCGCATCACGCGCAGATTTTCCGCGATCGCCTCCGAATAGAGCCCCCAACCGCAGAAGCCGCCCTGAAACTCCCCCTCGGCGGGGAAGGTCGCCGCGCGCTTGCCCGTCGCGCGGTCCTCGATGACGATCATCGCCACCGACTTCGTGATGATCCCCGTTCCCGCGCCGACGGTGTTGGTGTCGAGCGCGCTCTTTATTTTCAGCTTTCCGCTCTCGATGAGCGCGACGGCTTCCCTCTCGTCCTTCGCCCAGCCCTCGAAGAGGCACGCGCTCACCATGCCGCGGCGGTGGAGCATCACCATGTGCTCGTAGTCGATGGGCGGACCCGAATGGAGCACGGTGTAGTCGTCCAGCCCCTCGATCACCTCCCCCGCGGGCAGAACGTCCACCCAGACGGGGTCGCCGTCGATGATCTTGGAGACGGCGATCTCGTTCGCCGCGTCGATCTTTTCGCGCAGATCGCCCATGTCGAGGAGCCGCCCGATCTCGTCGCTCCCCTTGTAGGGCGGACGCCAATCCAGTTGGACGGCTCTCACCTTCTGCGCCGCGAGCGCGTCGCAGAAGCGTTGCAGACCGATGTTGATGACGGCGGGTCTCTTCCCGCTCCCGATGATATCCATTACTTTCTCTCCTTTAACGCGTTGATGAGCCGCGCCGCCAGCCGCGCCGTCTGGTAGTTGCTCGCCGTAACGATGACGCCCGCCGCTTCGAGGCGGCTGCGGACCGAGGGAACGTTCTGCGGATCGAGGGAGGAACCGCACACGTTGGCGATGAGCGTGAAGGTGTCGCCGCGGACGGCGCGCGCCGCCGCGATCTCCCCGAGAAAGTCGCCCACGGGGTCCTCGTGCACGCCGGGACCCGTGATGAAATCGAGGGTAACGACGGCGACCGAGCGGTCCGCAAGCTCCCGTTTCAACCGTTTGATCCGCAAATTCGGCTCGAACACGGGGTGCGGCGCCTCCGCGGTGAAGTCCTCCGCGCCCAAATCGAGCACGGTGTTGCGGTAGCTTATTTCCTTATCTTGCAGGCGAATGGTGTATTTCGTTTGCAGATTGCTGTAAAGCGGCACGCCCGCGCAGTGCTTCTTGTAGTAGATGAGCCCCTCCTCCGTGAACGTCCCGCCGCAGTACAGCCCGCGCAAATACTTTTGTTCCTTTCCGTATTTGCGGAGCTCGCGCGCCGCGACGGCGTTGAGTTCCTCCTCCGAATAGCCGAAGGCGGGCTCCCGTCCGCGGAGCGCGGCGACCGCCTTTATCGCCGCCTCTTCGAGGCTGTGCGCGCCGATCACCCTGTGCCCGCGGAAGAGCGCTTCGTCCCCGCCGAGAAAGACGGCGACGACCTTCTTTTGCAGTGTCTCGGCGCAGGCGAGGACCTTTTCCATCACGCCGCCGTCCGAAAGTTTTGAAACGAGCACGATGACCTCGGTGCGCGCGTCCGCTTCGAGGAGGCGCATGCCCTGCATCATCGCGATCCCGCCGATCTCGGGATAGAGGTCGCGCCCGCCCGTCCCGATGAGTTCGGAGATCCCCTCGCCGAGCGATGCGACGATGCAGGCGACTTCCTGCGCGCCGCTTCCCGACGCGCCGACGATGCCCACCCGTCCCGCGGGAAGGATGCTCCCCGCGCCGAGGCAGACGCCGCCGATCTGCGCGACGCCGCAGTCCGGTCCCATCATGAGGAGCCCGTGCTCCGCGGCGTACGTCTTTAATTTCTTCTCCTCTTCGAGGGGAACGTTGTCGCTGAACATAAACACGTGCAGACCGCGTTCGAGCGCGCGCATCGCCTGTTCGCCCGCGTATTCCCCGGGAAGGGAGATCTGCGCGATGTCGTACGGGGCGTCCGCGAGCGCGGCGTCCAAGGTGCGATAGGTCTTTTGCGTCCTTCTCCCCCTGTTGAGGGTCTCCTCCATCGCTTCGAGCGCGCGCGCCGCGCCGTCCCCTTCCCCGTCTGCGGCGAGGACGAGGTCGTTCGCCCCCGCGTCCGCCGCGACTTCATAGCCCATCTTCGAAAGCAGTTCCCGGTTGGCGGGCGTGCACATGACGGCTTCCGCCCCGCGAACGCCCTCCGTTTTCCGCGCGCGCTCGCTCACGGACATCAACGTTACCGAATCTACGTAACGGTTGCGTTTAACGACGATCTTTTTCATGCGAAATTCTCCGTAACGCGTCCCCGCGGACGCGAATAAAATATTTTTCTTTCTCCTCTGCGCCGTCGGCGCGGAAGTGGCAGCCCACGCTTCCCCGCCGCATCCCGCAACACCGCGCGACGATGCGCGCGACCTTCAAATCGGCGGCAAGGCGCAATGTCTCCCCGTCCGCGGAAGGCGGCAGCATCGAAGTAATTTCTCCGATCTCCCGTTCGGCGCGGCGGCAGCTCTCGGCGGTCCTGATCGCGCCGAGCTCGCGGGTCATCGTCTCGCCCAGCCGCCTGCGGAGCGGGGAAAGGTCCTCCCGCACCCCGCCGCGGACTTGCAGAAATTCGTCCAAGCGGGCGAGCGGCGCGCCGAAGTCTCCCTTTGCGGAGCGGGAGAGGTACCGCCGCGCGCTCTCCCCCGCGATCTTTCCGAACACGAAGGTTTCGAGCCCCGCGTTCCCGCCGAGGCGGTTCGCGCCGTGCACCCCGCCTGCGACCTCGCCGCAAGCAAACAGCCCCGGCACGGACGTGCGGCAGTGCGCGTCGATCTCCACGCCGCCCAGCGAAGTGTGCGCGCCGGGCGCGATCTCCATGGGCGTGCGGGAGATATCGATGCCGCAGGCGAGATAGCGGCGGAAATAGGCGGAATAGGAACGCTCCAACAGCTCCCTTCCGAGGGCGGAGCAATCGTACCACACGCCGCCCGCGGGCGTCCCGCGTCCCGCCGCGATCTCCGCGGCGATCGCCCGTGAGAGCACGTCCTTATTGACCCTCTCCCCCGCTTCGGACAGGCGGAGCATGAACCGCTCGCCGTCCGCGTTTTTCAGCGTTGCGCCCTCGTAGAACATCGTCGTGATGACGCTCTTCCCGCGAAGGGGCGGGGGCGCGACGGCGACGCTCGGCTCAAACTGCACGAACTCCATGTCCGTGAGCGTTGCGCCGACGTCGTGCGCCATGGCGATCCCCTCTCCCCCCGCGTCCGCGCCGTTCGTCGTGAACGACCAAAGGCGCGAATAGCCGCCCGTGGCGAGCACGACGCACCCCGCCGCGACCGCGAAGGGTTCGCCGTCCTTATAGCAGAGCGCGGCGAACGCGCCGTTCTCGCGGAAGAGCTTCACCGCTCTCCCCCGCAAAAACGCCGCCCTGTCTCCGATCTCGCGGGAAAGCGCCGCCATCGCGTGCGCGCCGAGCGCGTTTCCCACGCTCGCGACCCGCGGAACGGACGCGCCGAGCGGTTGCAACAGTTCGATCCCGCCCGCCGCGCCGCGGTTGAGGGCAAGCCCGAGCTCTTCGAGAACGCCGCGCACGGAGAGGCTGTTTTCGCACAGCGTCCGCACGAGCGCGCGCTTTCCTTGGCGGTAGCCCCCCTCGTAGGTGTCGCAAAAGAAGCGTTCCGCGCTGTCGAGAGGATGCAGGGGCAGGTTGATGCCGTGGACATACGGCGAAGCCCCGCTCCCGTCGGAGAGGAGCGCCGTCCGCTTGCCCGACTTCACGATCTCCCGCGCCGCAACGAGCGCGGCGAGCCCGCCGCCGAGAATGAGACAATCGGCGTCCCACCGTTTCATCGCGTTACTCCTCGTCGTCCCAGATGCCGCCCTTGGACATGGAGGAGACGTTCTTCACGAAGAAGTTGAGGTAGCGCGGATATTTATTCTTGGGGAAGGTCCAGTGGAATTTCTTCAAGCGTTCCTTTACCGTCTCTTCGTCCACGAGCAGGTCCATCCTGCGGTTCGGGATGTCGATCTCGATCTCGTCGCCGTCCTCGACGACGGAGAGCGGTCCGGGGATCGCCGCCTCGGGCGAGACGTATCCGACGCTCAACCCCGAAGAGCCGCCCGAAAATCTCCCGTCCGTGATGACGGCGCAGGAATTGTACAGCTCGGCTCTCCCTTTGAGTTCCTCCTGAAAGGTGAAGGCGGTCGTGCCGAAGCGGGCTTTCAGCCCGAGGAAGCGGAGCACGCAGGCGTCCCCTTCCTTTATCTTCCCGCCGCGCAACGCTTCCAGCCCCTCGTCGAGGGAGTTGAACACGCGCGCCTTGCCGCGGTACTTCATGAGGTGCGGCGGGACCGCCGCGATCTTTACGATGGAGCCCTCGGGCGCGAGACTGCCGTACAGAACGCCGATGCCCGCCTCCTTCATCACGGGATCTTCGAGCGTATGGATGCAGTCCGCGTTGTAGCAGACCGCGCTCTCCACGTTCTCGCGGAGGGTGTTGCCCGTTACGGTGAGCACGTCGCCGTTGAGTTTGGGAAGAAGATTTTTCAGCACGCAGCGCATGCCGCCCGCAAGGTCGAGGTCTTTGAGGTTATAGGGACCGCTCGGCGCAAGGTGCGAGAGGAGCGGGATCTCGTTGGAAGCCTCGTCGAAGTACTTCCACCACGGGAGATCGTAGCCCGCCTCGTGCGCGATCGCGGGGATGTGCAGGATGAGGTTGGAGGAGGCGGCGACCGCCATGTCCAGTTTGATGGCGTTTTTGATGGCGTCCACCGTCATGATCTTGCGCGCCGTAATGTTCTGCGCGACGAGGTTGACGATCTGCTTTCCCGCCTGATAGGAGAGATTTCTGATCTCCGAGCTCACCGCCGACATCGTGGAGTTGCCGGGGAGCGTCATGCCGAGCCCCTCTGCGATCATGCACATGGAGTTCGCCGTCGTCATCGACGTGCACGCGCCGCAGATGCCCCAGCTCTTCGCGATGAGTTCGTTGTACTCGTCGATGTCCATTCTCCCCTCCTTCACCGTGCCGACCTTGTCCTGCGCGTGGATGTGCAGAACTTCCTTGCCGCGGCACTGTCCGAGGGGCATATAGCCGCCCGTAACGATGATGGCGGGGATATCGAGGCGCGCCGCCGCCATGAGGTGCCCGGGCACGATGGAATCGCACGCCGAGAGCATCACCATGCCGTCGAAGAAGTTGCCCTCGACGGTGATCTCCACCTGATCGGCAATGGAGTTGCGGCTGGGCACTTCGATGTATTTGGGATCTTTGAGCACCATGCCGTCGCAGATCCCCGTCGTCATCACTTCGAGCGGGAGCCCGCCCGCCTCGCGCACGCCCTGTTTCACGCGCTCCGCGAGCTGGCGGAGATGGACGTGTCCGGGGTTGTACTCGTTCCACGAATTGACGACGGCGATGAGGGGGCGTTTCAATTCCTCCTCGGTATAGCCCATGCCGAGCATGAGCCCTCTGCGGCATTCGGACGCTTCCCCGAATTCCCACTGGCTTCTTAACTTTTGAAGTTGTTCGTCTGTGAATTTCATCATTTTTTCTCCTCTGAAAATTTTATGGTTTCCGACAGATTTTTCGCGTTAAATGGGTTCGTCGAGCATGTAGTCGATCGCGCCGTCCACCGACTGTCCGCCATCCACGACGAACGTCTGCCCCACGATGAAGGAGGCGGCATCCGAGGCGAGGAAGAGGATGAGCGGCACGATATCGTCCACGTTCCCGAGCCTTCCCGCGGGGATCTTGCGGAGAAAGGCTTTGAGCTCCGCCTCGTTGTAGCGCGTCGTCGCGCAGGTGGAAATAAACCCGGGCGCGACGCAGTTCACGTTGATGCCGTGCTTTATCACCTCCACACCGAGCGTCTTTGTGAACATCTCCAAGCCGCCCTTCGCCGCGCAGTACGGGAGCGCCTTCCTGCGCACCCACGTAACGCTCCCGTGCACCGAACCGACGTTGACGATCTTTCCGTGCACGCCGTTTTCGATCATGTTCTTCACGGCGAGGCGGGAAGTATACGCCGCATGGCTGAGGTTGAGCCGTATCTGGTAGTCCCAATAGTCCACGGGCATCTCCTCGAAGCCGCCCGCGGGCATTTTGAGGGCGCCGCCCGCGTTGTTCACGAGCACGTCGATGTGTCCAAAATCGCGGAAGAAACTTTTCATCATGCGCTCCACCTCTCCGCTCTCCGCCACGTCACAGAGATATAATTCGGCGCGCACGCCGTATCCCCGCGCCTGCTCCGCCACTTCCTCGCCGCGGCGGGGATCCTTGTTGCAGTTGATGCCCACGTTGTAGCCCTGCTTTGCAAAAGCGAGCGCTGCCGCCTCGCCGATCCCGTGCGAAGAGCCCGTGACGAGCACGTTCTTTGCTTCCATATCTCAAACTTCTCCTTGTATTTTTTTCAGATGTTCGCGCACCGTATAGCGCGCGAGAAAAAGATGTTCCGGCATCTTGCCGCCCCGCGCGCGGATGAGCGCTTCGGCGCACGCGCGCGGCGTTTTTCCCTCCTTGGAGAACCGCTCTACTTCCTCTTGGTAAATATCGGTGAGTTCCAAACAGAAGGAAAGATACCGCTTGCACGCCTCCTTTCCCTCGGCGACCGCGCCGAGCGGGCGGAAGGGATGCCCGCACACGATGCGCGCCGCGTCCAACGCCATGAGCCTTCGGATGCTCGCGCGGTAGTCGTCGAGATACATATAAAGCCCGACGCCCTGCGTGTCCGTGCCGTCCTGTTGCAGGCTGTCCCCCGTGAGAAGGGTCCCCGTGCGCCCGTCGAAAAAGCACACGGCGTCGTCGTCGTGCCCGCTCGTCGGGATGACGCAGAGCCTGTCTGCGCAGTCGCCCTCCCGCAGGCACAGCTGTACCGCAACGCCGCGCAGATGGCGGGAAGGCGGCGGGCTGTCCTCGGGAAAGGTGCGGCGGATCGCGATATTGCAGGCGAGCGGATCGGCGAGCTTCTCCCGTTGCAACGCCGTCGCGGCGACGCGGAGACGGGGCGCGAGCTCCTTCAAGCGCGCGTGTCCGCCGATGTGGTCGCCGTGCGTGTGCGTGCAGAGAAGAAGGTCGAGATCGGACGGCGCCGCCCCGAACTTTCGGAGCGCGGGAAGGATCGCCCCGTCCACGCCCTCCGCGTCGAGCCCGCTGTCGATGAGCGTCAACGCCTCGCCGCGGACGAGATAGACGCCCGCCCAGATGCCGTTGAAGGGGATCTTCAAGAGATAGATCCCGTCCGCAACGCATTCAAATTTCATACGATCCCCTCCCGCAGCAGTTTCATCGCTTCGAGCGCGCCCGCCGCCATGCCGCTGCCCGACGAGTGTCCCGCGCCGACGAGCCGTTCGGCGCAGACCGCGTCCGCAGGCAGACGGAGCGCGTCCGTCAGCGCGGTAAATTCCCCGCCCGTCGCGGCGCATTCGAGATATTCCGCCGAAATGGAGGAAGTCTCGTGTTCCGCCGTGCGGACGGCGTCCGACAGCGCGCCGAAGCAAGCGGGCAACCGCCGCTCGCGGAACCCGTACAAAAGTCCCGTCAAAAAGTCGTCCCCGTCGGGGGTGAGCCCGCGCCCCAGCCCGACGAGCCCGCGCGCCGCACGGAAAATTTTCGCCGCGTCGTTTTCGAGAAGTCCCGCTTCGAGCGCGCAGACGAGCGTCTCCGTCCGCTCCCGCAGCGGGGAATGCTCCCCGCTCCCTTTCGCGATGTCCGCGAACACGCCCCTGCCGAGCCGCGCGAACGCCTCCTCCAACGCCGTGAGGCGGAGCGCGCCGCAGCGGGGAAGCTCCGCGCGGGGCGGAAGCCCGCGCCGCAGGACGACGTCTCCGCAGAAGAGCGCGCGTCCGTCGTATTCCCAGATCCTCCCCTCCCTGCATTCGGGAAGAGTGAGCGGGGCGCGGTCGGCAAGCGCGACGCCGAAGCGGATCGCGCCGTACTCCTCGGCGTGGAGAAGACACACGCCCTTTCCGTCCGAGAGGTACACCCCCGCGGAATAACACCCGATCACCGCGAGGCGGAGCGGGGAGCGGAATTTACTTCCGAAGCGGCAATCCCAAAACCGTTTCATATGTCTCCTCCGCGACGACGCTCTCCTCGTCGGCGGGGACGACGAGCACGCGCACGGGCGCGCCGTCCTCCGCGATATCGCCGCCGAACGCCGCGGGCGCGCCGTTCTTCTCTTCGGAAATGCGCACGCCGAGCGCGCCGAGCTTTGCGCAGACCTCGCCCCGCACGAGGACGGAATGTTCGCCGATCCCTCCCGTAAAGGAGAGGACGTCCAGCCCGCCGAGTTCGGCGAAAAACGCGCCGACATACCGTACGATCGCGCATATGTACACATCGAGCGCAAGTTTTGCGCGCGCGTCTCCCGCGGCGGCGGCGCGCTCGATATCGCGCATGTCGCCGCTCGTGCCCGAGAGACCCTTCAACCCCGCGCCCTTCGTGAGCGTTTCGCAGACCTCGCCGTACGGGATCCCCCGCTTCACGAGGAGCGGGATGAGATAGCTGTCCACATCGCCGCACCGCGTCGCATGCGGGAGCCCCGTTTGCAGGGAAAAGCCGAACGAGGTGTCCACGCTCTTGCCGTCCGAAATGGCGCAGGCGGACGCGCTTCCCCCGAGGTGAAGGGAGACCGTTCTCTTTCCGCGCCCGTAACGCGCTTCGACGCACCGCGCGACGTAGCCGTGCGATGCGCCGTGATAACCGTATTTGCGAACGCCGTATTTTTCCGCCCACGCATAGGGAAGCGCATAGAGCGTGCGCTCCCGCGGGATCGTGGTATGGAACGCCGTCTCGAACACGCCCACGAGGGGCGCGGACGGCAAAAGCGCGCGGAAGAGCGCAACGGCGTCGAGATAGGGTCGGTTGTGCGAGGGCGCGATGTCGAGGTATTCCTCCATGCCCGCGAGCACGGCGTCGTCCAGAAGGTGGACGCCGTAATACCCCTTCGCGATCACCGTCTTGAACCCCACGGCGGCGATGTCCCGTTCGGAGGAGACCGCGCCGCTCTCTTTCAGCGCGGCGAGGAACCTCTCGATCCCCTCGCGGTAGGAAGGCACGCCGTGCTCGGAGTCCGAGCGGGCGTACCCGCCCGCGGGGACCTCGCATGTAAAGACGCTCCGCGCCTCCCCGATCCGTTCGATTTTACACACAAACAGCGTTTGCTTTTCGGGGAAGCGGTACAGCTTGAATTTGAGCGACGTGCTTCCCGCGTTGCAGACGAGAATGTTCATATCCGATTCAACCAAGGATGATCTCCCGCATCCGTGCGAGCGGCGCCTTGGGCGCGCGTTCCTCTGTGAGCAGTCCGTTCTTCTCCTGCATGACGTCCGCGATTTGCGTGATACAGAACCCCGCGCAGGCGGGAACGGAGCGGACGGCGTCCAGAATACTTTTGAGCCGCGCGAGGAAATCTTCGCTGTCGCGGGCGGCTTTTCCGTACCCCCATCCGCCGTTTTCGGTGTCCTGCTCGAAGGTGATCCCCACGCATTCGCTCAACACGACGGGCTGTCCCCCGTAGGCGTATCCCTTGCAGAAGGGCGCGCGCGTGAGCAGTCCCTTTACGCGCTCTCCCGAAAGGAACCCCGCCATGTCGGCATACGAATCGAGGATCCCCTGCCCCGTCCCCTCGTAGTTATGGATCGTTACGAGGTCGCTCTCGGTGTGATCCCAGCCGTCGTTGGAGATCGCGAGCCGATCGGGACAGATCGTCTTGGTGAGATGGTACATCGCCCGCGTGAACGACTGTTCCCGTCCGTTCTCGGAGACGTGCATGACGCCCCAGCTCTCGTTGAACGAGACATACGCCATGATGCACGGGAAATTGCGGTATTGCAGGAGCACTTCCTGCCACTGCGCGGAAAGGCGTGCCACGCTGTCCTCGGCGAAGGCATAGAAGGAGGGCATCTCGCACCAGAGGAGGAGCCCGTAGACGTCGCAGAAATAGCAGAACCGCTCGTCCTCTATCTTCTCGTGCTTGCGCACGCCGTTGAAGCCCAGCTCTTTGAGGAGTTTTACGTCCCGTTCCAGCTCGCAGGGCTCCCCCGTGAGACCGCCCTTTCCGAAATACCCTTGGTCGAGCGCCATGCGCAGATAGACGCTCGGGAAGTAGTTGAGACGGAAGCTCCCGCCGTATGTATCGTAGCGGACGAGCGCGGAATAGGAGCCGACGACGTCCGTCGGTTTCCCGTCCTCGAAAAGCGTATAGGTAACGTCATAGAGATTGGGCTGAGCGGGAGACCAATATTTCATGGGAAGGAGCTTATGTTTGTTGACGAGGCGGAGGACAATCTCGCCGTATCCGTCCGTAACGTCCGCCGTCGCCGCCGCGAGCTTCACGCCGTCGAACTCCGCCTCCACGCGAAGGCGCATGCCGGGCTTGGGATCTTTGACGCGGTAGCAATAGCGCACGCTGTCCTGTTCAAACAGGATATCCTGCGAGACGCGCTCGATATAGCGCGCGGGGACCCGCTCCATCCAGACGCTCTTCCAAATGCCCGTCGTCTCGGTATAAAAACAGCTCGCGCTCTGGGGCGTCCAACGCTGTTTCCCGCGCGGTTGCAGGATGTCCGCGGCGTCCTCGCACTTCACGGTGAGCGTATTCTCCCCGTCCGCGATCGCGTTCGTCGCGTCGAAGGTGAAGCGGGCGTACCCGCCCTCGTGCGCGCCGAGGAAAATTCCGTTCAGCCAAACTTTCGCGAGATAGTCGCACCCGTCGAAGTGGAGAAGGACGCGCCCCTCCCCCTTGGAGAAGGAGAAGGTACGGCGATACCAAACGTTGTCGCAGGGGGCCTCCCTGCCTATTCCGCTCTTTTCCGTATGGTAGGAATAGGGAACGACGATTTCAAGCGGGAACGCGCCCCCTTTCTGCCAGTTTTCGCGCTCGCCGATGTTCTCCTCGTCAAACGCGAATTTCCATACGCCGTCGAGCGAGGTATAGTCCCCCCGCACGAACTGCGGACGGGGATAGTTTTCTCTGTAACATTTTACGTGTCGCATAAATTACCCCTTGATGCCGGTGATCGCGAGCGAGCCGACAAAGCATTTTTGGAAGCACAGATAGACGATAAAGAGCGGGATACACGTGATAAACGCGCCCGCATACAGGAGAGGTTTATCCGCATTCTGTGCAAAGGTGTACAAACGGACTTGCAGGGTAGACGAAGGGCTGTTCGAGCTCAAATAGATGGACGGCGCGAAGAAGTCGTTCCAATGTCCCACGAACCCGAACACGACCTGGCAGGCGACCGCGAGCCACATGTTGGGGATCATGATGAGCAGAAAGCTCTTGAAATACCCGCACCCGTCGATCCTCGCCGCCTCGAACATTTCGTTGGGAATGCCGTTCATGAATTGGATAAAGAAGAACGCCATGCTCACGTTTCCGAAGAAGGAGGGCAGGATGAGCGGCCATAGCGTGTTCGTGAGCCCCGCCATCATATAAATTTTGTACTGCGGGAGCAGAACGGAAGCGTACGGCACCATGAGCCCGCTCATGATGAAGAGCAGCCAAAACGTCTTGTGGCGCAGGCGCATCTTCGAGAACGCAAACGCCACGAGCGCGGAGACGAACGTGCCGATGGGAATGGTCGCGATCTCCACGATCATCGTGTTTTTGAGTCCCGTGAGCAGTTGGAGCTTTTCAAACACGTCCACATAGTTTTTCCACTGCGGCTCCGCGGGGAAGAACACCACGTGCAGGGTATTCGTCGCCTCCTCGATGGTCTTTATGCTCGTGAGGAGCATCCAAATGAAGGGGAACACCGTCGTGATGCACACGAGCGCGAGGAGCGTGTAGGAGAGCGCGAGCACGAACGATCTGTCGTATTTGCGGAAAACGTCCGCGGCGGACTTTTTCGCGTTCGCCCCCTCTTCCGCCGCGTCCCCCGCCGCGGGGGCGGCGGAGAGCCGCTTCTTCTCGCGGAGCGCGCGCGCTTTCAGGATATAGTACACGGCGATGAACACGGCGATGACCGCGAGGATGACGCAGAGCACGATAAGGATAGGTTTCATGATCTCTTTCCGCGCCTCCTATACGCTGTATACCCACTTGTTGGACCGCTTGAATTGCAGCACGGTGAGCGCCATGATGACGATGGAGAGCAGCACCGATGCCGCCGCCGCAAGTCCGTAATTGCGCTGATAGATGCCGTAATTCCAGATGAACCAAACAACGGTCTGCGACCCCTGCGAACCGGGCGCGAAGATGACCGAATCGTTATAGCTCTGCAAATTGCCGATGATGCCCATCACGAGGAGATAGAACGTCGTGGGCGTAACGAGCGGGAAGGTGATCTTCCAGAACTTCGTCCAGCGGCTCGCGCCGTCGATCTCCGCCGCGTCGTAATAGGTGTCGCTGACGGAGAGACACCCCGCGATGTAGAGGATCATCGTGCGCCCGAGCGAGCCCCACGTGTTCTTGATGATGATGGCGAGCCGCGTGAGGTGCACGTTGGAGAACCAGTTGACGTTGATCCCGAACAGCTGGTTCAAGAGCCCGTACTCCGTCGCGAACAGATACTGCCAGATGTAGCCCATCGCGACCGCAGAGGCGACGACCGGCAGATAGATGAGCAAGCGGAACGTCGATTTCAATTTCAGGTCCTTTTGGCTGAGCACGGCGGCGAGCAACAATCCCCCCGCCATACCGAGCGGCACGCTGAACATGAGGAGCACCGTGTTCAGAATGCTCCGCAGAAAGATCTGCGAATACAGCGGGTGGGTGAAAAGATCGGCATACTGCTTGAATCCCGCCCAAAACTTTTCGTTGCCGAGATAGGTGAACAGCGTGTTGGGGAACCTCTGCGGATCCATGTTGCTGAAACTGTAAATGATGCAGGCGGCGACGGGGATCAGCGTAAAGACGATGAACCCGATCAGTTTGACCGAGATAAAGCCGAACGCAATGCGGCTCTCACGGATCTCCAACTTACTGCGCCGCTTCTTCCGCCCGCCTTCGGGACGTTCGGGCGGAAGCTCTCCGGCTGTCCCGCGCGCGCCGTCCGCGCGCGGCGCGGGGACCTCGATCCCCGCTTCGTTTGTCAATTCTTTCATCCGCGTTTCCTTATGAGTTCTGGATCTCTTTCATCTCATCCAGCCAGTTCTGCATCGTGGGCGCGAGGGCGTTGAGGGATTCCCGCGCGGAAATCTGCCCCTTCCACACCGATTTTCCGTTGGTGCCCTGCCCGTCCAGCCACTGCGCGAAGTACGTTCTCCACGTGCTCGAATAGGTGAACCTGCCGGGGCGGTACTTGCCCGTTACCGCGTCGACATACGTCGTAACGCCGTCCTGCGCCGTCTTGGTCTGCCCGCATCCGTCGATGACGTCGATCCACACGGAGCGGTTCTTCGGCGTCTCGTTGGAGAGCACGCCCTTGGTGTTCCCGGAAAACTCCGCCGCCATGCTCCGAAGGTTGGGGATTGCCTGTCCCCTTCTGTACTGCGAGCGCTGGGAGCCCTCGTACGTCGCGAGGTACTTCGCGAGGTACGCCGCGTGCTCTTTGATCTGGGAATTTGCGGAGATGCAGTATCCCATGCTCCCCACATACGCCGTGGAGACCGCCCCTTCGGCGGGACCGACGCAGACGGGCGCAAGATCCCATTCAAAGCTGATCTGCTTCCAGTAGTCCTTCATCTTCCACGGTCCCGCATAGTAGAACAGCGCGCGCCCGTTGATGAAAGCCGTCTCGTCCGTGCCCGTGGTGCCGCCGCGCGGCGCGATGATGCCCTCGGAATACAGCCTCTGCATAAACTCTATCGCCTGAACGAAGTTGTTGTCCGTGATGCGCTGTTGGGAGGCGTCCGGGGTGAAATAGTCCGCGTTGTTGGAATAGATCGCCGAATCGAGGTCGTACCCCGCGCACGGATAGAACTCGCCGTCGTACTCGCCTTTGAGCTTGGTGCACACGTCGATGAACTCGTCGAAGGTATACGGCTCCGTCGCGGAGGGAAGAGAGATCTGCATCTGCGCGGGCTTGCCTTGGTTGTACTTTTCCATGAGATCTTCAAAGAGCGTCTTGTTGTACATGAGCCCGAGCGGACCCTGATCCTTGGGATAGCCGTAGAACCCGCAGTTCGGGTCGTCCTTGTCCCAGCCGTAGAGATCGGTCTCGGTGTTGTAGCAATACGCCTCCGCCGCATAGGTGTACACCTGCTCGTCGAGCTCGTCCATGTCCACGAACTCCTTGTAGTCGGCGATGAGCCCGTTCTCCGCGAACGCGATGAACTGGTCGTCGCTCAACATGAAGAGATCGGGCAAATTGGACCCCATGCCGTTGATCTTCTGCATATACGCGCTCTCGTTGGCAGACCAGTCGATCTGGATATCGTAGTTGGGATTGTCCTGCATGAAGTCGTTGATGAACACTTCGTAGTTCGCCTCTTCGGAATCGTTGCTGCGCCCCGCAAAGGTGAGGTGGACGATGCCCTGCTCGTCGACGAAACCGCCGTTCTTCGTTCCGCAGGCGGCGATCCCCGCGACCGCCGTCGCGGCAAGTGCGGCGGAGACCGCCACGGAAATAAATTTCAAATGCTTTCTCATGTTTTTCACTCCTTATGAAAGTTTATCTTTTCATCCGACGTCCACGGTAACGATGATGCTCTGCGCGTAGTCGCCGAATTTTTCGCCGAACAGGTTGAACCCGCCGTTGTTCTTCGCGTTCGCCTTCACGCCGAGGCGGAACGTGAAATAGTCGCCCTCGCCGAGGCGGAGCTTCTCCGCCTTCACGCTCGCCACGCCCACCTCGTTGAGATAGACGACGTTTTCCTTCAACGTGATGTTGACGAGGAGCCCGTACTGGGTGTTCCCCTCCGACCACCACGGGGGATTGAGCCGTCCCCGCCTGCCGCCGAAGTCCCCGGGCGACGTGTACGTGCACAGCTCCACGTCGTTGAGCCAGAAGGTGATGTCCGAGCACCAGTCGTTTTGGTAGTTGGGGATCTCCGAACAGAGTTCGAGGCTCACGGAGAGCGACTTCACCGTGCCGCCGTTTTTGAGGAAATCGTTGGGGACGCGGTATTCGAGGCTCCCGCCCGAAGCCCACAGGATCTGCGCCTCGCTCCTGCCGCCGAGCAAGAACACGGCGGGGGAATCGAACTCCCCGATGATGCCGTTCTCGCTCGCCATGCCGCACGGAGGGACGATCTTCGCGTCGAAGTAGCTCCCGATGGGCAGGCGGTACGTGTGCGTCGTCGTTTTTGGTTTGCGGTGCATCATGAGGTCGAACACGACCCAGTCCACCTTGCGGGAGACGACGTGCTCCTTCCCGCGGGAGGCGACCTTTTCGATCACCCGCACGAGCCCCGCCTGTTCCAGCACGTTGATGTTGAAATGGACCGTGGTTACAGGGACGTCGAGAACTTTTGCGATCTGCGCGACGCTGTAAGAATTGCCCGCCAAAAGCTGCAAAATTTTCCTGCGGAGACCGTGGCTCAACGCGGAAGCGATCGCGAGAAAGCGGTCGTCCGGGCTATTGCTCCCGATCCAAAGCCGCTCCATCCTGCCGCTGTTCGTGTTTGCGACCGATTTCGTTTTCTTGTTATCCGTGTCCAATGTTTGCTTTCTCCTTATAGCTTCTTGAAGGACAGATCTTTGTACTGGACGCGGCTGCTGTCCGAGAACAGTCCGCAATATCCGTCCATAAATGCGTTGTTGTCCACCGCTTCGAGGATCTGCACGTCGTTGAGAAGGACGACGAACTTGTTCTGCAACACGCGCACGGTGACGCGGTTCGTCCTGCTTCCCGCAAAGGCGCGCTGTCCGTCCACGAGGGGCACTTCGCTCGCCAGCCGCGTCTCGAAGAAGTTCTCCTTGTAGAGCGCGACGGAATTTGCGTTCATTTCCAAAAGATACCCTTGGAACGCCCGTTTGGGGGTGCCCGCGATCTCGTCGTAGCAGAAGTTCTTCGCGCGGAAGAGAATGCCCGCCGTGCCCGACTTCACGGTAACGTCCACCGAGATCTCGTAGTTCGCGAGCCCCTTTGCGCCGAAGTAGTACAGCGTGCGCGGCTCGTCCGCGTTGGTTACCAGCCCGTTATTGGTGCTGAACGCCACCGAATCGCATCCGATGACGGGCGTCCCCTGCGCAAAGTCGGCGGTGAGCGGGGCGTCGAAGTCGTCCAGCCGCTGTGCATCCTTCGCCGTGGCGATCTGCGTCATGTTCAGCGTGCCCTTGTATACCCTGATCTTCATCGAATGCACGCCCGCCTCGACGGGGAACGTCCCCGTGTGCACGGGCACATATCCCGATTCGGGGAATACGGCGTCCGAAACCTTCATTTTATAGACGCTCCGCTCGTCGATGATGACCTCGAAGATACAGTTCGCGCTCTCCTTGGAGAGGGTGAGATCGAGCGCGTAGCGGCTCGCTTCTGGCGCGTTGACCGCATACTTCACCCAGTCGCCCGCATGGAGCACGGTCGCGACGCCGCCGTCCGATCCGCTCGCGGCGGTGCTCTCCTTTTCGCCCTGCCGCACGCCGTCCGTGCGGATCTGCGCCTGCGAGAGCTGCCAGCCCCTGTTCTCTTGTTTGAGATAGGTGTAGGCGGGGAAGGTCGCGCCGAGGTTTTTCACGCTCTCGAAGTCGCCCGTGCCGAACGCGTCGTCGGAGAACTGCACATAGCCCGTCTCCGTATCCTTGCCGACGCCCACCTTGCCGCCCGCCGAGACGGGGCGGTCCAGCGCGATGCGCTTCACGTTGTCGTACCAGATCTCGCTCTTGCCCGCGCCGTTGATCACGCGGACGGTATGCAAAGCGTCCGCGTAGTCGCTCGCGGCGACGGTCGCCGAACCGAGGACTTCCGTCCCCCGCCTTACGGTGAGCGTCGTCCCGTCCACGGCGATCTCGGTAAACCCGTCGCTGCCGTAGCCGACGACCGCGCTCCCCCGCCCCGCGCGGAGCTTGAAGTTGATCTCCGCCGTGAACACCGCGCCGCTCGCCTGTTCGGAGAGCTTCCACGCGTCGTCGCCCGAGAGCGCGAGCCGCTCGTCCCCTTCCGAGGTGAAAACGGGCATCGCGGGCTTGGGCGTGGGCGTGATGCACAGCCCGTTGACGGAGAGTTTCCCTTGGTTGGTGAACATCTGCGCCACGTTGTAGCGGCGGTTATAGCCCGAACCGTTCACGCCCGTGTGGTCGCGGCGCCCCGCGTTGTGATAGGCGATGAACACGCTGTCGAGGTTGGGACCATACACGTTGCTGCTGTGTCCCAGTCCGCGGTAGGTGCTCACTGCCTTATAGCCGCTCCCGGAGCCGTATCCGCCGCCCTCGTAGGGGGTATCGTCCCCCGTGTTGACGAGAATGATCTTGTTCTCCTCCGTTTTCAGATCGCGGAAGGGAAGCGCGTTTGCCGTGTACGAATACCCCACGCGGTAGCAGGAAGAATCCACGCTGTTGCCCGTATACGTGAGATACTTGTAGCCGTCCCGCTCGAAGATGCCGGGACCCTCCGTCCACCCGTTCAGAGAGGCGGTCTCGATGATGACGCGGTTGCCCTTCGTTACTCTCCCCTCCCCGTCGAAGAGGAGCGGAACGTAGGTGATGGTGCTGCCCAAGGCGTTGCCCGTCGTCGCGGAGACGAGATAGAGGTTGTCCTCCGCGTCCACCCAGAACGTACCGTCGATGCCCTCGCCGAGGTCGTTGGAGACGGGCTCGAACTTGCCGTTCGGCGACGTGGAGCGGAGAATGTAGTGCCCGGGCGTGCTTCTGCCCGATTCGTCCACGGGCTTCTCGCACAGATAGAAATAGCCGCGGTAGAACACGACCTCGGGCGCGTACGCCGTATAGGCGATCGTGCCCGCGGAGCCCGCCGTGCCGTCGCCGTACACCCAGTTCGAGAACTCCCAGTCGATCATGTTGTCGGAGACCCAGCAGGGAATGCCGTGCGAGAGATGCCCCGTCGTTACCGAAGAATACAGATAGTATTTTCCGTTATAGCGCATCACATAGGGGTCGCCGATCTGGTAGATCTCGCCCTTGTCGTCGTAGAGTTCGATGTAGTTGAAGTAAGTGTTGTGCTCGTCGTATGTCGCGGCTTGGTATTTGATCTCGTCCGCGTCCAACGCGGTATGCGGTTGCGTATCGTAATCGTCCACGATGTCCTCGATGGGCGGGGCGTCCTTTCCGCAGGCGGCAATGCCGAGAAGCATGATGCCGCACAGCGCGATCCCCGCCGCTTTTTTCAGTTTATTTGCTTTCATGAAAACTCCTTAAAAGGGGTTGCTCTTCCCCTGCCCCGCAAGGCGGGGGAAGAGCGTAGGGGGAATGGGTAATCGTTATTCCGCGGCTTCCTTGTGGAACCCGTAGTACTCTCTGCCGGTCACGTGCGTACGCAAGCCGAACTCGGTCCCCGTGAGCGGGGCGGCATCCGTGTACTCGAAGAACTGCGTATCGTTCACATACAGGATGATGTGAAGGCTCGTCTCCTCTTTTTTGAGCTCGATCGTCATCTTATAGGTGCCGTCGCTGTCCCATGCGCTGCCCGCGGCTTTCGCCCAGTCCGTACCGGCGGTGTTGTTGAGGACCTGATATCCCGTGGAGGAGCTCTGCGTGCCGACGCACTTCACGAGCTGCCAGCCGCCCTGCTGTGCGTTGATATACCAGTAGTAATAGCTCGTCGTCTCCTTCTGCGACGCCGTTTCGTTTGCAAGATCCGTCGCGCAGAACACCACGCCGCCCTGGTTGCCCGCCGTCGCGCCGGGGAAGGTGATATACCAGCTCAACTTCCCCTCCTCGAAGGGCTCGCCGTCCATGCGGACCATGGAGGGAACGGTGGGTTTGTAGAGATCGTACACGCCGTCGTTGGTGTGTCCCGCCGTGCCCTGCGACGCTTGGAAGGACGTGATGGGCTCTTCCACCGTCGCGTGCCATCTCGCTTTGAGGTGTACGCTCTTGATGGGCGTGCTCGTGGTAACGAGCTCGCCGCTCTCGTCCTCCCAGCCGACGAACTCATAGCCGAAGCCCGTCTTGTATTCGAGCGTGGGAAGAAGTTCGTCCGTGAAGTTTCCGTCGAACGGCGTCTGTGCCTGTTGGGGCGCAGTGCCGACCGAAGATTCGTACGAGACGATCGCCTGATCGGACCAGACCGCATAGAGATTGGCGTTGACCGAGCCGTCCTTCATCACGACCTCGTCGCCCGCGTGCAGCGTTGCGGCGTCCGCGCCGCTGTCCGTCGCCCAGCCGAGGAAGCCGTGCTTGTCCTGCGCCGCCGCGGGAAGCGTATACTTCCAGTTCTTGGGAAGGGACACGGTGAGATCGTTTTCCTGCGCGCCGTCCACCTTGCCGCCGTTGCCGTGGAAAGTTACGGTGTACTTGTCGTCCTCGGGGATCTCCTCTACCGTCTCCGCCGTGAAGCCCCACCATTCGCGCGTTGCCTGCGCGGTGAGAATGCCCATCTGCGCGCCGCCGATCGGGTCCTCGTCCACATAGTCGAAGAACAGCTTGTCGTTCACATAGAGCATGATGTGGAGCTTTTCGCCCAACTTCTGCAATTCGACCGCCATCTTGTACGTGCCCGCGGGGTCAAACGCCGCGCCGTACGTAAGATTCCATGCCGACTGCGTGTTGACGTTGGTGCGCTTGCCGTCCGTAACCTTGTAGAGCATCCAGCCGCCCGAGGTGTTGTTGATGTACCACGAGTAGTACGGGTGCGAGAAATCGTTCACGTTCGTGGAGGACTGTTCCAACAGCTTGTCGATCTCGTTGCCGCCGAACATGAAGTGGTTGATGAGCTGCCCCGAACCGCCTTTGAAGGTGTTGAACCACGTGATCCTGCCCTCTTCGAGCGTCTCGTTGAAGATGATGAAGGAGTTCGCCGCGGGAGCGTACACGTCGTACACGCCGTCGTTTTTCATCACGGGTTCGGCGAGCGACCGCTTGGAGGTGAGCTTGGTCCCGCCCGAGAGCGTCGCCTTCCAGTGCGCGGTGAGCGTTACGCTCTCCGTAACGGGATCGCCCGCGTTCACCTTCGTCTCGGGATCCTTGTACCAGCCCTCGAACTCATAGCCGTACCCCTTCTTATATTCGAGCTCGGGAAGCTCCTCCGACGTGAAGTTGTGCCCTTCGCCCTTTTGAAGGGTCTTTGTCTCGGGCGCGGTCCCCACGGAGGTAACGTACGTGATGACCGCTTCGTTCGTGAAGATCGCATACAGTTCCGCGCCGCCGTCGATGTCCTTCCCGATGACGAGCGTGTTCTCCACGATCTGCGCCCTGTCCTCCGAAGCCTTGGACCAGCCGAGGAAATCGTACCCGTCCCGCAACGCGGCGGGAAGCGTGATCGTCCACCCGTCGAGCGCGTAGAGGTCGAGATCCTGCTGTCCGTTCACCGTGCCCTCCACGCCCGCATGGAGCGTGATCTGCAATTTTTCGCTGTTGTCGATCGCGTCGTGCTCCTGCGCGGAGACCGCATAGTACTCCCGCGCGTAGTCGCCCGCGGTCGAGCGGATCCCGATCTCCGTGCCGGGAAGCGGGCTGTTGTCCGTCGTGGTGAAGTAGGGCTCGTCGTTCACGAAGAGCGCAATGCGCAGTGCGCCGCTCGCAAGACGTTCGAGTTCTACCGTCATCTTGTAGTTGCCGTTCGCGTCGTAGGGTCTGCTGTACTTCCAATCGACGCCCACGGCGTTATTGAACGTCGTGTACGCCGTGCCGAGGCACTTGGCGAGCTGCCACTTGCCGCCGTCCTGATTGAAATACCAGTAGTAATAGCTCGTATGCGCGGTGTTGTTTTTGGAATTGTCCGCGCTCACCTCGTTCACGAGATCCGTTCCGCCGAACACGATGCCGCCTTTGCCGCCCGTGCCCTTGAAATTGGTATAGAAGGTGAGCCTGCCCGAGTGCAGGGATATGCCGTCGAACTTGGCGATCGCCGTCGCGCTGACGCTGAACAAATCGTATACGCCGTCGTTCTCCGTTTTCGGCGTGCCGATCTTGCTTGCGGAGAGCCCGCTCGCAAACGTCCCTTCGAGCGAGGCGTTCCAGTGCGCGGTGAGCGTAACGCTTTCCGTAACGGGGTCGCCCACGTTCACCTTCGTCCCTTCGTGATACCACCCGTCGAACTCGTAGCCGTACGGTGCGCCCGTGGGTGCGACAAGCTGCTCCGCCGTAAGCTGCGAATTGAGGGAGACCTGCGTCTTTGCGGGCGCCGTGCCAACGGGCGTAACATACGTGATGATCGCCTGATCGGTGAAGATCGCATACAAAGTATTGTCGATATACGAGGCGTTCATGTACATGTTCCCGAGTTGTTCCTCGGTGAGGATGTGATCGAAATCGCCCGCCGCCGTAGACCAACCGACGAAGTGATTATCGGGCTTCGTGAGCGCCATGGGAAGTTCGATCTTCCAGTTTTCGGGAAGTTCGAGCTCGGTCGGCGCGCCCGCGCCGCCGTCGAGGTCGAGGTGGAGCGTTTTCTTGTTTTGAATGTCCTCCGCGCCCGCCGTCGTAAAGGCGAAATACTTTCTCGTGCCCGCGCTCTGGTTGGTGCGGATGCCGAGTTCGTCGCCCGTGAGCGGCGTCTCGTCGAGGTAGGAGAAGAACAGCCTATCGTTCACATAGAGCAAGATGTAGGCGGAGCCGTCCGAAAGCCGCTGGATATCCACCGCCATCTTGTACGTGCCGTTCGGATCGAACGCCTCGCCGTAAGCATTCTGCCACGACGCGCCCGCGGCGATGTTGAGCACGCCGCCCGCGTAATCGGTGCCGATCACTTTCACGAGCTGCCAGTTGCCCCACACGCCGCTGCTCTGCCAGCTGTTGACATACCAGTAGTAGTAGCTCGTGTGCTCCGTCTGCGCCGCGCTCGTCTCGTGGGCAAGATCGGTCGCTCCGAAGAGGAAACCGCTCTGGCTCGCGGAAGTCGCGCCCGTAAACGTCGTGTAAAACTCCACTCTGCCCTCGCTGAAAGTCTTGTCGAGCTTGATAATGGAGCTCGCGTAGGGCGTTACGATGTCGTAAATGCCGTCGTTTTCGCGCTCGAACGACCCGACGACCGCCCTGTCGCCGAAGCCGGCGAGGTCGTCGGAGACCGCCGCCCAGTGCGCCGTGAGACGGAGATCGCCCGAAACGGTACTGCCCGCCGCATACTTCGTCGCGCCGTCGTACCAGCCGTCGAACTTATATCCCGTGCGCGTCGCCGCGGGGAGATCCTCCTGCAATTCGCCCTTGGTTACGACCGCGATCTCCGCAGACGTGCCGCCGTTCGCGTCGAAGGTAACGACCGCCTGCGTCTCGTCGATGTAGTACGCATAGAGCGTCATGTCGTCGTATTCGCTTTGCATGATCTCGCCGCGGAAGAACGTCGTGCCGTCGTCGCGCTCCGTCGTCCAGCCGACGAACGTCTTGCCCTCCTCGGGCGTCGGCGCGGGAAGCGAGATGCCCCACCCCGCGGGACGGCGATATTCCGCCGTGCTTTCGCTGTTCAGCGTGCCGCCGTTCGCGTCGAGGTTTATGGTGAGCCCGCCGAGCGCGAAAGCCTCTTGGATATGCACGCCGTAATAGGTGCAATTCCCGTCCTTATTGCGGAAGCCGAGCATGTCGCCCGTCAGCGCGGGACCGCCGATGCTTCCGTTGTCGTAATACGAGTCGAGTTTCGCGCCGTCGAAGTACAGGATGATGACCTTCCCGTTGGGCGCATCGGAAAATTCCACGGAGAGCTCGTGCCGCATGCCGGGGATGTAGTCTGCGAGCGTCCCCTGCAACAGGACGTCGTACCCGGGGTTGCTCTCGTTCGCCGTCTGGGGATTGGCGGAAGAGGTAACCTTTGCAAGTTGCCAAACGCCCGTCGAATGGTTCATGTGCCAATAGTAATAACTCGAACCCGTTTGGATGAAGTCGGCGTCGCTCAACGTGCCGAAATCGGAGCGGATCGTCGCGCCGAACACGACCCCGTTGCCGCCGTATGTGGAATATTTGAGGTAGACGGTGTACTTCCCGTCCGTGAAGTGCACATTCTCGAAGGTCGCGAAGGAGCCGCTGTTCGCCTTGAACGCGGTGTACCCTTCGTACGCCGTATCCGTCGTATAGGAGCCCTTGTCCGTGTGCAGGGTAACATCGGTAACCTCCTGCCCCGCGGGCTTTTGCCACTTCGCGGTGAGGATGACGAGCTTGGTGTCCCCGTCGTAATCCTGCGCCGCAAAGACGGTCTCCTCCTCCGCCTGCCGCTCCGTTCCACCGTCGTCGTAGAACCAGCCGACGAACTCGAAGCCGAGTTTTTGCACGGCGGGAAGTCCCTGCGCGCCGAGCGCTTCGCCGTTCGCGCGGTAGATGTAGGGGATCTGCGTCTCGTTGCCCGCCTCATAGACGATGGTCGCGCCGTGCGGAATGACGCTCCACGCGGCTTTCAGCGTGATGGAAGACGAAAGCGGCGACGTGCCGTCGTAGACCTCGCCGTCCGGATAACGCCAGCCCTCGAACGCATAGCCGGGGTTGGCGGGGACGGGAAGTTCCGCCGCGGGCATCGCCACTCCCTCTGCGACGCGCACGAACTTCGTTTCGCAGACGCCGCCGTTCGCATCCAACGTGATCTGGTTGTGGGTGGAACGGACTTGGAGATCTTCAAAGTAGATGCCGGGCTTGGTGGAGCGGAAGCCGACGCCGAGCCCGCCGAGATAGGCAAAGTGGTTGCCTTCCTCAAAGGTCCCCGTCGAACTCTCTACCGTAAGTTGCAGCGCATCGTCGACATAGAGGACGACCCCGCTCTCCGACGATTCGATCTTGACGTGAATGGTGAGCGGCTCGGACGCATCCTTCGCCGCCGTGTATTTCTCCTTGAAGGGCGTGGTGTTCTGGGTGAGAAGCACGCTTTTGAGCGCGGAATAGCCGTTGGTGCCGCTGCCCGCCTGGATATACGCGATCTGGAATGCGCCCGCGCTAGGATTGAAGTGGAAATACCAGTACTCGCTCCCGTCGTTCATGAACGGCGCGTCGCCGTTGCCGAGCGTAACGTTCCAAACAAGTCCCGCGCCCGTGCACGTATAGTCCTCAACGGTGATATCCGCCTCGATCTCGCCGTACGCCATCTCCGTTCCCGCCATCGTCGTAATGGCGCGCGTCGAAGTGGCGAGATGGTATCTCCCCTGCGCGTCGACTTCCCACGAGGGAAGCACGCCGTAATCGTACAGCGCGGTGAGATAGACGTCCTCGGGATAATCGAGCGTGAAGGAATCCGTGTACGTCTTGTTCTCCGCCGTGTACTTCCAGCACAGGAAGGGATACGACTTGCCTCCGAGGACCTGCGGCTGCGGTTGCGGCAACGAGACCGTCTCCCCCACGGAGACGGTCATATCGTCGAAACTCTCGCCCGTCTTGGTATCGAAGATGATGCTGTACTGTCCGACCGACCACTTCGCATAGAGCGTCGCATCGCCGTCCACCTCCAAAGAGGGGGCGATGTTGCCGTTTGCCTGCACTTTTTGCGTAAGCGCCTCGTCGTAGTGCCAGCCGTCGAACCTGTACCCGTAGTTATACGGCGTGGGGAGCGTGAAGGGCTGTCCCACCGTATATGTCCGGGGCGCGATCGTCGCTTCGCAGTTCGTCTCGAAAGAGATGGTGTACTGGTCGCCGTCCCGCGATGCGCACGCCGCGATGCCGAACGCGAGCGTCAGGGCAAGGGCGACGGACATAAAAATCAGAGCGAGCTTGGAAACGATCGCCGATTTTTTGCCTACCGGTTTCATTCTTGTTTCCTCCTTATCATTTCCGCACCGTCTTTCTCGCGGCGCGTTTCGTTTCTCTTTCCCTCAAAAGATCTTCTTCTGGGGGGTCATCGTGGGACCGTTCACCACCATCACGTCGGGACCGCCGTCCACCTTCACGAACTTCATTCTGTCCATTCTGATCCAGCGGGGCGAGATCTCCGTCGGGCTGTAATGCTGGTGATAGAACATGATCCATTCCTTGCCGTCGGGCGACTTCGTATACACCGAATCGCCCACCGCGCGCGCCTGTACGTGCGACGTAAGAATGGGATTATAGGGATATTTCGTCCACGGTCCCAGCGGATGCTCCGCCGTGGCATACCCCTCCGCATACTGTCCCTTGTAATGGCTGCCCGCATACATCGCGTAATACAGCCCGTTGTGTTTCAGAAGCACCGCGCCCTCCACGATATTCGCGTAGTCCTTCTCCCACGGCTCCGTCGCCTCGAACATTTTGGTGATGCTGTCCTCGCGGACGGTCACCTCCCCGTCTTTCAGCGTCATCTCCATGATCCAGCACTCGTTGCCGTTGTTGAAGCGCACCACGGTGAGATACGCTTTCCCGTCGTCGTCGAGGAAGGGCGCGCCGCCGATCTCCTGCACGTCGGAATGGAGCGGGACCTTTTTCTTCGCCTTGAAGGGTCCCAGCGGGCTCCGCGACGTCGCGTACGTCACCTGCGCGCGGCGCCTGCCGTTTTCGTCCGGCGCGGTGTGCGAGGCGTAGAACATGTAAAACCAGCCGTCCTTGCAGATCACGTTGGGGGACATGTATTCATTGTTCCCCCAGCCGTCCTCCCCGTGGAACACGATGTGCGGTTCCGACCAGTGGATGAGGTCCTCGGAGGTGTAGCACTGGAAGATGTGCATGTCCGCCGTATCCGTAAAATAGAGATAGTACGTTCCGTCATGGTACATGATGTCGGGATCCGCGCCGTAGAGGATGGGATTTTTGTACGATTCTTCGGGCGAAAGCCTCTCTGCACGGTTCTCTTGCAGCGAGACGCCCCGGAACTGCGCGACCCCGTCGCCGAAGGCGAGCCCCGCCGTCCCCTTCATGAAATAGCCGAGCTCCAAGTCGAACTTGGGATAGGGATCGAGATCGTATTTGAAATTATCGAAATACAGTTTGGTGTCCTTGCCCGAAACGACGACGGCGATGCGGTACCACACGCCGTAATCGAAGGGATATTTCACGACGCCGAGCGTGTTGATAAGGTGATCGCCCTTGCTCACTTTTGTGAGCGTTATGGTGTGCTTTTCCGCGTTTACGGTAAACGCGTATCCCACCAGCCAGTCCACGCCGTTTTTGGAGACGGTACGGAAGTAGAGTCCCGCTTCCCCCGCCTTCTCCAACTTGATCTCCGCTTCAAACACAAAGTCCGCGGGCGTATTTTCCGCGGTAAAAAGGTAGCACTCCTTTCCCGCTTCGCCGCTGTATACGCCGTCCTTCTCCTCCGCTTTGCCGCCGAGTTGCCGCCATTCCATACGCTGTTTCCTCCCAATATCCTTTATCTTTTGCGGATTTTTCCGCACTAACCCTTTTACACGCCAAATCCACCGTACGCAACGGCGGGGACTTGTTTCACTGCACTTGTATGACTTCGTACCGTTTCGCGGACTTCCGTTGAAATGAACGAAATTCACACAGATTTTATTGTTTTTTTCCGTATTTACATTTTAAGTTTATCACAATGAAAAAACGACACAAGTATTTTCACGAAAATTGCATTCATTTCTACGAGTTTCGTTGTATAGGTCATGGAACATTTTCAAACAAAATTAAATGAATTTAACTGAAAATGAAGGTTTTTTCGCCGTTTTTTCCGCGCCGTTTTCCGCGGAAAAACGCCCGCGCCCCGCTCCCTTCTTCCTCTCCGCGCGCGGCAAAATTTTTTCTGCGGAATTTTTGAAAAACGCGCCGAGCGCCCTTTGATTTTTCCGTTTTTTGTAGTACAATGGGTTTGAATGAGCGGCGTTCCGCCGCAAAAGATAGAATGAGCTTCCCCCTCTTCTTTCGGAAAAACCGCAGAATTTTTCTCATGCGGAAAAAATCGGCGGAAATGCGGAAAAATTTCAAATGTAAACCGCCGGTTGTCAGTATGCAAACTTTGGTTGCTTGTGAAACAGCATGGTTTTTGTTATGATTTCCGTATAGGAGGCAACAAATGAAACTTTACGAAAAAATCATGTATTTGAGAAAGCAGCAAGGCATGTCGCAGGAAGATCTTGCGTTTCGCCTCGACGTTTCCCGTCAATCCGTCTATAAATGGGAAACGGGCATGAGCAATCCCGAAATGGACAAGATCAAAAAACTTTCCGAGATCTTCGGCGTTTCGTACGACGCTCTGCTGGACGACGCGAAGGACATCACCGTCCTGCCCGTGAGTGCAAAGCCCGCGCCGCGCTACCGCACGGTATTCGATTCGGGCAGACCGCTCCCCTACGAACACGCCGATCTCGACAACGGCTATTATTATCCGAACGGTTACAGCGGCAAAGTCTTTACGGGAGCAAACAAGGAAGCGCCCGCGTTCTTTGAACGTTACGACGGGGAAATGTACGACGCGATGGGAAACTATACCAAGACCGTCCGCCCGCAGGGAGACTTGTGCGCGATGTTCTTCACGGACGACGCGCGCGGCGTGCTCGGATTTTTCTACGACGGCGCGGAACAATTCGTGCTCCCCTATGAAAACATCATCGACGTTTCGGTTACGAACGACGAGCCCTCGATGGCGTACGACCGCGCGCCCGTCGTGGGCGTGGGCATGGGCGTCGGCGGCGGCGTGGGCGCAATGGTCGGCTCGCAGGCGCTCCCCCGCATCGTCCCCTCCACGCGGTACGCGCTGAACATCTCCTACTTCAAGGCGGACGGTTCGACCGCGGTCTATACGCTGAAATTCGGCTGCGTGCGCATGTACTATATCGGAAACGCAAAGGATCCAAGTCCGAGGGAAAAACGCTGACGCAGCTCCTCTCCATCAACACGGCGAAATCGCTCGAAGAGATCCGCATGGAGATCGTATCGGCGCACGCCAAGGGACAGCGCATCGCGGAAAGCGCGGCAAGACCGAACGAGATCGACCTCGCCGCGCTGAACAACGCCGTGGCGGCGGGCGACGCGGTCTACCGCAAACACATCGCCGAGGTTGCCGCCTCCATGGAACAGGCGAAAAAGGGCGGTCGCAAGAAGCTCATCATCTGGGGATGCGTCGCGGCGGCGGTCGTTGTGCTCCTCATCGTCCTGGTTGTCATCGGCTCGTAAAAAGCGGAAAAGTTTTCGGAACGCCCCATCACGGACAATAAAAAAGCGGCTTGACGCCTTGTCAAACCGCTTTTTCCGCTCTCCTCTGCGGCGCGCGCCGCAGAGGCTCTTTTTGTCATTTTCGCTTTTTAAGGAGATTCAATCCTCCAATCCCGCAAGGTAGTCGATCGAGACGCCGAAAAAGCGCGCGATCGCGACGAGCTTGGACAGCGTCGGCTCGCAACGCCCCAACTCCCACAAACTCACCACGGATTTCCCCACGTCGAGCTCTTTGGCAAGCCGAACCTGTCCGATCCCCTTCTCCTGCCGAAGCGCGCGAAGCCTCTCCCCGAATTTATTTTCCATACCGTTATTTTCCCACAATGTTGGGAAAATAACTTGACTTCCCAGTATAATGGGAGTATAATGGAAAAAATTCACAGAGGAGAAAAAATTATGTTTTGTAAAAACTGCGGAAGCCAGATCGACGACAGAGCGGTCATTTGCCCCCATTGCGGCGTGCCGCAGACGGTGCAGAAGGCGGAGTCGAACGTCCTTGCGATCGTCGGGTTCGTGCTCTCCTTTTTTATTGCGATCGCGGGACTTATTTGCTCTATCCTCGGACTGAAAAAGGCGAAGGAGTTGGGAGGAACGGGAAACGGGCTCGCCGTGGCGGGGATCGCCATCAGCGCCTGCACCCTTGCCATATACTTCATAGCGATCATCGTGGCGGTCTCCGCGGTGTGAAGCCTTACGGGAGCGTACGAAAGCCCGCGTCCCCGCGCAGGCGAGATATCATGAAAAAAGCGCCGCCCGCTTTCTGCGGGCGGCGCTTCTGTTCAACGGAAGCGGGCGATGGTCGCCTCGACCTGTCTTATAAAATAGTCCCCGTCCGGATAGACGTCGTACGAATTATCCCAGAACACGCGGACGCGGTCGCGAAGGACGGCGTGGGTGTTGGCGATGGCGTTCCGCCACGCGGCGATGCCGTAGTCGCTGCGCTGCCAGCGCGCGAGGTGGCGGTGCATGGCGGTCTCGACCTCCGCCTGCATCCCGTCGAGGATGCTCTGCGCGCGCGCCGTCTCGAATACCTCCTGCACGACGGCGGCGCGTTCCCGCAAAAGGGTGCGGAATTTTTCGTTTTGCATGGGCGCGCGGAAGAGGCAGGTCGTCTCGGGGGAAAGTCTCCCCAAATCGTTGATCGAAAGGTCCGCATTCCCGAGATAAAAATCGAGGTAATTTGCGGCGCACTCGAAACAGTTCGCCCCCACGATCTGCGCGTCGCCGAACTGGTTTTCAAAGGAGAAATCGAGGTCGTGCAGGCAGAACCGCCACCGCCCGTCTGCATAGGGATTTTCGGGATCGACGGCGTCCGTCCGCCACATCTTGATATTGTTGTACGAAAAATCCCAATTCCCCGCGTAAAAGTGGGTGAGGAGAAGGTCGGCGAGGGAGGTGAGGTCGACCTTTTTTTCGAGCTCGCGGTACATTGCGTCCTCCGAAAAGTCGTTCCCCATGAGGAAATCGAAGAAGGAGACCGCCTTCTGCATGCCCGAGCCGTCCTCCGCCTCGTTGTCCTCGGCGAGTTCAAAGGCATATTTTCGGTTAAAGACGTCGTTCGTCTCCGTAACGCCCGTCGTGCGGTCCACGAGGAGAACCTCATCCTTATCCACCCCGTAGTTCTGGGCAAAATAGACGTCCGAATAGTGCTCGCGGATGGCATAGAGTCCCCAATATTCGCCGTTGAGATAGACTTCGCAGGGGCGGTACCCCGTCGTTGCGACCTGCAATTTCTCCCCCGTGCGGGAGGCGCACTCCGCCGCGACCTTCTGCGTGAAGGCGTCGCCGAACCATGAGATCACCTGCGAATTGCCCCCCGAATGGAGACGGAAGCGGGTGAAATTTGTGAGCTCGCTCCCGTCCCGCGCAGTTCTGTCTCCGAACAGTTCCACGGTCACGGGCGTATTTTTCTTGCCGTTTTCGTCCTTGTTGAAGTTGAGATTCATCGTGCGGTACGGGTAGCCCTTCGTCCAATTCCCGCCCACCTTGATCTGCGAATTGAGGGCGAAGCGCTCGCCGCTTGCGAAGTCGAAATAGGCGACCTCGGCGCGCTCCTTGCTCTCGTTTACGATATCGTTATAGAAGGAGAGCGCCGTTTCCTGCGGCATCACGATGCTGACGACGGGGAGCGGGAACGCCGCCTCCCCCGCCGCGCGGATGAAATAGGTCTCCGTCCTCTCCGCGACCGTCTCCCCCGCCGCGTTCAGTTCGGCGAGGCGGATCACCGTGCACTCGTTGCCCGTGCCGAAAACATAGTTGCCGTAGGTATCGCTCTGCCAGAGGACGCCGTTCGTGAGCGGATATTCCGTCCGCGCAACGCCGATCTGCACCCCGCCGCCGAGAGGAGCGCTCTCCCCCGTCGGGCGGGAGCCGTCGAGCGTGTAGCGGATGACGTTATTTTCGTCCGCCTTCTCCGCGGTGAGGAGAAAGGGCGCCGCATAGACGCCGCTCTCGTGCGAGAGGACGAGCGGCGCGGGCTCGGGTTCGGGCTCCGGCTCCGGTTCGGGCTCGGGATCGGGCGTCTCTTCCGACGGATCCTTTTCCTCGGCGGGAGGCGTCTCGGAGGACGTTGCGGGAGGAAGTTCGCCTCCCCCGCAAGCGGAGAGCGGGAAGGCAAAGAGAAGGAGCGCCGCAAGCACAAAGATCGGAAGTTTTTTCATACCCCATCCTTTGAAAAAACCGCGCCAAAACGCGCGGTTTTCTCTGTTTTATTCAAGCTCGAAGGCGCCCGTGTAGAGCTGGTAATACTTGCCCTTCTGTTCGATGAGCTGTTCGTGCGTGCCGCGCTCGATGATGCGCCCCTGCTCCAAGACCATGATGACGTTGGAGTTCTTGACGGTGGAGAGCCTGTGCGCGATGACGAACACCGTTCTGCCCTCCATGAGTTTATCCATGCCGCGCTGGACAATTGCCTCCGTGCGCGTATCGATGGAGGAGGTCGCCTCGTCCAAGATCATGACGGGCGGGTCGGCGACGGCGGCGCGCGCGATGGAGAGGAGCTGCCGCTGTCCCTGCGAGAGGTTGGAGCCGTTTTGGTGGAGCATCGTGTTGTACCCCTCGGGAAGGCGCACGATGAAGTCGTCCGCGCCCGCGAGCTTCGCCGCCGCGATGCACTCTTCGTCCGTCGCGTCCAGCCTGCCGTAGCGGATGTTTTCCATCACCGTGCCCGTAAAGAGGTTGGTATCCTGCAAGACCATGCCGATGGCTCTGCGGAGCTCCCCTTTCTTGATTTTGTTAACGTTGATGCCGTCGTAGCGGATCTTGCCGTCCTGAATATCGTAGAAGCGGGTGAGAAGGTTGGTGATAGTCGTCTTGCCCGCGCCCGTCGCGCCCACGAAGGCGACCTTCTGCCCCGGCTTCGCGTAGAGGTTGATGTCGTGCAATACAATTTTTTCGGGGTCATAGCCGAAGTCCACGTCGAACATTCTCACGTCGCCCGCGAGCCGCTCGTACGTTACGGTGCCGTCCGCCTTGTGCGGGTGTTTCCACGCCCAGATGCCCGTGCGCTCCTCGCACTCGGAGAGGGTGCCGTCGGCATTTTCCTTGGCGTTGACGAGCGTAACGTACCCCTCGTCCTCCTCGGGTTTCTCGTCGATGAGGGCAAAGACGCGCGCCGCGCCCGCAAGACCCATGATGACGGGGTTGACCTGGTTGGACACCTGGTTGATGTTGTTGGAGAACTGCCGCGTCATCTGCAAGAACGCCGCCACGTTGGCGACCGTGAACAACCCGACCTCCGCGGAATCGAACAGATTAATGAGCCCGAAGTTGTGCACGTTGGAGAGAATGAACACGCCGCCGAGCAGCGCGATGAGCACATACAGAACGTGCCCGATGTTGCCCAAAATGGGCATGAGCATGTTGGCGTACGCGTTCGCCTTGGTGGACTGTTCGCAAAGATAGTCGTTCACCCTGTCGAAGTCGCGCTTCGCGCCCTCCTCGTGGCAGAACACTTTCACGACCTTCTGCCCGTTCATCATCTCCTCGACGAACCCTTCCGTCTGCGCCACGGCGCGCTGCTGTCCGAGGAAGAATTTCCCCGCGCCGCCGCCCACGACCTTCGTTACAAAGAGGATGATGACGATGAAGGCGAGCACGATGAGAAGGAGCCACACGCTGTACACCATCATGATGACAAAGAGGGTGATGACCATCACGCCCGAAGTTACGAGCTGCGGGAGCGACTGCGAGATGACCTGACGGAGCGTATCGATATCGTTCGTGTAATAACTCATGATATCGCCGTGGCTCACCGTATCGAAGTATTTGAGCGGAAGATCCTGCATGCCGTCGAACATCTGCCCGCGCATCTTTTTGAGATAGCCCTGCGTGATGATCGCCATGAGCTGTTTATCCACCGCGCCCGAGACGAGGGAGACGACGTACAGCCCGATGAGCGTGAGCATGCTCGTGATGATATAGGTAGAAACTTTCGCCATGACGGGCGCGCCCGCCGCGCCGAGATCGACCATTCCGCCCCAGCCGACGCTCTGCTCCGTCGCCGCCTCGATGGCTTTGAAGATGCGCTCCATAAAGATAGAGGGAAGCGCGGAGACGATCGCGTTGAACACGATGCACAGGAGCGCGATCGTCATCATCTTGGGATAGAAATGGAAGAGCGATCTCATAAGCCGCTTGAACGTTCCCTTGGGCGCCTTCATGCCCTTTGCTCCCCTTGCGCCGCCGCGGGCGGGGCGCGCCATATTCATTTTAGGCATTCTCGCCACCTCCCTTTCCGCTCTCTTCGGGCTCTCCCATCTCCCCGAACGAGGAGACCGCCTTGCCGCCCTTGTTCTGCGTGGTATACACTTCGGTGTAGATATCGTTGGTATTCAAAAGTTCCTCGTGCGTGCCGACGGCGACGATTTTGCCCGCGTCCATGATGACGATGCGGTCGGCGTCCTCCACGGAGGAGGTGCGCTGGGCGATAATGATCTTCGTCGTCGAGGGAATGTAATCGCGGAACGCCTTTCTGATGAGGGCGTCCGTGTGCGTATCGACGGCGGAAGTCGAGTCGTCCAAGATGAGGATCTTGGGCTTTTTCAGAAGCGCCCGCGCGATGCAGAGGCGTTGCTTCTGCCCGCCCGAGACGTTCGTGCCGCCCTGCTCGATGTAGGTATCGTACTTTTTGGGGAAGGTTTGGATGAATTCATCCGCCTGCGCCAGCTTGCACGCCGCTTCGAGCTCCTCGTCCGTGGCGTTCGGATCGCCCCACCGCAGGTTTTCCTTGATGGTGCCCGAGAAGAGCACATTCTTTTGGAGGACGACGGCGACTTGGTTGCGGAGGGCTTCCAGATCGTACTCTTTGACGTCCCTGCCGCCCACCTTCACCGTGCCCTCCGTCGCGTCGTACAGGCGGGAGATGAGGTTGACGAGCGAGGTCTTTCCCACGCCCGTGCCGCCGATGACGCCGATAGTCTCGCCCGAGCGGATATGCAGGTCGATATGCTCCAAGACGTCCTTTTCCGCCGCCGCGGAATATTTGAAGGAGACGTCCTCGAAATCGATGGAGCCGTCCGCCACCTCGTGCACGGGGTTTTCGGGGCTGTGCAGGGTGGGCTGTTCTTTGAGCACTTCGCAGATACGGCGCGCGCTCTCGACGGAGATGACGATCATCGCGAACACCATGGAGAACATCATGAGCGACATGAGAATTTGCATGCCGTACACGATGAGCTGGGAGATGTCCGTATATTTCAGGGTAATGCCGAAGCCGACGTCCGTCTCTGCGAGCACGAAATAGGAACCTAAAAAGAGCACCGTGGAGAGCACCGAATAGAAGAAGAACTGCATCACGGGGTTGTTCCACGCGAGGATGCGCTCCGCCTTGGTGAAGTCCTTCTGCACATCAGTCGCGGCGCGATCGAACTTCTGCTTTTCAAAGTCCTCGCGCACGTACGACTTGACGACGCGGATGCCCGAGATGTTCTCCTGAATGCTCTCGTTGAGGTTATCATACTTTTTGAACACGCGGCGGAAGAGCGGCATCGTCTTCCACATGATGAAGAAGAGAATTGCCGCGAGCGGCGGAATGACGCCCACGAAGATCCACGCGAGATGCCCGCCCATGATAAACGCCATCACGACGGAGAAGATCATCATCATGGGGCTTCTCACCGCGACGCGGATGATCATCATGAAGGACATCTGCACGTTGGTTACGTCCGTCGTCATCCTCGTTACAAGCGAGGGCGTGGAGAACTTGTCGATGTTCTCGAAGGAGAACTCCTGCACCTTGTAGTAGAGGTCCTTGCGCAAGTTCTTCGCAAAGCCCGCCGAAGCCTTCGCGCAGAAGAGACCCGACAGCATGCCGCAGGCGAGCGAGGCGATCGCCATCGCGATGAGGATGCAGGCGTACTGCCCGATGCCGTACATCCCCTCCGTTCCCCACAGTTGCAGGGAATGCTCCCCGAGCCGCGCCCCCTCCATATAGCCGAGGAGCTCCGCGATAAAGAACGGGAGCAGACATTCGAGCACGACCTCGAACGTTACGAATATGGGAGACAAGATCGTGGAGACTTTGTACTCCCGTATGCACTTCATCAACGTTTTGATCAAATTCCGCCTCCTATGGTAAGCCCGATAAACGAACCGTATAAACGAACAAAAGAGCGTAACGTTCCATTGAGGAATATTACGCATTCGACGATTGTGTATATATTAACACGGAAAGAGACTTATGTCAACTTTTCGCGGGGGGTATTAAAAAATTTTACCTGATTTTCAAAAACCCCTTCCGCGCGGAGGGGGCTTTGCGAAGTTTATTCGAGATCTTTGCGGAATTCCCGCAAGAGGCGGGACTCGATCCGCGAGATCTGCACCTGCGAAACGCCGATCGCCTTGGCGACTTCGCTCTGCGTCATGTCGCGGAAAAAACGGAGAAAGACGATCTTCTTCTCCCGCTCGGGCAGCTTTTCGATCGCCTGCCGGAGCACCATCTTTTCGATCATCTCGTCCTGGTTGTCCTTGGAGGGAAGTTTCTCCGCCAAAGTTACCGATTTCTCGTCCTTATAGTCGCTCTGCTCGTAGATGGAGACGGGCATGCGGGAGGAGCCCAACGTGAACACGACTTCGCTTTCGTCCATCGAAAACGCCTCGGCAAGCTCCTTCACCGTGGGTTGGGAGCCCCGCTCCGCGCTCGTCCGCTCGATGTATTCGTTCATCTCCCGCGCCGTCTTCTTCATCGCGCGCGACACCTTCACGCTTCCGTCGTCGCGCAAAAACCGCTTGATCTCCCCCGCGATCATGGGCACCGCATAGGTGGAAAAGCGCACCTGATAGCTTTCGTCGAACCCCGCGATCGCCTTCAAAAAACCCATGCAGGCGAGCGAATACAGATCGTCGTACTCCACGCCCTTGTGCAGGTAGCGTTTGAGAATGGATTTCAGCAGCGAAGTGTTGTGCGAGAGAAGGGTCTCCTTCGCCCCGTTATCCCCCTCTTTGGCGCGGCGGAGAAGGCGTAAGGTCTCCCGTTCATCGAGCATCGCTTTCCGCCTGCGCGCCGAATTTTTTGCTCATCTTTACCACCGTTCCCCCGCCGGGGACCGAGTGCACGGAAAATCCGTCCATAAACGTCTGCATGATGGTAAAGCCCATGCCGGACCGCTCCTCCTCCGCAAGCGTCGTGTAGAAGGGCGTGAGCGCCTCCTCCACGTTCTCGATGCCCCGCCCCTCGTCCGCGATCTCCACGAACAGGCAGCCGTCCTCCGTCTTGCAGGCGATCTCGATCCAGCCCTCCCCCTTCGCATAGCCGTGCACGATGCAGTTGGTGACCGCCTCCGACACGGCGGTCTTGACGTCGGAGATCTCCGCAAGGCTGGGATTGAGCGGCAGGGCAAACGCCGCGACCGCGTTCCGCGCAAAGACTTCGTTTTCCGAACGGGATAAAAATTTGAGACGCATTTCATTCATATTCCACCTAAATTTTGGGCATGAGGGAATAGACCCCGCTCAACGAAAGAATTTTGTCCGCCCCCGCGTTGGGATTTTCGAGGTACATCGCCATGCCGTATTGCCGCAGTTTTTTGTACCGCCCGATGAGAAAACCGATCCCCGTCGAATCCATGAATTTCACGCCCGCGAGATTGAAGATCGCGCGGGACAGCCCCGCGTGCTCGTCGATGACCCTGTCCGCCTGCGCGCGCATTTCGGAGACCGAATGTTCATCGAGTTCCCCCGCGAGATAGACGTAGAGATTGTCCCCCTGCCGACTGCTTTGCATCTGCATATTTCACCTCCGAAGATCGCCGCGCCCGCCGCGGAACGACGTTAAAGTGATTATAACAAACGTATATCCGCGAATTTTAACGGATCCGCGCCGACGCGAGGGAATCGCGTCGAAAAAAAAGTTTCGCTTTTTTTCAAAAGAGGCAAAAAATACTTGACTTTTCCCGCAGATTATACTATGATATTCAAGCGTTGCGGTTCGCGGCGTCCGTATCCACGGGCCTTTAGCTCAGTTGGTTAGAGCAGTCGGCTCATAACCGATCGGTCCGCGGTTCAAGTCCGTGAAGGCCCACCACTTCGTCGAGGCAAGGCGCGTTTCGCGGGTTTCCGCGCTTGGCGCGAAAACCACGCTGAAAACGCCTGCGCCCCCCTCATCGTCAAAAATCTTTCCGAGAAGTCTTTTTGACGATGAACTTCGGTACGGCGCAATGCAACACATTATGGCCCAGTAGCTCAGTTGGTTAGAGCGCCAGCCTGTCACGCTGGAGGTCGACGGTTCGAGCCCGTTCTGGGTCGCCAAAATTTTGGGAAGCCTCATTCGGAGGAATGAGGCTTCTATACGGCTTGGTAGCTCAGTTGGTAGAGCGGAGGACTGAAAATCCTTATGTCGGCGGTTCGATTCCACCCCAAGCCACCACATCGTCGAGGCAAGGCGCCCGTTGCGGGTTTCCGCGCAAGCGCGAAAACCACGCTGAAAACGTCTGCCTCTCCTCTTCCCAAAAAACCTTTGCTCCGCAAATCTTTTTTGGGAGCCCTGAAAGGGCTTATGTCCCCCATCGGGGACAAATTAAGCCGGTGTAGCTCAATCGGCAGAGCAACTGATTTGTAATCAGTAGGTTGCAGGTTCAATTCCCGTCGCCGGCTCCATCCGATTGTAAAACAATTTAATATACGGGTAGGTTCCAGAGCGGCCAAATGGATCAGACTGTAAATCTGACGTCACTGACTTCGGTGGTTCGAATCCACCCCTGCCCACCAGCAAAACGGCACCCCAAAAGGGTGCCGTTTTGCTGTGGAAAGAGGTGGTAAAAAGAAACGCCGCGTGGTTCGCCCCGCCTTGCATGTCGGCGCAATTTTCTTTTCCCAAGGGCGGCACGAGCGCCAACGGCACGAAGGGATCCTCCCACGGGAAAATCGTTAACTTCCACGCGTCGCTTGACAGTCCTGACCGCTCTTTGTATAATTAATAGTGTTATGATAGCACGGATCAGGACAAAAGACGGATGTTACGATTCCGCCGTATTTGCAATCTATGACCATAAAAATTATGCCGAAGCGCTCGTTTTCGATCGAGAAGGGATAGCTCTGAAACGCGAACGCTTCACTTCGCATACCCACCACGGGATACGCATCAACGTCTTTATTTTTGATACGAGAACGGAAAACTGGATCAAAAAAGGAAAAAATGAGGGTTACGATTGGCTTTTAGGGCACGAAGGCGATGCAGAAATCTTGGAACGATGCAAAGAGATCCAAGCGCATGTCTGCGTTCCCGAATGGTTCGAGCTCAAAAATAAGGACGACGTCGAAGGTCTCATCAGCGCGACCATGGGACTGCATGACGCTTACGTCAAGAAAATTTATAAAAGAGGCGAAAAGCTCTACCTTCGCTTTGCCGCATGGAGCTGCGAAGTTCTGTTCGAGCTCACGGGAAGCCCCGAGACCAATCTCTGCGAGGGATACGGGCACATGTCGATCGGGGATGAATATCCGCTTATCTTTGAGACATCTGTCTTTTTCGAGGACGGGAAAGTCTGCTGGACAGACTATGAGGACGCACATAGTTTTGCAGATCGGGACACATACGAATGCGCCTACTTTCTCGCCGAAAAAATCCGATGGAAGTTCACCTTGACGGCAACGGATTGAAATCGGTTTAGGTTATACGCGGCGCCCGCCTCGGGCGCCGTTTTGATGGTGGGAAAAGGTAGTAAACGGGGAAAAGACCGTCCCTAACCCGTTTGATCCCCCTTTTTCCTGCATTCAAAAAAATATTTGCCCATATTGACAAACCGTGCGTTGTTGTGGTATACTTATTATGCCAAACAAGTTTATATCCCAAAAAGGAGGCGTACAGTTTTTTTCATGTGTTTTTGATTTGAGGGGAAAGGTCTGCTCTCCCCTTGCAGTACCTATATTTGAATTTGGCAAAACTGCAAATTCCTATATATGGGTATTGCAAAAACTGTACCGTATATAAACTTGTTTGGCGACAATCGGAGTTTGCGTTTTGTAGTGCGCTTAACTTCGGTTGGCGCACTTTTTAATTTGCAAGGAGAAAATATGAAAGACAAGAAACTAACTTCCGATGCAGTTGCCGATGCTTTCATCGACCTCGATCATAGCATCGGTCTCTGCGACGAAAATACGGCAAGAGGAGCTAAAACGTCGAAAAAGAAAGAGATCTTCAAATCTTCCGACGATCGTTCGTTTGCAAAATTCACAAACGAAATCAAAAAAAGGCAAACAAAAAAAGACGGAGGAAATTGAACATGACGATCAAAGAAGCCGAAGAACGATTTTATTATGAAGTCGAAGTATGTAAACAGCGAGAAATCGCAAAAGCAAAGAAAAAACGCCTGATATGCAATATAATCGGCGCAGTCCTTATTATAATCGGTATTGTTCTAACGATATTCGGATTTACCGCTACACCGAAAGAAGTTCTCTCCGACAGGTACGAGATACACACGATCGGTACGACATTCGAGAGGGTCGGCGGGATAACGGCAATGTTTATCGGCGCATCCATAATGCTTTTCATGAATATCGTAGTTTGCATAGCTATTAAAAGGGGGCAGATAGATCTTTCACCGCACATTGAAGCATTATATTTGAATTATTTGAAATGCGAAGATATGAAACCCGAATACAAGGAATTTTATAAGCAAAAATTAGAAGGCATCAGGAACGCAAACCTTGTCAACGCTATACGTAGAGCATCATCTGCTACGTCAAGCGCTATAATATTCAGCACATTATATAAGTAAATTGAAAAAATAATTTCGGCATATTCCCGATCGGAAAGCAGTTTCCTTTCCAGTGCTACCGAGATTTCCGCCTCAAATCAAGTTTTATGATCCCGCATTCTTATTTCTATCAACCGTTCCGCGGCGCCCGCCTCGGGCGCCGTTTTGGTGTAAAGCGACGCGCGGGCGTAAGAATCGATTGACAGATCGCTTCGGGGAAATTATAATGGAAAGGGTCTCGGAGGGCGATATGGACAGACAGAAATTTGCGGACGAAATGGCAAAACGGACGTACATCACGGCGGGTTCGGAGACGCACCTTTTTATGCACGCGGCGTCGCAACGGGCATTGAGGATCACCGCAAAGATGAACGGGCGATACCGCACGCCGAAAAAACTGCGGGTGCTCTTTTCGGAGCTCATCGGGAAAGAGGTCGACGAGACGTTCGGCTTGTTCCCGCCCTTCCACGCCGACTACGGCATGAATATCGCGGTCGGGAAAAGAGTGTTCATCAACGAGGGCTGTTGTTTTCAGGATCAGGGCGGAATTGAGATCGGCGACGACGTGCTCATCGGGCAACAAGTTGTCATTGCGACGCTCAATCACGACCAAGCCCCCGCGCGGCGCGGGAACATGCTTCCTGCGCCCGTAAAGATAGGGAACAAGGTTTGGATCGGCGCGCATGCGACGATCTTGCCCGGGGTAACGATAGGCGACGGCGCGATCGTCGGCGCGGGCGCGGTCGTAACGAAGGACGTGCCCGCGAACGGAGTTGCGCTGGGCGTCCCTGCAAAGGTTGTGAAATATCTCGACAAAGACGAAAAATAGGTCGGGTGCGTCTTATCCCCTTGCCATTTTGGCAAGGGGATTTTTTATGGGAATGGGAAAAATTCCGCCCCCATGTGCTCAATTTTTCCCACTCCCCCTCCCCTACCCCTCCCCCTCGCTTGCGAGGGGGAGGGTAAAGGAGAGATAAGCGAGGGGAGAAGTAAGAGAGAGCGGGAGAGGGTGAAAGAACTACCAGCTCACCTCCCCCTTGAAAGGGGGAGGATATGGTGGGGGTTGACGAGAAGGACGAAAGGCGAGGCGAAAGCGGGCTCCCCCTCCCCTACCCCTCCCCCTCAACGAGGGGGAGGGCGAATAAAAAGAACCTCCCCCTCGCAAGCGAGGGGGAGGTATAATAGATGGGAAGATAACCTTAAATGCGTTTGGTGGGGAGGGCGTAGAATTCGGGCGGGAGGGCGATCTCCGAGCTCGTGGGGGCGGCGCTGTGGAGCTGCTGTTGGACGCGGCGGTACTCGGAGATCCGTACGACGTGCACGGAGATGATAAAGCTCGAAACGGGGATATCGCCCGAGCGGAACACGAACTTGACGGAATAATCCCCCAGCGACTGCATGCGGAAATAGTTGAAATAGACGAGGAGCGGGTAGGTGTTGTTGGGTCCGAGCTCGGTGGATGAGCCCGTGTTCTCGTCGTACCAGTAGGCGCTCACGCCGCCGCCGAGACTTTGGTCGAACTCCTGAATCTCCGAATAGATCTTATTTCCCTTGAAGTTGTACGCGTCCGTGATGTAATACTTGTATTTGTATGCCCCGTCGTTATCCACCGCGAGCGTAACGGAGGCGCGCTGTAAAATCGTTTTGTCGTCCTGCACGTACTCGTGATCCTCATAGAGAATGACGGGGTCCAGATCGGTAGAAGTCCAACCGCTGCCCTCTCTTCGGAGCCCGATTTTGAACTTTTGGGGAACGGAATCGGAATAGACGGGCACTTCCTCGAACACGTATTCGCAGATGGAACAGACGTTCTCGGCGCGCCCCATGCGGAAGGCATTCGGGGGCGTGCGGAGAATGTATTCGGGCTCGGTGTGAGGCTCCAAGAACTCGGCGCGGCAACCGCGCGTGGTGCAGACGCGGTAGTGCCCCTCCGCCTTTTGGAGCCAAGGCTGGGTCTCGTCGAACACGTGCTCGCCCGTCGCCTCGACGGTCTCGATTTTCTCCTCGCCGCAGACGGGGCAGGCAAAGACGCCCTTTCCGCGCGTGAAGCAGGTGGGCTCCTCCCCTTCCACGTACTCTTTGAGGACAAATTCCTCGTGCGGGAACGACTCCCGCGCGTTACAGCCCTCGTCCGTGCAGAAATGCCAGTGTTCCTGCGCGTTGTGGTTCCATTCCGTCGCCCAGTGGTGGGTCTCCTCCCCGTCGCACGCCGCGATGCCGAGCGCGGCGAACAGCGCGGCGAAGAGGGAGAGCAAAAGGATAAGCTGTCTCTTCATTTTTTCCTCCTCCGCGGAGAGCCCGCGGAATATCGCAAGCGCAAAAATTTGCGCGGAAACCTCGTACCCCCTCCCCGCAACGCGGAGAGGGGGGTTGGAGATGCATTCCCGCTTTCGCGGGTGGTGTGAGCGTTACGCAGTGGGCGTCATCGTGATGGTAACCGTCTCATCCGCGGGCGCGCCAAAGAGCCAGAATTTGAAGGATACGATGTTGGAGGAGAGGCTCTTCTTCGTCCAAGTGTGCGTACGTCCTTCATCGCTCACCGTGCAACCGGAGTTGCCGGACTGCGTAGAGAAGAGCCCGCTCGGGAGAGAGACGTTGCTCTGCTGATTCGTCAGCGACGAGAAGGTAATTACGATATCGTAGTACGCATAGCGACCGTTTGTAACCTTGAAGCCTTCCAACTCGAAATCGTACTGCACGTAGTGTTCGGGCTTGAACGTAAACGCCACCCCCGGCTGTATCTTCTGTCCCGCGTGCGTCGTCAGTTTGAGGTTGATATCGATCGGCGCGTTCCCGTTCTCGGGATCGGTAGCCGCGGGCTGGTAGAGCACGAACTCTCTGCTCTGGAACGCGATGGGCAGGCTGAAATTGTTGTCCTTATTCAGCGTGTACTGCTTGCCGTAGCTCCAAACGTAGAGCGTCGCCGTCTCTTTGAGTTCGGGCGCGAGCGTCGCCACGAGGTCGCAGAAGGAGTAGACACTGGTGTCCTTGCCCTCGTCGGACTTACCGATTTGGACTGCCTCGTCGAGCTTGACGATGATAATCCCCGCCGCGGGAACGGTGATGGAGACATCGCCGCCGTCGAGCGTGAGCGACTTTTCCAACGCTTCCGTGTACTTCTGCAAGGTCAACGTGTACGTGCTCGAACCCGACGACCCGCCGTAGGCGAGGGTGAAGCTACGATCGGTCTCCGAAAGGATAACGATCTCGTACGGCTTCGACCCCGTGAGCGACACCGCGCCACCCTCCGCCTTCGTGATACCGCCCCCGATGTTGAGGGTCGTGAACGACGAGGAAGTCGTCGTCGCGGAGAGCAGGTACTTGTTCTCTGCGCCGCGTGCGAGCGAGGAATCGAAGATCGCGGTCTTTGCGGTCTTGGAAACGCCGCTGTACGTCATCGGCGCGTCGAGTTTGAGTGCGGTACTCTCATCGGGATTTTCGAGCTTGATCGTCGCGCTCACCGTTTCGTTTCCATAGTAGTTGGCCAAGTTGATCATCAGGAACGCGTTGCCGTCGGTGAGCGTGAGTTTCAACAGCGAGCTTTCGATCTTGCGACTATTACCGCTGAACGTGAACGTTTGTCCCAACGCGCCGAACGTTGCAGATCCCTTGGGCCCCTTCGCATCGCCGAACGCGAACTGCGGCGAGCCGCTCGGAACGCTTATGGGCGTAGCGGTGATCTTGCAATAGACCGTCTGCCCGATCAAACTGCTGTCGATAGGTAAGAACACACGCTCCGTCGTGCCCTTGATCGACACATTGATGCCGTCGCCGCCGAGCGTGAGCGCCTCGCCCTTGTACTCTTCGAGCGTGAAGGTAACGTCGCAGGACGTTGTATTGGACATCGTAACATCGAGCGTCTTATTGATGTTGTAGAACGCGAAGGCTTTGGACTTATATTCGTTGTCCTTGTTGAGGGTAATGGTCGCAAGCAAGACCGAGGTCGCGCTGTTCGATCCCGTAAACGAGAACGTGGGATCGCTGCCTTCGTTGCCGGATACTTCCGCCTTGATGGTGTACAGTTTGCCAATCGTTACGCCCTTCAATTCGAGCGCAGCCTTGACGCCCGTCTTCATGGTGGTGGTTACGGGCGAGCCGACGCCAAAACCGAGGTATTCGTTGATCGTGAGGCGGACAAAGTGGTCGACAATGGTGCCGGCGAAACCGGGCATCGAGCCCATACCGGAGATACAGCCGGTCATATCCACCGTGAGATATTCGGACCCGAACGTTACCTGTTCATACTTCTGTCCCTTCGTTTTAAATTCCCACCGGTTTTCGCCCACCTTGACCGTTCCGCAGAGTTCGCCGTCCTTATGGTCGGTGCCCGGCATATTTTTCCAACCGATGTCGTAGGGCATGGTGATGGTGAACGTCTTCCCGCCCGCGTTCTTCGCGAGAACTTCGTCCGGCAATTTGTACCATGCGGTAGGAGGCGTGGTGCCGCCCTCGTTGAAGTGCACCTGGAAGCCGGAGATCAACTGCGCCATCGTGAGCGCGGTAACGGGGATGTAGGTCATGTACACCTTCACGTCCTCCGAAACGCCGCTCACCGTGAGTTTGAAGCGGTGGACCGCCGCCGCGGACGTACCGACCGCGGCAATTTCCTTGGTCGCCGAATAGCTCTTGCCTTCGCCCGCATCCTTGGTGAAGCCGTCGATTACGATGCTTGCGGGGAACGTATCCGTGTCGCCCGACGTAAAGGTGAGCGTGAGCGAGGAGAGATCGAGCTCTTCGCCGCTCGCCGCCTCCGCATGGAAGCTAACGAGGGCAAGCGGGTTAAGGTAGACGCTCGCGTACTTCTCGCCCGCGGAGGAGAGCGTAACCGCGCTTCCCGCCGTCATGTCTTTGCCGAAGGCAACGTCGTTTTTCATCGCGCCCGAGAAGGAGAAGGCGACCGCCTCGTCCGTTTGGGACGTGATGTAGAAGTAGTTCTTGTTGAGGGCGAGCGGAGCCGTTGTGAACACTTCGCCGCTCTTGGTGAATTCCGCCGTCTCGTCGTCGTTGTAGTGGATGATGAACTTGACGTTGTCGCCCACTTCGCCCGTCGGCGTGATGGTGAACACGTAGGGCGCGTATTCGCCCTGAATATCGGAGGAGAGCGCGATGTACGTCGCCTCATCCGGCTGCAAGGTTACGGACGTCGTCTCGTTCTGCCCGATCTTCGTGTAGTCGAGATAATGGATGGTGATATCGTGTTCCGCACCGTCCGCCGCCGCGATATAGCACTGCCGTGCGCCCGTGCCGCCGCCGCAGAGGAACATGGGAAGCGTCCAGTTATTGGACTTATCGAGCGTGAACTTGTCGGAGCCGTGGTAGAAGTAGAACACGTCGCCTTCGTTTGCGCCCTCGATCCAGAAGCGGGTCTCCATATAGTTATCGTAATCGATAAGCTCCATGGCTTTCTCCGCGCCCGCCTCGATGTGGAGGCTCTCGCCCGCCTTCTCCGACTTGGAGAGTTGCACGCACGAATACTTTTCGACGTGGATGGTTACGGTAACTTCCTTATCCGCTTTGAGCGTGAAGGTCGCAGTGCGCTGCAAATTGAGCTTGTATACCTTGTAGCGGCTCGCCGCGTTGAGCGTGATGGATTCGTAGGTGTATCCGCTGTCCACGTTGGAGACGAAGACGATCTCCGCGCTCTCCGAGACCTGCAACCAGAGGTTGTACTGCTCCATCTCTTTCCCCGGGACGGAGGTTTTGAGGATATCCGCGCTGAATTTGAACTTCTGCGCCGTCGTATTCAGCGTAACGCCTTCGAGCGGCTCGTCGATGCCGACGAAATTCGCCGAATCGTCGGTGAGCTCGAACCAGACGTCGTAACAGCTGCCCGCACTGCCCGCCGTGATCGCGATGTAATTGTAGCTCGACGTGAAGGAGAACACGAATTCGGTGTAGTCATCCTCCGTCTTCCGCTCTTCCTTCAATTCGGTCAACGCGGGAGCGGTACCCGTTTCCGTATCGATCTTTTTCCCGGAGCAAACGCTCAACGACGCCACCTTCGCGTGGCTTCTCACGTACATCTTATAGGAGTGCTGTAAGAGCACGGTGTTCGGGAGAGTGAAAGGAATGTAATGCCCGTTGGAGAGCCCGGAGTAGCCCGCGCCGACCGTCGTCTTGGAGCCGTCCGTCGCCGCCGACGGGATCCCCGCCGATTGCAACGTGAGCGTGCCGCTGAGCGTGGGACCGTTATAGGTGAGAAGGTCGATCGTGAGCGTATCCGCCGTCTTCATGCCGTTTTCACTGCGGAAGTAGGCGATGAACTTGGAAGTCGTTCCGTCGCTCTCCGCCTCGCTGTACGCAAGGTTAGCTTTGACGCCCGTGAGGGAGCCGTTCATGGCGATGGCGCCGCGGAAGTCGGTGTTCTCCACCGCAAACGTGAGCTTGTAACCGCCGCTCGCCGACTTCGTGGCATTGCGAATGTTGCTGATGGAGATCGAGAAGGAGGTGTACTGCGCGGGGTCGATGGCGCAATCGGTCGAATTGCCGACGCTGACGGCACGCGAGAAGGGATTTTCCGCCTGCCAATGCGCTTTGAGCACGATGTCCGCCGCGGGCATCACGAAGGAGGACTCGACGTTGAGCACGGTCATGGAATCGGCGCCCGCCGCCGTGTATTCCCAACCTGCGAGGAGGTAGTTCTCACGCGTGAACATGTCGCGGGAGCCGAGCGTTACGGTCGCGCCCTCTTCGTTGTGGAGCTTGTTCACGGGCGTGCCCGTCGCGTCGCGGTGGTTTGCCTCGTACGTGATGTTGTACACGCGGTGCATCGAGAAGTTGACAACGGAGTAGTAATCGGTGGTATCCGTGCTCGCAACGAGCCAAACGGCGGTATCCCCTTCCTCGATGTCGATGTAATAGGTTTTGCCCAAATAGGACGCGGTGAGTTCAACGGGATCCTTCCCCTCTGCGACGAGCGCGAGCGAAGGGATCGCATGACCGCCGACCGTGGACACCGTGAACGCATAGGAGCCCGCGTCGAGATCGGCGAGTTTGAGCTTGAATTTGCCGTCCTTCTCCTCGTTGTAGGGATTGGTGGGCGCGACGACGACGGTCTCCACCGAGCCGTCGAGCTCGGGCTGGACATACGCCTCCAACTCGAAGTCCACCGTGAGAGCCGCGGAGAGCGCATCTTCCAAATAGACGGTGAATTCGTGCACGCCCGCAATTTCGATATAGCCGACGTAGACGTACTTATTCGCGTCCGCATCGCTCGCCGCGGTATCCTTGTAGAAGTAGGAACGCACGCCGTCGACGGTTACGTAGAAATCGGTCGTCTCGACGTTGAGCGTCGCGGTGAGCTTGTATTCGCCCGCAAGCGAAGGCGCAAGCGAAACGGTAAAGGAGGTGTGCTCCGCGCCCGCGATCTGCACGCCGCTCAACTTGTTTGCCGCGCCGAGCCCGAGCGTGCCCTCGACCGTGTAGATGTCCTCGGGCTTCCACTTCACCGTGAACTTGATCTCGCCCGCGGCGTTGAGCTGTTCCGCCGTGAAGACGAGGCTGTCGCCAGGGTGCGCGACCTTCGTTTCGCCCGCGGCATCCTGATATTCCCAACCGTCGAACACGAAGCCGGGCTTCGTAATTCTCATATCGCCGTTGTGGAGCACGGTGTAGCTATCGAACGCCTTATCGGTATCCACATAGGAGCCCTCGGACCCCGCCCCGCCCTCGTAAACGAAGTTCGCGCGGGTGTACACGGCGGAGAGCTTCACCTGCACCTGCACGAGCGTATCGCCCGTGTGCGTTACGACAAAGCCGTAGGAATAGCTGCTCCAAGCGTTCGTAAGCTGCGAGGACATCGCATTCGCCTGCGTGAGCGAAGAGGTACGGAGAAGCGAAGTCGCGCTCCTCGACTGCATGGTAAACTGGTAGACCTTTGCGCCTTCGAGCGAGGAGCCTTGCACTTCGGCGGTGTACTGCGCATAGCCGTGCTTCTGCGTGTAGAAGTAGCCGAACGTGGAGACGTTGCTCTTGTAGCCCGTGGAGCTCGAAAGTCCCGTGAGCATGAGCCAGCTCTCGGGAACGGCGTAAACGGTGATGTTCTCCTCGGAGGCGGTAACCAAATTCTTCTCGTAAGGCGTGCAATTTGCGACCGCTTCGAGCGTGAGGGTCACTGTGCAGGCAACGGTTCTATCGAAGTTGATGAGGCGGAGCGCATAGTCGTCCTTGGCGTACCCATCGAGATAGATAATGCCCTCGAACTTGGAAGCGTCGTCCGTCGCCGCCGTGAGGTTGAAGATGTATTCGACGTTCTGCACGCCTTCGAGCCCGCTCGTCGTGTAGCCCATGATGGCGCTCGGGTTGCCGTCCGCGGACGTAACCTTCGCCGTGAGCTTATAGTAGCCCGCCTGAATGCCGCTCACAAGCCCGAGGTTCTTCACCGTGCCGTACGTGGACGAGCTCGCCGTGGGAAGTTCGAGCCCGACATAGGCGTTCTCCTCGCCCAAGCCGAGGCGCATGTTGCTGTAATAGGCGACCGCAAGGTAAATTTCCTTCTCGTCTGCCGTCTCATCCGCCGCCGCGAACAGGTGGTTCGCCGCCGCCCTCTGCAAAAATCCGTACAGTTCGGCGTCGATGGGATAGAGACCTTGCCCGTTGACCTTTTCCGCATACGCTTTGAGGAGCGGATAGTAGTTGTGGCGCGTCCACTCGTTGGTGGACTCGTTCGTGCACTCTTCAAAGGTGAAGAGGCCGCTGTCGGGCTCGGTAACGAGCTCCTTGATCGTCTTGCCGGCGAAGATACGGTCGTTTTCCACATCGAGCATGAGATAGGCGATCGCATCGCCGTAATAGTATTTGCCCTCGCTCTCGCGGAGCTGGTTCATGCCGAGCTCGGTGATCTCAACGGGGAGCGCTTCCCTGTTGGTGTACCCTTCCGCAGGCGCGGGCGTGCCGCTCGCGGTGTGGTTGACGTCCGTCGCATAGTGCTTCGCATAGGAGAGCACGATCTGCGCGGAGGTGTTGCCTTCCCCGACGGCGACGGCGTCCGCTTCCACATATGCGGAAGGCACGCTCAAAGCCGCGACCTCGTAAGAACTGCCCGCGTGCTTGGTGTATGTAAGGGAGACGGAGCCCGTGGCGTCCGTCGTGCCGACTGCCGCCGCAACGCCTTCCGCCGCATCGCCCGCCGCGTATTGCAGCGCGACCTGCGCGCCCTCTACGGGCAAGCCCGCCGTGTCCTCCACGGAGACGGTGAACGTCTCGGGAACGCCGAGCGAGACGGCGATGTTCTTTTCCGTGCCGTCCACGTTGAGCACGGGCTCATAGCCCGCGGGGATACCGTAAGAGGACGCCGACTGCGTGCCTACTCCCACATAAAAAACGCGCGAAAGAGCAACGCTGACGTAAGCATCCGCTTCCCCGCGGACGCTCGTACGCAGCGTGTGCACGTTCTCGCGCGCATCGTTATTCAGATAGTAGACGTCGAGGTAAATATCTTTGAGAGCAGTTTCCGCCGCATCCTTCGCGGTGAGCTTAAAGGACGCGTATTCGGATAGAGACACCCCCCCCCGAAGTGATCGGCATCATGTACAGTTTTCCGCTCGAAAATTGCACTTTGACATAGGGCACTTCGCCTTCGCCGACGGAGACAGCCCCGATGGAGCTCACCTGCCCGCCGCTCAATGCGTTGATGCCCGCCGTGATATCGTTATACCATTCTTCCAGGGACTTCGCCCCGCTTCCGACGGTTTGGCTGTAAACGCCGTAGACCGCCTCGTACTGCGCGTCGACTTTGAAGTCTTCTTCGCCGTCGTCGCACGCAGCGATCCCCGCGACGCAGGCGACCGCGCAGAGGGCGGTGAGCGTCGCTACCAGAAGTTTCCGCAATGCTTTCATAAAACCTACCTCGACTGTTTTCGTACAGAGATGAATTTATGCAAATTCGTATGCAACAAATCCTCTTTATACGAATATTATACATATAATATCATTATAAATTTCTTTTGTCAAACAAATTGACGGGGGTTTTTGCAAGAATTTCCGCGCGCTTCGGCATAAATTTCCCAAATCCCGCGCCTCGGGTGGCGCAAAGCCCCCTCCGCACGGCGGTTTTTCCCTGTCCTCCCCCTACCCTACCCTCCCCCCTCGCTTGCGAGGGGGGAGGTAAATAGAAAGAACGGCAGCAAAGGGAGAGACGGGCGGGTGAAAAAAGCGGGAAGGGAAATATTTACTCCCCTTGGTAAGGGGAGTAAATATAACTACCTCCCTCTTGAAAGGGGGAGGGTTGGGTGGGGGTTGAAAAGGACGAGGAGTAGATTCCCTCCCCCCACCCTACCCTCCCCCCTCACAACGTGAGGGGGGAGGTAAATAGAAAGAACGGCGGGAAAGGGAAAAGAGAGAGCGCGAGAAGAAACGGCGGGAAAGGGAGAGACGGGCGGGTAGAAAAAGCGGGAAGGGAAATATTTACTCCCCTTGGTTAGGGGAGTAAGTATAACTACCTCCCCCTTGGTAAGGGGGAGGGTTGGGTGGGGGTTGAGAAGGACGGGAGGTAGAGCCCCTCCCCCTACCCTACCCTCCCCCCTCGCAAAGCGAGGGGGGAGGTAAATAGAGAACCTCCCCCTCGCAAGCGAGGGGGGAGGGAAAAGAAAGCGCGAAAGGAAAAGGGCTCTCCCGTAGATGGGAGAGCCCTTTTTTTGAATTTAATGGTCGCTATGGCGAAAACACAATCCTATTAGGCGTAACGGCTCGGTGGGAACGACAAGGAGAACGCTATCCTATCAGGCGTAATAGCCGCAACAGAAGAGCCACTGGTTATCCTGCGTGGACATGAGCCTGACGCTCGAATAGGCTTCCGCCCAGCCTTCGCCGTCGTCGAAGAGACGCTGACCGACCGCGTATGCCTGCAACGCTTCCTTCAACTCCGCCGTTACGGGGTGCGCTCCGTCCGCATTGCAATAGAGCGCGTAATTTTGGGGCGTACGAAGCGCGCCGGTGTAGAGGAAATCCGAATAGTCCTTCCCGTCTCCCTGGAAATTGATCATTTCAAACATGAAGCCGTTTCCGTCGTCCGTTTGAATAATTTCGTTGTCCTGTGTGAGCTTCGCGAAGAGGATGGCGCCGTAGACGCCGACCTTCCCCTCCTGCGCTTCCGCCGCGGTGGGCGCGGTGTAGAGATGGTAGTAGCCGTCTCCCTCGTTCCCCTCGTCGTCCGTCGTGCCGCGCGCGAACAGTTTTACCTTGCTGCCGTCGAGAATGCGCCCCGTAGAGTAGTAGAAGTAGCGGAAACTGCCGCTCGGCTGCAACACCTGCATGAGATCCTGTTCCTTCGCCAGAACTTCCTGATAGGTAGGCTCTACCGGCGGTTTGACGCCGCCGCTCGAACCGCCCCTATCCACCGTGAGCGTGAACACCACGCTGATGGGAAACTCCCCCGTGCGCGAGCTTGCATTCAAGACATAGAACACCTTCCCCGCGAGATCGTCGCGGTTGAGCCGACACTTATAGTTTCCCGTATAGGAAGCGCTCGTCGACGGGTTTACCTGCGGGGTGGCGGAATCGTTCCTGTTCCAAGAGCCGCTGACCGTGTTGCCGCTGTACCCGACGAGATGGGGCTTTACGTTGTTCTCCGTCGTACTGCACCACGTCTCGAACACGCCCGATTGCATGGTGAACCACTGTTGTTGGAGCACGCTCTGGAAGGTAACGCGGTAGGCAACGGTATCCGAGATCGAGGGATGGATGCCGGTAGGCATCGACGGCTCTCCCGTGCGGCCTGCGTAATCCACCACGCTGTAAATTTTGATCTCGACGTCCCTATGGTCGTTATCGGCGAAATAGATGTTGGGATTGTAGACGTATTGGTTGGGAAGGGAGACGAGCGTTACCGAATACTCGCCGTCCAGCCCGTCCGTCGTCGCGACGCCGTTCTCGTCGAAGGCGGCGCGGTAGGTGCTGCCGTCCTCCCCTTTCCACTGCGCCATGAGGGAAGCGGGGCGCTCGAACGCCACGCCCGTAAGTTTTACGGTGAAATCGCCGATCTCGTCTCCGCTGCCGATCCCGCCCCCGCTCGGGCGCGACGTGCTCGTATCCGAGCCGGAAGGCTTTCTGTTGACCGCCTCCTTATACGTCTCACACCCCGCGATGCAAAAGAGCATGGCTACGGAGAGGATTGCAATGAGAAATCTCTTCATTGTCTGCTACCTCCCGCCTTTTTTTTATTCTTCCGCGCAAAGCCGAAGAAACTCTTGATGTCCTCCCATTTGAGTTTGCGCACCGCAACGTCCACGACGAACAGGACGGCGACGGCGATGAGAAGAGGCACCGTAAGATCGAAGGAATACGTCGCGAGATCGTCCTCGTTGTTGACGAGCGCGAGCTCCCCGTCGGTGCTGACGATCCCCCTTCCGTTGAGCGCGCGGAGCAGCTCGGAGGGATCGTACGAAGCAAAACTATCGTATTCCGCCGCAAAGGAATTGTTGAGTACGGCGGTCTGCGCGTAATCGTTCCCCGCAAAGGAATAGACGACTTCAATGACGTATTTGCCGACGAGCGAACTATCTATCTCGCTGTAATAGTAGTTGGAGCCGAACGTCATGAGCTCTGTGTATGCGTCGCCGTCCGGCGTGGAGATGTTGAGCGTTACGAGCCCGTCGTACTGGTAGTTGGACGGCGTGACCGTAATGCGGCTCACGGAGCCCTCCTGCTCGATTTCGAGATTGTACGGCACGGAGGACTTCTCCTTGGGTATGTTCTCCTCGAACACGTTTTGCAGGAACTGCCCCTCGATGCCGCTCTCCGCCCAGTGCGTGAGCCAAGAGCCGTTCTCCCCGCCCACCATGCTGGTGAACGTGGAGACCTTGCCGTTCCCGTAATCCCAATAGGCGAACAGCGGGATCTCGTTTTGATTGCCCGAGGGCGTCTCGTGGTCGAGCGTGAGCACCGTCGTCGCGCTGGGCTTGATGCGGCTGTACACATACCCCGAGACGGCGGGGATCTCCGAAATGTTGATGCCCGAGAGCACGCTGTCCGTTCTGCGGAGCACGTTGACGGTCGCCTCCTGCTCTACGACGGTCGCCGTTACATTGTCCGAAATTTCCCCGAAGGTAACCTCGTCGAGGTTTTCGAGATTGTTGGAATAGTAGTACTTCCCGTGTCCCACGGCGGCGTACCGTTCGAGCGAACGCTTTGCCGTGGTGGCGGCGGGATCGGAGTTGGAGCCGTCTGCCGCGTCGCCCTGTCTGCCGACGTCGAACACCGAGGTCGCGATGCCCACGTCGTACATCTGGGTGATGACCGTCTCGGGATTGGGAATGCTCGTGCCCGTGCCCGCGCCGACGTAGTTGAGCCCGTCGGTGATGAGCATGACCTGCTTCTCGCTGTAAGGGAGCGGCGCGATAAATTCATACGCCATGCGGAGCCCCGCGCCGATCACCGTGCCCTGTCTGCCGTCCAGCCCGTTGATGCTGTTGATGATGGTCTGGCGGTTGTTCTCCAAGGAGATGGGCGCCTGCACGAGCTCGGCGTCGCCGTAGAAGGTGATGATACAGATCTGATCCTCGGGATTGAGAATGTCGAGGAGACGGATGGAGAGCTGTTTCGCGATCTCCAAATGGAAGAGGTGCTCCATGCTCAACGAGGAGTCCACGATGAGCGTGTACAGTTTGGGCTCGCCGTCCTGATTGCCGTAGCGGACGGGGAGCATATCGGTCAGCGCCCGCTGCGCCTCGGTGGTGGCGCTCTGCAAATAGAGATTGCCCATCGTTACGAGGTCCTTCCCGAAGAGGGAGACCGCCGTATCCACGTTCCGCATGAAGGTGGTGGAGCCGTCCAGATCGGAGACGTCGAGATTGGCGAGCACGATCTGGTCGTACCAGCAGAGCTGTTCGATGTCCACGGGGACGGCGGTATCCAAGAGGTGGAAGTTGATGTCCTCGTTGTCGCGGAACTGCTCGATGTACAGTTCCTTGCGGGAGAGCGGCACCGTCGTATCGACTTCGTACACGTCGATCGACGCGACATCCCCGTACTGCTCGACGGCGGCGACGGCGTCTGCCCAGCTGCCCGTAACGAACAGCACGCGCATGTCGTCTACGACGCTCTGCGTGAACGTATATTCGTTGTTGTGGGGATTTTCGTCCCCCTCCGCCTCGACGATCACCTTGTAATCGAAGGTGCCCTCCTCGGAGGTATCCAAATCGAACTCGATGTTGTTGAGCCCCTCCGCGAGGGAGACCATCTTCTCCGAGATCTTCTCCTCTCCGCGGACGAGCCGCATGACGGCGTCCGTCTCATAGGTGGACTGCACGCCGACATCCGCCGTCTCCTCCCGCCCGAAATAGGCGTTCTTCGTGAAGTCGACGGAGGAGATCTGTACCTCGGACACATCGTAGGAGATGTTGTCGTCCAGATAGATGGCGTCCACGCGGATGTTCTTCGCCACCAAACCGTCTACGGCGCGCGTGATGGCATAGGTATCCGTCGCGTCCGTCTGCTTCCCGTCCGTGATGAGGACGATGCGCTTGATGACGCCCTCCTTGAAGAGTTCGCCCGTGTAGGCGAGCGCCTCCGCTATGTTCGTCTCGCTGGTGTCCACCGTGGCGTTGCGCACGCTCTCGAATTCGGAGGGATCCCCCAAATTGTTGAGCACCTCGCAGTCCTTCCCGAAGCACACGACGCCCAGTTTGCTGTGGGCGGGCAGGTCGAGATTGCGGATGTAGCTGTCCACAAGGTCGAGATTTTTGTCCGTGGAATAGGAGACGTCCGCGACGACGTAGACGTCCGTCTCGGTGAGCACGGAGCGGAAGGAAGTCCCCGCCGCGGCAAACCCGATGAGGACCGCCATCACGACGTGCATGACCATCGACGCGATATTGTGCCCGTTTGCATTCTCCTTGCGGATCGCAAGCGCGAACGGCACGGTGAACAGCGCGACGAGCGGGAGAATGATGAATAACAGATAGGCGTTATCGAAGCTGATACTGCTCATAACAATACACCCCGTAATCCGCTACTGCCACGACGCCGAGCAAAATGAAGAGAATGAGCAAGTCGTCGTAGATGCCGTCGAACTTGCCGTCCAGCGCAAGCCCTTCGATGATAAAGTCCTCGCCTTCCTCGGCGGGAACGCGCTCCGATTCGGGAAGAGACGCGAACACGTTGAGCGTTCTCACGTCCGTTCCTCCCCGCATCGTCATACTTATTTTATAGGCGCCCGCCTCGTCCAGCCGATATTCGCTGACGGCGACGGTCGTATCCAGATATGCCTTCTTTCCGCCCGGCGTCTCCACCTCGATGCTCAAACACCCCGGGAGAACGTTCACTTGCGCGACTTCGCCGCAGTAGTAGTTGGTCTCCTCGATGAGCGTCGGGAAAGAATAGTTGAGGAAATTGGAGACGAGCGCCGCCAGATCGCCCGTGAGGGCGAAGGGCGCGGACGCGTTGAGCGGGAAGGCGAACACCACTTCGCGGTTGCCGTACACGTTGCTCCCCGTAAAGACGACGGAGTTCCTGTCGCAAGTTACGAGGGTGGTGAACTTTCCGCTGACGCCGCACTTCACATAGCCCGAAAGCGCGAAACTTCTGCCCGACGTGCCCGCGAGAAGGCGCTTGACCGTCGTGGACGTGGACGTGGAATACGTCGCTTCCTGTCTGGGCGTCGCCGTGTCCTGAAAGGTGAAATTCGCCCCCGGGACCGTCTTTGTGGGATTGATGAACCACACCGCGCCGCTCTCGGGCATGACTTCGGGCGTGCACGAATCGAAGATGTACAGACCGTACCCCGACGGCGTCGTTTCGAGATATTCTTCGGGCGACATGACCGACATGATGCCGCTCGCGCCCGCCTCCTCGTCCCCCGCATCCTTGAATCCCGCGGCGCGCATGGCGGCGCGGAGGAAGAACGCGGGCTGACCGTTCGTTCCCGCCTCCGGGAGCTCCGTTATGATGAGCGCGTTGCCGAAGTTCTGCGCGTCGACGCTGTATACGATGACTTCGCTGTCCAGCGCGAGCGCGTCCGCATCCTTGATGCGCACCTTCATCGCGCCGAACGAAGCGACGTCGCAGGAGATGGTGAACGCCGTCTCCTCCTCCTTGATGAGGGAGAGCGTCTGCGAGGCGCTCGGGACATAATCCTCCGTACCGCTCGCGGCGAAGGAGACCTCTACCTCGACGTTTGCGTCGCTCGTATAGGAGATCGCCTTGCCCGAAACGACGATCTGCGTGCCCGTCGCCTCGTACTCTATCCCGGAGAGCGCGTAGTTTTCCACCGCATCCTTCCCCGCGGTAACGTTGACGACCTCGATGTTCTGCGTCTGTTGATAGTTTTTATCGGTTACGAGATAGATAACGGAAGCCGCGTTTTCGTTGAAGTAGTCCTGCGCCGCGTCGAGCATCTTGATGTATTCGGGCGTGATGCAGGAGACTTCGAGCGAATGGAGGATCTCGATCGCCTGATCTTTATCCGTGAGCTCGGTATAGATGCGCTCCGACGAAGCGCCGATGTAGACGAGCGTATACAGGCTGCCGTTCGCGGCGCCGTCTATCTGCCCCTCGATCCAATCGACCGCGCGGGCAAAACGGGTCTTGCCGTCCTGCTCGATGTTCATGCTGCCCGAGGCGTCGAGCACGAAGCAGTAGGCGTTCGCCGAATCGGCGAGCGTGATGACGGGGTGCGCGATGAGGAAGGAGGCAAGGACCGCCACGAGGATCTGCAAGATGAGCGCGATGATCCCGACGAGCCTGCTGATGGGCAGACGCTTCTTGATGAACTTTTCGCTGAGCGTCCAGAGATAGGTGGACGGGATCGTCTGCTCGGTATACTTGTTCTTGATGATGTAGATGAGGATAAAGACGGGGACGGCGATGAGCCCCAAAAGTCCGATGAGATAGAGGAAACTCATTTCAACACCCCCGATTCTACCAGTTTATCGAAGAACACTTCCTGCAAAGGATCGTCATCCGAGACGAGAATGTAGCTCCCGCCGCGCGCGGCGCAGTTTTCGCGGACTCTGCCCGTCGCGTATTCGAGCGCGCGCCGATAGGCGCGGATGATCTCCTTGCTGATGTTCTTGCGGTAGTAGTTTTCCGCATTTTCACTGTCGTAAAAGTGCATCTTCCCGCGCACTTTGGGCGCGAGCTCGTCCTTGGAGAGCACCTGCACGCAGAGGATATCCCTCCGCTTGCTCGCAAGATGGTCGAGCGCGGCGACGAAATCCTCGTCCGTGAGAAAATCGGAGATGATAACGGAGAGCCCGTCTCCGTAGCCCACCTTCGTGGGCAAGATCGCCTCCGAGATGCGGCACGACGCGCCGTCGAACACGATGTCGTTGAGCTTTCCCACGTTGTTGAAGTACGCTTCCTTCCCGAGAATGTTCTCGATCACGGGCTCCACGCGGTTTTCCCGCATGGCGTAGACGGAGACCTTGTCCATCTCGCAGACGGCGAGATAGGCGAATGTCGCCGCGAGACGGATGGCTTGCACGTCCTTTTCGCCCTTCCCGAAGCTCATGGAGCGGCTCGCGTCGAGATAGATGCGCGCATGGGTCTGCCGCTCGTCGAGATAGAGTTTGAGATAGAGCTTTTCAAAGCGCGCGAAAGCGTTCCAGTCGATCTTCGTGATGTCGTCGCCGGGAAGATAATCGCGGTAATCCGTAAATTCGCAGGAGGAGCCGAACGACTTGCTCTGATGGCTTCCGCCGAACGCTCCCGCCACGCAATTTTTGAGAAGCGTCTGCAACAGTTCCACCTGTTCCAAAAACGCTTCGTTCACTGCCAATTCGCTCATGTTAAACTTACTTGGTTTCGCCGAGAATGAGGGTTATGACGTCGTCTGCCGCCAATTTGTCGCTGATCGCGTTATAGTTGAGCTTGATCCTGTGCCGAAGAACGGGATATGCGAGCGTCTTGATGTCCTCGTAGGACACGTTGTATCTGCCGTGCATGAGCGCGCGCACCTTCGCGCAGGTGATGAGCGCCTGCGCCGCACGCGGAGACGCGCCGACTTTGACGTACTTTTTCGCCGTGTCCGAGGTCTTTTCGATCTCGGGGTGGGTGTTCGAGACGAGGTTGACCGTGAAATCGAGAATGTCGCGGATGACGGGCACGCCCTTGGCAAGTTCGCGCATTTCGAGAATGGTCTTTCCGTCCAGCACCGCTTCCGCGGTCTCGTCCATCGTGATCTGCGTCATGTTGACGATGTTCGCGATCTCCTCCGCCGAGGGGAACCCGACGAGCAGTTTGAACATGAAACGGTCGATCTGCGCTTCGGGAAGCGGATAGGTACCGTCCTGCTCGATGGGGTTTTCCGTCGCGAGGACGAAGAAGGGTTCTTCCAGAAGATACGTCTGTTTGGAGACGGTAACTTTGTGCTCCTGCATCACTTCGAGCATCGCCGACTGCGTTTTGGGCGTCGCACGGTTGATTTCATCCGCGAGGACGAGATTGGCGAAGATGGGTCCGCGCTGGAACACCATGCTCATTCTGCCCGCTTCGTCCTGCTCGATGATGTTTGCGCCCGTAACGTCGGAAGGCATGAGGTCGGGCGTGAACTGGATCCGCGAGAACGGCAACCGGAGCGCCCGCCCGAGAGAACGGACGAGACGGGTCTTGCCGACGCCGGGAACGCCTTCCAACAGCACGTTGCCCCCCGCGACGATGGCGCAGAGCACGTTGTCGATGATATCGTCCATGCCGACGATATCCTTGGCGAGCTCCCGCTTCACCTCGTCGATGGCGCGACCGAACTCCTTCACCTTTTCGGGCGCTTCGGCGGGCTGTTCCTCCGCGATCGCCTCCGCGGTCTCGGGCGCAGCCGTCTCCGCGGTCTCGGGGACGATCGTCCCCTCTGCCTCGGGCGCGATCTCCGCGTCAACCGCGGTCCCGTTCGTTTCGGGTTCAAGCGCGGACGGCGCGAGCTCCGCCGCGACTTCCTGTTCGGTCTTCTTTGAATGTTTCGCTTTCTTCATGATATACTCCTCGATTATCAGCAGACCCGCTGAAATTTTTTCTGTTTGCTCTGCGCGTTACTGCGCGTTCGCCTGCGCGAGAATGGAGAGATACGCCCTGATCGCCGCCTCCATCTCCGGCGTTACCGTGCCGCCGCGGAGATACTCCTCCACGATGGCGTAATATCTGCCGAGCAGCGTTCCGTATTGGACGTACTCGCCGCTGTCGGGATCGTAGACGGACTCGTTGCTACCGTATTTGAGATCGCCTTCGCCGATCCCGCCCTCGTGCGTTTCGTCGTCGTCGGGCGTGGACGGCAGCACGCTGTCCCCTTCCATTGCCCCGATGGCTTCAAAGGGCTGTTCGTACTGCGAAGTCAGCCCGAACACCGAGCACAGCCGAAGATCGACGTGCCTGCCCACCGCAAGGCGGTAGGTCTGCACTTCGAGCGCCTCGACGATCCTATCGGACACCAAGCCGCACAGCGTGGTGAAATTTTTATGAGCCGCCTCGTCGTCCATCGTGGACGCGTCGATCATTCCTTTATATTGCGTGAGCTGCGCCGCGAATGCGGCGATCGTAACGGAGAACGGATCCGTCGCGGGGAGCTGCGCCGCTTCGACGGTGTCCCCCAGCGCGGAGATGACGAGCGTGAGCCGCATCGAGAGCCCGTTGGCGATGTTCACGTTCAACGATTCCGCGAACGCGTTCATGTAGGGCGCCACTTCGCCTGCGATGTAATCCGCATTCTCCCGCGCGAACGCCTTGACGCCGCTGTAACTCGCGAGATCGGGCTTGCGGTAGACGTTGGAACCGTTCACGATCGCCGCGGAGAGATAGGAAACGTACTTCCGCCATGCGGCGTCCGCGACATGGGCGGCGTTGTTGGGGAAGGAGACCGTCGTCATGACGTCGGAAATCGCGCCGTACACGCTGTCCTGCATCTGCCCCACCGTCGTCGCCGCCTGCACTTCGGCAAGGAGCCGTTCGAGCCGCGCCGCCGCGGGATCCTTTAAGGCGACTTCCAGATCGCACCCCTTTACGTTGTCGATGAGTTCTTGCACCGCGACGATTTGGAGCTCGGTCGCCTCGAAGGGCTCCTGCCGGGGGTCGGCGATCGCCTCTTTGCGCGCGGGCACCGCGATCGCGGCGACCGCAAGGGCGAGCGCGAGCACGCCCAGCGCGATGTATTGCCACATCCGCGAAAAGGAAGGGCGGCGGTACGGGAGCGCTTGCAACGTCTCCTCCGCGTCGCCGCGCTGCATTTCGACGACTACGCCCGATTCATTCGTAAATTCGAGCGCCGTCTGCGTCCTTTCGTGCAGACCGTAGTCGGCGTCGAGCCGCTTCGCGAGCTTTGCGTCGGTGGGGCGCAAGATCGCAAAGGAGATCGCGCCGCCGATCGCCGCGCCGCCCAGCGCGATGAGCACGTAATACCCCGCGTTCAGCGAGATCGCGGACAGTTTGAGCGCGAGCAGGACGGCTCCCACGCAAACGAGCCCGCAGGACACGGCGCACGCCGCGCATTTGAGCGCGGAGCCGAGAATGTACTTCTTTTTTTGTTTCAGGAATCCCTTTTGCATGGAACCCTCCTTCTATCTTGCGGACCGACTGCCTTCCGCTGCGGGCGGGGCGCTTCACCCCGCCGAGACGCTCTGTTTCCACTCGTTGTACGGCAGGCACAAAAGATACAGCGTCTCCGTCGCTTTCGCCTCGTTGCCGAGATAATAGACGAACTTGATGCAATACTCGCCCGCGATCTTCACGCGGAGCACACGGCTGAAATACTGGATCGGCGTTGTGTCCTCGAACGTGAGTTCGCGGCTCCCGCCCGTATACGCGTCGACGAGGAAGGCGCGCACGCCGCGCTGTGCCGAAGCCGACCAATCCTCTACGGCGGAGACCCTTCCGCCCGCGCCGTTCAACGCGTTCTTGAAACTTATCTGCACGGCATAGACGGTTTCGGCGGTCTCCTGCGCGAGGAGGAGCTTCCCCGACCCGTCTGCCGCGGGGGCGGGATCGCCCGCCGAATAGCCGCTCCCCTTGGTTACCGCGATCTCAAAGGAGACGGGAACGCCCGCCGCGGGCGTTATCCGCTCGGAGACGACCGCGCCGCATTTCTTGCAGACCTGCCGTACCGCGCCGTCCTCGTACAGACTGCCCGCGGAGACGATCTCCTCCGTCTCGTGCGGCTCCGTCTCCTCCGCGCGGCAACCGGACACGGTGCAGGTGCGGAAATGAACGTCCGCGCCCGCGCGGTTTTGCCATTCGCCCCCGAACACATGCGCACCCGTCGCTTCGGCGACGCTATGCTTTGTCTCCCCGCAGACGGAGCAGACATAGATCGCTTCCCCGCGCGTGTAACAAGTCGGTTCTTTTGCGTATTCGGAGAGTACCCACGCGTGAGGGGCTTCGTCCCCTTTCTCGCCGCAACCCTCATTTTTGCAAAAATGCCAATGCGTCTCCGCCGTGTGGCGCCACTCCGTCTCCCATTCGTGCTGCGCTTCTTCTCCGCCGCTGCAAGCCGCCGAAAAGCTCACGCAAACTATAACGAAAAGGATCAGGAAGGGTCTCCTGATTTTTCTCATTTCCATGCATCTCCCGAAAAATTATCCGCGCGGTGCATTTATGCAAATTCTTATACGATAAATGGTAGCCGCATGAATAATTATTCACAGTTTATCATGCGCCCGTCCGAACTGTCAAGCAATTGAACGGCATTTTTCGATTTTTTCACAAAATAAACCCCCCGCAGACGGAAAAAAGTCCGCGGGAGGCGACGAAAATTCCCCTATTTGACGTATTTTTCCAGACGGACGGCGAGAATAGTCGCGATGACGAACTTCGCCGCATCGGGCAAAAGATAGGGCACGACGCACACCGTGAGCGCGTAGACGAACGTGCAACCGTACATCTTCATGAACCAGACCGTGCCGAAACAGTAGCACACGGCAAGCCCGACTACCATGCCCGCGTAAAACAGCGCCGCCCGCTTCCACTTGTTTTTTACGGGCGCGAGCTTGCACAGCGCGGGCGCGAGCGCGAGGAATAAAAAGCCGAAAATGTAACCGCCCGTGGGACCGAACAGCGCCGCCGCCCCCGCGCGGAACTCGGAAAAGACGGGCACGCCCGCGAGTCCCATGAGAATGTACGTCGCCGTCGCCGCAAGCGCGCGTTTCCAGCCGAGGAGCGCGCCGACGAGCGCGACGGCAAGCGTTTGGAGCGTGAACGGAACGGGACCCAGCGGCACCGAGAGCCATGCGCAGACGGTGATGAGCGCAACGCCGAGGGCGATATAGGCGATCTCCCGCGCGGCGAGCGCGCCCCGCCTTGCCCCCTCTTTCCGCGGAGACTTCCCCCGCCTCATTTGAGATAGCGCGCGAGCGAAGCCGCGCGATCCGTCCTTTCCCACGGGAACTGTTCCCGCCCGAAATGCCCGTAGGCGGAAGTCGCCGCATAGACGGGGCGGCGAAGACCGAGCGTCTCGATGATCGCCGCGGGGCGAAGGTCGAACTCCGCCTGCACGAGGCGGGCGATCTCGTCGTCCGCAAGTTTCCCCGTGCCGAAGGTATCCACGAACACGGAGACGGGATGCGCCACGCCGATCGCGTAGGCGACTTGCAGTTCCATCTCGTCCGCGATGCCCGCCGCGACGCAGTTCTTGCAGATATAGCGCGCCATGTACGTCGCGCTTCGGTCCACCTTGGTGGGGTCCTTCCCCGAGAACGAGCCGCCGCCGTGGGCGCACCTGCCGCCGTAGGTGTCGACGACAATTTTCCTGCCCGTGAGCCCCGTATCGCCCTCGGGCCCGCCGATCTCGAACCGGCCCGTCGGATTGATGAAATATTTGGTGTTCTCATCGAGAAGTTCAGCGGGAATGACCGCATTTACGACGAGTTCCTTCATGTCCCTTTCGATCTGCTCGTGGGTGACTTTGGTGTTGTGCTGGGCGGAGATGACGACGGCATCCACGCGCACGGGGGTCTTTCCGTCGTATTCGACGGTGACTTGCGTCTTTCCGTCGGGGCGGAGATAATCGACGATCTGATTTTTGCGGATGTCGGCGAGACGCTTGGAAAGTTTATGCGCGAGCACGATGGGCAGAGGCATGAGTTCCTCCGTCTCGCGGCAGGCATAGCCGAACATCATGCCCTGATCGCCCGCGCCCAAAAGGTCGCTCTTCTCGCCACCCGCCCTGTTTTCGAGGGAACTATCGACGCCGAGGGCAATATCGGGCGACTGCGCGTGCACGAGGGTGATGATGCGGCACTTATCGTAGGCAAAATCGCCCGCATAGTAGCCGATATCTTTGATGACATTGCGGGCGACCGCCTCGTAGTCCACGCGCGCCGCGCTTGTCACTTCCCCCGCGATCATGAGGGTATTGTAGGCGGCGCAACACTCCACCGCCGCGCGGGCGTAGGGATCCTGCCGCAGAATTTCATCGAGAATGGTGTCCGAAATGCGGTCGCAGACCTTGTCGGGATGCCCCTCGGTGACGCTTTCACTCGTAAAAAATCTTCTCATAGCCGTGTTTTTCCTTTTGTCGATCTTTTCCATTATATAAGAACGCGCGGGAAATGTCAACCGATTATGACGGGGGAATGGGGAATGGAAGAGGACGGGAATGATACGCCCCTCTCGCTCGCGCCATTGATGACAAGGACGTACCCCCTCCCCTATCTCGGTTGCGGCGGCAGGAACCGCCGCAACCCCCGTCGCGCTCGCCTGCGCTCCTATCGCGGCACGCTCACAGCCCACAGGGCTGTTGAGCATGGTGTGCCACTCTACCCCTTACGCAGGGGGAGGGCAAGAATAAGGCAAGGCGCGGGGCAAGAAATCGCATGGTTTTTTCAACGAAAAGGGACTGACAAATGTCAGTCCCCGCCGTTCTGCTTATGCTCGCTTAATTTCGCGAACTTTTTTGTCGGGATATTTTGCCATGAACCGTTGTAAAGCAATCGCTTCACTGGTTGCATAAACAAAAGTGGTGCCCGTATTGTGATAGACAATCCAACGAACTGCATTGCCCTCATACGAACTGAATCCGTCCGCCATTTTTCATTTCCTCCTTTGTAGATTTTATCAATTACGGATAAGGCACTTGCGCTCCGTCCGCAACCGTCAGATTAGATTGTTATCGAGTTGAGTTTGAACAAGTTCATATATTGTCCGAATCAGCTCGTTAAAAGATTATCCATAGAAAATTCTCCTTTGTATCGCTTCGGACTTTCCCTATCAGAAACGCGTTTGATAGGAGTCGAGCAGTTTCGCAAGTTGGCTATACGTCTTTGCGCCCACGAGGTCATCGACGGTGATATATTCCGAGGTGACGGCTCCGTCTTTCCGCTTGAACGCACCGTATTTCTCGCACTCCTCGGGATCGCACACCATGAGCGCGGCCTGCATCTTAAAGCGACGGAAACGCTCGTCCTCTTTCGGATCGGCGGACGGCTCCCCGAGCCATCCGTTATAAATTTGATGATGCTCGTTCATAATGTCCTCATCCGTGAAATGAATGACGTTATTTGCCTTTTGCATTTCAAAAAAGAGGTTTGTAACGAGCGTTGCCCGATAAAAATCGGCGTTCTTATCCGCACGCATATAGTTCCCCATAAAAACGAACTCTCGATTGATGGCGAGAACGGCTCCGTTCCCATCGCGCAAATAAGCAAGCCCGTTGTTTATAATATATCCGGGTACATAGCCGCAATGGATCGCGTCTTCAACCGTTTCGCCCGTTAAGCGGGCGGCGGAAATCCCGAATCCCCCTTCGCTCGGAGCCGCCTTCAATACCGCTAAAATGTACGCGGCGCGAATCTCATTTTCCTCCGCCCAGGAAGATACTTGCCACAGACTTCCCATACAGGAGATCAACTGCTGCAAGGACATGGCGCGGTATTTTTGCTTGAACTCTTCCCGCAATGCTTCTTCTTTTTTCTTTTTCCCGAGACCAAATAGACCCATAGTACCACCTCTTCTTTTTGTAATTATTTCAAGCCTGAACGGGCCTGATATGTTCATTATAATCTTACAGTTGTAAGAAGTCAACTAAAATTCTTACTTTTGTGAGAAAATAATGCTATGGAAACGGAGTTCAGACAAAACTTACTCGCCCTGCGAAAGGAGCGCGGGATCGGGCAGGTGGAACTTGCAAAGGCCATTGGGGTGAGCAAGGGAATTATCAGTCTATGGGAAAACGGGCTACGAGAACCGAGCCTCGAATCCCTCGTTTCCCTCGCGCTCTTTTTTGATATTACAACGGACGAACTCATCGGATATGAGAAAATAAAGGCGAAAAAACGGCTCGGATGAGCCGTTTTTTCGTGCCGCAGTTGCTTTTTATGCGGCGATATGCTATACTTCCCCTATGCAGTGCAGACTTTGCCCTGTGAAGTGCGGGGCGGATCGGGCAAAACGGGCGGGCGCGTGCGGCGTTATGGGCCTCACCGTCGCCAAATACTACTTGCACCCCTTTGAAGAGCCGTGCCTCTCGCCGAGCGGCAAGAGCGGGACGGTGTTTTTCGGCGGGTGCAATCTGCGCTGTGTGTTTTGCCAAAATTATGAAGTTTCCCGCGCCGAGCGGGGCAAGGCGATCACCCCCGCCGAACTTGCGGAGATCTTCCGCGAACTCAAAGATGCAGGCGCGGAGAACATCGACCTTGTGACGCCCGACCACGTCTCCCCTCTCATTGCGGAAGCGTTCGCCCTCTATAAGCCGCGCGTGCCCGTTATTTACAATTCGGGCGGGTATGCGGAAGTCGCCGCTTTGGAAGAAATTTCGCCCTTCGTGGACGTGTGGATGCCCGATTTGAAGTTTGTCTCAAACGAACTTGCCGCGCGGTACACGGGGCGGGGCGACTACTTCGACGTTGCGAGCCGCGCCATTGCTTTTATGGCAAAAAAGCCCCTTGCATGGGACGGGGAGCGGCTGAAAGCGGGCATTTTGGTGCGGCATTTGGTGCTGCCCGGGTGCACGTCGGATTCGAGGCGCGCGCTCGACTTTCTGCATGAAATTTTGCCCGCAGGTGCGCCAATCTCCATTCTGCGGCAGTATACGCCCATGGGCGACATTGCGAAATTCCCCGAACTCGGGCGCAAGATCACCGACCGCGAGTATGCGCGCGTTGTGGATTACGCGTACGCGCTGGGGTTTGAGACGGTTTACACGCAGAAAAAGGACAGCGCGGACGAAAAATTTGTGCCAAAGTGGGAGTTTTAGGGCAAGTGTTCACCCCCACCCTACCCTCCCCCTCAAAGAGGGGGAGGTGAGTAAGAAAACACGCAAGGGGAGGGCAAGTAAGGAAAAGCGAGCAAGAAATTTGCACCCCCACCCTACCCTCCCCCTCAACGAGGGGGAGGTGAGTAAGAAGGCGCGCAAAGGGAAGGCAAGTAAGGAAAAGCGAGCAGGAAGTTTGCACCCCCACCCTACCCTCCCCCTCAACGAGGGGGAGGTGAGTAAGAGAAAAACGAGCGGGAAGCAAGAGACGGCACAGGAGAGATAGAAAGAAAGACGGGCGGGATCGCGAGACATTCTCACTTGTGCAACCAATCGTCCTTTAACTTTACGAGCTCCTTTGCGAGCTTTGCGCTCTCCGAGGGGGACGCCGCTTTGAGACGGCGTTCGATCGTGCGGAAGGCGCGCAACTGTCTGCATTTCATACCATCAGTTTTTTCTTCGGAGCGGCGATTATGCTTTTTATGTTCAAAGACGTCGATTTTTCCTATGCGGGCGACCCCGTTCTGCGGGACGTCTCCTTTGCATTCCACGAGGGCGAGCGGGCGGGGCTCATCGGCGGGAACGGCGCGGGTAAGACGACGCTCGTCCGCCTCATGTTGGGGCAGCTTCTCCCCGAGCGGGGCGAAGTGTTCCGCCGCAGCGGCGTGCGGATCGGCTACCTCGAACAGAGCGGCGGCTTGGAGTCGGATGCGACCGTCTACCGCGCGATGGAAGAGGTGTTCGACGAGGACAAGGTCCTCATCTCCCGCCTTGCCGCGGCGCAAGAAGCCCTCTCTTCGGCGAAGGGCAACGAATACCGCCTTCTCTCCGCGCGGTGTGAAAGCCTCGAAAAGCAGATCGCCGCGCGGGACAGCTATCACTTCGACGTCAAAATAAAGACCGTTTTGAACGGCATGGGGTTTGAAAAATTTTACGGGCAGACCGTCTCCACGATGAGCGGCGGGGAAAAGACGCGGCTGAAACTGTGCCGTTTGCTCCTCGAAGAGCCCGAGCTCCTCGTTTTGGACGAGCCGACCAACCACCTCGACCTCGGCACGCTGTTTTGGTTGGAGGACTATCTCGCCACCTTCAAGGGGGCGCTCCTCGTCGTCTCGCACGACAGGTATTTTTTGGACAGGCTGACTTCGCGCACGCTCGAACTCGAATACGGGAAGCTGACCTCTTACAAGGGCAACTACTCGAAGTACCGCGTTCTCAAAGAGGAACGGTTCAAGGAGCTCTCGCGCGCCTACGAACGGCAGCAGGAAGAGATCGGCAAATTGCAGACGTATGTCGAGAAGAACATCGTCCGCGCGACGACGGCGAAGAGCGCGCTCTCCCGCGCAAACAAGTTGGAGCGCATGGAGCTGCTCGAAAAGCCAAAACTTCCCCCGCCCCCGCCCCGCTTCCGCTTTGAATACGACGAACGCCCCTACGAACGGGCGATCCGCGCGGAAAATTTCGACCTGACGGCGGGCGGAAAGACGCTTCTGCGCGGGGCGGACTTTACGCTTCTGCGCGGGCAGAAGATCGCCGTCGTCGGCAACAACGGCACGGGCAAGAGCACGCTGTTAAAATTTTTGCGCGCGGGCGGGGACAAGGTCTCGTTCGGACGGTTCGTGCGCATCGCCTACTACGACCAGGAGAATGCGGATCTCGATCCCGAGGCGAGCGCGCTCGACGCCTTTTGGGGCGAAAACCGCAAACTCACGCGCACGGAAGCGCGCGCCGTCCTCGCCCGCGCGGGCATCGGCGCAGACGCGGACAAAAAAGTGAAGGAACTCTCGGGCGGCATGCGCGCGAAACTCGGGCTCGCCCGCCTCGAAGCGCGCCGCGGCAACGTGCTCCTTCTAGACGAGCCGACCAACCACCTCGATCTGCCCGCGCGGGAAGCGCTCGAAGAGGCGTTGAAAAACTTTGACGGGACCCTTCTCTTCGTCTCCCACGACCGCCGCTTCATCGAGACGCTCGCCGACTCCGTTCTCCTCATACGGGACGGCGCGCTCCTGCCCTTTGCCGACAGCCGCGCCGCCTTTGCGGACGCGGGCGGGACGCCCCGCCCCGAAAAGCGGGAGAAATCCGCGCCGACGGAGGGATACCGTTCCAAAGAGGAACGCGCGCGGGAGGCAAGGACGAGACAGCGCGTGCGGGAGGTGGAACGGCGGTTGGAGGAGATCGAGCGCGAAGAAGCGGAGCTCAACGCCGAACTCGCCAAGGTCGCCGCGGACTATCTGCGCGTGCGCGAACTCACCGAACGGGCGGAAGCACTCCGCCGCGAGAGCGACGCACTCTATGCGGAATATGAGACGCTGATCTGAACCGCTTCGCCTACGAAGGCGCGCCTTCTCCCGAAAGAAAAAGAACACCCCCACCCTACCCTCCCCCTCGCCACGCGAGGGGGAGGTAAAATAGAGCCCTCCTCGCCACGCGAGGAGGGTAAAATAGCATCAGGGAAAAATGGAAAACTACCCCCATATAGACAATTTGCGCCGCGGGGCTTTGCCCCGCGGCGCATACCGATGCGTGCAAGAAACGAATTATCTATGTCTTTTGTGCCTCTTTCCGCGTTTTCCGTTTTTATGGTGTTGCCCCGTGGAGCGATCCATCGGCTTTCCTTCAACGGGCTCTTCCGCGGCGGCGACCTCTTCTGCGGGCGTTTCAACGGGTTCCTCGGCGGCGGGCTCTTCCGCAACTTCCTCGACCGTCTCCGCGGCAGGCTCTTCCGCGACGGCGACTTCTTCCGCGGGCGTTTCAACGGGTTCCTCGGCGGCAGGCTCTTCTGCAACTTCCTCGACTGTCTCCTCAACGGGCTCTTCCGCGGCGGCGACCTCTTCCGCGGGCGTTTCAACGGGTTCCGCGGCGGCAGGCTCTTCCGCAACTTCCTCTACCGTCTTTTCGGCGGGCTCTTCCGCGGCGGCGACTTCTTCCGCGGGCGTTTCAACGGGTTCCTCGGCGGCAGGCTCTTCTGCAACTTCCTCGACTGTCTCCTCA
>CANQMN010000002.1 GCA_947624965.1 uncultured Clostridia bacterium
AATGATAAACAGCCGTCATTATCAAACGGCAAAAAGTAGTAAAAATTAGCCCTATTTAACGGCTACGGAACCAAAGGCTAGGGATTCGAGTTCCTTACGGCGCACCACGTCGCCGCAAGGCGTATTTTGCAAGAAGTTGCCCCAAAGGGCAACTTCTTTGCTTTTTGCGCCTGTGGCTCCTTTTCCCAAAAAATCTTGCTGCACAATCTTTTTCGGGGGCCCCGATAATACAAAGCGCATTTTACAAGCCCTTGCTGTTTAGCAAGGGCTTGTAAAATGCGTCGCGTTGCGACGTGGTGCCGGTGATCGGGGTCGAACCGATACGGTATTTCTACCACAGGATTTTGAGTCCAGCGCGTCTGCCAATTCCACCACACCGGCGAAAACAAAGACGATTATATAACAAATATGCGGAAAAATCAAGCGATTTCTTCGTTTTTCTTGCAAAAACTTCCAAAGCGTGCTACAATATCTTTATGGACAAATTGATTCTCATCGACGGAAACAGTCTACTCAATCGCGCGTACTATGCAATGTCGGTATTTTCCACCAAGGACGGGCTTCCCACCAACGGGATATTCGGTTTCATCAAACTGCTGTTCAAGGTGATAGAGGATGAAAGACCGCAGTATCTTGCCGTCGCCTTCGATTTGCACGAGCCGACCTTCCGACACAAGATGTACGAAGCCTACAAAGGCACGAGAAAGCCCATGCCGGAGGAGCTCGCGGAACAGGTTCCCGTCTTGAAGGAACTGCTCCACGCCATGAAGATCAAGACGGTGGAGCTGGGCGGCTACGAGGCGGACGACCTCATCGGGACGCTCTCCCGTGCCTTCGACAACGTGGAAACGCTCATTTACACGGGGGACAGGGACGCCTACCAGCTCGTGCGGGAGGGCGTGAGCGTATACTTTACCAAGCGCGGCGTGAGCGATTTAGACAGGCTCACGGCGGAAAATTTCGTGCGGAAAACGGGGCTTACCCCCGCGCAGATCGTGGACGAAAAGGCGTTGATGGGCGACGATTCGGACAATATCCCCGGCGTCCGCGGGATCGGGCCCAAAACGGCGGTCGAGCTCCTCGCGCGGTACGGCGACATCGAAACGCTCTATGCCCGCCTCGACGAGCAAAAGGGGGCGCTCCGCAAGAAGCTCGAAGAGGGGCGGGAGTCCGCGTTTCTCTCCAAAACGCTCGCCACCATCGATACGAACGTCCCGATCCATGTGCCGCTCGAAGATTGCCTGTTGAGTTTGCCGTTCCCCGAAGAAGCGCGCATGTTCTTCGCGAAGCTGGAATTTCGTTCCCTTGTCAACAGCGCGCACTTTCCCGCGGAGCGGAAACAGTCGGTCCGCATCGTCGAATGCACGCGCGTGGAAGAGGCGCTCCCCGCGGCGGAGGCGGCAAAAACTTTCGCTTTCTGCATCGAGCGGAGCGCGTGCCATCTCTATTGCAACGAGACGGAGTACATTTTCCCCGTCCGCGATAATTTTCTCTCCCCGGGGTTCTTTTTTGAGGAATTGCGACCGCTTTTCGTTGTCCTCTTCACGGGAGATAAGACCGCGCTTGTCCCGGACGTGAAGGAGCTCTGCCACAGAATGGAAGAGATCGGACTTGCGGTCTCCTGCCGCGCGGAGGACGTTTCCCTGCTGCGCTATCTCGGGGATTCCAATCTCCGTCCCGCCAGCGCGACCGAGTTCGCCTCCGATTTCGCGCTTCCCGCCACCCATTGCGCGTATGCCGTCGAGCGTGCGTACGAACAGGCAAAGGAGCGGACGCAGGGAACGGAGGAGGAGCGGCTGTACCGCGAACTCGAACTGCCCCTCGTCTACGTGCTTTTAGAGATGGAGCGCACGGGCGTGCGCGTGGATACCGATAAATTCCCCGAATTTTCCGAAAAGTACAACCGCGAACTCGATCGGCTCTCCGCCGAGATCTATCGGCTCGCGGGCGTGGACTCTTTCAACTTAAATTCTCCCTTTCAGCTCTCCGAAGTGCTGTTCGAGAAGTTGGGCTACGATCCGCACGGCGCAAAAAAGAACATCAAGGGCGGGTACTCCACGAACGCGGACGTGCTCGAACGGCTTGCCGAGAAACACGAGATCGCGCGGCTCATCCTCCGTTACCGCGAGATCCAGAAGCTGCTCTCCACCTATATCGACGGGATCCGCCCGCTCGTACTGGGCGGCGTCGTCCATACGACGTATAACCAGACGATGACGACGACGGGGCGGCTTTCGAGCGCGAATCCCAATTTGCAGAACATTCCCGTCCGCAAGGAGGAGGGGAGAGAACTTCGGAAACTGTTCGTCGCCCGCCCCGGGAACGTGCTCGTGGACGCGGACTATTCCCAAATCGAATTGCGGCTCCTCGCGCATTTTTCGGGTTGCCGACCTCTGATCGACGCGTATAACGCGGGGGAGGATATCCATGCCGCCACCGCCTCGCAGGTATTCGGCGTTGCGCGCAAGGAGATCACGCCGCTCATGCGGCGGCGCGCAAAGACCATCAATTTCGGCATCATCTACGGCATGAGCGCGTTCGGGCTCGCGAAGGACCTCGGCTGTTCTTCCGCCGAAGCGCAGAGCTATATCGATAAGTATTTTGCGACTTACACCGACGTAAAAGAGTACATGGAGGGGAACGTCCGCCAAGCGAAGGAATACGGCTACGTCAACACGATCTTGGGGCGGAAACGGCACATCCCGGAACTGCGGTCTCCCAATTACAACATCCGCTGTTTCGGCGAGCGCGCCGCCATGAACATGCCCCTGCAAGGCAGTTCCGCGGATATCATCAAGCTCGCCATGCTCGGCGTCGCGAAGCGTCTCAAAGCGGAGGGACTGCGCGCCGAAATGGTCCTGCAAGTGCACGACGAACTCGTTCTCGATGCGCCCGTGGAGGAGGCGGAACGGGCGGCTCGCGTGCTGAAAGAGGAGATGGAGCGCGCCGTCAAGCTCAACGTTCCGCTCATCGCAGAGGTCTCCACGGGCAAGAACTGGTATGAAGCAAAGTAAAAAATACGCCGTAACAGGGGGGATCGGAAGCGGAAAGAGTACCTTTTTGCGCGCGCTCGCAGAGGCGGGGTTTCCCGTGTTCTCCTGCGATGCGATCTACGCCGAAATGCGCGGCGATGCGCGTTTTCTCCGCGCGCTCGGCGAACTTTTCCCCGCCTGCGTGCGAAACGGCGCATTCGATTTTTCCCTTCTGTCCGAGCGCGTATTTTCGGACGAGGCGGAGCGCGCGCGGCTGAACGCGTTCACCCATCCGAAGATCATGGAACGGCTCATGGCGCGGATGGAGAAGGAGAAGGTTTCCTTCGCGGAAGTCCCGCTTCTCTTCGAGGGCGGCTACGAAGGGGCGTTCGACGGCGTCATCGCCCTTCGACGGGACGACGCCGCCCGCATCGCTTCCGTCTGCGCGCGGAGCGGGCTTTCGGAAGCGGAAGTGCGCGCCCGCATGGCGCGGCAGTGGGACGCGGCGCGGCTCGCCGAAAAAAAGTGCATCATCGTCGAGAACGACGGCTCGGAGGAGGATCTGCGCCGCAAGGCGGGGGAAGCTTTGCGGTCTCTCTTCGCTTCTTGATTGGTGCGCCGCCCGCCGAATTTTCTCCGCGGAACGGACATACTGTATGAGGAATGAAAAGGACAGCCGCCGCTCTGTGGATCTTGTTCGCCGTGCTCGCATCGGCGCTCGTCGCGACGGGCGCATTTTTTTCGCGGTATCCCCGCCCATATCGCAACGCCGTGGCGTCCTGTGGCGTGCCGCCCGCGCTCGTCTATGCCGTCGCAAAGGCGGAGAGCGGCTTTTGCGAGGACGCGGTGAGCGGAAAGGGCGCGGTCGGGCTCATGCAACTCAAACCCGCCACGGCGGAATTTATCTGCGCGCGCGAGGGAATTTCGTTTGAAAGAGAAAAGCTGACGGAGGGCGAATACAATCTTCGGCTGGGAGGCGCGTATCTGTTGTATCTCTTGCAAAAATTCCGCGCCGAGGAGACCGCGGTCGCCGCATACAACGCGGGGGAGGGGACGGTTTCCCGATGGCTGAACGACGGCGCGTTTTCCGCGGACGGACAGACGCTTTCCCGCATTCCCTACCCCGAAACACAGCGTTATCTCGAAAAAGTTATGAAATTCAAAAAAATATACGAATTTTTGTACCGATAAATTGTTGACTTTTTTTCTCGGATGCGGTAAAATAACAAACGCTGTCGGAAGTATTTCGGCGGCGGAATGGATGCGGTCGTGGCGGAATTGGCAGACGCGCAAGACTAAGGATCTTGTGGGATGACCGTGCAGGTTCAACTCCTGTCGACCGCACCACAAAAACGGGGATGGCGTTTAGCCATCCCCGTTTTTGTGGTGCGACACAAGCCGTAGGCGCAACTCCTGTCAGCGGCGCCAGATCAGTATATCCGAGCCAAACGCTCCAAGCGAGCGAGCGGTTTGGATCTGCTTTTTATCGGTAAACGCCGCCTGCTACTTGCGTTCCCCCTGCTTTTATAGTATAATAAAGGGGCGATAAACGGAAATTCAGCGGAGGGATTATGCCGTCAAGTAAGGAATATTTGAATTTCATTTTGGAACAACTGTCCGACTTAAAGGACATCACTTACAAGCCTATGATGGGTGAATTTCTGATTTACTACCGCGGCAAACTTGTCGGCGGCATCTACGACGATCGGTTGCTCGTAAAACCCGTGAGGTCCGCCCAGCCCTATCTTTCCCAAGCGGAGTGGTCCTTGCCGTATGAGGGCGCAAAGGAAATGCTCATTGTGGACAATGTGGACGATAAACTTTATTTTGATAGGATTATTTGAGGCAATGTATGACGACTTGCCCATGCCGAAAATCAAAAAGCGGTAACATTCAATTCCCCCGCACGGGCGAAGGGGACGGAGACAAACGATGGAAAAAAAGCGGTGTAATTTCAGTTTCGGCACGAATCGTCAATTTTCCGAAAAAGCGTTGCGCTACCACGATACGCGGTGGTGCAAGCCCGAGCATCGGGACAGGGAGCTCTACGCCATGCTTGTGTTGGAAGGAATGCAGGCGGGGGTGAGCTGGAATTTGATTTTGGAAAAGGAAGAGAACTTCCGCAGGGCGTTCGACGGGTTCGACCCGCAGATCGTGGCGGCTTACGGCGAGCAAAAAGTGGAAGAACTCATGCAGGACGCGGGCATTATCCGCAACCGCAAAAAGATCCAAGCGGCGATCGCGAATGCGCGGGCATTTCTCAAAGTGCGGGAGGAATGCGGCAGTTTCGATTCCTTTATTTGGAGTTTTACGGACGGAAAAACGATAGATCACCGCCTAACGGACGGAAAAGATATGCCCGCAAAGGACGAGCTCTCGGAAAGAGTGAGCGCGGAACTCAAAAAGCGTGGGTTCAAATTCGTCGGCGCGACGATCGTCTACTCCTACTTGCAGGGCATCGGCGTTATCAACGACCATTGCGTCGACTGCGATTTTCGCTAAAACGTTCCGCGCCTTAACCTTCGGCGCGCTTATATTCCGCGCCCCAATCGGACATCGCGTCGAGAATGGACCGCAACGACATCCCGAGCGGGGTGAGCGAATATTCCACGCGGGGCGGCACTTCCGCAAACACCGTTCTCTCGATGAGCCCGTCGTTTTCAAGCGCGCGGAGATTATCCGTCAGGACCTTTTTGCTGATCGCCGGGATCGACTTCGTAAACTCCGTAAACCGCTGTTTTCCATTGTACATGAGATTGCGGATGATCAAAAGTTTCCATTTGTTGCCGATGAGTTGCACGGTAGTCGCAACGGGGCATTCGGGCAATTCGTTTTTTGTCAGCATTTTCTTTCCGCCTTTTTGAAAGTTTCCTCTATTATAGCACGCCGCGCGCGGTATTGTCAATAGTTCAAATCGGAAACCATGTTTCCGTTTTATTATCCGATAATAAAAAAGTAACGTTCTTGTATTTTTCTCGGATGTGTGATAGGATATTCCCACGATCGGTAAGATCGAAATTTTCGGAGGTGTTCCATGACAGGTAATTACAGCAAGATCGGGCTCAAAGACGAGGCGCGCGTCGAGTTGCACGATGCGCTCAAACTCACGGGTGCGGAAGTGAGCGTCAACGTGCTTCCGCAGGGAGCAAGCGTTCCCTTTGTACATTCGCACAAGCAGAACGAGGAAATTTACGGGATCCTCGAAGGGGAGGGCGTTGCCGTGATCGACGGGCAAAGCGTTCCGCTCGCCGCCGGAGACTGGCTCCGCATTTCGCCCGCCGCCGCACGCCGCTTTTTTGCGTCCGAGAAGAGCGCGCTCAAATATGTTTGCATTCAGGTGAAGGCAAACTCGCTCGAAGGCTACACGGCGTCGGACGCCGTCATCGCGTAACCGATCCGCAAAAAAAGCCGTCCAGCGCGGCGAAAAGGGGCGCAACCGCTTGGTTGCGTCCTTTTTCGCGTTTTCCGATACGCAAAAAGAAGGGGCGTTCGGCGGGTGGGCGCAGGAGCGCGGGGAGCCGTTTGCCGAATGCGTTCTCTGCGGAACGCTCTTTGAAAAGACCTCTCCAATTTCGGCATTTTCCGATGGGATAAGTCTTTTTTTATGCTTTCACAGCCCTTATAATACCATTCACGGAGCGAAAACGTATGGTCGTCTACTGGGAATATGCGTTTGCGGAGAATTGTCTGTTGGACGGATTGCTGCTCTACCTTGCCTTGAAGATCGCGCGCGGGAAGGTCGCGGTCTCCCGCCTTGTCGTGGCGTCTGCCGTCGGCGGGGCGGAAGCGCTCGTGTTCCCGCTCATTCCGTTTCCCGTCTGGGCGGCGTACATCGTAAAGTTTGCGGGCGGCGCGCTCCTCGTCCTGCTCGCCGTCAAGCGCGGGACGAAGAAAACTTATTTCGTCGCGCTCGTCTCCTTCTTTGCGCTCACCTTTGCGCTGGGCGGCGCGCTCACGGCGATCTATTCCTTTTTCGGCGCCGAGTACGCGGAGGGGAGCGGCTACCTCGTGGAGCGCGCGCCCGCCGCGCTTGTGCTCGCCGCCGCGGGGATCTTTGCCGTGATATGCCTTCGGGCGGCGGGCGCATTTTATCGGTATCGGAGCTTGCGGCGCAACGTGTTTCCCTGCGAGATCAAGGCGGGGGACAACACCGTCATGTGGAAGGCGTTCGCGGACAGCGGCAACAGGCTCGAATTTCGGGGTGAACCCGTCTGCGTCCTGTCTCCCGCCGCCGCGCTTGCGCTCTTCCGCGGGCGGGAACGCGTCGGGCGCATCACGGTGAGCACCGTGAACGGAAGCCGCGACGCGCCCGTGTTCCGATGCGACGAGATGCGGCTGTTTTTCGGGAAGCAGACGAAATGTTACCGCGACGTCTGTTTCACGGTGGGCGATCTTCGCTCGAAGGAATATTCCGTCCTGCTGCACGGCGGGATGGCGGAGGATAAAAGTGAGAATTTTGATTGCGCTGAAAGCATGGCTGAAAAAAGTGAAGGACGGCGAGAACGTCGTCCATTATCTCTGCGGAAGCGAGGCGCTCCCGTTGCCGCTCTCTCCCGAGGAGGAACAGGAATACCTGCAAAAGATGGAGCGGGGAGAGGATGCGGAGGAGGTGAAGGCGAAGCTCATCGAGCATAATCTCCGTCTCGTCGTCTACATCTCGCGCAAATTCGAGAACACGGGCGTAGACGGGGACGACCTCATCTCTATCGGGACGATCGGGCTCATCAAGGCGGTGGGCTCCTTTCGGACGGACAAGAACATCAAACTGGCGACGTACGCATCCCGCTGTATCGAAAACGAGATCCTCATGTATTTACGGCGCACGGTGCGTTTGAAGAGCGAGGTCTCCTTCGACGAGCCGTTGAATACCGATTTCGAGGGGAACGAGTTGCTTCTCTCCGACGTGCTCGGAACGGACAGCGAGACGGTATACGGCGGCGTCGAGGAGGGCGTAGAGAAGGAGCTTCTCACCGCCGCGCTCAAAACGCTTCCCGAACGCGAGCGGCGGATCATGTACATGCGGTTCGGGCTGGGGGGAAGGGAAGAGATGACGCAAAAGGACGTCGCGGACGTCCTCGGCATTTCCCAGAGCTATATTTCCCGCCTCGAAAAGAAGATCATAGAGCGGCTGAAAAAGGAAATAGATAAGCTGGTATAGCCGCCGCGCCCCGCGATCTCGCGGGGCGCGATTTTTGTCTGCACAAAGCTCCTTTTATTTACTTTCCCGAAGTATGACAGCAGTTTTTACCTCTTCACGTTATTTTTCCCTTCTCCCTGCGCTGTTTTTGTCTCTCTCGCGCCGTCTTGTTTAGCATCTCCTTCGTGTTGTTTTTTACCTCCCCCCTCGCGAACGAGGGGGGAGGGTAGGGTGGGGGGGCGAGTAAGGCGTCCGCCGCAAAGCCGCATGTCCCCCGAACGAGTGCGCGCGGCGGTTCTCCTATTATAATCTTTCGCGCTGTTTTTTCACCGCCTCGCGTTGTCTTGTTTAGCATCTCCTTCGTGTTGTTTTTTTACCTCCCCCCTCGTTCACGAGGGGGGAGGGTAGGGTGGGGGGAGAACAAGGCGTCCGACGCAAAGTCTCGCAATCTCGCGGGGCGCGATTTTTCTTTCCGCTCTTGACAAGCGGCGGAAAATCCTCTATAATGGTTGAAAAACAGGGCGCCTTTGCGCCGCGGAGAGAGTATGATCAAGAACACGCCCCCGATGGGATGGAACACCTGGAACACCTTTGCAGCGAATATCGACGAATCGCTCGTTCTCTCGTCTGCCGATGCGCTCATCGCGTCCGGTCTGCGCGACGCGGGCTACGAATACGTCGTCGTGGACGACTGTTGGGCGTTGAAGGAGCGCGACAGGGCGGGGCGGCTCGTTCCCGATCCCGCGAAATTTCCGCACGGGATGAAGCACGTCGCCGACGAACTTCACGCGCGCGGGTTCAAATTCGGCATGTATTCCTGTTGCGGGAGCATGACGTGCGCCGGCTATCCCGCGAGCCTCGGGCGCGAATACGAGGACGCGCGCACCTTTGCCGCTTGGGGGGTGGACTTTCTCAAATACGACTATTGCTATAAGCCCGCTTCCGTGGACGGCAAGACGCTCTACCGCCGCATGGGGCTTGCGCTCGCCAACTGCGGACGGGATATCCTGTTCAGCGGGTGCAGTTGGGGCGCGGACAACACGCACGAGTGGATCGGGACGACGGGCGCGAATATGTGGCGTTCCACGCCCGACATCGTCGATACGTGGGACTCCGTGAAGGACCTCATCAAGCGGCAGTATTCCATTCTTCCGTACGGCGGCGTGGGCTGTTTCAACGATATGGACATGCTCATCGTCGGCATGCACGGAAAGGGGAACGTCGGCTTGAAGGGGTGCACGGACGACGAATACCGCCTGCACTTTGCGGCGTGGTGCATGTTCGCTTCCCCGCTCATGATAGGGTGCGACGTCCGCGAAACGGACGAGACGACGAGGGCGATTTTGAAGAACGAGACGCTTCTCGGGATCGCGCAGGATCCGCGCGGCAACCGTCCTTACGTCAATCTGATTTGGGGATGCGACGAACTTCCCGTCGTCGTCCGCGCGCTGGCGAACGGGGATATCGCGCTCGGGTTCTTCAACCTTACGGACGGGCAGGCGCATCTCTGGGCTACCGCGGAAGATATGGGCGTCCCCGAATTCAGCGGAAAGACGCTCGAAGGGGAGGAAGCGTACACGGGCGAAAAGACGCGTTCCGTCAACGGCACGATCGCCGTCACTCTTCCCGCGCACAGTTGCGCCGTGTACCGCCTGCGCATCGTCGGATGACCTGCGCGCGCTGTAACGAGCCGCTCACCTACAACGAATTGGGGCTCAATGCGAAATTCAACGCCGCGCGGGAAAAATTGTGTATCCGCTGTCTTGCGGAAAAGCTCGGCGTAACACAGCAGCGCCTGCGGGAAAAGACGGAGGAATTCATCCGCGCGGGCTGTACGATGTTCACGAAAGAATAAAAATCGAGGGAACGGGGTCGGAAAAAATTTCCGTCCCCGCGTTTTATTTTTTGCGGATAAAAGTTTTACGGATCGCAAATACTTCTATTCCGCGGCAGTTCCGCCCCGCCACGCTCAATACATAGGAGGTGAGATCATGCTCAACAAAGTAGTCATTTGCGGCGTAGATACAACGGGACTTCCCAAGCTCACCGCGAAGGAAAACGACGAGCTCATGCGCAAGCTCAAAGCGGGCGACGCCGCCGCGCGGGAAAAATTCATCGTGGGGAATATGCGCCTCGTGCTCTCGCTCGTCAAGCGGTTTTGGGCGAAGAACGCGGGCGCGGACGACGTGTTTCAGGCGGGCTGTGTGGGGCTCATCAAGGCGATCGACAACTTCAATCTCGATTTCAACGTGAAGTTCTCCACCTACGCGGTGCCCATGATCCTCGGGGAGATCAAGCGGTATCTACGGGACGGCAATTCGTTGCGCGTCTCCCGCTCCATCCGCGATACCGCTTACCGCATCCTCAAAGTGCGGGAGGGCTTGGAAGAGCGGGACGAGGAGGCGACCATCGAGCGCATCGCGGCGGAAATGCAGGTCAAGGAGCGGGAAGTCGTCTATGCGCTGGACGCGATTTCCGATCCCGTCTCTTTGTACGAACCCGTCTACAACAAGTCGGGGGACACGTTGGAACTCATGGACCAGCTCTACGACGAGACGCAGAGCGAGGAACGCTGGACGGAACGCGTTGCCCTGCGGGAAGCCATCGCGCGGCTCACCGAGCGAGAGCAGAAAATTCTCAAACTCCGCTACTATGAGGGAAAGACGCAGACGGAGATCTCCGCGGAAGTCGGCATCTCGCAGGCGCAGGTCTCCCGCCTCGAAAAAAATGCGCTCGGCGTCATACGGAAAGAGATCTCATAGCGAAACTTTTCCCGCCGCGCCGCATACAATAGAAGCGTGGAGACGAGTTTCGGCGAATTGCGCAAAAAAGAGGCGGTCAATCTGTGCGACGGACGCAAGCTCGGAAAGGTTTGCGACGTCGTGTTCACTTGGCCCGAAGGAAGAGTGCTCGGCATCGTCGTCCCCGGCGGAAAGGGATTCCGCTGGGGCAAGGCGGATCTTTTCATCGACATCAAAAAAATCACCAAGATCGGCGTAGACGTCATTCTGGTGGAGATCAAAGCGGCTCCGAAACCCGTAAAACAGCGGGGGAAGTGGGAGGACGCGCCGCCGAGAGACGCGCCGTCTTTTTCGGGCGATAGAAGAGATTACGGCGAATACGAATAAAAAAAGCGGCTTTTTAGCCGCTTTTTTTGATTTTGCAAAGTATTATGTCAGACATTATTGCCCGTTTTTGCCCGCTTTCCGCGCGTCGTAGCAGTCGCAGAGCGCGCCGTTCGGGAGAAATCCCGTGTCCGAACATTTCGCGCAGGAATAGGCGGGCGCAAAGTCGCGCTCTGAAAGATGCAACCGTTTTAGCGCGGAGAGCCGCTTTTGCCGCGCCGCTTCGAGCCGCGCGTTCAGTTCGGGGAGCGAGGCGGGGGAATAGATCTCCGCCTTCGCGAGTTCGAGCTCTCCCTTGTTGAGCGCGGCTTCCGCTTCGCGGTATTCCGCGTCCCGCAGGGCGATCGTCTGCGCGCGCTCCACGCGCCGCTGCGCCTTTTCCCGCAGGGCGGCATAGTAGCGTTCGCGCTCCGCGCGCAGGTCCGCTGCGATCGCCGCTTCCGACCGAAGATCGGGGCGCGGCTGTTCGGGCTTTGCCCGCTCGGGGATCTCGGAGGGGGCGGCTATGCCCGTCCGCTTCCATTCGGAAAGCAGTTTGTTCATATAGGAGAGCGGCGCGGCGGCGCCCGCGCTTCGTTTTGCCGCCTCGAAGATCATCGCGTCGGAGAAGTTCCAATTTTTCCACGCGGCGATCATATCGAGCGCGGATTGCGTCTTTTTTACGACGCCGCAGACCGTTTGAATGTTTTGCAGAAGTCTGAACTCCCCGTCGCGCTCCGCGCAGTACGCCTTCACGCCCTCGCCGTCCACCACGCCGTCGCGGTAGAGCTTTTCGAGCAGCGTATCGAGCTCGGGGAACCCGTAGCCGAGTTTGAGCCCGAGCCCCGCGAGCAGGGCAAGGCTCTCCGCGTCGTAACCGCGGTCCAGCCACTTTTCGGCGTATTCTTCGCAGTAGGGGCGGGGATTTTGCACTTTGACGCCCAGCCGCTTCGCCACCCGAAAGACAACGGCGGTGAGCTCGTTCCGCCGCGCAAGGTACTGTTTTGCCTCGCTCTCGGTATGTATCTGCTTTTCGTGGAGCTCTTCGGCGAGCGCGTCGAGCGTCGCGAGCGAGCCCTTTTTCAGCACCTCCGCCATCGCATAGAGCGCGCCCGTTTCCATGCCGCGCGCCGACCATTTGTCGAGAAATTCGTAGTCGCTCTCCTGCGGCTTCCGGTAGATCCCGAGCAGGGTGAAGATGCGGGAGAGCTCCTTTTCGTGCACGTTGTAGTCCGCAAGGTCCTGTTCCACCTGTTCGTAGGTGAATTTGCGTTCGCGGCACAGCTTCGCCGCCTTGTTGAGAACATGGCTCGCGGTGAGCTTTTCGCCGTCCTTTTTCGCGCAGTATTCGGCGACGAGGAGGAACGCCTGCTGTTCCATGGGATTGTCTTCGAGGAATTGCAAAATGCGCTGCATTTCGTAGGGTTTGAAATCCTTTTGCGCCTTTTGCAGAAGTTTATAGAGTTCGCGGTTGAACTCCGCGTACTTTTCGGGACGGACGGATTTCGGTCTGCCGACGGCGGCGTTCACGGGCAGATATTCGACATAGAGGGGCTCGCGGGAGAGGACGTGCACAAGGTCGCATTCCTCCCAGAAGTCGAAGATCTGTGTCAGCTTTTCGGGCGTGAGGCGCAACAGTTTCGCCGCGCTCGCGGCGTCGAATTCTTCCTTGCATTGGCAGAGGTAGAGCCCGTAGAGATAGACGCGCACGGCGTCCCCGCTCGCCTGCGGCAGATATTTCGTGATGAACTGATTTTCCACGCTCGTAAACATATTCGCGGTAAAATCTTTGGAAAAGGCGGTGAAAGACATGTTTCCTCCGAACGAACGCTTGCTTTTTTCCGTCGGCTGTTATATAATAGTATAGCATACTTCCGCGCAAAAAGCAAAGTGTTTTCGCGCGCGGGAAAAAATTTTCGGAAAACGGCGATGAGGATCCTTCACACGTCCGATTGGCACCTCGGGAAACGGCTCATGGACAGGGAGCGTTTGCCCGAGCAAGAGGCGGCGCTCAACGAGCTCGTTGACGTCTGCGAAGCGGAAAAAATAGACCTCGTGCTCGTCGCGGGGGACGTATTCGATACCTATCTTCCGCCCGCGGAGGCAGAGGAGCTCTTTTTCCGCGCCGTCAAACGGCTCGCGGGGGAGACCCGCGCGGTCGTCGTCGTCAGCGGGAACCACGACGACGGCGTGCGCCTTTCCGCTTCCGCGCCCATCGCCGAACGGCAGGGCATCTACCTCTTCGGGAATGCGCCCGCCCGCTTCACGGCGGGGGGAGACCGTCCCGTGCGCGCCGTTTCCGTCTCCGAACACAGTCTCGTCATCGAGAACGGGGCGGGGGAGCGCGTCTTTATCAACGCGTTGCCCTATCCCAACGAGGCGCGCCTCAAAGAGGAGAAGACGGAGGAGAGCTATCCGGAAAAGATCCGCCGCTGGATCGCGCGCGGCGACGAGGGATACTGCGGCGACATGCCGCACATCCTTCTGTCCCATCTCTTCGCGGCGGGCGGAAAGACGAGCGAGAGCGAACGCGACATCGATCTCGGCGGCGCGCGCGCCGTGCCGCTCTCCTGTCTGCCCAAAGAGGGCTACGTCGCGCTCGGACATCTGCACAGGGCGCAGACGTTGGGCGAAAACGTCTGTTACAGCGGTTCGCTCCTCGCCTATTCCTTCGACGAGGCGAACACGCAAAAGAGCGTCAATCTTCTCGAAACGCACGGAACGGAGATCTCCTTCCGCGCCCTCCCCATAAAAGCGGGGAAACGCCTCGTCCGTCTCGAATGCAGGGGGGTGGAGCAAGCGCTTCGCCTGCTCCCGCAGTACGGCGATTGTTTTGTGGAACTCACCTTGCTTCTCTCCGCGCCGCTCTCGTATGCGGAGACGCAGTCTCTTCGGGAGGCGTGCGAGGGGCTCGTCTCTCTCATCGCACGCGTGGAGGGGGAAGCCGCCGCGCCCGTCGTCAGCCGCGCCGCCATGAGCGCGGGCGAGCTGTTCGCCGCCTATTTCCGCGCGACGTTCGGGGAGGACCCGCCCGCCGCGCTCGCGGAGGAATTTCTCTCCGCGTTGGAGGAACAGCCGTGAGACCCGTCTATCTCGAATTTTGCGGGATCAACTCCTTCTCGGAGCGCGCGGAGATCGACTTTACCGAATTGCTCGAATTCGGTATCTTCGGCATCTTCGGGGATACGGGCGCGGGCAAGAGCACCATTCTCGATTGCATCGGCTTCGCGCTGTACGGGAGCGTCGCGCGGGCGCGCGCGGGAAGCGCCGCCGATATCATCCATTACAAGGCGGACAAGGCTTACGTCCGTTTCGAGTTCGAGATCGTCTTTGAAGGGTGCCGCCGCGCCTTCCGCGTCGAGCGGGAGATCAAGAGGAAGAACGCCTTGCAGGCGGCGCGCGTCTACGAGAAAAAGGAGGGCGCGCTTCTCGCCCTTGCGGAGGGCGTGCGCGAGAGCAACGCGCTCTTGGAGCGCATCATCGGGCTCGAACAGCGGGATTTTGAAAAATGTATCGCGCTTCCGCAGGGGGAATTTGCGCAGTTCGTGCGCTCCGCGCGTTCGGACAGGCTCAAACTCATCTCCCGCCTCTTCGATTTGGAGCGGTACGGCGAGGGGCTCGTGAAGCGGGTGAACGCCCGCTATGCCGAAGCGCGCAGCGCGTGGAAGATCGCGGAGACGAGGATGGAACCCTATCTCAACGCGAGCGAGGAGGCTTGCGGCGCGCTTGCCGCGGAGATCGCCCGCCTCGCGCAGGAGGATGCGTCCGCCGCCCAAGCGCTTGCAGACGCGCGGGAGAGAGAAAAGAGGGTTTCCGCCGCGTCGGCGCGCAGACGGGAGCTGGAACGCGCGCAGGCGGAGTGGCGCCGTCTCGAAGAGGAAGCGGACGGGATGGAGACGCTCCGCAGCGAACTCGCGCGGCTGGAACGCGCCGAAAACGCGCTCGCCGCCGTGCGGGACGGAAAGGTCGCAAAGGAGCGTTCGGAGCGTGCCGCGGAGGAACTTGCCGCGGCGGAAAAGAAGATAAAAGGGGCGGAAGAGGCGCTCGCGGCGCTTCCCGCCGAAGATGCGGAGCGGGAGGACGAGGAACTCGCCCGTCTCGCGGAACGGCGGGCAAAGGCGGCTTCCGCGGAGCAAACGCGGGAAAAGTTGCGCGTCGCCGCCGCTTCGTTGCAGACGGTCGAGCGAAAACTGCGCGAGGAAGAGGGGCGGTGCGCGGAATTTCCCTACGGGGAACGCCGCGCCGAACTGGAAGCCCGCATCGCCGCGGCGGAGAGCGGGGATTTTCTCTCCTTTGCCGCGGCATGCAAGACGGAACTCTTGCGCGGGGAGTACGCGGTGTTTTACGGGGAGCTCAAAGCGCTCGCCGCCGCCAAGCCGATCGTCGCGGAGGACGTCGCGCCCCTCCTCGAAAAATACGCCGCGCTCTCGGAGGGGAACGCTGCGGAACTCGGCGAGCTCGTTCGCGCCTTCCGGGAGCGGGAGCGCACGCTTTCCGCCGCGCGGGAAGAACTGTTGACCCTCGAACGCCAAAAGGCGGAGCAGGATGTGCGCCTTGCCCGTCTTGCCGCTCTGCGGGCGGAAAAGGCGCGCGCGGAGGAAGAGATCGCCCGCGACGGCGCGCTATTGTCCGGCGTGCCCGCACTCGCCGATGCGGAGCGGGAACTCTCCGAAAAAAAGCGGGAAAAGCGGGAGCGCGCGGAGGCGAGAAAGAGGGCGGAAGAACAGCGCAACGCGTCCGCCGAAGCGTACGCCGCGGCACAGGAGAAAAAACGCGCCGCCGGGGAGAGCTTCGCGGAGGCGAAAAAGCGGTATGAAGAAGCGCTTCGGGCGGGCGGATTCGCAGACGCCGCGGAGGCGGGCGCGCTTGTCGCGAAATACGGCGACGCGGAGGGCGCGCGGGCGCGGCTCGAAGCATACAGGGAAAAGACCGCGGCGACCAAGGCGCGCATTGCACAGCTCTCGGGGGAGGATCACGCCGCCACCGAGGAGGAGACCGCCGCGGCGAGGGAGGCGCTCGCCCAAGCGGAGGAGTCGGCTCTGCAAAGTGCTCGCACGCTCGCGCTCGCCCGCGCCGAGCTCGTCCGCGCGCAGGAAGCGCTCGAAAAGAGACGCGCCCTCGAAAAGGAATATGCGGCGGCGGGCAAGCGGGCGGAACTCTGCGAACGGCTGAAAAAACTGCTCGAAGGCAATAAATTCATGGAATTTGTCGCGGAGGAATATTTGCAGACGGTCGCGCGCAACGCGAGCGGACGGCTGTTGAACCTCACGGACGGCAGATACTTCCTGCGCTACGACGGGGGATTTCTCGTGGGGGACAACTTCAACGGGGGCGCGGCGCGCGGCGTGTACACGCTCTCGGGCGGGGAGACCTTTCTCGTTTCGCTCTCCCTCGCGCTCGCGCTGTCCGCGGAGATCTGCGCGAAGTCGCTCCGTCCCATCGAATTTTTCTTCCTTGACGAGGGGTTCGGAACGCTCGACGAGCGGCTCGCGGACGTCGTGATGGACAGCCTCGAACGCTTGAAAGGGGAACATTTCTCCATCGGGATCATCTCCCATGTGGAGACGCTGAAACACAGGATCGACCGTAAAATTACGGTGAAAAAGGCGACCGAGAGACACGGCTCGCAAATCATTACGGAGTGAGGTAACCATTTTGCCGAACACGATTTTAACGCCCGTAACCCTTTGGAAGGATTTCGACGAGACCCTTCCCTTCAACGAAAACGTCCTCACGGAGACGAGGGAGGACGGCGCGATCGTCCGCGAAGTCGCCTTTTCCGGGCGGAACACGGGGTCGGCGCGCGTGCGCATTTTTGCGACGTACGCCGTTCCGGAGGACAAGGAGAACTTCCCCGCCGTCATGGTGCTCTTTGAAGCGGGGCTTCCCTTCGACATGAAATTCGTCAAGCGGCTCATCGGGCAGGGGTACGGCGTTCTGTGCGTCGATTACTGCGGCGAGAACGGGACGGGCAAATATACCGCCTATCCCGAGGAAGCGGATTATGCGAATTTCATGCGCGCGGGCAGACATATCGAGTACGCGGAACCCACCGCGCGCGAGACGAGCTGGTACGAATGGGCGGGCGTGGCGCGCTATGCGGCGCGCTGGCTCTCCGAACGCCCCGAAGTTACCAAGGTCGGCGCGATCGGGCTGCGCACGGGCGGCGAAGTGCTCTTCAAGATCGCGCCCTATGCGCCCATCTCCTGCATGATCTCCGTCTGCGCGGCGGGCTGGCTCGCCTATCGCGGCGTGGAGCGGTTCACGGACGGCGAGAAACCCGTGTTCGACGAGGAGCGGCACCGCTTCATCGCGGGCATCGATTCGCAGAGCTATGCGCCCTACGTAAAATGTCCCGTTTTGCTTCTCTCCGCCATCAACGATAAAAAGTACAATTACGACAGGGTTTACGATACCTTCCAGCAGATCAATCCCGAGGTGGAGAAGGCGATCTTGTTCTCGGCGCACGGAAACGGGCTCATCGGCTCGCATTCCCTCGCCAACCTGTATCTCTTCCTCGATAAATATCTCAAAGGGCGTTCGGTGTTCGTCAGCCGTCCCATCTCGCTCACGATCGAGGAGGACGAGGAGGGCAGGCTCGTTGCAAAGGGCACGTACGACGCCATGGGCGAGATCGAAGAATACGGCATTTTCTATACCGAGCGCGCCGCGGCGTTCAAGACGCGCGACTGGACGCGCGTGCTCGGGAAGGCGGAGGATCTGGCGGAGAACGAGGGGACCGTTCCGCTGGGCGCGTACGAGGGGAGCGATAAACTTCTCGCCTATACCTTCGTGCGCTATTCCAACGGGTTTTCCGTCACCTCCAAGATACAGGAGTTCGCGCTCAAAAAGCAGTATAAAAACAGCCGCTACAAGAGCCGCGTGCTCTATTCCAGCGCGGACGGCATGAACGGATTCACCGCGTTCCGCCGCCGCGCCCGTTCCATCGCGGATTGTTTTGCGGACGGTTCGAGTTCGGACGTCCGCCTCGTGGCGGGCTACGGCGGGATCCGCGGCATCACGGCGGATGCGGGGCTCGTCTCCTACCGCGTGGGAGAATCCCGCTACGAGCCGCCCGAAGGCGCTTCCATCCGTTTCGACGCGTGGTCGGAACAGGATGCCCGCTTGAAAATTATCTTCTACAAGGACGCCGAGGAGAACGTCGGCTATTCCTGCGAGGAGACGATAGAGGGCGGCGGAAAGTGGAAGAGCATCCTGCTCGACGCGGGCGATTTCAAGTCGGAGACGGGCGCGCCGCTCCGCGATTTTTCGGGGGTCGTCTCCCTCGTATTTTTCGGCGACGGGGAGATCCTCGTCAACAACGTCATATGGATCTGACGGTGCGCGCGGGCGACGTCGTGGAGACGAAGAAGCCCCATCCCTGCGGCGGCAGGCGGTGGGAGGTCGTCCGCACGGGCGCGGAATATAAGATAAGGTGCCTTACCTGCGGCAGGACGGTCGTTTTGGATCACGACGGTCTCGCCAAGCGGTTGCGCCGCGGGAGCGGAGAGGAGAGATGAAGAAAGTACGGCGTCCCGAAATGCTGAATAAGCGGGAGACGAACAAGGTCGCGATCGTTTTGTTGGGCGCGCTCCTCGTCCTCGTCGCCGCCATTCTTGCGTTCGAGATCTGGATCGACAGCAATTTTTTCATCATCACCGTCTCCAAGACGTCGATGTTGGACACCTTGCAGGACGGCGATATCCTGTACGCGGAAAAGGAATTCAAGGCGGAGCGGGGGGACATCGTCATCGTGGACGTCTCTTCGCACAAGGCGCAGTTCGAGGATACCGAGCTCATCATCAAGCGCCTCATCGCGGTCGAGGGGGACGAGATCTGTTGCGAAGGCGGGGTCGTCTATCTGCGGCGCGCGGGGGAGAACGACTTTTCCGCGCTTTCGGAGAAATACGTCTCACCCGCCTACCGTACCCCGGATTTTCCCGTAACGGCGGTGGGCGCGGGCGAAATTTTCATTCTCGGCGACCATCGGGACAACAGCAGGGATTCGCAGGACGTGGGGTGTTTCTCCTATGAGGACATCGTCGGCGTCGTGCCGCAGTGGGCGGTGGATATCAAGTCGTTTACCAACGTCTGGGAAGGGTTCCGTTCCCTTCTGTACGGTTGGCTCTACTAAATAGGAGGCAGAAGCGCATGGGTGTTAAACTTACGACGGACAGTACGGGCGATTTGGGAAAATATGCCGAAGAGCGCGGGATCGGCATCGTGCCGCTCTCGGTCGTGTTGGGGGAGAAAAGCTACCGCGACGGCGTGGACATCACGCCGCAGGATATTTTTTCCTTTGTGGCGGAGACGAACATCCTCCCCAAGACCGCCGCGCCGAGCATCGGGGACTACGAGGAGTACTTCGCAAAGATCGTGGATGCGGGGGACGAGGTCGTGCATTTCAATATTTCGTCCAAATCGTCCTCCTCGTATACGTACGCGCTGGCGGCGGCGAAAAATTTCGGCGGGAAGGTGCGCGTCGTGGACACCCGCGCGCTGTCGAGCGGGCAGGGCTTGCTCGCGATGAAGGCATCGGACATGCTTCTCGAAGGGTGCGGCGCGGACGAGATCGTGGAGGAGACGGAGCGGCTGCGCCCGTTGGTGAATACCTCCTTCATTCCGGATCGCCTCGATTATCTCTACAAGGGCGGCCGCTGTTCCCGCATGCAGATGTACGGGGCGAATGTCTTGAAGATCCATCCGCTCATCGAAATGGAGGACGGGCAGCTCGTCGCCGAAAAAAAGTATCGGGGCAGCATGGAAAAGTGCGTTGGGGCGTATATCGACGACCTCGCCGCGCAATATCCGCAATACGATGCGCGGCGGTGCTTCATCACGCACAGCAGTGCGGACGAATCGCTCGTGGCGTTCGCAAAGGAAAAGGTCGCCGCGACGTTCTCCTTTGAAGAGGTGCTCGAAACGGTCGCGGGCTCCGTGGTAACGGGGCACTGCGGCAGAAATACGCTGGGCGTTCTTTTTATCGCAAAGTAAGACACGACGGAACAAAAGAAGAGATGACCTTTCTTAAAATGCTCGCCGCGGGCGTGAAAGCGATTTTGAATTTGCTTGCCACGGGGCTGAAAATCGTGTATAATGTTCTGAAATATCTGCGCATCCGCCTGCTTGCGCTCTATCTTCTCGTATGCGGTCTGTTACAGCTCTGTTTCGGGGTATTCGACGGAAAGGCGGCTTACTTTTGGGTCGGCTTCGCCCTCTGCGCGGCGGTAACGCTCGCGGGGTGGGGCGTGCGGCTTTACAAGCGGTTCGCGAAATTCGTGCCGCGCAAACGGACGGAGGAGCCCGCGGAAGAGGAAGAGCCCGCGGCGGAGGCGCCCGCGCCCATGCCCGCGCCCACCTATTCGCCCATTCCCGCACCGGGACCCGCGCCCGCTCCCGCGCCTGCTCCTATGCCTGCGCCCGCGCCGCCGAAGCCTTCTTCGCCCCGCTACTTTGAAGTGGAAGGGCACGCGGGATACTATTTTGCGGAATACGACGACAGGTACGAGCTCTACCGCAGAACGGAGCACGGGGACGAACTTTTGAGAACGGACGAAAAAAACGGAGAAAGCCATGGTTAAATTGTATTCGGACAGAGATCTTTGGGAAGCCGTCATGCAAAAGCGGAAGATCCTCGCGGGCTTCTATGCGGCGACGGCGCTGTTCGTCGCGGGGCTCGTGGGGCTCATCGTCTATTATACCCTGCTCCCCTATAACGACCCCAACGGCACGTGGGTCATTGCCGTAACGAGCGTTTGGACCGCGCTCTACCTCATCTTTGTGTTCCCCTATATGGGGATCTGTTTCAAGCGTTCGCGCGCCTATTGCAAAATGTTGAAATTCATCTCGGTGGGGCTGAAAGAGTATTTCGTCGCGCCCTTCGAGGGAATTGACGACTGGCGCGTGCACGACGGCGTGGACGTGAACGTCGCGACGTTCTCCGTCCGCAATATCAAGCGGGACGAGACGATGACCCGCCAAATTTACGTGGACGGGGAAAAGGACTATCCCGACTTCCGCGAAGGACATGTCGCAAGGCTCATCACACAGGGGAATTTGCTCATCGAATACGACTTGGAGGAAGAGAAATGAGGGCAGTCGTTACCGTGTCCGGAACGGACAGAAAGGGCATCATCGCGCGGGTGAGCGGGTTTCTCTCCGAGCATAACGTCAACATCGAGGACATCTCGCAGACCATTCTCGGCGAACGGTTCGCCATGATCATGATCGTGGATACCTCGGAGAGCGACGAGGAATTTTCCGCGCTCGGGCAGGGTCTGGAACGGATGGGCGCGGAGATCGGCATGACCGTTCGGTTACAGCACGCGGACATTTTCGACGCGATGCACAATGTTTGAGGCGGCGCGGCATGTTCGGTAAATCGGAAGTTCTCGAAACGATAGACATGATCGAGAAGGAGCATCTCGATATCCGCACGGTAACGCTCGGGCTCTCGCTCCTCTCCTGCATCCGTTCCTCCGCGGAGGAGACGGCGCGGGCGGTATATGCGCAGGTGATGCGGAAGGCGGAAGCGCTCGTTCCCACGGCGGAGCAGCTCTCCCGCGAATATGGCATTCCCATCGTGAACAAGCGGGTGTCCGTAACGCCCGTCTCCCTTCTCACCGCGGCGTTCCCAGAAGAGAGCGTCCTCGTCGGCAAGGCGTTGGACCGCGCGGCGCGGGAACTCGGCATCGACTTTCTCGGCGGCTATTCCGCGCTCGTGCACAAGGGAGCCGCCGACTACGAAAAGAAATTCTTGGCGAGCATTCCCGAGACGCTCTCGACCACGAGCCGCCTTTGCGCCTCCGTCAACGTGGGCTCTTCGCGCTCGGGGATCAACATGGATGCCGTCCGCGCGATGGGCGAGATCGTAAAGGAGACGGCGGCGCGCACGGCGGAGAGCGGCGGCGCGGGCTGTGCGAAGCTCGTCGTATTCTGCAACGCGGTGGAGGACAATCCCTTCATGGCGGGCGCGTTCCACGGCGTGGGCGAGGGGGATACCGTCGTCAACGTCGGCGTTTCGGGTCCCGGCGTCGTATGGCATGCGCTCAAAGCCGCGCCCGAAGCCGATCTCACGGACGCCGCGGAGATCATCAAGCGCACCGCGTTCAAGATCACGCGGGCGGGACAGCTCATCGCCAAAGAGGCGGCGAAGCGGCTGGACGCGCGCTTCGGCATCGTAGACCTTTCGCTCGCCCCCACGCCGGCGCGGGGGGACAGCGTCGCGCATATTCTGGAAGAGTTGGGGCTCTCCGTCGTGGGGAGCCACGGGACGACGGCGGCGCTCGCCATGCTCAACGACGCGGTGAAAAAGGGCGGCGTTATGGCGTCCTCGCGCGTGGGCGGGCTCTCGGGCGCGTTCATTCCCGTGTCCGAAGATATCGGCATGATCGAATCGGCGGAAAAGGGAACGATCACGATCGAAAAGTTGGAGGCGATGACGTGCGTCTGCTCGGTGGGGCTCGACATGATCGCCATCCCGGGCGATACGCCCGCCTCCACGATCTCCGCCATCATCGCGGACGAGGCGGCGATCGGCATGATCAACAACAAGACGACTGCCGTCCGCGTCATTCCCGCCCCCGGGAAGAAGGTAGGGGACGAGGTGAACTTCGGCGGACTTTTGGGCAGGGCGCCCGTCATGTCCGTGCACGGCGGGGACGCGGGCAAGTTCATCGGGCGGGGCGGTCTCATCCCCGCGCCCATCCACAGTTTCAAAAATTAAAGGAGCCTGTATGGAAAGAAAGGACATAGCGGAAAAATATCTCTGGGACCTCTCGGACATCTATCCGAGCGACGAGGCGTGGGAGGAGGGCTTCGCCGCGCTCGAACGCGCGGTGGACTTCGCGAAATACCGCGGGACGCTCACGACGGCGGAAAACGTGCTCGCCTATTTCAAGGCGGAGGAAGCGTTCAACCGCAGCGCGATGAAGGTGTACCTCTATGCGTATCTCAAACACGACGAGGATCTCCGCGATACGAAGTACAATTCTTTCGTCTCGCGCGTCATCAATCTGCTCACGCGGGCGGCGGCGGAGACGGCGTTTTCCACGCCCGAGCTCACCGCGCTGTCGGACGAAGCGCTCGACGCGCTCATCGCGGACGAACGCTTGAAGGAGTACGATTATACGCTCTCGCGGATCAAGGCGAGCAAGCGGCACACCCTCTCCGAAAGCGAGGAGATCCTGCTCGCGCGCGCGTCCGACCCGCTCAATGTCGCGAGCGATGTGTTTGAGATGCTCGACAACGCCGAGCTCAACGTTCCCGAGATCGAATACGAGGGCAAGCGCCAGCCGCTCTCGCACGGGCTGTATTCGCTCATCATGAGCGGACACGACAGAAATAAGCGCGCCGAGGCGTTCGGGCTGTACTATTCGGCGTATCGGAAGATCGTCAACACGCTCGCGACGACCTATTACGGCAACGTGAAGCGGGACATCTTTTTCAAGGACGCGCGAAAGTACGCGACGTCTCTCGAAATGGCGCTCTTCGAGGAGGATGTGGACGCGAGCGTGTACGACCGCCTCGTCAAGAGCGTGGAAAAGGCGACGCCTCTTTTGCACCGCTATATGGCGATGCGCAAGCGCGTTTTAGGCTATGAAGAGATGCACATGTACGATATCATGCCCTCCCTCGTGGAGAACGCGGAACTGCGCATGTCCTTCGAGGATGCGTTCGAGCTCGTGCTCAAAGGGCTCGCGCCGCTCGGGGAAGAATATCTCTCCGTGTTGAAGCGCGCCCGCGACGAGCGTTGGATCGACGTCGCGGAGACGGAGGGAAAGCGGAGCGGCGCATACTCCGCGGGCGTCTACGGCGTGCACCCGTACGTCCTTCTCAACTATCAAAGGACGACGCAGGACGTATTTACGATCGCGCACGAGCTCGGGCATGCGATGCATTCCTATTTCTCCAACGCCGCCCAGCCGTTCGCCAAGTCCGAATATAAAATTTTCGTCGCGGAAGTCGCGAGCACCGTAAACGAGACGTTGCTCCTCAAATATCTGCTCAAAGAGACGAAGGACGCAACCCTGCGGAAATATCTGCTCAATTACTTTATGGATACCGTCCGCACGACGCTCTTCCGCCAGACGCAATTTGCGGAGTTCGAGGAGAAGGCGCACGAGATGGCGGAAAGCGGGGAGCCGCTCAACAAGGACAATCTCTCCGAATTGTACTATTCTCTCAACAAGAAGTATTACGGCGACGCGGTAACGCACGACGAGGACATCGCGATCGAGTGGGCGCGCGTGCCGCATTTCTACCGCTCCTTCTACGTGTACAAGTATGCGACGGGCATCACCGCCGCGATCTCCATCGCGGACCGCATCCTGCGCGAAGGCGCGCCCGCGGTAAACGATTATTTCCGTTTTCTCTCGGGTGGATCGGCGACCGATCCCGTTTCGCTCCTCAAAATCGCGGGGGCGGACCTCACGAAAGAGGAGACGTTCTCGGACGTCTGGAAGGAATTTGAAAACGCGCTGAACGCGTTTGAAGAATTGGCGTAAAAACACAAAAGAGGGTTTTTCCATGGCGATCAATCAAATGCCGCACAACTTGGACGCGGAAGCGGCGCTCCTCGGTTGCATCATGCTCGACGAGGGCGTCCAGTCCGAACTTCTGGAAATTCTCCGCGAGGAGGATTTCTATCAGGAATCCCATCGGGTGATCTTGGAGGGGATGCGCGCGGTCTACGGGGCGAGAAAGCCCGTGGACCTCGTAACGCTCTCGGACGAGCTCGACCGCGAGGGAAAGCTCGAACGGGCGGGCGGGCTCGCCTATCTCACCGAGCTCGCGCAGGCGACCCCTTCGGCGGCGAACTATAAACAGTATTACGAGATCTTGCGGCGGGACGGCGTCAACCGCGCGCTCATCCGCGCGGCGAACGACATCATCGAAAACAGCATGAAGGGGCAGGACGACCGCGAAGCGCTCTCCTATGCGGAAAAGCGGGTGTACGACATCGCCAAGCGGGAGGACAAGACGTCGCTCTCCGGGCTTGCGGACGGCGAAGTCATCGGGGAAGTTCTGCACCGCTTCGAGGAGATACAGGCGGATCCAAACGTCCGCCGCGGCATAACCACGGGGTTCACGGGGCTCGACCGCATCACGGGCGGGTTGCAAAAATCCGACCTCATCGTGCTCGCGGCGCGTCCCGGCATGGGGAAAACTTCGCTCGCGATGAACATCGTCGAGCACGCCGCGATGCGGGGCGGAAAGATCTGCGCGGTGTTCTCCCTCGAAATGCCCCGCCAGCAGATCGTCCAGCGTCTCGTGTGCGCCTATGCGGGCGTGAGCATGGAGAAAGCGCTCTCCGGCAAACTCGTGCAGTCGGAGTGGAAAAATCTCCTGCTCGCGGGCGACAGGATCCGCAACAGCAAGATCTTCATCGACGATTCCTCCCGCGTTACCCCCGCGGAGATCCTCTCCAAATGCCGCCGCCTTGTGGCGCAGGAGGGCGGGCTCGACCTCGTGATGATCGACTATATCCAGCTCATGGAGGGGGGCGGAAAGTATACCAATCAGGAGAACCGCCAGCAGGAAGTTGCCGCCATCACGCGCGATCTCAAAATCATGGCGAAGGAACTCAACGTTCCCGTCATCGCGCTTTCCCAGCTCCGCCGTATCCAGACGAAGGAGCCCCAGCTCTCCGACTTGCGCGAATCGGGCGCGATCGAACAGGACGCAGACATCGTCATGTTCATCAATCGTCCCGATGTTACCGCGACGCCGGAGGAGATGGCGAAAAACAACATCGTAAAGGGGGCGGCGGAACTCATCATCGCCAAGCACAGAAACGGCGCGCTCGGGAGGATCCAGCTCCGCTTCATCGGGGACAAGACGAAATTCGAGGACGTGGAGGATCAAGGGCGTCCCACGGAGGAGCCCAACTATTCCCGCCCCAAGCCCGAAGAGGACGAGATCCCCGAAGACTGACATGGAGACGCGCATTCTCGGCAACAGCCGTTCCGCCATGGAACTGGCGAAGGCGTATATAGAGGCGGGGGAAGCCGTCGCGTTTCACACGGAAACGGTGTACGGGCTGGGCGCGAACGCCTTTTCGGACGAGGCGGTGCTCAAAATCTATGCGCTCAAAGGGCGCCCCGCCGACAATCCGCTCATCGTGCACGTGCACAGGGATTACGATATTTCCCGCCTTACGGACGGGGAACCCGCCTATGCCGCCGCGCTCCGCCGCGCGTTTCTTCCGGGACCGCTCACCATGGTCTATCCCTCCTCGGGGAAGGTCTCCCGTTATGTCTCGTGCGGACTGCAAACGCTCGCCGTCCGCGTGCCGTCCTCGCCCGTCGCGCAGGCGTTCCTCAAAGCGGTGAACTTACCCGTCGCCGCGCCCAGCGCAAACCTTTCAAAGCACGTTTCGCCCGTTACGGCACAGCACGTTCTGGACGATTTCGGCGGGAAGATCCCGCTCATCCTCGACGGCGGCGCCTGTACGGGGGGCATCGAGAGCACCGTATTGGACTGCACGGGGGAGGTCCCCGCGATCTTGCGGGAAGGGCTCGTAACGCGCGAACAGATCGCCCGCATCGCGGGGGATTGCCGCGTGTACGTTCCCGCGGAAGGGGAGAAGCCGAAGAGCCCCGGCATGGCATACAAGCACTATTCGCCCCGATGCAAAACGGCATGTTGCCGCAGTGCGGAAGAGGCGCTCCGTCTCTACGAAAACGAGGAGACGGGTGGCGGAAAACCGATGATCTTGTGCGAGAGCGCGCTGCTCCCGCGGTTTTCGGGGCGCGAGGTCCTCGACCTCGGCGAGACGGATGCGGAGATGGCGCGGCGGCTGTATACACTGCTTCGGCAGGGCGAAAAGAGGGCGACTTTGCTCGTCGGCGTAATGCCGTCGGGAAGGGGCGGCGCGATGGCGGGCGTTCTCAACCGATTTACGCGCGCGTTCGGAGGGGATCATGAAACATAGGAAGATCATTTTTGTGTGTACGGGCAACACCTGCCGTTCTCCCATGGCGGAAGCGGCGATGAAGGCGGAGTTGAAACGCCGTAAGATCCGTTGGTATACGGTGCAGTCGGCGGGCCTGCAAGCGGCGGAGGGAAGCCCCATTTCGGCGTTCGCCGCGCAGGCGCTCTCGGAGGCGAAGATCCCCTGCGCCGCGGCGTTTGCTTCCCGCCGCCTTACAAGGGAAATGCTGGACGGCGCGTATGCCGTCGTCTGCATGACGGAATCGCAGAGGAGACAGATCGGCGATCTGCCCAACGTTACGAGTTTTTACGAGATCGCGGGATCGGAGATCCCCGACCCGTACGGAAGGGGAATAGACGTCTACCGCGCGACGCTCCGCGCGATCCGCGAATGTCTGCCCCTCGTCATCCGGAGAATTTGCCCGCCTTTCGATGCGGAATAGAGGAGGAAAAAACAAAATGAAAATCGCGCTTGCATGCGACCACGGCGGTCTTGCGCTCAAAAACGCCGTCGCCGCCTATCTCGGACAGCACGGATACGAAGTCGCCGATTTCGGAACGACGACGGAAAATTCCTGCGATTACCCCGATTTTGCGCTCGCCGCGGCGGAAGCCGTCGCGAACGGCGCATGCGACAGGGGAATTTTCGTCTGCACGACGGGGATCGGCATCTCCATTGCCGCCAACAAGGTCCCCGGGATCCGTTGCGCGCTCTGCACGGACGCGACTTGCGCGCGCCTGACCCGCGAACACAACGACGCCAACGTGCTTGCGCTCGGCGGGGGCATCGTGGGGAAAAATCTTGCGCTCGACATCGTGGAGACCTTCCTCACGACGGAGTTTTCCAAGCTCGAAAAACATCAGAGAAGGATCGATAAAATTTCCGCCATCGAGCGGAAGTATCGGAGACCCGATTAAGTATCACGCGGGAGGAAGGGAGAATGACCAAGGCATTGCGCGATAAGATCGTCGAATCGCTCACCTCGATTATTCCCATCGCGATCATCATCATCCTTTTGAGTCTCACGGTCGCGCCGCTCGACACGGGTGTTTTCGTGCTGTTCCTCATCGGCGTTTTTCTTCTGATCGTCGGGATGGGTTGCTTTACGCTGGGCGCGGATATGTCCATGCTCGTCATCGGCGAGAAGATCGGTTCCGCCATGACGAAGAGCCGAAAAGTATGGCTGATCGCGCTCTTATCGTTTGTCATCGGCATCATCGTTACGGTTGCCGAGCCCGATTTGCAGATCCTCGCGGGACAGGTCCCTTCGGTCGCGGAAAAAACGCCCCTCGGGAATTGGCTGCTTATTCTCACCGTCGCGGTGGGCGTCGGCGTCTTTCTGACGATCGCGATGCTCCGCATCGTGTTCGGCATCAGGCTTTCGATCCTGCTCATCGTGTTCTATGTCGGCGCGTTTATCGCGAGCATCTTCGTTTCGCCCTCCTTCTGGGCGGTCTCCTTCGATTCGGGCGGCGTTACGACGGGACCCATGACCGTGCCCTTCATTATCTCGCTCGGCGTCGGCGTCGCGTCCCTCCGCGCTGGCAAGGGGGGACAGGACGACTCCTTCGGTCTCGTCGCTCTGTCCAGCGTGGGACCCATCATCGCCGTGCTCGTGCTGGGGATCGTGTTCAAGATCGAGGATCCCGAATATCTTTTGGACGTCTCGGCGAGTAGCGGGCTCGTGCAAAACCAGAATACATACGGCGTTCTCATTCTCTATTTGCGCGGATTTTGGGATTACTTCAAAGAGGTCGGCATCGCCATCAGTCCCATTTTGGCGTTCTTCCTCTTCTTCCAGATCTTCACCCGCTCCTTCCATAAGCGGCAGGTGCTCCGCATCCTCATGGGATTTGTATATACCTTCGTCGGGCTCGTTCTCTTTCTCACGGGGGCGAACGTGGGGTTCAAGCAGGTGGGAACGCAGATCGGCATGGAACTTGCAAAACTTTGGGGCGGCTGGCTCCTCATTCCCGTCGGCATGATCCTCGGGTACTTTATCGTCGCCGCGGAGCCCGCCGTGCACGTTTTGAACAAGCAGGTCGAACGCATGTCCGCGGGCGCCATCAGCGCAAAGACGATGAAGCGGGGACTCTGCATCGGCGTGTGCATCTCGCTCGGGCTCGCCATGGTGCGGATCTTAACGCATATCAGCATCATGTGGATCCTCGTTCCCGGGTATGCCATCGCGCTCATTTTGACCTTTTTCACGCCGCCGCTCTATACGGGTATCGCGTTCGACTCGGGCGGCGTCGCGAGCGGCGCGATGGTCTCCTCCTTCGTGCTTCCGCTCGCCATCGGCGCATGCTATACCATCAACGGGGGGACGGCGGCGATCATGACGGAGGCGTTCGGTTGCGTGGCGTTCGTCGCGCTCACGCCGCTCATCTCCATCCAGATCCTCGGCATTCTCTATAAATATAAGACGAAGAAGATAAAACGGCATTTCCTTACGGTCGAGGAAAAAATTCTCACGTACGAGGTGGACTGATGACGGAAAAGAAAAAAGAAAATTCCGTTGTCGGCGCGGCAAAGAGCGTCGCGGCAATGTTGAAACTGACAAAACCGGTCGCCAAGGGGGGACCGCTCCGCGCGAAACTGCTCGTGAGCATCGTCAACCGCCGCGACGAAATACAGCTCAAAGAGGTCATCGACGACAGGTCCGTTTCGCTCTCCTATGTATTCGAGGGAACGGGGACGGCGCGTTCGTCGGTGCTCGATTATCTCGGCATCGGGGAGACGGAAAAGTCCGTCGTCCTGTCCGTCATTCCGGAGAGCGACGAGGCGGCGATCTTGAAGTCGATCCGCGAAAAGATGTCCCTGTACCTCGTGGGAAGGGGAATTTCGTTTACGATCCCGCTCACGGGGATCTCGCAGATCGTCGCGAAGGGCATCTTGGGCGCGGCGGCGAACAAAGGCATGGAGGGAGAGATCATGAAGAGCGCAGACAGAAAATACGACCTGATCGTGGCGGCGGTCGCCCTGAATTTCGTGGACGCCGCAATGGAGGCGGCGCGGGAAGCGGGCGCCGCGGGCGGCACCATCATCCGCGCCCGCACGATGCAAAACGCCAAGGCGGAACAGTTTATCGGCATCTCGCTCGTCGAGGGGCAGGAAATTTTGCTCATCCTCACGAAGAAGGAGAATACGCTTCCCATCATGGAGGCGCTCTCGGAGAAAGTCGGCATCAAGACGGAGGCGGGCGGCGTCATCTTTTCGCTCCCCGTAGACAGGACGGCGGGCATCTCGGCGACGGACGAGGCGGAGATGAAGCGGGAACAAAAGGCGGAGGAGCCCGCCGCAAAGAGCGAATGAGCAGATATCTTCTCATCGGCGGCGGACAGGGAAAGGGGCGCGAAAAGGACCCCGAACGCCTGAAAATCGACGCGTATATTGCGGAAGAGGCGAAAAAAATCGCGGGCGAACGGCGCGCCTGCGGGCTGTTTATTCCTACCGCCAGCCACGACTGTATGCCTTACTACAACACCTTTCACAAGGTGTACACGGGCGTATTCGGGCTGAAAACCGACGTCGCGCTCACCGTCGGGCGGGAGATCGACCCCGAAAAGATGGGGGAGAAATTCGCCCGCGCCGATTTCTTGTACGTCGGCGGCGGCGATACCGTCTTTATGCTCGACCATTGGAAGAAGAGCGGACTGTTGGAATATATCCGCGCGGCGCACGAGAGCGGAAAACTCATCTGCGGGCTGTCGGCGGGCGCGATTTGCTGGTTCGGGGAAATGTATACGGATTCGCTGGTGGAAGGGGAGTACCGCATGTATCCCGGGCTGGGCTGGATCGAAGGCAAAATTTCTCCGCATTACGGCGAAAGAACGCTTGACTTTGACGAGATCGTGCGTTATAATAGGTATCGCGCTTGGGGCTTGGAGGACGACGCCGCGCTCGAAATCGCGGACGGCGCGCCCGTTAAAAGTATTTCGGAAGGCGGAAAGGTTTGGTTTCTCGACGGCTCCGACGGCGCGACCGTCAAAAAGACGGAATTTCATCGCTGACCCGAGCGGGAAAGCACAAATGCGGATGTGGCGAAATTGGCAGACGCGCAGGTTTCAGGTTCCTGTGGGAGACCATGGGGGTTCGAGTCCCTTCATCCGCACCACAAACGGGCAGGGGCGTTTTTACGCCCCTGCCCGTATGTTATCCAAACCCATGAAGGGGCTCGAAGGGGGAGGCGATCGCGGGAGCGATCGGTTTGCGGTCATTTTGCAAAAGCGAGGACAAACCGTCCCCGCTCTCTTTGTATCCTGCCGAATGGATTTATCATTCGATATCCTTTCGTCTTCCAAATCGGCTTTCAGATCGTCGCCGAAAAGTCTGTCCACCTTCCCGAGCAAACAAAAATCGTCATCATTGACGGCGCGGAGCTTTTCCTTCCGCATTTCGGACATCTTTCGCCGTCGCAGGCAATGTTGCAACGATCGCAAAAGTTCATAATGCGTCTCTGCAAAATCGGAATTTACAGCTCGATCGTCTCTGTCTTGAAATCGCAGTAGTATTCGGCGGAGACGCCCTTGAATTTCAGCACGCAATAATCGGGATCGGTCACGCCCTGTTTATAAAACATCTTATCGCCGAACCGCCAGATCTCGTCCTTCGTCGCTTGATCGGTGCAGACCTGCATCTCCCCGATCATGGAAACGCCCTGATACTTGAATTTTCCGCGCTTATAAAAGTAGACGCACGCCTTATCGTTTGCCGAATACTGTTTTATCTTCTTGGACGAGGTGTTCGTCGTGAAGTAGATCTCATTTCCTTCTATCTTACGAGGGGCGAGCATGGCGCGGATCACGGGATAACCTTGCTCGTTGACGGACGCAAGAAACGCCGTTTTCTGTTCGGATATAAATTGAAAAATTTGTGTTTTATCCATGGTTTTCTCCGTAAAATCAAAATTCATCTCTTATTTTTGAAATAATCTTCCCGCAGAATGCCGCGCTCCACGATGTCGACCCGTTCGCCCGTCGTGGGACAGCGGAAGAACTTTCTGCGCGTTCCTTCATAGACGAGCCCGCACTTTTCCATAACGCGGGAGGAGCCGATATTTTCCGCCGCGTGCTCGCCGTCGATGCGGAAAAATCCGACTTCCTCGAAGCAGTAGCGCAAAACTTCGGAAAAAGCCTCCGTCATGATGCCTTTCCCCCACCATTTTTTACCCATGCAGTAGCCGATCGTGCCGCGTTCCTGAACGTCGTCCGCGCGCAGGACGGAAATGTCGCCGATGAGGACGTTTCCTTCCCGCAGAACGATTGCCCAATGATAGATTTGGGGCTCCGCGCTCTCCTTTTCCCATGTTTTGAGAAGGGCGTGCGTAAACGCAATGTCCCCGTGGGGCGTCCATGTGAGATATTTTGTAACGGCGGGATCGTTCATCCAGTGCGAAAACGCCTCTTCGGCGTCGCTTTCCTTCCACCTGCGGAGAAGCAGCCGCTTCGTTTCAAGAATTTTTGTCCCTTTGTGTTGCATAACGATTTTCCTCCGAAATGCTGTTTCATTGATTATAGCAGATCCGCGGGATAAAATCAAGCGCGGAAGAGGGGAATGCGCATAGGCGCAGATATGCAGAGGGTAGAAAAGCGCGCCCCAAAATCGCGGTTCCCGAGACCGAAAGAGTACAACAAAACGGTCCGGACAAGGAAAATTGCCCGAACAAGTTGCGCGCGCCTCCTGTGCCCGTTGCCGAAATCAATCGTCGTCGAGATTATCGAAAGAGAAGAGCGGCGAGGCGAAGAACTCCGAAAGATCGACGCGGAATCCTCGGCACAGGTTCAGGAGCGTAGAAAAATTGCACGATTTGCACTTGCCGAGAACGAGGTTGGAAAGCGTGGAAGTGGGCACGCCGCTTTCAAAGGCAAGGCGGTAAAAGGACCAGTCTCTTTCGTTGAGGAGCTGGACGATGCGTGCGGAGAGCGCAGAGATGGGGACCATGGTAGAATAACGTACTCCTTTTGTAAAAAAATCGGTAACTATTCTAACATGGCGAAAAATGGGAATAATCCCAAAAATGGGAATAGCGCGGAAAAGCGAAACGGACAAAGTTCTGCGCGCCGCTTGCGGGAACAAAGACCGCCGTTACAGCAGAAAAACAGACCGTTCGCCGCTTCCCCGTCGGGAGCGAGGTTCTCTGCGATAAATTGCGCCGCCGCGCCGTTCGGACCGCGTTTACACGCGGTTTTTATCGCCCCAGTCGCACATTCCGTCGAGGATGGGCATCAAAGACTTCCCGCGCTCGGAAAGGCTGTATTCCACCTTCGGCGGGATCTGCGGATATTCTTTGCGGACGATCAGTCCGTCCCGCTCCAACTCCTTCAACGATAAACTCAACGTCTTGTACGAGATGCCTTTGATGTAGCGTTGCAATTCATTGTACCGCACGACGGTGAACTCCATCAGCGCGTAGAGGATGGTCATTTTGTATTTTCCGTTGATCAAAGAGAGGGTATAACTGAAACCCGTATCGCACAGACGCTCGGAGGCTATGCACCTGATTTTATCGTTTTCCATATGTTTCGCCTTTACTCTACTTTCGGTTAGTATCGCACATAAATGTGCGTACTTGATAGAACGATCATATCATATTATAATGGTTATCGTCAAGGCTGTTCAAAAAATTTTCGATCGGACAGCAAAAAATCGACAAGGAGTAAAGTATGAGAGCGGAATTGAAGGAGTATCAGGCGGTTGAAGCGGCGGCAATGAACTTTGTAAAGAGCGTTGCGGAAGGCGACAGCAGGTATGCGAAGCGGCTGTTCACCGACGAGACGGTGTTGTTCGGGTATTTGGACGGCAAGCTCGAACACGGTTCCATCGAACAGTTTTACCGCAATGTGGATTCGGTCGGCGGCGGAAAGAATTTCAAGGCGCGCATCGATGTGATCGCGCTGGAAGAGACGCTCGCCGTCGTCCGCGTGCTCGAAGAGGGCTGGGGAGACCGCATCGATTTTACGGATTATCTCTTGCTGTTGAAAATGGACGGCGAATGGAAATGCGTGGCGAAAGCCTATAACCAAAATTCGGATACGATCGCAAAGTAGGCGCGGCGCGGGAGCGCATGAAAAGCAACGGGAAGAGGGGATCTCTTCCCGCTGCTTACTATTTTACCTCACTTGCGAAGGAGCTCAACCCCCACCCAACTCTCCCCCTTGAAAAGGGGGAGGTAAATAATATACTTTACCCACTCTCGCAGGCGCATTTACTTTTTTCTCGTATTACTTTTCTTACCCTCGCGCTTTGTGAAGGGGCTCAACCTGCAATGGGCGGGATTTTGAGCCCTGCATATTTTCTTACCCTCGCGCTTTGTGAAGGGGCTCAACCCCCACCCAACCCTCCCCCTTGAAAAGGGGGAGAGGAATAATATACATTACACACTCTCGCAGGCGCATTTACTTTTTTCTCGTATTACTTTTCTTACCCTCGCACTTTGCGAAGGAGCTCAACCCCCACCCAACCCTCCCCCTTGAAAAGGGGGAGGTGAATAATATACTTTGCCCACTCTCGCAGGCGCATTTACTTTTTTCTCGTATTACTTTTCTTACCCTCGCACTTTGCGAAGGAGCTCAACTCTCACCCAACTCTCCCCCTTTGGATGGGGGGAGGTGAATAATATACTTTGCCCTCCCCCTCGCTTGCGAGGGGGAGGGGTAGGGGAGGGGGAGGGTAAAAAACGTCCGCAAAATAAATCTCGCCCGCCGTGCGGGTGAGATTCGTCTTCGGTTACAAGTTGTACGGCGTCGTCTGATACACGAAATTCAGCCAGTTGTTATAAAACAGGTTGGACGAGGAAGCCCAATTCATATTGATGCGCGTTCCCTCTTTGTCCGCGAAGTAGCAGAAGGGGCGTTCGATGGGGAGCCCTTTGGCGAGGTCGCGCTCATACTCCTTTTTCAGCGTGTCGCGGTCGTATTCCATGTGCCCGAGCACAAAAACTTGGCTGTGGTCGAGATTGGAGATGATGCTCGCGCCCGCGCGGTGAGAAGTTGCGAGGAGCAAGAGCCGCCCGTCCCGCTCGATATCCGACTGGCGGACGGTGGAGTGGCGGGAATGGCACATATGAAATTCGTCGGAAATGCCGCGCGTGAGCGGATCGGGAATCTCGAACCGCGTCTTTTTGTGCGCGAACACGCCGAAGAGTTTGCGGGAAAGCGGGCGTTTTTCGATGCCGTAAAAGTAGTAGAGCGCCGCCATCGCGCCCCAACAGATAAAGATGGTGGAGGTAACGTTCGTCTTGGTGAAATCGAACAGCCGCGTGAGCTCCTCCCAATAGGCGACGGAGGAATAGGGAAGGTCCTCCACGGGCGCGCCCGTAACGATCATGCCGTCGAAATGTTTGTCCTTCACTTCCTCGAAGGGGCGGTAAAAACGGTCGAGGTATTCCGCCTCGGTGTTTTTGGAGCGATAACTTTCGGTATGGATGAGCGTGATGTTCACTTGCAGGGGGGAGTTGGACAAGAGGCGCATGAACTGCGTCTCCGTCTCCCGCTTGGTGGGCATGAGATTGAGCAGGGCGATCTCGATGGGGCGGATGTCCTGCGTGCCCGCGCGCTCCTTATCCATGACGAAGATCCGCTCCTTCCCGAGCTCCCGAAAGGCGGGGATGTTGCGGTCGATGACGATGGGCATGGTTTCCTCCGAAGTAAATTAACGGGAATATTGCTTGGCTTCGCGGTCCGCTTCGCGCTTCGTTTCGCGCTCGGCGATCGTCCGCTTTTTGTCGTACGTGTGTTTGCCCCTGCAAAGCGCGACTTCCGCCTTGACGAGCGCGTCCTTAAAGTAAACTTTGAGGGGGACGAGGGTATATCCGCGCTTGTTGACGCGCCCTGCGATCTTGTCGAGCTCCTCCCTGTGGAGAAGCAGTTTTCTGTCCTTGCGGGAATCGCGCGTGGAAAACGCGCCGCTCTTGTCGTAGACGGCGATGTGCATGTTTCGGAGGAACGCTTCACCGCCGCGCAGTTCGCAAAAGCTCTCGTTGAGCGACGCTTTGCCCGCGCGGAGCGATTTTACCTCGCTTCCCTCCAACACGATGCCTGCCTCGAATTTTTCCTCGATGAAATATTCAAAGGAGGCGGATCTGTTCACCGCGATGAGTTTCATACCGCTATTATATCACACCTTTCCGAGAATGAAAATCATTTTTCCCGCATTTTTTCGAGAAGCGTAAATTGCGTTCTCCTTGCGCCCCAATCGACGGCGGCTACCGCGATGCGGATGCGCTCGCCGAGACGGAAGCTGTTTTTCGTGCCGCGCAGAACGCAGCGCGCCTCGTCGAAGAGGTAATAATCGTCCGGCAACGTCTCCACGGGAATAAACCCCTCCGCCGCGCCGTCCGCTTCGGCAAACAATCCGAACGACGTTACGCCCGAGACGGTCGCCCCGTATTCTTCGCCGATCTTCTCCTGCATATAGGCGACGAGATAGAGCGCGTCTACGTCGCGTTCCGCCTCCGCCGCCCTTTTCTCGCAGCGCGTGGACTGCGCGGCGATCTCCGCCACGGCTTTCTTGAACCGTTCCCTCGCCCGCGCGGGATCTTTCAGCGTCTCTTTTACGATGCGGTGGACCGCAAGGTCGGGATAGCGGCGGATGGGGGAGGTGAAGTGGCAGTAGCAGGGGGAGGCGAGCCCGAAGTGCCCGCAGTTCTCGGGCGCGTACTTCGCCTTCATCATGGAGCGCAACATTACGCGGCTCACGACGGGCGAGAGCGGGCTCCCTTCGAGTGAGGAAACCAGCGCGGCGTAGTCGCGCGGGACAACGTTTTGCGGGTCGAAGGAGACCGCGATCCCCGCGCCGTTCAGAAAATCGCGCAGACTCTCCGCCTTTTCGGGGGCGGGGCGTTCGTGCACGCGGTAGACGAAGGGGACGTCCGCCTCGGTCATCAGCTCGGCGACGCTCTCGTTCGCGAGCACCATGAATTGTTCTATCATCTCGTGCGAGATCTTTCTCTCGTTGTCCGGGAGGATGATCTTCCCGTCCGTATAGAGAATTTTCGCCTCTTTCACGTCGAGCGCGATCCCGCCGCGCGCGTGCCGCGCCCGTTGCAGGATGCGCGTGAGTTCCGCCGCGCACGCCGTAAATTCCGCAAGGTCGGGATATTTTGCGCAGGCGGCTTTTTCTCCCTCCGCGAGCGCGGCGACTTCCCGATAGGTCATTCGGTGGCGGGAACGGATCACAGAGGGGACGAGCCGCTTTTTTACCGTCCTTCCGTCCGCGTCCACCGTCATGAGGCAGGAGAGCGTAAGACGGTCCGCGCCCTCGTTCAGCGAGCAGACGCCGTTGGAGAGCTCCTCGGGCAGCATGGGGAGAACGCGGTCGGGGAAATAGACGCTCGTCCCGCGGGCGAACGCCTCCCTGTCGAGCGCGCCGTCCGGGCGGACGTAAGCGGAGACGTCCGCGATATGGACGCCGAGGGAAAACGTTCCGTCCGCATTTTTTCGGACGGAGATCGCGTCGTCGATGTCGCGCGTGTCCTCGCCGTCCACCGTAATGATGAGTTCGCCGCGCAGATCTTCCCGCCCCGCAAAGTCCTTTTCGGAAAGCGCGGGCGCGGCGACAGAACGGGCTTCCGCCTTTACGTCCGCGGGGAACGTTTGCCGAAGTTCGTGCGCGCGGAGGAGGGCGGCTTCCTCGGGGAAGAGCTCGCCGCTCTTTCCGAATATTTCCACGATCTCGCCCTCGGGACCGTCCGCGCGGTAGGCGCAGATCTTCGCGACGGCTTTGTCGCCGTTTTTGCATCCGAGCGATTTCGCGCGGGGGATCGCGATCTCCGCGCAAAACCGCTTTTCGTCCGGGTACAGCACTCCCTGCGCGCCGACCGTGCGGTATACGCCCGCAACTTCGCGCATGCCGCGCGAGAGAACGGCGAGGATCTCGCCTTCGTCCTCCGAGCGTCCGCGGACGGGCATCGCGAGCACGGCGTCCCCGTGCAATGCGCCCGCGGCGGCGCGGCGGGGAATAAAGAGCTCTCCGCCGTCCTCGGCGGTGAAGAACCCGAACCCGCGCGCGTTGCCCGTGAAAGAGCCCGTCTTTGCGCCGAATTGTTTCGCCGTCCCATATCTGCCGCGGCTGTCGCGGAACAGTTTTCCCTCGCGGACGAGCGCGTCGAGACAGCCGCGCACGGCAAGCCCTTCCCGTCTGCCGAGCCGCAGTTTCCGCGCGATCTCCGCGTCGGTGAGGAGGGAGAACGTCCCGTCCTTTATTTTTTCATAGAGCGATTGTTTTGCGTTCAAAAATATACCTCTTTTTGCGTAAAAAAAGGGCGGCAATGCGCCGCCCGTACTGACCGTTTCGGTTTCACGCTCCCCAAATGCCGTCGATCTGCAAGATGAAGAAGATGACCGCAAGAACGCCGAGCACGATGAGACTGATCATCGTCCACATTTTCAGTTTGGCTTCGGTGGATTTGCCCTTATTCTTGCTGTAAAAGGTCTCGCTCGACCCGCCGAGCGCGTCGATCCCCTGCGAGTTGCCGGGGGTGAGCAGAACGAGCACGATGGAGACAAGCGCGGCAACGCCCATCGCAATGATGAGGATGAGGCTGACTGTGCGATACGTCACGTACATTGCGTCGCTGGACACGGGCGCAAACAGATTGGACAAAGCAGAAAGTAAATTCATGGGACACGATCCTCTTTATTGCCTGAATACGGAGGGAATTATACCATAATCCGTGGCAAAAGACAACTTTTTTTGCGCCTCTTTTGAAAAATATTCTTTCAAAAACATTTTTTCTTTCGCACGCGGTTATTTGCCGCCGCGGAATTGACATTTCCGCCGCCGTAAGTTATAATGGACGGGTATGGACAATCTCATCCTCATCGGCATGCCCTCCGCCGGGAAAAGCACGGCGGGCGTATTGCTCGCCAAAAAAATCGGCTACGGCTTTCTCGACTGCGACCTCATCATCCAGGGCGAGGAGGGCGCGCTTCTTTGCGAGATCATCGAAAAGAGGGGCGCGGAGGGATTTCTCGCCATAGAGGAGCGCGTGAACGCGGGGCTGTTCGCGAGCCGTTGCGTCATCGCGACGGGGGGAAGCGTGTGTTACTGCGCGAACGCGATGGAGCATCTCAAAGGGCTCGGCACCGTCGTCTACCTCAAAATCGACGCGGCGGAGACGGAGCGGCGCATCCCTTCGGCGGAAAAGCGCGGCATCGTCATGCGCGGCAATATCACAACGCTCCGCGAATTGTATGCCGAGCGCGTGCCGCTCTACGAGAAATACGCCGACGTAACGGTGGATTGTACGGGAAAAAATATCGACGAGACGGTGGCGGCGATCGCCGCCGCGACGGGGTTCGGATCGTGAACGTATGTATTTTCGGCGCGGGCGCGATGGGAACGAGCCTCGGCGCGATGCTTTCGGACGCGGGGCTCGCGTGCGATCTCGTCTCCCGCAATACGGCGCATGTGGAAGCGCTCAACCGCTTCGGCGCGGAGATAGAGGGCGCGGCGCCCGTCCCCGTCCGCGCGATCCATCCGGAGGGGATGCGCGGGCGGTACGATGTGATCATTCTCGCCGCGAAGCAGAAGGATAACGCCGAGATCGCGGAATTTCTTCTTCCCTTCCTTGCCGAGGACGGCGCGCTCGTGACCGTGCAAAACGGGCTTCCCGAACGGGGGCTCGCGGAAGTTTTGGGTTCGGACAGGGTGTACGGCGCAACGCTCGGCTGGGGCGCGGAGCGCGTCGGCGCGGGAAAAGTGCGCGTAACTTCGCGCGGCGGCTATCACGTCGCGCTCGGCGCGTACGGCGCGGGGAACTCGCTCGATTTTCTCGCCGCGATGTTCGGCGGGATCGCGCAGGTGTACAAAGGGGACCTTGCGGAGATCCGCTTCGCGAAACTTTCGACGAACGCCTCGCTGTCCACGCTCTCCGCTATCTCCGGGCTGACCTTTTACGAGCTCGCAAAACGCCATCGCGAACTCTCGCTCGCACTTCTGCGCGAAACGTTTGCCGTCGCGCGGGCGTGGGGATGTAAAAAACTGCCGCTCAACGGGCACGACCTCTTCAAAGTATTCGGCTCGTTCGCCCGCTTTACGCTCCCCGTCGCGCTGAAAAACTATCGGGACACCCGTTCCGGAATGTTGCTCGACATCCGCGCGGGCAGACGGTGCGAAGTGGATCTCGTCGCGGGCGCGTGCGTGTCCGCGGGGGCGGAAAAGGGCGTCGGAACGCCCATGTTGGCGCGGGCGGTCTCGCTCGTGCATGAGATAGAAAACGGGCTCGCGGAGATCGCGCCCGAAAGTTTGGAACTTCTGACCGTTTGAAAAGGAGCAATTATGGATCACCGTGCACTTGCGGAGCGTCTCTTTCCGGGAGAATACCCTCCGCCTGAATTTTACGAGCAAAAGTATCCTCCCCGCGATTTGCCGCCTCATGCGGAAGTTACCCGCCTTGCGCCGTCTCCCACGGGATTTATCCACCTCGGGAACCTCTTCGTCGCGATCGCGAACGAGCGCATCGCCCATTTGAGCGGCGGCGTGCTCTATCTGCGCATCGAGGACACGGACGAGAAGCGCAAAGTGGACGGCGCCGTAGAAGCCGTGATAAAGGCGCTCGAATATTTCGATATTTCCTTCGACGAGGGCGCGGAGATCGGCGGCGACGAGACGTATGCGCCGTGGTATCAGCGTCAGCGCGCCGAAATTTACCGCGCGTTCGCCAAACGGCTCGTCGCGCAAGGGCGGGCGTATCCCTGTTTTTGTACGGAGGAGGAGCTCTCCGCGCTCCGCGAGCGGCAGACGGCGAACAAGGAGATCACGGGCTATTACGGGAAGTACGCCAAGTGCCGCGACCTCTCCGAAGAGGAAGTTTACGCAAAACTCGACGCGGGGCTTCCCTATGTCATCCGGTTGAGATCGGAGGGCGACCCCGAAAAGAAACGCAAATTCCGCGACGCGGTGAAGGGGGAGATCGCCGTTCCCGAAAACGATCAGGACATCGTCATTCTCAAAAGCGACGGCATTCCCACCTATCATTTCGCGCACGCCATCGACGACCATTTCATGCGCACGACGCTCGTCATCCGCGGGGAAGAGTGGCTGGCGAGCCTGCCCATCCATATCGAGCTCTTCGAGACGCTCGGCTTCCCGCTTCCGCGCTACGGGCACAACTGTTCTCTCATGAAGCAGGACGGCGAGACCCGCCGCAAGCTCTCCAAGCGCAAGGACCCCGAACTCTCCCTCGAATTTTATCGGAAAGAGGGGTATTATCCGCGCGCCGTCAAGGTCTATATGCTCACCCTGCTCAACTCCGATTTTGAGGAATGGTACCTCAAAAATCCCGAAAGACCGCTCGAAGAGTTTTCCTTCAAGGTCGGGAAAATGTCCAAGAGCGGTACGCTCTTCGACCTCGATAAACTCAACGATATCTCCAAGAGCGAGCTCTCCAAGCTCACGGAAGAGGAGACGTTCGCCTTCTTAAAGGAGTGGACGGAGGAGTTCGGGAGCGATGCGCAGAAAGGGTATTTCGGCGAAGAAGAGAAGATGCGGAAGGCGCTCGCGCTCTGCATGGGGATCGGCGGAAAAAAGCGAAGGAAGGACTTCGTTACCGCCTCGCAGGCGATGCGGTTTATCGAATATTTCTTTGAACGTCCCGTTCGGCGGGAACCCTATCGCGCAACCGCCGCGTGCGTGAACGCACTGTTGACGTCCTTCCTTCAAACGTACGACCCCGCGGACGACGCGCAGGTCTGGTTTGCAAAGGTAAAGGCGGTCGCCGCCGCGCACGGCTATGCCGCCGAGATGAAGGATTACAAGGCGGACCCCGCGGCATACATGGGAAGCGTTGCGGACGTCGCCGAGATGCTCCGCATCGCGGTAACGGGGAGGGCGAACACGCCCGACCTGTGGACGATCATGCAGATTTTAGGCGAAGAGGAAGTTCGCATAAGGATCGGGGAGGGTATGAACCATGAGTAGAGCAGACGAAATTTTCATCGCGAATTGCAAGGACATTTTGGAAAACGGCGTATGGGATACCAATTTGAAAGTGCGTCCGCACTGGGAGGACGGCACGCCCGCGCACACCGTGAAAAAATTCGGCATCGTCAACCGATACGACCTGCGGGAGGAGTTTCCCATCCTCACGATCCGCCGTACGGCGTTCAAGAGCTGTATCGACGAGCTCCTCTGGATCTGGCAGAAAAAGAGCAACAACATCAAGGATCTCGGCTCGCACATCTGGGACAGCTGGGCGGACGAAACGGGGTCCATCGGGAAAGCATACGGCTATCAGCTCGGCGTAAAGCACAAATATAAGGAAGGGGAGTTCGATCAGGTAGACAGGGTGCTCTACGACTTGAAGCACGATCCCGCCTCCCGCCGCATCATGACGAATATCTATAACTTCGCCGATCTGCATGAGATGCACCTTTACCCCTGCGCGTACTCGATGACGTTCAACGTCTCGGGGGACACGCTGAACGGCATTCTCAACCAACGCTCGCAGGATATGCTCACGGCGAACAACTGGAACGTCGTCCAATACGCCGTTCTTCTCACGATGTTCGCGCAGGCGAGCGGTCTGAAAGCGGGGGAGCTCGTGCACGTCATCGCCGACGCACATCTCTACGACAGGCATATCCCCATCGTGGAGGAAATCGTCGCGCGTGCGCCGAAGCCCGCGCCCAAGTTCGTCGCCGATGCCAGCGTTACCGATTTTTATCGGTTTACGGCGGACTCCTTCAAACTCGAAAATTACGAATACCACCCGCTGTCGGTCAAGATCCCGGTGGCGATTTAAGGAGGCGTCCATGCGCGCAATTTTTCACGCGGACAGGAAGTGGGGGATCGGAAAGTCCAACGGGCTCATGTTCTCCCTTCCCAAGGACATGAAGTTCTTTCGGGAGACGACGAAGGGGAAAATCGTGGTAATGGGGTACAATACTTTGCGTTCCTTCCCCGAAGGCAAACCCCTGAAAAACCGTGTGAACATCGTGCTCTGCCCCGAAGATGCGGGCGAGGGCGTGATTACGGTCCACAGCCTTGAAGAGCTCTTTTCCGAGCTTAAAAAGTATCCGCCCGAGGATGTGTTCGTAATAGGGGGCGCGAGCGTATACCGCGCGCTCATCCCGTACTGCGAAGAAGTCCTCGTTACCAAGGTGGATGCGGACGGCGGCGCGGACGTCTTTGTCCCCGACCTCGACGCGGACGAGAATTTCGCGCTCGTTGCGGAAAGCGGGGAAGAGGAGGACAACGGCTATCCGATCCGTTTTTGCACGTATCGCAACTTGCACAGAAAGACCGTTTGAGATCTTTTCGGGAGCGGCGGCTTGCAGTGGCAAGCCGCCGCTCCCGAATTTTTTTTGACATTTCGCCCGATGCGTGCTATAATAATGCCGAACAATGTCGAATCGGGATACACAGAAGCAGGACGACGGTATTTTGGAACCTCTGTCCGCCTACAAAACTATATATAAGAGCGCTTTCAGGCGCAATTGCGAGGAATATTTCGACGAGCTCGTCAAAAAATCGGGCGTCGATCTCGCGGAGAACCGCAAGACCGTTGCGGCATATGCGGAAAAGACCCGCCTTGCCGAAGCGGAGGAGCGCTCCCATTCCCGTTATGCTTGCGCGCAGGCGCTCCTCATCGTCTGGATCGTGATAGGGTGCGTTCTGCTCCTTCTTTCCATCGGCTCTTTTGTGAAGGAAGCGACGATGCTCGGAGCGATCTTTGCCGCGGCGGGCGCGCTGTCGGTCGTCGCCGCGCCGCTCCTGCTTGTCTATCATGTCCGACCCGCCCTTCGGAAAACCGCGGAACGGGAAACCGCCCTGCGCGAGAAGGCGGAAGAGCTCCTGCGGCGCGCATGGAAACAGACGCAGCCCCTCAACGCGCTGTTTGAAGACAAGGTTACGAAAAAACTCATCGAAAAGACGGTCCCGCTGTTGCAGTTGGACGACTATTTCAATGTCCGCCGATACGACTTTCTGAACGGGAAATACGGCTATGGCGCGGACGACCCCGAGACGTCCACGATCGGCATTCTGACGGGGGAGATTGAAGGGAATCCTTTCGTCGTAGACCGCGAGCTCGTCCATACGATGGGTTCCGAAACGTACACGGGCTCGCTTGTCATAAGCTGGGAGACGAGTTCGACGGATCCCGAGGGAAACCGTGTCACCGTCCATCATTCGCAGGTGCTCACGGCTTCCGTGACCCGCCCGAAACCCTTTTATCACGAGGAGACGCGGCTCGTCTACGGGAACGAAGCGGCGCCCGATCTGCATTTTTCGCGCCGACCCTCGCACGCGGAGGATATGAGCGAAGGGGAGCGGGCGAGAAAAGTAAAGCGCGGCGCCAAAAAGATCCGCAAAAAGCAGGAGGACGCGCTCGCGAACGGGGGTTCCTTTACGGAGTTGGGGAACGAAGCGTTCGACGTCCTGTTCGGCGCCTTGGATCGGGACAACGAAGTGCAGTTCCGCCTTCTCTTTACGCCGCTTGCGCAAAAAAACCTGCTCGCCCTCATGACGGACCCCGAAGGCTTCGGCGACGATTTCTATCTGCGAAAGTCGGGCTGTCTCAACTATGTGATCTCCGAACACTCCGCGCAGTGGGATCTCGACGAGGAGCGCGAACGCTATTTTTCTTACAGCGTCGCGCGCTCGCGCGAAGCGTTCTTGGCGTTCAACGAGCAATATTTCCGCTCGCTCTATTTCGACCTTGCGCCGCTTCTGTCCATTCCGCTCTACCAGCAGATGAAGCCGCGCGAATATATCTACCGCGAGAGCGATCCGCGCCGTTTTACGCGGCAGGAGGCGGAGTACGCCGTCAACCGCATGAACGTGCGCGCGTTTGCCCCGCCGTCCGCCGCAACGCGGTGCATTCTCAAAACGCGCTTTCTCTCCCGCGACGGGGAGAGCGAGCGCATCGGGGTATCCGCTTTCGCGTACAACGCGTACCAGCAGACGGAGTTCGTCCCCGTCTTCGGCGGAGACGGTTGTATGCACGCCGTTCCCGTGGATTGGATCGAATACGTTCCCGTCAGTTCGGAGACGACGGTGGAAATGAAGGAACTCGGTCTTTCGGACAGGGAGTTTTACGGCGAGACGTCAAGCGGCTCCCTCCGTGCCGCCATGGAGCGGTTCGGGAAGATCGCGCACGGGTACCATCACGGGATCCTGTGTTGCGTCGTGCCCGAAAACGAGGGCGGCTTCGACGAAGCGTTTACGATAAAAAAATAATTTGGAGGACATACATATGAACGAGTTGGACGAAATGACGGCATCGGCTTTGGACGAAGGCAACGACGTGAAGGTCATTGCAAAACAGCTTCCCGTAAAAGTGGGGGGCGGCTCGAAGTTCTTCGACATCATTTTGTGGTTTCTTCCCCCGATCATCGGTGGGATCGTCTGGACGATCGTCAAGGTGAAGGCGAAGAACTATTTTCAGCAGTTACAGCAGAAGATTCAGCACGACGCTTCGCAGATCGATAATTATCTCGAACAGCGCGTGCAGATCTTGCAGAACTGCGCGCGGCTCCTCGACAAGGCGATCGACCTCGACAAGGATACGTTTACGAAAATTGCCGCATACCGCAGCAAAGTGGGTCCCGAAGGCGACGCGGCGCGGAACGCCCATGCCGAAGACATCGGGGCGCTCTCCCGTTCCGTCAACATCGCGTTCGAGAACTATCCCGATTTGAAGGCGCACCGCGAACTCGCGGACGCCATGCAGCAGAATTCCTACTTGCAGAGGGAGATCACGGCGGCGCGCGAAGTGTACAACGATACGGTAAACACGTGGAACAGGGAGATCTTCAACTGGCCCGCCAAGCAGATCGTCGCCGCGCGCGAAGGCTATACGACGCGCATTCCCTTCATTGCGGACAAGGAGACGAAGGAGGCGGCGCGCGGGACGTTCTTTTAAGCATTTCCGCACGTAAAAACGGCATGACGCATGCGCTCCCCGCGGGTATCGCGGGGAGTTTTCCGCTTACGCAAACTTTTTCCGAAAACCGCCCCGTTTTGTTTGTATTTTTTCGGGAAAAGTATTATAATTTGCTATGGATTTCAAGAGGAATTGCAATATGGTCAGAGAAGATTTACGAAACATTGCGATCATCGCGCACGTCGATCACGGCAAGACGACGCTGGTGGATCAGATGCTCAAACAGGCGGGAATATTCCGCGAAAATCAGATCGTCGAGGACCGCGTGATGGACAGCGGCGATTTGGAGCGAGAGCGCGGCATTACGATTTTGGCGAAGAACACCTCCCTGCATTACAAGGGCGTGAAGATAAACGTCGTCGACACTCCGGGACATGCGGATTTTTCGGGGGAAGTCGAGCGCGTGCTCAAAATGGTTTCGGGCGTGCTCATTCTCGTGGACGCGGCGGAAGGTCCCATGCCGCAGACCCGTTTCGTTACGCAGAAGGCGCTCGAAATGGGACTCAAACTCATCATCGTCGTCAACAAAGTGGACCGCCCCGACGCCCGCGTGAAAGAGGTCATAGACGAGGTATTGGAGCTCCTTATGGATCTCGACGCTTCGGACGAACAGCTCGAAAGCCCGTTCGTGTTCTGCTCGGGCAGGGCGGGGACCTCTTCGCTCGACGAGACGAAACAGGGGACGGACCTCACACCGCTGTTCGATACCATTCTGTCCCATTTTCCGCCCCTCGATTTAGACGACACGGGCGCATTGCAAATTTTGGTTTCCTCCATCGACTATAACGATTACGTCGGACGCATCGGCATCGGGCGAATCGAGCGCGGCGTCGCACAGCAGGGCGCGGACGTTACCGTGTGCAATTACAACCACAAGGACGTCAACGCGCGCGGAAAGATCGTCAATCTCTATGAGATCGAGGGGCTCGAACGCATTCCCTGCGAGAGCGCGCGGGCGGGCGATATCGTCTGCTTTTCGGGCTTGGAGAAGATCAACATCGGGGACACCGTGTGCGCGTTCGGCGCGGAGGAGCCCGTTCCCTTCGTGAAGATCTCCGAGCCGACGGTCGAGATGATCTTCTCGGTCAACGATTCGCCCTTTGCGGGCAAGGAGGGGAAATTCGTTACGACGCGGCATTTGCGGGACAGGCTGTACCGCGAACTGCTGCGGGACGTCTCTCTCCGTGTGGAGGATACGGACAGCACGGACGCCTTCCGCGTGAGCGGGAGAGGGGAAATGCACCTCTCCATTCTCATCGAGACGATGCGCCGCGAGGGATATGAATTTCAGGTGAGCGCGCCGAAAGTGCTCTACCGCGAGATAGACGGCGTGCGCTACGAGCCCGTGGAACGGCTCATCGTGGACGTCCCCGAGGACGGCACGGGCGCCGTGTTCCAGAGCATGGGCGAGCGCAAGGGCGAGCTCGTGCATATGAGCGCGATGGGATCCCGCATGCGGCTGGAATTTCTCGTCCCCGCGCGCGGCCTGTTCGGCTATAAGAGCGAATTTCTCACGGACACCAAGGGCGAAGGCGTCATGAGCTCGGTATTTTTTGAGTATCAACCCTATAAAGGCGAGATCGCCCGCCGCACGTCGGGCTCTCTCGTCGCGTTTGAAACGGGGGAGGCGGTAACGTACGGGCTCTTCAACGCGCAGGGCAGGGGAATGCTCTTCATCGGCGCAGGCACGCCCGTCTATGAGGGAATGGTCGTCGGAATGTCCCCCAAGGACGAGGACATCAACGTGAACGTCTGCAAGACGAAGCACCTCACCAATACGCGCTCTTCGGCTTCGGACGACGCGCTCCGCCTGATCCCGCCCAAGCGCATGAGTCTCGAAGAGGCGCTCGAATTTATCGCCGACGACGAATTGTTGGAAATTACGCCGCTCAATGTGCGCGTCCGCAAGCGCATCTTGGACGGGGAATTGCGGGCAAAGGCGCGCGCAAAAGCGAAAATTCAGGTATAAACGAAGTATTATGTCAGACATAATATGAAAAAACCCGCCCATTCGGCGGGTTTTTTCGGCAATCATGGCATAATTGCGGCAAAGCGGCAATACAATACCGTATGCAACAGGCGAACGTACAGAGCGTACTTACGGTAGAGCAACAGAGCAAGATCACGATGACGGGCGTAAACAGTGTAGACGCATTTTCGGATGGAAACATTCTTCTCACCGTCAACGGCAAGCGCGTGCGCATCAGCGGTTCCAAGCTCAAAGTGCTTTCCTTTTCCAACGGGAGCGGCAACTTCACCGCCTCGGGGGAGGTAACGCAGATCCGCTACGGCGGCGCGGCGAAACTTCTCTCCCGCTTCTTCAAATGACGGGCGGGGATCAATTTTTCGTCCTGCTCGTCTGCGTCAGTTGCGGCATTGCGAGCGGCGTCCTTTACGATGCCATTTTTTGTCTTCGCTATCCGTTCCGTTCGCGGTGGGTCGTCGCCGCAACGGACGTCTTTTTCTTTTTGCTCTTTGCGGCGGGCTTTCTCTATGTCTCCGTCGTGTTTGCACTCCCGGGGTTCCGTTTTTATATGTTTGCGGGTTGTCTCGTCGGGTTCTTTCTCTACGAAAAAAGTTTGCATAAAATCGTTGCTTTTTTCATGGAAAAGTTGTATAATAAACTTACTGGTAAATTTTCACGAAGGGAAGCACACGCATGGCGGAAAAAGAACGCAAGCCTCTCACCGAAGAACAAGCGAAGAAGATCGCCGTCGGCGCAACCGTAGCGGGGGTCCTTTTGCTTATCTTTCTGCTTGTCATCCTCATCGTTCAATTCGTGCAGATCGGCGTGCGCAACGCCGAGGAAGCGGATCTCGAAGAGCAGATTGAAAAGTACGAGGATTTCATCGAGAGAGACAGTACGGATCTGGAATATTATCAAACGCAGGAGGCGCTTTACCGCCTTGCGTTGGGGAGAAACTGGAAGTCCTCTTCCCAAAATTGAGAAATGAAGAAAGCGGTCATCGATATCGGTTCCAATTCCGTTCGCCTGATGCTGTGGGCGGACGGAACAACTTTATATAAGAAGATCTCAACGACCCGTCTCGGCGAAGGTCTTGCCATCCGCCCCGTATTGAGGGAGGATGCGATGGCGCGCACGGCGGAAGCGGTCGCGCGGTTTGCCGAAGAGGGGAGAAGCGCGGGCGCGGACGTCTGCGCCTTTGCGACTGCCGCCGTCCGCACGGCGGAGAACGGCGCGGCGTTTTGCGCGCTCGTCCGTCGAACGAGCGGGCTCGCGGTGGACGTCGTCTCGGGCGGGCGGGAAGCCGAACTTGCGCTCTGCGGCGCGCTCGGGGGCGGCGACGGGACCGTTCTCGACATCGGCGGCGCGAGCACGGAACTCTGCATGAGAAGGGACGGAAAAAAGAGCTTTGCGGTCAGTCTCGACGTCGGCGCGGTCCGTCTCTACGATCTGTGCCGCGACGATCCCGCGCGGCTCGAAGCCGCTATGTCCGCCGCGCTCTCGCCGCTTGGCGGCGTTCGGACGGAGGGAAAAACGTACGCGGTCGGCGGCACGGCGACGACGCTCGCCGCGCTTCATCTCGGGCTCGGCTCGTACGACGCTTCGGCGGTGCAGGACTGCCGTCTCACGCTTGCCGCCGTGGAAGAGCTGACGCGGAAACTGCTCGCGCTTTCGCCGCAGGCGCGCAAGAACTTGAAGGGGATGGATCCCCGCCGCGCGGATATCATCGCGGGCGGCGCGTACTTGCTGGAAAGCGTGATGCGCGCGCTGCAACTCGGCGCCGTATTCGCGTCCGACAGGGACAATTTGGAAGGATATCTATTCGGGAGCGTACTCTCGTGAGCGGAAGAACGAAACGCACTATCTATCATACGGTCGTATTGACGGCGTGGGTCGCCGCTTTGGTCGCGCTCGCGTTCATGATCGTCGGCTGGTATGCGGAGAGGAGCTACTCCCCGTGGGTTCTCTTTGCCGTCGCGCTCACGTTCGTTCTCCTGCCCATCCACATTTTTGTGCACGAGCTCGGGCACGCGCTGTTCGGCGCGGCGTGCGGCATGCGCTTTTTCTCCGTCCGCGCGGGGCTCTTTTTTATGTTGGAGCGGAAGGCGCGGGGCTTCCGTCTGCGCTTTGCGGGCGTTTCGGAGAGCGCGGGGGAGAGCATGTTTTGTCCGAAACGGGCGTATCCGCACCTGCGGGAACGCTTTGCCGCGACGGCGCTCGGCGGCGCGGTCTGCGATCTCGTGTATGCCGCTGTCTTTGCGGCGCTCTATTTTGCTCTGCCGCATGCGCCCGCGCTCTTCTTTTTCGAGGCGTTTGCGCCCTTCTGCCTGTGCGAGGCGGTCGCGGCGCTTTTTCCCGCCCAACTCCCCGCGGGAAAGACGGACGGGGCGGTCGTCCTCGGGCTTGGAAAGGGGGATCCCGAGGAGCTCGTCGCGCTGTCCGTTCTCACGGCGCAAGGGATCTTGTGCGGCAAGACGTTTGCGGCTGTCCCGCGCGAGACGCTGTTTTCCGTTCCCGTCGTGCGGGAGGATCTGCGCGCCTTTCACGCGCTCCTTTTGCTCCGCGTCCAATTTCTTCTCTTTTACGGGGAAGAGAAGGAGGCGGAAAAACAGCTCGCCCGTCTCGAAGGGCTCTTTGAATATCTCACGGAGGAGGACCTCGCCTGCGTCCGCCGTTACCGCGGATATTTCGGCGGCGATTTTCAGGCGGGAGAGGAAACGCTGTTCGGCGTGCGCGCGCTCGAAGCGCAACTTTCGGAAAAAACAAAAAGTTCTGCATAGAGCAGAACCGAAACGCTTCTTTCGTAGAAAGCAGATTCCCGATGTCGGAGAATATGAAAAAGGGCAATGCGCCCGAAACGGAGTATTCAGTTGTAGACAAGCGGCTTTAATCCGATAAACCGAGAAGGTAATCCGCGCTGACGTTAAAGTAGCGGGCGATCTTCACGATGTTATGGGCGGTAGGATCACTCTTATTGGTTTCCCAATAGCATACGATTCCCAGACTGACGCTCAGATCCCTTGCAACAGTCGCTTGTGAAAGGCCTCGTTCTTTTCTCAGTTCCATGAGCCGTTCTGAAAAAATCTTCATGGCTCTATTATACTCTTTCTCCCGCGGCATTGCAATCATTTTGCAACAAATTTTTACAGAAAAGGGACAAAAATGCAAGGACTGTTCAGTTATTCAATATACTAATAACATTATGTTGAAAATTTTGTCACATGGAGGTCGCTTTGCGCCTAAATTATCATAGATCCCACCCGTATCGCATTTTGTTCGTCTGCCACGGCAATATTTGCCGCTCCCCGATGGCGGAGAGCGTGATGGCGGATATGATCGGAAAGGAAGGGCTCGTCGGGAAGATCGCCGTTGCCTCCGCCGCGGCGCACACCGACGAGATCGGCAACCCGCCGCACTACGGCACGCGGGAAAAATTGCGGCGGGAGGGCGTTCCGCTCGTTCCGCACAGGGCGCGCCTCCTCACGGCGGAGGACGGCGCGCGCTTCGATCTCATCCTCGGCATGGACGAAAAGAACGTGCGCGACATCGTGCATATCCTCGGGGCGCGGTATGCGGAGAAGGTGGGCATGTTGCTCGATTTTTCCGAACGCCCCCGCGCGATCGCCGATCCGTGGTACACGGGCGATTTCAACGAGACGTACAAAGACATCCGCGAAGGATGCTTGGGGCTCCTCGGCGCGCTGCGCCGCGCGGGCGCGATATGACTTTTTCTCACTTTCACGTTCCCTTTTGAAATTGACAAAGGGGAACGCGTTTCCTATAATGGTGATATTCTCATCGAGCGAGGACGGCTATGCAAACCGAAAAACTCAAACCGTTGCCCTTCGGCGCGGTGGAACTTACCGACGCGTACTGCAAAAATGCGCTGCAAAAGGAGACGGACTACCTGCTCTCTTTGGAGGAGGGGCGTCTGCTCGCGGGCTTTTACGAAAACGCGGGACTGAAAACGCCCTACGTCCGCTACGGCGGATGGGAGAGCGGGCTCATCGGCGGGCACACGCTGGGGCATTTTCTCTCCGCGCTCTCGCAGGGGAGCGCGAACGCAGGCGTCTCTGCGGAAGATCGCGCGCGGCTATTCAAAAAAGTCCGCGCCGTTGTAGACGGGCTCGCCGAGTGCCAGCGCCATTCCAAGGGGAAGCGGGGCTTCCTGTGGGGTGCGCCCGCCGCCGCGGCGGGCTATCCGGAGGCGCAGTTCGACAACGTCGAGCGCGGCAAGACGAACATCAAGCGGGAAGCGTGGGTCCCGTGGTATACGATGCACAAGATCCTTTCCGGGCTCCTCGACGCGTACGAGATCGCGGGGTATGCGCCCGCGCTTGCGGTCGCGTCCGCGCTCGGAGATTGGGTCTGCGATCGGACGGGCGGTTGGGATAAGCGGGTCCGCCGCAAGGTGTTGGCGGTGGAATACGGCGGCATGAACGACGTTTTATACCGCCTCTATGCGGCGACGGGGAAGGCGGAATATGCGCGCGCGGCGCATCTCTTTGACGAGGACGAGCTCTTTTTCCGTTTGCTCGAACGGGAGGACAACGCCCTCGAAGGGCTCCATGCCAACACGACGATCCCCAAATTCATCGGCGCGCTCAATCGCTACCGCACACTGCACGGGAAGGTGTTCGACGGAAAGACGGTGGACGCCTCGCGCTACTTTGAAGCGGCGAAGGCGTTCTTCCGCGTCGTCTCGGAGCGCCATACCTACGTTACGGGCGGAAATTCGGAATGGGAGCATTTCGGCGCGGATTACGTCCTCGACGCAAAGCGGACGAACTGCAACTGCGAGACGTGCAACGCCTACAATATGCTCAAACTCGCCCGTATGCTCTTTTCGTTGACGGGAGACGTGCGGTATACCGATTTTTACGACAACGCGTTCACCGACTCCATTCTCGCCTCGCAAAACCCCGAGACGGGCATGACGACCTATTTCCAGCCGATGGCGAGCGGATTTTTCAAGGTATTCTCCCGCCCGTACGATAAATTCTGGTGCTGTACGGGGAGCGGAATGGAGAGCTTTACCAAACTCGGGGACAGCGCGGTCTATTCCGACGGGGACGATCTCTACCTCGAACAGTATCTCTCCGCCGTCGTCCGGTCCCGCGGCATCGTTTTGGAAACGGAGTGCGGCTTTCCGTTCTCCGATCGCGCGTACATCGGGATATGCGCCGCGCCGCGCCCGTTTCGGCTCTTCTTGCGTTTGCCTGATTGGGCGGACGGCGAGCCTGAATTGACCAAGAACGGGGAGAAGATCCCGCTCACCGCGTTGCGCGGGCACACGTTCGTTTGGGTGAACGAAGGAGATCGGCTCTGCTTCCGCATTCCCGTCGGCGTCTCGTTGAAGGGACTGCCGGACGGCGGCGCGCTCGCGTTCCGCTACGGCGGGGCGACGCTCTGCGCCGATCTCGGCACGGAGGACATGCGCGAAACGGAGACGGGCGTAGACGTGTGCATTCCCGCGCGGCGCTCGTCCCGTTCGGACGTCCTCGTGTTTCCCGATCTCGCGGCGGCGCTCTCCGCGCCCGAAAACCTGCTCGTGCGGGAAGGGGAAACGTTCCGCTTGCAGGGAGCGGATAAGCCGCTCGAATTTTGCCTCTACAACAGAAGATATCGCGAGCGGTACGCCGTCTATCTCCGCTTTACGGAGGGCGGGGAGGAGCGCAGGGAGGCGGCGGAGCCCCTCGACGTCGTGCAGGCGGGGTACGGACAGTATGAATCGGACGCCCTGCACGACCTGCTGGAAAAAAACAGCGTGGGCGTCGCCGCGGGGGAGACCTACCGTTATGCCCGCGCGGGCGGGTGGTTTTCCTACGATCTTCTCGTGGACCCGCACAAGAGGAACGTGCTCTCCGTTCCGCTTCTCCGCAAAGAGAACGGAAAAACGCTCAAAATCCGCGCGGGGGACGTTACGATCTTCGAGGGAACGCTCATGAACACGATGGACGAAGGGGAGTATCGGCGGGAGTTCGAGATCCCCGCGTCCGCGCTCGCCGCCGCGCGGGAAAAGACGGTGAACGGCGAAACGCGCACCGTGCTCCGCATCCGTTTTTCGGGGCATTCCGGCAGGACGAGCGCGAAAATTTGCGGCTTTATCCGTCTCTACGCAAAATAAAGGACCTCCCCGTTCGGGGGAGGTCCTCGGAATATTTTCCCGTCATACGCCTGTGATCCTGTCGAGGATCTCGAAGAAGTTACCGAACGTTTTCTTGCAACAATCGGGGTTGCGGATGGCGACGTTCCCCGTTACGAGTCCCACGAGCGAGAACGCCATCGCGACGCGGTGGTCGTCGAACGTCTCCACTTCTCCGCCGTGCAGGGGGAACGGCTCGATGAATACGTCGTTTCCCTCCGCGAATGCGCGCGCGCCGAGCGCGTTGACGTTGGAGACGATCGCGTTGATGCGGTCGCATTCCTGGTTGCGGATATGTCCGATATTGCGGAGGATGGAGGGGGAGGTCGCAAAGAGGGCGAGCGCGGCGACGGTGAGCGCCTGATCGGAAAAATCGCGCAGGTCCTCGTCGAAGCCGTTATAGGTGGGCACATTCCGCCCGTCCGCGACGATGCCGTCCTTCGTATCCACGATCCGCACGCCCTTTTGGCGGAGCAGCGAGAGGAACGCGGCGTCGCCCTGCGCCGTATCCGCGCGGACGCCCTCCACGAGGACTTCCGCCCCGCAAAGCAGGGAGAGCGCGTAAAAGTAGCACGCGCCGGAGAGGTCTGGCTCCACCTCAAAGCTGTGCGGCGGGGAGACGAGCGGCGAAATGCGGATCTCGTCGCCGAACCGCTCGCAGGTCGCGCCGAATTGCTTCGCGAGCCCGCAGGTCATGTTGATATAACTGCTCTCCGTGCGCATTCCCGAAAGGCGGAGCGTAAACGGCTCCTTTCCGACGGCGGCGGCAAGCAGGACGCCGCTCGCATACTGGGTGCTGACGTCCGTATTTACCGTGAGGATGCGCGGTTTCACGCCCCGGGAGCGCATGCGGAACGGATAGTGTCCGCGTTCTTTCAGATATTCGATCTCCACGCCCGCATCGGCGAGGGGGGAGAGGACGTCCATGGGACGCCGTTGCATCTGCTCGGCGGCGAGGAAGGTGTATTCGCCGCCGCGGAAGGCGAGCGCAACGGGTAAAAAGCGCGCCGCCGTGCCCGCGCTGCCCACATCGAGCGTCGCGCTGCGTTTCAGTTCGCATTCGCCGTGGACGATGAGACCTTCTTCCGTCTCTTCGGTGCGCACGCCGAGGGCGTTGAGACAGCCGAGCATGGCGCGCGTATCTTCGCCCATCTCTCCCGCGCGGAGCGCGACCGTTCCGCCCGAAAGCCCCGAGAGGAGCAGTGCGCGGTTCATCAAACTTTTCGATGCGGGAACGCGCACGCGGAGCGTGCTGCCCCGCGGTAATTTCTTTACGCGGTACAGGTCCATGCCATCAGTATAGCAGTTCTTCCGAAAAAGTCAAGAAAATCACGATACCGTAGGAAAAAGCGGAGATTTTTCTTGAATTTGAGAGAAATAAATGGTATAATCTGAAATATGTCGGTCGATTACGGAATACATATCATCAGAACGGATCGCAGATCGCTCGCACTCACCGTAAACGGGAAGGGAGAGGTCGTCGTCCGCGCACCCCTCCGCGCAAAGGACGCGGAGATCGAGGCGTTTGTCGCCCGCCACGGAACTTGGATCGCCGCACGGCGGGAGGAGATCGCGCGAAAGCCGAAACTTTCTCTCGGCGACGGCGCGCGGTTCACCGTATACGGAGACGAGTACGAGGTCAAAACGGGGAATGCCGCCCGCTTCGGAGAGGGCGTCGTCTTTCTTCCCCGCGACGGCAGGGAAGCGGCGCTCGTCCGCCTCCTCAAACGGGAGACCGCAAAGCGCATCGGCTACATCGTGGCGCAGTTCGCCGAACGGTACGGTTTCACCTACAAGGGCATCCGCATCTCGTCGGCGCGCGGGAGATGGGGATCTTGCAGCAGGGACGGCATGCTTGCGTTCTCCTTCCGCATCGCGTTTTTAACACATGAACAGGCGTGCTATATCGCCGCGCACGAACTGTGCCATACGCGCGTTTTTCGGCACGATGCGGCGTTCTGGCGGGAGGTCGAGCGCGTCTGCCCGGATTGGAAAGCGCTGCGAAAATCGTTGAAATCGCAAAGTTTTTACATGCAATATTTGTAATTTTGCGTTTTTCATAGTACTATGTTAAACATAATATAGGGAAAAACGGCGGAAATCATGAAAATTGTCGTCTACGGATTGGGGATTATCGGCGGTTCGCTCGCCGCCGCTTTGAAGCGGGCGGGACATACGGTCTACGGAAAAAACCGCGGGGCGGATGCGCTTTCATATGCGCTTTCCCACGCGATGATCGACGGCGCCGTCTCCTCCTACGAGGGCGCCGACGTCGTATTTTTGGCGCTTCCCCCGAAGGTCGCGATGAAGGAGTTGGAGGAGGGGGACTTCCCCGCGGGCGTCGTCGTTTCGGATATTTGCGGCGTCAAGCGTCCGCTCGAACGCGTCGTCTTTTCCAAACCGAGAGCGTATCGCTACGTCGGGGCGCATCCCATGGCGGGGAAGGAGACGAGCGGCATCGCTTCCGCGAGCGCGGCGCTCTTCGACGGGGCGAACATCGTACTCACCCGCTCCGCGCACACGGACGGGGATGCGCTTGCGCTTGTTCGTTCGCTCGCAAAGGAGATGGGCTTCGGGCGCGTCGTGGAGTGCGACGCCGCGACGCACGACGAGATGATCGCGCTCACTTCCCAGCTCGCGCACATCGTCTCGGGCGCCTACATCAAGAGCCCGCTTTCCGCCGCCTGCGAGGGGTTCACGGGCGGAAGTTTTCAGGACATGACCCGCGTGGCGGGTGTGGACGAAAAGGTCTGGACGGAGCTGTATTTTCTCAATCGGGACAATCTTCTCTCCGAGATCGGGCGGTTGAAGCGGTGCCTCGGCGAATTTGAGGACGCGCTTGCGCAGGAGGACGGGGAGCGGATGCGCGCGCTCCTGCGCGAGGGACGCTCGTATCGGGAACGATTTTTTTCGCAAAAATAAATTTGATCGGCTCGATTATCCGCGAAACGATTTACAAATCGCGTTTTTTGTTTTATAATAGGCTCGGATGGGAAATTGCACAATAGAGATCATTACCGTAACCGAGGGAGACGAGAGCGTTTTTCGCACCAATGGGACGTACGTATTGGAATGGAACGCGCTTACCGTCTTTTACTGGCAGGACGGAGACGCCGTCTCTTTGCATTTGGAGCGCGACGGGCTTTCGATGCAGAGGAAGGGAAAAACGTCTCTTTCCGCGAATTTTTCCCCGGGACGGAAAACTTCCATGCGCTTGGAATTATGCGGTCGCGAAGCGGATCTTCCGCTTGAAACGGACGTATATTCCGCATCGTTTTCGGAAAAAGATTTTACCTGTACCGCGCGGCTCGAATATTCCTTTGTTTCCGCGGCGGACGTTCGTAAGTTTCAGCTTGACATCAAGATCTTTCTTTCTGCGGAGGTCCAATGAAAATACGCTATCTCGGGCATTCGAGTTTCCTTCTCGCGAGCGAAGCGGGAACGGCGGTCGTTACCGACCCGTTCGGCGGGATCGGTTTTCCCATGCCCTCTGTAAAGGCGGACGCCGTAACCGTGAGCCATTCGCATTACGATCACTGCAATGTCTCGGCGGTCTCGGGGACGCCCGTCGTGTTTTCCGAGGCGGGGAAATATGTCTACCGCGATGTGGAGTTTTTCGGGCTTCCTTGCTGGCACGACGGGGAAAACGGCAGGCTCCGCGGAAAAAATCTCATTTTCAAGATGAATTTCGACGGACTTTCGGTCTGCCATCTCGGCGATCTCGGGGAACGCTGTTCGCCCGCGCTCGTCGGGGCGATCGGGCGCGTCGATATTTTATTTATTCCCGTCGGCGGCGTATATACGATAGACGCCCCTTCGGCGAAGGAATACGTGGAGGCGATCCGCCCCGCGATCGCCGTTCCCATGCACTTTATGACGAAAGGGCTGAATATGCGGCTGGGGAGCGCGGAAGAGTTTGCGGATCTCTTTTCCCCGAACGCCGTCGGGCGGTGCGGCTGTGAGCTCGCCGTTTCGCGCCGCGACGTCGGAAATAAAACGAAAATCATTATCATGGAGCGTCAATAAACTATGGAATCGGAAACGTTGCGCAAGCGGTATAAGGATTACCTCGATACATTGCCTTTGAGCATCTTACGCATCATCGGGAGAAACGAAGGGGTGGCGCAACCCGCCGCAAGCAATAAAGAACAGCTCATCGAGGGGATCGTATCCGTTCTCACGGGAGAGACGAGCCCCGTGCCGCGCTCCAACCGCGGCGCGCCCGTCAAGCAAAATTATATCGATCCGTCCGTCATTCAAAAACTTGCGGAGATCCGCCGCGCGGCGGACGCGGAAAAACCGCCGTGCGAAGTCAAACTGGAAGTGTCGTCGGGAGAGCCGCCGCGCGTCAGTCCGCTCGACGAGCCCGTCTATTCCGGCATTCTCGAAATCACGCCCAACGGTTACGGATTTCTGCGGGCGAAAAATTGCCAGCCCTCCAACAACGGGAGCGACGTTTTCATCGCCGCCCCCGTGATCCACGCGCTCAGACTGCGGGAAGGGGACTTCGTCGTCTGCACCGCAAAGCCCCGCCTCAAAAACGATTCCCCTGCAATGGATACGCTTTTGAGCGTGAACGGATGCGCGGTGGGGAGCTATGAACAGCGACCCTATTTCGACGCGCTCACGGCGCGCTATGCGAACGAAAAGATCGCGCTCTCCGATGGGTGCGACCGTCTCTCGCTTCGCGTGCTCGATCTGTTCGTTCCGCTCGGGAAGGGACAGCGCGCGCTCATCATCGCCCCGCCCAAAGCGGGCAAGACGACGCTTTTGAAAGACATCGCGGGCGCGATCGGCGAGCGCCACAGAGAGATCAGCCTCATCATCCTTCTCATCGACGAGCGTCCCGAGGAGGTCACCGATATCCGCACGAGCGTCAGCGGCGCGCAGGTCGTCTATTCCACGTTCGACGAGGGGGCGGAACACCACATCCGCGCGGCGGAACTCACGCTCGCGCACGCAAAGCGGCTTGCGGAGCAGGGGAAGGACGTCGTTATTTTGCTCGATTCTCTCACCAAGCTCACCCGCGCGTACAACTACATCACCGAAAGTTCGGGCAAGACGCTCTCCGGCGGGCTCGACGCGGGCGCGTTCGCGGAGCCCAAACGCTTCTTCGGCGCGGCGCGCGCAACGCAGGAGGCGGGCTCGATCACCGTGATCGCCACTGCGCTCGTGGAGACGGGCAGCCGCATGGACGATATCATCTACGAGGAATTCAAGGGCACGGGCAATGCGGACATCTTCCTCTCGCGCGATCTCGCGGAGCGGCGGATCTTCCCCGCGATCGACATCCGCCGCAGCGGAACGCGGAAAGAGGAATTGCTCCTCGCAAGAGAGGAACTTGCCGCCGTCTACAAGATGCGCGAACGCGGGCTTACGGACAATGTGGCGGGGCTCCTCGATATGATGAAACAGACGGCGGACAACAGAGAATTTACGGCGCGCCTTCCGGAATGGTTGCGCATCTATAAAAGCATTTAGGTAGAAAATATGGTCATCGGGATCGATTTGGGCGGCATGTCCGCGAAGGGCGCCCTTCTTTCGGACGGAAAATTGCTCGGCAAGACGCGGATCGGAACTTCTGCGGAAAGATCCGCGGAGGAGACCGCGCGCGACCTCGCCCGCCTTGCCGAGGAGACCGCCGCCCGCGCGGGATATAACCTTGCGGATGCGGAGGCGATCGGCATAGGCGCCCCGGGCGTCGTCGACAGCGCGACGGGGACGGTCGTGAAGTGGTCGAATTTCGGCTGGGAGAACGTTCCGCTCGCCGCGCTCGTGCGGGAAAAGACGGGCAAAGATGTGTTCGTCGCCAACGACGCGAACGCCGCCGCGCTGGGCGAAAGCAGATACGGCGCGGGGAAGGGGTATGCGGACAGCGTGCTCGTTACGATCGGAACGGGGATCGGCGGGGGCATCATCCTCGGCGGAAAGCTGTTTGAGGGCTATCGCAGCGCGGGCGCGGAGATCGGGCACATGACGATCCGCCTCGGCGGCAAAAAATGCACGTGCGGCAGAAGGGGATGCTACGAATGCTATGCGTCCACGCGCGCGCTGATCCGCCTCACGGTTTCGCGGATGCGCAAGTTCCCCCAAAGCGCGCTGTGGAAATACGCCCCGTCCGAAGAAAGAGCGGACGGAACGACGGTGTTCTCCGCCCTTGCGGAGGGAGATCCCGCCGCAAAACTCGTGTTTGCGGAATTTATCGCCGCGCTCGGCGACGGGATCGTAAATCTTGCCAATCTTCTCCGCCCGCAGGCGATCCTTCTCGGCGGCGGGGTGTCCGCGGAAGGGGAGACGTTGCTCGCGCCCCTGCGGGAATATGTCTACCCCCGCCTGTACGTCTCCGAAAAGTACGCGCCGCTCGATCTGCTGTGCGCCGCGCTCGGAAACGACGCGGGGCTGTACGGTGCGGCGCAATATGCCGCAGATAAACAAAAAGGCTAAAAAAAACCGCCCCGATCGGGGGCGGATTTTTTTAATCTTTCCGATAGCTTCGCACCTGCAAATAGTAGCAGATCCCAAACACGACGATCCCGAAGAAGAAGAGGATGGGGATCGCAAGGAAGGTCGCCAGATCGCGCGGGGCGGAAAAGTCGATGGGGATCGCGAGCGCGACGATGAGAACGACGATGACGACGAGGATATACCCGACGACGGCGTTCACGAGGATCAGCCCTGTTTTCCGCAGTGCGCGTTCGCCGTAGTGGTTGGCGTACAGAAGTCCCGTTACGAGCAGAAGGGCAAGCCCCGTCCCCCAGATGAAATAGGGATAGAAGAGGGGAAGAGAGTACGTCCCTTGGATGCCGATGACGATGCTTCCCTCCGCAACGCAGAGGAAGAACACGACGATCGCGCTCAAAAAGAGCGCTTTTCCTTTATTGACGAGACTTTCGGAGCGGATCGCCTCCTTCACGGGCTTTCCGCCCGCCGTCGTCAGCTTGATGCCGTCGTACGCCGCCTTTGCTTCCACATCGGAGAAGTCCACGCCGTCGAGCGATTGCGCGCGCGTTTCATCGGCGGGGCGGCGCTCTGCGGGCTCTTCTTCGTGCGAGACCGCGCCGGAATACAGCTTGCCCACGACGGCGCGGTAATCTTCGTCGTCGGGTTCGAGTCCCGCAGTCGCCTGTTGCGCGGGAAGTTCCTCCGTTTCCTCGGCGACGGGCGCGGTGTAATAGGTGTATTCGGTCGTATCGCGCTCCTGAACGGGAGGAACGTTGACGAGATTGACATAGTTCTGATGGATCAGCTCCTGTTCGCGGCGGTGGAAGAGGGCTTCCTGCTCCTCGCGGATGCGCTGTTCTTGTTCGGCGAGTTGCCGCTCGTGCTCCGCGCGCGCGGCGTTCAACGCCTCTTCGCGTTCACGGATGCGCTGTTCCTGTTCGGCGAGCGCGCTCTCATAGGCGGCGCGCTCCGCCTCGATCGCCTCTTCGTTCTCTTTGAGAATGCGCTCGCACCGCTCCTGTTCGGCGCGGAGCTGTTCGTCGAACGCCTCGCGTTCCGCGCTCGCCGCATTCTGTCCGTCGCGAAGCATTTCCTGCCGCTCCGATTCCATGAGCCGTTCGCGCTCGGAGAGGAGCTTGTCCTGCTCCTCCTTTTCGATGCGGAGCTCTTCGCGGCTGCGGTTCATCTCTTCTTCAAAATTGAGACGCTCGGCTTCCAACGCCGCCCGCATCGTTTCGAGTTCCTTGTTTTTCGCCTCGTATTCCTGCGCGAGCCGCTCGTTCTCTTCGGAATTGAGCGGGGCGAAGGGGAGTTCTTCCTCGTCTTCCTCATCGCGGGAAGGCACGCGGGAGGTCGAACTGCGGAGCACGCGCATGTTCACCGAGGCGGGCGCGGGATTGGAGAAGTCGAAATCCTTGTCCGAAATGAGGGAATCGATGACCGTTCTGGAATATTCCCATTCCGATTGGTTCTGCTCTGCGATCGCTCTGCCTTCGTCCGTCAGCGAGAAATACTTTCTTCTGCCGCCGCCGACGGAACCGCCCCAATAGGACGTGATGTAGCCGTCCTTTTCCAGACGTTTGAGCGCGCTGTAAAGGGAGGGCTGTTTGATGCTGTACTGTCCGTGGCTCTTGCGCTCGATCTCGGCAATGATCTCATAGCCGTACTTGTCGCCGTCGCAGAGCGCACGGAGAATGATCGTATTGATGTGCCCGCGAATGAGATCGGAACTGATGGATCTGTCGTCCCGTTCCGCCTGCTCGTCCGTCTGTTCGTCCGAGGGGAGCTCCTCTTCGGGCTCGTCGCCGTATTGCTCGTCCATGCCTTTTTTCTCCTTGTTTTTCTCTATTATATAATATCCGACAAAATTTGTCAATAGACAAAGTACTATGTCAGACATAAAAAGTAAAAAAATTTCCGATTTTTTCATAATTATGTCAATTTTCCCGTAAATAAGGGAGATGGGGATTTTCAAAACGGTATTCTTGATCGTCGGAACGAGCATCGGCGCGGGATTTTTGTCGGGGGCGGAGCTCGTCCGCTTTTTCCGCACGGGGTCGTACTTTTTGCCCGTGCTCTGTTCCGCCGCCGAATATTTCGCGTTGAGCGCACTGCTCCTTGCCCTCGGGAGACGCCACGGGGGATATCGCGGCGCGACGGACGCGCTCTTCGGCAGGGCGGCGCCCGCCGTGCGGGGCGCGCTCCTTCTCTGCGCCTTCGTGCCCTGCGCGGGGATGCTTGCGGGTTTGGATGCGCTCGCGCCGCATTTCAGCCCGCTCCTCTCCTGCGCCGGACTGCTTTTCGTCTGCCTTGCGCTTTCGAGGGGCATGAAGGGGATCGCCGCGCTCAACGCCGCGCTCGTCCCCGTTTTGCTCGCGTTCGTGTTTTTTTTCACGCGGGGCGAAAAGAACTTTTTCCTGCCGACGGTCCCAAACGGGCTCGGCGGGTTCGCGGGCGGCGCGGTGTACGCGGGGATGAACGTCTTTTTCGCCGCGCCCGTGTTTTTGGAAGCGGGGAAGGACGTCTGCCATGTCGCGGCTTCTTCGCTGGGCGCCGCGCTCGTCATCGCGCTCTCCGCGCTGTGTATCCTCGGGATCGTCTTTCGGGAGGACGCGCTCGACGCCGAGCTTCCCTTTCTGTACGCGTTGCACGGCGAAAGGAAGCTTTTCTCCCTTGCGGTCGCGCTCGCCATTCTCACGTCGCTCGCCTCGTCGCTCTATCCGCTCCTCTCCGCCTGCGACAGATTTCCGCGCGGCAAAAAGTACGCCGCAAAGGGCTTCGTGCTCTCTGCGGCGTTTGCGCTCTCCCGCTTCGGTTTGGGCGGGATCGTGCGGATCTTTTATCCGATCGTCGGCGTGTTGGGGCTGATCTTTTCAGCTCTCTGCGTTCTTGACGAGTATCTTTTCCAGAAGGACCACAAGAAAATACATTCCCGCGGCGAGCAGGCACAAAACGACGGTCGCGCTCATCACGAGGTCGAGTTTGAACACTTGCCCGCCGTACACGATGAGATAGCCGAGCCCCGCCCGCGAAACGATATACTCTCCCATGATAGAGCCGATCCACGCCATTCCCACGTTGACTTTGAGCATGGAAATGAAGGAGGATAGGGAGGAAGGGAGCACGAGTTTGCGCAAGATCTGCATCTTGCTCGCGCCCATGGAGCGGAGGAGCAAGATCTTGTTGGTGTCCGTGGCGATGAACGCCGTCAGCATGTGCATGATCGCCACGATGAGCCCGACGAGTACCGTCATGAACACGATCGCCTCGCTGCCCGTTCCGAACCAGATGATGATGAGGGGACCGAGCGCGATCTTGGGCAGCGCGTTGAGCACGACGATATAGGGTTCGAGCACCCTGCGGAGGGTGTCGCTCCACCAGAGCGCGAGCGCGACGGTACACCCGAGCACGACGGCGATGAGAAATCCGACCAGCGTTTCGGCGAGCGTGATCCCGATGTGATAGAAGAGGGAACCGTCGTCGTAGAGACCTTTCAGCGTCGTAAAGATGCGGGAGGGGGAGCTCGTGAGGAAGGGGTCCGCCCAGCCGAGCGCGGTTACCGCCTCCCAGATGCCGAGGACGAGCGCGAGCAGTCCGATGCGCAAGATCCACACGACGACGAGCTTTCTCTTCCGTTTGCGGAGATATTGCGCATGCTCCGCGGTACAGTTGGGTTTTTTCATTCGTTCAATTCCCTCCAAAGTAGTTCAAACCATCCCGAAAACTGCGGGCGTTCCCGCCGTTTGAGAGGATTTTTCACGTCGCCGAAGTCCATCTCGTGCGCGTATGCGACGTGCGCCGGGCGCTTCGTGAGCACGAGGACGCGGTCTGCGAGCGAGATCGCCTCCGAGATGTCGTGCGTGATGAGGAGCGCCGTCTTTTTTTCGCTCCGTATGATCTGCGCGACGTCCTCGGTAACGTTGAGGCGGGTCTGATAGTCGAGCGCGGAAAAGGGTTCGTCGAGGAGCAGGATATCGGGGTCGGTGGCGAGCGTGCGGATGAGCGCGGCGCGCTGCCGCATCCCGCCCGAGAGCTGGGAAGGGTAGTCGAGCAGGAAATCTTTCAATCCGTACTTCTCCGCAAGCGCCCGCGCCCGCTCCCTGTGCTCCGCCGTGTTCTGCTTTTTGATCTCCAACGGCAAAAAGATGTTTTTCTCGATCGTACGCCACGGGAACAGTTCGTCCTTTTGCAGCATGTAGCCGAAGCTGCCCTTGCTCTCCACAACGCCCTCGGAGGGTTTCAGCAGTCCCGCCGCAAGGGACAGAAGGGTGGTCTTTCCGCAGCCGGACGGACCGATGATGGCGACAAACTCTCCTTTTTGCACGGAAAAGGTGAGATGTTCCGCCGCGACCGTCTCCCCGCGCTTGGTGTGGTAAATGAGCATGACGTCCGTAAAGCGCAGTATTTCTTCGTTCATGGCAGTACTTCCTTTGCGTGCGGACGCCTGTCAGGCGAGCGATTCGTACATCTCTCTTGCGTAGCTGTTGTCCGCGAGTTTGGAAAAGTCCGCCCGTTCGGTGAGCTCTCCCGCGCTCGCCATGATATCTTGCAAACGGTTGAAGCTCGCCTCGGTGATCTGCATATCCGTCTGCCATGCGTCGATCCTCTTATAGCTCGCGATGCTCGTGGTGATGGAGTCGAAGGAAGTATCGGGGAACTGCTTATAGAGATATTGCGCGATCTCCTCGGGTGCCTTTTCCTGCGCGAATTTCACGGCTTTGAGCATTGCGCGGAGGAAGCCTTTTACGGTGTCCTCGTGCTTGTTCAGCCACGAACGCTTGGCGATGTAGCTCGTATAGGGGACTTCTCCGCCCGCTTCGCCCACGCTCGCCACGATATAGCCGTTGCCCGCCGCCTGAAATTCGGATGCGACGGGCTCGAACATCGTGCAATATTCCGCCGTGCCTTCGAGAAAAGCGGCGGTCATCATATTGAACGCGACGTCGAAATTGAGGCAGATCTCGCTGTCCAGAAAGTTGTGTTCGCGGAGGATATATTCAAAGGTCATTGCGGGAACGCCGCCGGGACGCCCTGCGAGGACCTGTTTGCCTTTGAGGTCGGTCCAACGGAACGTTGCCGCTTCGTCCTTGCGGGAGACGAGGAAGGAGCCGTCGCGCTTGGTGAGCTGTCCGAACACGGTGGGAAGATCCTGCGAGCCGCCGAGCTGTACGTAGATGGCGGCTTCGGGACCGCAGAAGCCGATGTCCGAATCGCCCGAAAGCAGGGAAGCCATCACGGCGTCCGCGCCGCCCCCGTTCGTGAGCTCGATTTTGATACCCTCTTCCTCGAAATATCCGAGGCTGTCCGCGAGATACATGGGGGCGTAAAACACGGAGTGGGTAACTTCGTTTATTTTGAGCTTGGTCAGTCCGTCGTCCTCCGCGCAAGCGGAAAGCGGGAGAAGGGCGAGGACCACAGCTCCGAGAGTTGCGATTATTTTTTTCATAGTTATCTCCGAAAATGAAAATTTTGAGAATAATATATCCTATGTCGCCGAAGGATTTATTGACAACGCGGAAAAAAAGGTCTATAATGAGCAAAGAGTACATTGTCAGGTGAACGTTCGATGAAAGAAATGAAAACAACCTACGACCCCAAGGATTTCGAGGACCGCATCTATGCGGATTGGCTCGCAAAGGGCAGTTTCCGCGCGGTCGTAGATCCCGAAAAGGTCCCTTTCACCGTGATGATGCCGCCCCCCAATATCACGGGGCAGCTTCATATGGGACATGCGATGGACGAGACGATGCAGGATATCGTCGTCCGTTTCAAGCGCATGCAGGGGTACTCCGTTCTTTGGCAACCGGGAACAGACCATGCGTCGCTCGCCACCGAGCATAAGATCGTCGAAAAACTCCGCGAGGAGGGGACGACGAAAGAATCGCTCGGGCGCGAGGCGTTTTTACGGCGCGCATGGGCGTGGAAGGAACAATACGGCGGAAAGATCGTCGAACAGCTCAAAAAGCTGGGCTGTTCCTGCGATTGGGACAGGCTTGCTTTTACGATGGACGAGCAGTGCTCCCGCGCGGTGCGGGAGGCGTTTTTCCGTCTGTACCGCAAGGGGCTTATCTACCGCGGGAACCGCATCATCAACTGGTGTCCCGATTGCAAGACCGCGCTTTCGGACGAGGAAGTCGCCTATTCCGAGGACGCGGGACATTTCTGGTATTTCAAATATCCCGTCGAGGGCTCGGACGGATCCGTAACGATCGCGACGACCCGTCCCGAGACGATGCTCGGCGATACCGCCGTTGCCGTCAACCCGAAGGACGCGCGCTACCGCGAACTTGTCGGGAAGACGCTCGTTCTGCCCATCGTCGGCAGAAAGATCCCCGTCGTGGCGGACGAATACGTCGATATGGCGTTCGGGACGGGCGCGGTGAAGATAACGCCCGCGCACGACCCCAACGATTTTGCGGTGGGGCTCCGCCATTCGCTTCCCGTCATCCGCATCCTGAACGACGACGGCACGGTAAACGAGTTCGGCGGAAAATATGCGGGGCTTGACCGCTACGAGGCGAGGAAGCGCATCGTCGCCGAAATGGAGGCGTTGGGGCTCCTCGTAAAAACGGAGGCGCACACGCACAACGTGGGGCATTGCCACCGTTGTAACGCGGTGATCGAGCCGCTCGTCTCCAAACAGTGGTTCGTCAAGATGGAGCCGCTCGCAAAACCCGCCATCGACGCGGTGATGAAGAACAAGACGAAGTTCACCCCCGACCGCTTCGCGAAAATTTATTATAATTGGTTGGAAAACATCCGCGATTGGTGCATTTCCCGCCAGCTTTGGTGGGGACATCGCATTCCCGTCTGGTACTGTGCGGACTGCGGCGAGGTCATCTGCGAGCGGGAGGATCCCGAAGCGTGCCCCGTGTGCGGTTCCAAACGCCTCGAACAGGACGAGGACTGCCTCGACACGTGGTTTTCCTCCGCGCTCTGGCCCTTCTCGACGCTCGGCTGGCCCGATGAGACGAAGGAGTTCGGCTACTTTTATCCCACGGACGTGCTCGTAACGGGGTACGACATCATCCCGTTCTGGGTCATGCGCATGATGTTCTCGGGCATCGAACACACCGACAAGGTGCCTTTCCGCGACGTGCTCATTCACGGGCTCGTGCGCGACGAACAGGGCAGAAAGATGTCCAAATCCCTCGGGAACGGCATCGACCCGCTCGAAGTCATCGAAAAATACGGCGCGGATTCTCTCCGTCTCTCGCTGATCACGGGCGTCGCCCCCGGGAACGACACCCGCTTCACGGAGACGAAGGCGGAGGCGTCCCGTAACTTTATCAATAAAATTTGGAACGCGTCCCGCTTCGTGCTGATGAATGCGGAGGGGGTGGAGATCCCCGACATCCGCGACGTGCGCCTGCAACCCGCCGACCGCTGGATCATCTCCCGTCTGCAAGCCGCCATCCGCGAAGTTACGCTCTCCCTGCAAAAATACGATCTGGGCATCGCGGCGGACAATCTCATCGATTTTGTGCGCAGCGATTTCTGCGACTGGTACATCGAACTCTCCAAGCCCGCGCTCTACGGCGGCGACGCGGAGAAGAAGCGGGGGACGCTGGGCGTTCTTCTGTTCGTGCTCGACAACGCGCTTCGCCTTCTCCATCCGTTTATTCCCTTTGTTACGGCGGAGATCTACCGCTGTCTGCCGGGGGAGAGGGAGGATATCATCTCGGCGGATTATCCGCGCTACAACACGAAGCTCTCCTACCGGAAGGAAGCCAAGGCGTTCGAGGGGCTCATCGATCTCATTAAGACGGTCCGCGCGATGAAGGTCTCCGTCAACTGCCCGCCCTCCAAAAAGGTGCGCGTCTATCTCGTTACCGAAGAAAAACGGCTGGTGTGCGTCAACAAGGGCTCCGTTTTGCGGCTTGCGGGCGCGAGCGAGGTGGAATTTGCGGCGAGCGGCGCCGAAGCGGGGGAGAACACCGTTTCCCGCGTGTGCGAGATCGGGCACGTGTTCATTCCGCTCGGGGAACTTGTGAACCTCGAAGAGGAGCGCGCCCGTCTCGAAAAGGAGCTCGACCGCGTCATGAACGAGATCGCGCGGGCGGGGAGCAAACTCGCCAACAATAATTTCGTCGCGAAAGCGCCCAAAAAGCTCGTCGAGGACGAGCGCGCAAAGCTCGAAAAGTTTCTCGACATGAAAATCAAGATCGAGGAACAACTGAAATCTCTCCGATAAGGCAAATTTATGCGTCCGCGCGAGCGGGCGCATTCTTTCGGGAAAAATACGTTTGAAAGTTGACATTTAAGGGAAAATTTGGTATGATGAAGGCGAGGAATATTTCAGGGAGGATCGCATGAGGGACTTTGTCGTTAGCGATGAAGAATCGCTGGAAAAGTTGCTTGCGAAAGTACGCGCCGCGCAGGAAAAATTCGCGACGTACACGCAGGAACAGGTGGATAAAATTTTCTTTGCCGCGGCGCTTGCGGCAAACAAAGCGCGCATTCCCCTCGCGAAACTTGCGGTGGAGGAGACGGGAATGGGCGTTGTGGAGGACAAGGTCATCAAAAACCACTATGCCTCCGAATACATCTACAACGCGTATAAAGATACAAAGACCTGCGGCGTGATAGAGCGCGACGAGGGATTCGGCTTTACGCGCATCGCCGAGCCCATCGGCGTGCTCGCCGCCATCATTCCCACGACGAACCCCACTTCCACCGCGATCTTCAAGTGCCTCATCTCGCTGAAAACGCGCAACGGGCTCATCATTTCCCCGCACCCGCGCGCAAAGCGGAGCACCATCGAGGCGGCGAAGATCGTTTTGGATGCCGCGGTCAAGGCAGGCGCGCCCGAGGATATCATCGGCTGGATCGACATGCCCACCGTGCCGCTCTCCGGCATGATCATGCGCGAGGCGGATATGATCCTCGCCACGGGCGGTCCCGGCATGGTGCAGGCGGCGTATTCTTCGGGCAAGCCAGCGCTCGGCGTGGGAGCGGGCAACACGCCCGCCGTCATCGACGACACTGCCGATATCCGCCTTGCCGCTTCTTCCATTCTGCACTCAAAAACGTTCGATAACGGCATGATCTGCGCGTCCGAACAGTCCGTCATCGTGCTCGACGGCGTATACCAAGCGTTCAAACAGGAGATGACACTGCGCGGCGCGTACTTCCTTTCGCCCGAAGAGACGGAGAAAGTGAGAAAGACCATCATCATCAACGGCGCGCTCAACGCCAAGATCGTCGGGCAGACCGCCTGCGCCATCGCGAAGCTCTCGGGATTCGAGGCGCCCGCGGGGAGCCGCGTGCTCGTGGGGGAAGTGGAGAGCGTGGACATCTCCGAAGAGTTCGCGCACGAAAAGCTCTCTCCCGTCCTCGCGATGTATCACGCGAAGGATTTCGCGGAAGCGGTCTCCAAGGCGGACAGGTTGGTTCGGGACGGCGGGCTCGGGCACACCGCTTCCCTGTATGTCAACGTCGAGACGGGGCAGGAAAAGATTGAATATTTCCGCAACGTGATGAAGGCGTGCCGCATCGTGATCAATACGCCCTCGTCGCACGGCGGCATCGGCGATCTGTATAATTTCAAATTTACTCCCTCGCTCACGCTGGGGTGCGGTTCGTGGGGCGGGAACTCCGTCTCCGAAAACGTCGGCGTCAAGCATCTTCTCAATATCAAGACCGTTGCGGAAAGGAAGGAAAATATGTTGTGGTTCAGAGCTCCCGAAAAGGTGTATTTCAAACGCGGCTGCCTCGGCGTCGCGCTCAAAGAACTCGGCGCGCAGGTCTATCACAAAAAGCGCGCGTTCATCGTAACCGATAATTTCCTCTTCGAGAGCGGTTTCACCAAGAAAATTACCGATATTCTCGACGCGGAAGGGATTGCGCATGCGACCTTCTTCAACGTTACGCCCGATCCCACGCTCGCCTGCGCGAACGAGGGGGTCAAACAGCTCCGCGACTTCAAGCCGGACGTCATCATCGCCGTCGGCGGCGGTTCCCCGATGGACGCGGCGAAGATCATGTGGGTCTTGTACGAACATCCCGAGGTGGATTTCGAGAACATGGCGATGCGTTTTGCCGATATCCGCAAGCGCATCTACACCTTCCCGCATATGGGCGAAAAGGCGCTCTTCGTCGCCATTCCCACGACGGCGGGCACGGGTTCCGAGGTCACGCCGTTTGCCGTCATCACCGATGAAAAGACGGGGACGAAGTATCCGCTCGCGGACTACGAGCTCATGCCCGATATCGCCATTGTGGACGCCGACCTCATGATGAGCATTCCCAAGGGGCTCACGTCCGCCTCGGGCATCGACGCTTTGAGCCACGCGTTGGAGGCGATCGCTTCCGTCATGGCGACCGATTTCACCAACGGCATCGCCAAAGAGGCGATAAAGCTCATCTTCGAGTACTTGCCCGCCGCATACAGCGAGGGCGCGCACAACGCGCTCGCGCGCGAGAAGATGGCGAACGCGGCGACGATGGCGGGCATGGCGTTCGCGAACGCCTTCCTCGGCGTCTGCCACTCCATGGCGCACAAGCTCGGTTCCTACTTCCACATCCCGCACGGAATGGCGAACTCGCTCATGCTCGAAGAGGTCATCCGCTTCAACAGCGCGGAGGCGCCCGCGAAGATGGGGACCTTCCCGCAGTACGCCTATCCGCAGTGCCGCGCCAGATATGCGGACGTCGCCCGCTATATCGGCTTGAAGGGCAAAACGGACGAAGAGCTCGTGGAAGCGCTCATCAAGAAGATGAAGGAACTGCAAGCCGCCGTCGGTCAGCCCAAGACGATCGCGGAGGCGCTCCAAGGGAAATATACGGAGGAGGACTTCCTCTCCAAGCTCGATCGGATGACGGAGGACGCGTTCGACGACCAGTGCACGGGCGCCAATCCCCGCTATCCGCTGATGAGCGAAATCAAGCAGATGTATCTCAACGCCTACTACGGAAGAAAGTAACGAAATACGAAAGAAGAGGGCAGGGAAAAATCCCTGCCCTCGTTTTTTTCGGAGAAAAGTATGAGAGGATCGCAGACAAATGTCATGAAATTGCGGCGGAAAGTATTCGTGGAGATCGCTCGCGCGGCGTACGGGACGGAAAACCTGAACGACGCGATCGAAGCCATTCCCTACCGCATCACGCCCACGGAAAAGCCCCGCTACCGCGAAAGCGTTTACCGCGAGCGGGCGATCGCGGCGGAGCGCGTTCGGCTCGCCATGGGGATGTCCCTCAACCCGCAGGACAGACCTGCGCACATAACGAACGGACTGTCCGCAAGCAACATCTCGGAAAAATATTACGAGCCGCCGCTCATGCAGGTCATTCCCTCGGCATGCGAGAAGTGCAGGGACAACGTTTACGAGGTCGTCTCCTGCCGCCGCTGCGTCGCGCGGTATTGCGTCTCCGTCTGCCCGACGGGCGCGGTCTCGGTGGAAGAGGAGAGCGGAAAGGCGAAGATCGACGGACAAAAGTGCGTCAAATGCGGAAAATGCAGGGCGGCTTGCCCGTATAGCTCCATCGTGCGGTTGGTCCGTCCCTGCGCGGAGGCGTGCGGCGTGAACGCGATCGCGAGCGACGGGCTCGGGCGCGCCGTCATCGATATCGCGCGTTGCGTCGCCTGCGGGCAGTGCATGGTACACTGTCCGTTCGGGGCGATCGCGGATAAATCGCAGATCTTTCAGCTCATCCGCGCGCTCGGCGAAGGGGATGAGATCGTCGCCGAAATCGCGCCCGCCGCGGCGGGACAGTTCGGGGAAAACGCGACGCTCGGTCAGCTCGCCGCCGCGCTCGCGGAATTGGGGTTTTGCGGCGTATACGAGGTGGCGCGCGGGGCGGACGAGAGCGCCGTCGCGGAGGCGCGCGAATATGCCGAAAAGGTCGCGACGGGCGCGCAGCCATACCTTCTCACTGCCTGCTGTCCCTCTTGGAGCATGCTCGCGAAGCGCCGCTCCGCGGGGCAATACGTCGGGCTCTCCGCCGCGCTCACGCCCATGGCGGCGACCGCCCGCGCGATCAAGCGGGAGAGACCGCATGCGCGCGTCGTCTTTATCGGTCCGTGCGCCGCGAAGAAGTTGGAAGCGATGCGGGAGAGCGTGCGCGGCGACGTGGATTTTGTAATTACGTTTGAAGAACTCGCGGCGATCTTCGAGGCGAAAAACGTGCGCGTCGAAGCGTGCGGCGAACTGCCGCTCGCAAACGAGGCGACCGCGGCGGGAAGGGGATACGGCGCGGCGGGCGGCGTCGCGGGCGCGGTGGAGGCGTGCGTCCGCGCGCTCTATCCCGCGGTCGAAGTATGCATCCGCCGCGCGGAAGGGCTCGCCGATTGCGGAAAGGCGCTTGCGCTCGCAAAAACGGGGAAATCGGACGGCTGTCTCATCGAAGGAATGGCGTGCCCGGGCGGGTGCGCGGGCGGCGCGGGCGTCAATCTTCCCGTCGAAAGGGGAATTGCCGCCGTAAAAAATTTTGCCGCCCATTCGGAGAAAAAGTTGCCGAAAGCACAATAAAACCGCTTGAATTTTCAAATTCAAGCGGTTTGCGAAGTACTATGTCAGATATAAATCATCATTTTTTACAGCGGAACGACGTTGACGACGATCTTTGCCGTCGCTCCCTCCATAAAGCGGACCTCCGCCTCGAAGGCGCCGACCGTCTTGATGGTCTCCTTCGTCGTGATCTTTTTCTTGTCGACTTCATACCCCTGTTCGGCGAGCGCGGCGGCAATGTTCGCCGTCGTTACCGAGCCGAACACCTTTCCGTTTTCGCCCGCGCGGATGCGGACGGTGATCTGTTTCCCGTTGAGTTCGGCGGCGCGCTCTTTGAGCGCCTTTTCCGTCTCCGCCTTGTGGTAGGCGTCCGCCGTGCGCTTTTGCTCGATCTCGTTGATCCCGCTGCTCGTCGCGATCTCCGCGAGCCCCCGCTTTAAGAGGTAGTTCTTCGCGTAGCCGTCCGAGACGTCGAGGATATCGCCCCGCTTGCCGCTGCCTTTCACATCCTGTTTGAGAATGACTTTCATGGTTTTTCTCCTTTTCTTCATTTTACAGGGAGAAGGGCGTTTTGTCAACCTTTCCCGAAATATTTTTCGCAAAAACGCGCATAATAGTCGGTAAGGAGGGATGAAAATGGAGAAATCGGTGAACAGCGGCGTATTCTGCGGCGTTACCGAATGCAAGTACAACCGCGACGGTATGATGTGCGAGCTTCGGAAGATCCACGTCGGGAACACCTGCGATTGCGAGCATTGCACATGCTGCGACAGCTTTATGAAGCGCAGCTGAAAAAGAGCGATATTCCGCGCACTCGGTATAATCCGCGGAATATCGCGCAAACTCGAAGATAGCGGAGAGCTCCGCTTTCAAATATAGTTTTTGTTCCGCCGCACGGCGCGGCGGAACAAAAACGCGAGAGGGACGCAAATTTTGCGTCCCTCTTCTGCGCGCGGCATGCCGCGCCGCTTTCCGGCATATGATAAGCGGTATGAAGCTGCGCAAGATCTTCGGGATATGCAGGCGGGCGGCGCCGTTCTGCCTGTGCGCCGCCGTACTGCTCGCGACGGCGTTTTATCCGCACGGGCAAACTTCCGCGGCGGAGGAGCGCCGCGTCGTGCGTATTTGGAACGTGGACACCTTCGAGGGCGGAAAGGGGTCGAGGACCGCCTTCCTCGAACGGATCGCCCGCGCGGCGGAACAAAAGTCGGACGGCGTGTATTATCTCTTCTCCTCGTATACGGCGGAGGGCGCGCGCGCCGCGCTTGCCGAAGGAACGTTCCCCGACGCGCTCTCCTTCGGCGTCGGGCTCTCCGATTTTGCGGAAAAGAGCCAGTCGCTCCCGTATTCCTTTGCGGGCGGACGCGCCGCTTCGCACACGCTCGCCTATCCGTGGTGCCGCGGCGAATACGTTCTGTTCTGCCTCGAAGAGGATTTTTCCCAAGCGGGGGAGACGATCGTCTCGCGCGGCGGGAGCAATCTCACGCCCGTCGCCGCACGCTATGCGGGCGTTTGGGGGGAGGAACGCGATTCGGTCTCCGCGTACGTCGCCTTTCTCAACGGCGAGCGGCGCTATCTGCTCGGGACCCAGCGCGACCGCTGCCGCTTTGCGGCGCGCGGCGTCTCCGTCTATGAGAGACCGCTCGCGGAGTTCTGCGATCTGTACCAGTATTTTTCCGTCCTAAACCGTGAAAAACGGGAGGATGCGCTCGCTTTTTTGCGGGAATTGCTCTCGCAGGACGCGCAAAACGCGCTCGAAAGCATCGGAATGCTTCCCGTAAGCGGGGAAGTTCCGCGTCGCACGGTGAACGTTTTTTCCTCGGCGGAAGCGCTCGCGGAAACGGAGCGCGCGGCGCGGGAGAACGCGGACGTAAAATTTATCGAGAAATATTTGAAAACCATTTGAATTTGCCTTCGGAATGTGCTAAAATAGAGGAGAAATTAAATTGGATATCTATGCGCTTTGCAGGGAGCGGTTCCCGCACCTTCCCGCGGAGAGGGAATTCTCCTTTTCCCGCCATACGACCATCGGCTGCGGGGGCGTTGCGGCGGTCGCGGTCTCGCCCGTGGGCACGGAGGAGACCGCCGCGCTGATCTCCCTTTTGCGGCGGGAAAAGATCGCGTATTGTTTTCTCGGCGCGGGAGCGAATACGCTCGCCTCGGACGGGCGGTTCGAGGGCGTCGTCATCCGCTTTGCGGGCATGCGGGGGCTTGCGCTCGCGGAGAGCCTCTACGTCGGCGCGGGCGTTACGGGCGGCGAGCTTCTCGGCTTTGCCCGCGCCAACGCGCTCGCGGGATTTGCGCCGTTTGCGGGGATCCCGATGACGGCGGGCGGCGCGGCGGTGATGAACGCGGGCGTGCGCGAATGTTACTTCGGGGAACGCGTGGAGCGCGCCGTCGGCGTCGAAAACGGAAAAATACGCGTTTTTTCGCAAAAGGAGTGCGCTTTTTCCGAAAAATCCAGCATTTTTCAGGAAGGAATCGCCGTAACGGGCGTCTACTTGCGCGCGGAGCGCGGCGAGCGGGCGCGCATCGAAGCGGAGACGGAATTCTTTCGCAACAGGCGGCGCGCCCTTCCCAAGGGGCGGAGCATGGGCTGTACGTTCGTCAATCCGCCCGGCGGTTCGGCGGGAAAGCTCATCGAAGCGTGCGGGCTCAAAGGAAAAAGGGCGGGTCTCGCGCGCGTCTCGGAAGAGCACGCGAATTTCATTCTCAACGAAGGCGACTGCGCCGCGGACGTCGCGCGGCTCGTCGACGAAGTGCGGGAAGAAGTCTTCCGCAAAACGGGGGTCCTGTTGCGGGAGGAGATCAGGAGATTGCGTTTTTAACGCTCCTACATAGGAGGCGGGGGCTTTGGGCTCCCGTGATCGGAGCATGAAGCTGACTGCGGATTATCATACGCATACCGATTATTCGGAAGGGAAGAGCACGATAGAGGAAAACGTCGCCCGCGCGAAGGAGCTCGGGCTTCGGGAGATCGCGCTCACCGAGCACGGCTTTTCGCATGTGGTGTTCGGCTTGAAGCGCAAGGAATTCGGGGAATATCTCAAACGGCTCCGCGCGGCGGAAGCGGCGGAAAAGATCCCCGTGCTCATGGGGATGGAGAGCAATATCCGCGGCGTCTCGGGGCTGTGCGACCTCACCGAGCAGGATTACGAAAATTTCGACATCTATCTGGCGGGCATCCACGCCGTCATCCGCAGCGAGACGCGCGCGGACAGGCGGCTCATCTGGAAGAGTTGGCGCAGGACGATGATGCACCGCGCGCCCACGCCGTCGATGGTGCGGGAGACGACGAAGATGTATCTGAACGCCATCCGCAAAAATCCGCTGGATATCCTCACGCATCTCAACTTTCACTGCTTTGCGGATGCGGTGGAAGTCGCGAAATGTTGCAGGGATTACGGGACGTATCTCGAAATCAGTTCCAAAAAGCCGCACCTGACCGACGAAGAGCTCGCCGCGTGCGCCGCGACGGGCGTGCGTTTCGTCGTGGATTCGGATGCACACAGCGCGGACCGCATCGGCGATTGCGCGCTCGCGGCGGAACAGATCGCGCGCGTGGGCATTCCGCTCGGACAGATCGACAATATCGACGGGCGCGTTCCGCACTTCCGCTTTGCGGAATACAAAAAGCGCATGTAACTTCGGAGGGGGACGGTGGTCAATTTCACATGGGAAGTCAAACGGGATCTGATGGGCGCGCTTCCCGAAGGGGAAAAAGCCGCCAAGGCGACGCTCACGGCGATGCTCGCCGCGGGCGGGAGCGCGTTCGACGGTCCCGGCGTGGAATTCGTGAGCGAAAACGAGAGCGTCGCGGAGTACTTTCTCCGCCTCGCGGAGCGGGCGTTTTCCGTGCGGTTCGAAGTTACCGAGGCAACGAAGGACAAAAAGCGGGGGAAGGACAGGCTCACGCTCTCCTGCGGGGGCGCCGCGGCGGCGCGGATCATCAAGGAGACGGGCTTTTGGCGCGCGCATCCGAAATATGCGGCGGACCGCGCGCTCGCCGTCGCCTATGTCATCGGCGCGTTTTTGGGGAGCGGGAGCTGTACGCTTCCCCGCGACGGCGCGCGGACGGGCTACCATCTCGAATTCGTTCTCCCCACGCCCGCGCTCGCCGAGGGTCTGCGCGAACTGCTCGATTCGCTGTTTCTCGTCTCCGGGATCGTCGCAAGAGGGGATCGGCGCGTCGTCTATCTCAAAAGCCGCGAGGCGATCTCCGATTTTCTCGACGCCGTCGGCGCGGCGTCCGCGCTTCGGAAGCTCTCCGAACTGTCCGCCGTGCGGGAGGAAAGCAACAACCGCAACCGCGTGAGCAACTGCTATGCGGGCAACGCGGACAGGACCGCGATCGCGAACGCGGCGCAGGTTCTGGCGCTCGAAAAACTGCGGGACGGCGGAGGATGGGAGGCGCTGGACGAGACCTTGCGGCAAACGGCGGTCTGCCGCCTCGAAAATCCCGCGCTCTCGCTCGCGGAGCTCGCGGATAAATTGAAAATTTCCAAGAGCGGGCTCAATCACAGACTGCGCAAACTCATGAAGATCTGCGCGCAAACGGAAGAACGGATATGACGGATTTTGTTCATTTACATCTGCATACGGAATACAGTCTGCTCGACGGCGCGGTGAAGATCGACGAGCTGGTGGACCATTGCGTGAAAAACGGCATCGATACCGTCGCGCTCACCGACCACGGCAATATGTACGCTTCGCTGTACTTCGCGGAACAGTGCAAAAAGCATAAAATAAAGTCCATCATCGGGTGCGAATTTTATGTCGTGGACGATTATCGCGAACGGGTGGACCAGCACGCCGACCATCTCATCCTTCTCGCCAAAAACAAGGCGGGATATATCAATCTCGTCCAACTGGATTCCCTCGCCTTCGTAGACGGCTATTATTACCGCCCGCGCATCGATTATAATGTACTCAAAGAGCACACGGAGGGGGTCATCTGTCTCTCCGCCTGTCTCGCGGGGCGCATCCCGCGCCTGCTCCTTGCGGGCGACTATCAGGGCGCAAAGCAGTTCGCGCTCTCCATGAAGGAGACGTTCGGCGAGGACTTCTATCTCGAAATACAGGATCACGGTCTGCCGGAGCAAAAGCAGATCTTGCCCAAGATGGCGCTCCTGTCGAAGGATACGGGCATCCCGCTCGTCGCCACGAACGACGTCCACTACCTCAAAAAAGAGGACTGGGAGATGCAGGACGTCCTCATGTGCATCCAGATGAAAAAGACGCTGGACGATCCCTCCCGCATGAAGATGAACTCGCACGAGCTCTATCTGAAATCGGGCGACGAGATGGCGGAGCTCTTCCGCAACTTCCCCGAAGCGATCGCAAATACTCGCGCGATCGCCGACAAAGTTTCGGATACCGATACGCCCTTCGACCTCAAAGACAACGGCGAGCCCGTCTATGACAAGACGCTCATCCCGCTGTATACGGCGGACGACGGCACGCCTTCGCCCGAATTTTTGACAAGGCTGACGTGGGAACGGCTTCCTTCCCGCTATCCCGTCATCACCGAGGAAATAAGGAAGCGGGCGGAGTACGAGCTCTCCGTCATCATTTCCATGGGGTTTGCCGACTACTTCCTCATCGTGTGGGACTATATCAACTGGTCTCGCCTGCACGATATCCCCGTGGGACCGGGGCGCGGCTCGGGCGTCGGCAGTATCGTCGCCTATGCCATCGGCATCACCAACGTGGACCCGCTCCGCTACGACCTTCTCTTCGAGCGTTTTTTGAACCCGGACCGCGTGTCGATGCCCGACTTCGACGTGGACTTCTGTACGGCGAGAAGGGAGGAGACCATCGAATATGTGCGGCAGCGCTATCATCCCGAAAACGTCGCGCAGATCGTAACGTTCGGTACGCTCGCCTCGCGCGCCGTCATCAAGGACGTGGGGCGCGTGATGCGCGTTCCGTACGCGGAGACGGACAGGGTAACAAAGCTCATGGACGGCAAGTCCACGATCCGCGAACTTTTGGGGCTCGACATCGAAAAGTGCCGCAAAAAGGTAGCGGAGACGGAGGGGGATCCCGATAAGCACGACGAGGCGCTCAAAAAACTTTCCTCGCAGGAGAGCAAGCGCAACAGCGAATTTATCGAGATCTACGAACAAGACGAGACATTGAAGCGCGTCATCGACATGGGGCTCAAACTCGAAGGCATGCCGCGCAACACCTCGATGCACGCGGCGGGCGTCGTCATCTGTCGCAAGAAGATTGCGGACAACGTGCCGCTCTCCCGCAACGGAGAGGATATCACCACGCAGTTCGACATGAAGGAAGTGGAATCCATCGGCATGCTCAAAATGGATTTCCTTGCGCTCACAACGCTCACCGACATCAAGAAGGCGTGCGACTATATTTTGGAAGATACGGGAAGGAAGATCGAATTCGGGCAGGACTGCGACGACCCGGGCGCCTATGCGCTCATCTCCGAGGGGGATACGGACGCCGTGTTCCAACTCGAACAGGGCGGTATGAAGCGGTTCATGAAACAGCTTCAACCCACCTGCCTCGAAGATCTCATCGCGGGCATCTCGCTCTACCGCCCGGGTCCCATGGACTTCATCCCCACCTATCTCAAAAACCGCGCGGACCCCGCGCACATCGAATATCTCACGCCGCTTCTCAAACCCATTCTCGAAAAGACGTACGGCGTCATCATCTATCAGGAACAGGTCATGCAGATCTTCCAGTATCTCGCGGGCTATTCGCTCGGGCAGGCAGATCTCGTCCGCCGCGCCATGGCGAAAAAGCACCGTTCCGAACTGATGGCGCAGAAGGAGAAATTCATTTACGGCGACATCGAAAAGGGCGGAAACATCACGGGTTGCAAGGCGCACGGCATTCCGCCCGAGATCTCCGAAAAGCTGTTCGCGCAGATGGAGAGCTTCGCTTCCTACGCGTTCAATAAATCGCACGCGGCGGCATATGCCGTCGTAACCTACCAGACGGCATACCTCAAAAAGTATTATCCCAAGGAATTTCTCGCGGGCGTGCTCAACAACCGCATCGATAAGATCGAAGAGATCGCGAAGTACGTCGTCTATATGAAGGAGAAGAACATCCGCGTCTATCCGCCCGACGTCAACAGATCCAAGGCGTACTTTTCGGTGGAGGGCGACGGACTGCGCATCGGGCTCTGCGCGCTCCGCGGCGTCGGGATCGGCGCGATGGAGAGCGTCATGCGCGAGCGGGAGGAAAACGGTCCCTTCGCGGATTTCTCCGATTTCGCCATGCGCTGTACGAAATTCGTCAACAAACGGATGGTGGAAGCGCTCATCTTCGGCGGCGCGTTCGACAGCATGGGCAAAAGGCGCAGCCAGTACGCCGCCGTCTACGAGGAGCTCATGCGCCGCGTACAGGGCATCGACAAGCAGAAATCGAGCAAACAGATGTCCCTGTTCGGCGATATCCTCGAAGAGGAGGCGCCGCAGGTCGTCTATCCCGATATCCCCGAATGGAGCACCGCCGATCTTCTGTCCAAGGAAAAATCGGTGCTCGGCGTGTACGTCAGCGGACATCCCTTCGAGGCGCACGCGGCGAAATTCGCGGATTGCACGTTCCACTGCGGCATGCTCGCGGACTTTGAAGAGGACGAGGAGACGGGGGACAGGACGTATCACCAGATCAAGAGCGGGCAGCCCGCGACGATGGGCGGCATCGTCTCCGCCGTGCGGAAGATCAACACGAAATCAGGTTCCATTATGGCGTTCATCACGCTGGAAGACCTGTACGGCAGCGTGGACTGCGTGGCGTTCCCGCGCATCTACGAAAAGATCAAACCTTACGTCCGGCAGGACGCCGTGGTCCGCATTTCCGGGAAGGTGGACATTTCTCCCGACAAACTTCCCGTCATCATCCTCGATACGCTCGAAGAGGCGGGCGGCGCGCCCGAAGGGGAAACGGAAGCCGCGAAGGAGGAGCCCAAGCGCGCCGAAAGCGTCCTTTGGCTGGACGCGCGCGCCCTCTCCGAGGAGGATTTCGGCGAACTTCTCGAAACCATACAGGACTATGAAGGGGACACGGCGGCGAAAATTTTGCACGGCGGGAAACGTTACGAATTTTCCGTCCGTCTCAATAAGGCGCTCGCCGCCGAGATCAGGACGTTCCTTCCGAGCGAATGTGTGAAAGTAATATAAAAAAATTTGTAAAAAAAGAAAAAACCCCCTTTTCTTTTTGGTTTTTTTCTGTTATAATACGGAAAGAAGGGGAAATACGGAAAGGAGAGTAGGTATGAAGCGAATCGGTTTACTTACAAGCGGCGGCGACGCGCCCGGCATGAACGCGGCGATCCGCGCCGTCGTGCGCACCGCGATCTATTACGGAATGGAAGTGTACGGCATCGAGCGCGGCTATGCGGGGCTCATCGAAGATACGATGATGCCCATGGAGATGCGCACGGTCTCGGACATCGTCCACCGCGGGGGCACCAAGCTCCGCACGGCGCGTTGCCTCGAAATGCTCACCGTCGACGGGCAGAAACAGGCGGTCGCGACGCTGGAAAAGCGGGGGATCGAGGGGCTCGTCGTCATCGGCGGGGACGGCTCCTTCCGCGGCGCGAAGTGCCTCACGGAGGACTACGGCATTCCCACCATCGGCATTCCGGGCACCATCGACAACGATTTGCAGTATACCGATTACACGCTCGGCTTCGACACCGCGGTGAACACCTGCATCGAGATCATCAACAAACTGCGCGACACGATGAACTCCCACGAGCGCATTTCCGTCGTGGAAGTCATGGGGCGTCACTGCGGGGACATCGCGCTTTATACGGGCATCACTTCGGGGGCGGAGATCATCGTCGTGCCCGAGATCCCCTACGACATGGAGGATATCGTGATGCGCATCAACCGTTCGCGCGCGAACGGCAAACATTCCAACATCATCGTCGTGGCGGAAGGCGCGACGAGCGCGGACGCGTTCGCGAAGCAACTCCAAGAGGTAACCACGTATTCCGTCCGTCCCACGACGATCGGGCACATCCAGCGCGGCGGTTCGCCTTCGATGGCGGACAGGATGCTCGCGGCGCAGTTCGGCAACAAGGCGGTCCGCCTCTTGAAGGACGGCATCGGAAACCGCGTCGTCGGCATCCACAAGAACGAGATTATCGATATGGACATCATCGAGGCAGTCTCCATGAAGAAGAAGTTCAATTACGAGCTCTACGAGACGCTTCAAATGATCTCGATGTGAATAACGGTTTTGCGGCGGCGCGGAAGGGGGGATCCCGTACGGAACGTTCGTCGGGCGCGCCGCCTGCAAATTGTTTGGAAGGGGGAAAGATAAGAGAATGATTTTAACGGTTTGCATGAGTCCGAGCGTAGATGTTACGATCGAACTCGATTCCTTGAACATCGGAAAGGTGAACGTCGTAAAGAACAAGACGCTCTCCTTTTCGGGAAAGGCGCTCAACGTCGCCATCGGCGTCGCGCGGCTGGGCGTCGAGGCGCAGACGACGGGCTTCATGTACAATGAGAACGGCGTCATGTTCGAGCGCGCGCTCGACAAAGAGGGGGTTCGCTTCTCCTTCGTCTGGAACGGCGGCAGGGTCCGCGAGAACTACAAGTGCATCGACAAGAAGTCCATGCTCACCGAGATCAACGACGTCGGCGAACAGGTCGGCTCGGATAAGCTCGTGGAGCTCATGCAGATGGTGCGCAGTTTTTCGTCCCGCTCGGACGTTACGGTCATCTCGGGCGGGCTTCCGCGCGGCGTGGACGCCAGCTATTACCGCGAACTGTTCCGCGCGGTAGATCCGGGGTCTCTCCGCATCGCGGATACGGAGGGGGCGAAACTGTTCGCGGCGCTCGACGCGGGCATCGACCTCGTCAAGCCCAATCTCGAAGAACTGGAAGAGACGCTCGGGAAGGAGTTCCGCGACAAGGACGATATGCTTGCGGGCTGCCGCGAGCTCTTGGATCGCGGCGCAAAGACGGTGCTCCTCTCCTTCGGGAAGGACGGTGCGGTCATCACGAACGGCACGAAGAATTATTACTGTAAGAGCATCAACGTGGCGGTCAATTCCACCGTGGGCGCGGGCGACGGCATGGTCGCGGCGGCGGCGGTGAAGATGCGCGAGGGGGCGGATCTTCCCGATATCCTGCGCGCGGGCGTCGCGGCGGGGACCGCGACCGTCACCACGTTCGGCACGATCTCCTTTACGAAGAACAAATACGAAGAGATATATAACAGTTTGTCCGTAACGGAGTTTTGAGATGATAGAACTCTCTGCGCTCAAAGCAGACAAGGAAGTGGAAGCCATCATGACGATGTCGGAGCGGCAGATCGAGGTGCTCGGCTTTACCGAGCATTCCCGCCGCCATTCCGCGATCGTGAGCAAGTGGTCGGGGGACATTCTCCGCTCGCTCGGCAAGAGCGCGGAGCGCGTCCGCCTTGCGGAGATCGCAGGGTATCTGCACGACATCGGCAACGGCGTCAACCGCATGGACCACGCGCAGAGCGGCGCCATCCTCGCCTATAAGATCCTCACGCGCATGGGGATGGAGGCGGAGCCCGCCGCGGAGATCATGATGGCGATCGGCAATCACGACGAGCAGTACGGCATTCCCGTTTCGGATATTTCCTCCGCGCTCATCATCGCGGACAAAGCGGACGTGCACAAGAGCCGTGTGAAGAAGAACATCGCGAACGTATATACCGCCAACATTCACGACAGGGTCAATCTCGCGGCGGAGCGCTCCTATCTCACGGTGGAAAAGGAGAAGTCGATCATCACTCTGCACATCGAGATCGACACGTCCATCTGCTCCGTCATGGATTATTTTGAAATTTATTTCGGCAGAATGAAGCTGTGCAGAAGGGCCGCGGAATTCCTTTCCTGCCGCTTCTCCCTCGTGATCAACGGCGTCGTGCTCGTATAGGCGTTTCCGCCTTCCGCGTTAAACATCGGAGCGCATTCTGTTTCATGCGCATAATTCGTCAATATTCGCGCGCACCACAAGATATAGTGGTCTCACGAAAAAAAATTATCAAAATATTGTGCCAAAGGCTTGACAAGCCGCAAGGAAAGTAGTACAATGGTAGCGTTCCCTTTCGAGGGGGCGCTTTTTTCCGCCGCACGGGAACGGATTTCTACGATAAGGAGAGGAACATGAAAATCATCAAGAGAAACGGCGCCGAAGTTGCGTTCGACGTGGCGAAGATCCTCAACGCCATCCGCAAAGCCAACAACGAAGTGAGCGAGGACAACCGCCTCACCGAAGAGCAGATCCAAATTATCGCGAAGAAGGTGACCGCGCTCTCCGGCGATCTGAACCGCGCCGTGAACGTCGAGGAGATCCAGGACTTCGTAGAGAACCAGATCATGGACCAAAAGGCGTTCGCCGTTGCCCGCAAGTACATCACGTACCGCTATTCCCGCATGCTCGCCCGCAAGAAGAACACGACGGACGATCAGATCCTCACGCTCATCGAGTGCAACAACGAGGAAGTGAAGCAGGAAAATTCCAACAAGAATCCCACCGTGAACTCCGTCCAGCGCGATTATATGGCGGGCGAAGTTTCCAAGGATCTCACGCGCCGCATTCTTCTTCCCCGCGAGATCGTGGAGGCGCACGACGAAGGGCTCATCCACTTCCACGACGCCGACTATTTCGCACAGCACATGCACAACTGCGACCTTGTCAACCTCGAAGACATGCTCCAAAACGGCACGGTCATCTCGGGGACGTTCATCGAGAAGCCGCATTCCTTCTCCACGGCTTGCAACATCGCGACGCAGATCATCGCGCAGGTCGCCTCCAACCAGTACGGCGGGCAGAGCATTTCCCTCACCCATTTGGCGCCTTTTGTGGACGTGAGCCGTGCGAAGATCCGCAAGGAAGTCGCCGCCGAGCTCGCCGAAGTCGGCGTATCCGACGAGGCGCACATCGCGAAGATCGCCGAACAGCGTCTGCGCGAAGAGATCAAGAAGGGGATCCAGACCATTCAGTATCAAGTCGTGACCCTTCTCACCACGAACGGGCAGGCGCCATTCGTTACGGTGTTCATGTATCTCGGCGAGGCGCGCAACGAGCAGGAAAAGAACGACCTTGCCATGATCATCGAAGAGACGCTCAACCAGCGCATCCAGGGCGTGAAGAACGAATCGGGCGTGTGGGTGACGCCCGCGTTCCCCAAGCTCATCTATGTGCTCGAAGAGGACAATATCCGCGAGGGCAGCAAATACTGGTATCTCACGGAACTCGCCGCAAAGTGCACGGCGAAGCGCATGGTGCCCGATTATATCTCCGAAAAGAAGATGCTCGAATACAAGATCGACAAAAACGGAGAGGGGCATTGCTATACCTGCATGGGCTGCCGCAGTTTTCTCACACCCTATGTGGATGAAAACGGGAAGCCCAAATATTACGGCAGATTCAACCAAGGCGTCGTTACCATCAACCTTGTGGACGTCGCGCTCTCCTCGGGCGGCGACGTGGAAAAATTCTGGAACATCTTCGACGAGCGGCTCGAACTGTGCCACCGCGCGCTCATGTACCGGCACGAGCGTCTCAAAGGGACGCTCTCGGACGCCGCGCCCATCCTTTGGCAGTACGGCGCGCTCGCGCGGCTCAAAAAGGGCGAGACCATCGATAAACTCCTCTACGGCGGCTATTCGACCATTTCGCTCGGCTATGCGGGGCTCTACGAATGCACGAAGTACATGACGGGCAAGTCCCACACGGACGCCGAAGCAAAGCCGTTCGCGCTCTCCGTCATGCAGCACATGAACGACAAGTGCAAGGAATGGAAGGCGAAGCACAATATCGACTTTTCGCTCTACGGCACGCCGCTCGAAAGCACGACGTACAAATTCGCGAAGTGCTTGCAGCAGCGTTTCGGCATCGTGCCCGGCGTTACGGACAAAAATTATATCACGAACAGCTATCACGTGCACGTTACCGAGCAGATCGACGCCTTCACCAAGCTCAAATTCGAGAGCGAGTTCCAGCAGCTCTCTCCCGGCGGCGCCATCTCGTATGTGGAAGTGCCCAACATGCAGGATAACATTCCCGCCGTGCTCGCCGTGATGAAGTACATCTATGAAAACATCATGTACGCCGAGCTCAACACAAAGAGCGACTACTGTCAGGTCTGCGGTTACGACGGGGAGATCGCCATCGTGGAAGAGGACGGGAAACTTCTTTGGGAATGCCCGCACTGCCACAACCGCGACCAGAGCAAGATGAACGTCGCGCGCCGCACCTGCGGTTATATCGGAACGCAGTTCTGGAACCAAGGGCGCACGCAGGAGATCAAGGACAGGGTGCTCCATCTTTGAGCTTCCCGCAAAGAAACGAGCGGGGCGTTGGAAAGAACGATGAATTATGCCGAGATCAAGTACTACGACATTGCGAACGGAGAGGGAGTAAGAGTTTCCCTCTTCGTTTCGGGTTGTAGAAGACATTGCAAAAACTGTTTCAATAAGATCGCGTGGGATTTCTCCTACGGACATCCGTTTACGGAAGAGGTGCAGGCGCATATTCTGTCCGCGTTGGAGCCCTACTATATTGCGGGGCTCTCCCTTCTCGGAGGGGATCCCTTCGAGCCGGAGAACCAAACGGCGCTGTTGCCCTTCGTGCGGGAAGTCAAGCGGCGCTTTCCCGAAAAGAAAATTTGGTGCTATACGGGGTACACCTTTGAAAACGGATCGCTCAAAGAGCGGGAAGCGGTAACGCCCGTAACGCGGGAACTCATTTCCCTCATCGACGTTTTAGTGGACGGACCGTTCGTCGAGGAGCTCAAAGATATCCGTCTCAAATTCCGCGGGTCCTCCAACCAACGCGTGCTGGACGTCCGCCGCACGCTGGAAAGCGGCGAACCCGTTTTATATCTTCGCTAAAAGAGGTGTTTTATGAATAAATTACAGTTGAAAAGATATGCTAAACTGCTCGCGAAAGTGGGCGTCGGCGTAAAGAAGGGACAGTGGGTCGTCGTGCAGGCGGAGTTGGACCAGCCCGAATTTGTCGAAATGTGCGTGGAGGAGCTCTACCGCGCGGGGGCGGGAAAGGTTACCGTCGAATGGGCGCATCAGCCGCTCGCCCAACTGCACTACAAATATCAGAGCACGGAGTCGCTCTCGGAGACCGCAAAGTGGGAGATCGAAAAACTCGAACTCCGTAAAAAAGAGCTTCCCGCCATGCTCTATCTCGATTCCGAGGACCCCGACGGACTCAAAGGCATCGATCAGGATAAATTTACGGCGGTGCGCATGGCGCGCACGAAGGTCTCCAAGCCGTACCGTGACGCGATGGAAAACCGCTATCAATGGTGCATCGCGGCAGTTCCGGGGAAGGCATGGGCGAAGAAAGTGTTCCCGGGGCTCATGGTAAACGCCGCGGTGGAGAAGCTGTGGGAGGCGATCTTGAAGGCGTCCCGCGCGGACGGACCCGATCCCGTGCGCGAGTGGGCGCGCCACAACGACGAGATCGCCGCGCGGTGCGACCGCCTCAACCAGATGGGGCTCACGGCGCTCGAATACCATTCCTCCAACGGGACCGATCTGCGCGTCGGGCTCATGGAGAATTCCCTGTTTTTGGGCGGGGGCGAGGAGGACCTCTCGGGCAGATATTTCAATCCCAACATCCCCACGGAGGAGATCTTCATCACCCCGAAGGCAGGCGAGGCGGAAGGCGTCGTATATTCGACCAAGCCGCTCTCCTATCAAGGCGAACTCATCGAGGACTTCTCCATTCGCTTCGAGGGCGGGAAGGTCGTCGAAGTGAAAGCGAAGAAAAACGTTGCGCTGCTCGAAAAGATGATCGCGATGGACGAGGGCGCGAAGATGCTGGGCGAATGCGCGCTCATCGCGTACGATTCTCCCATCAACAATTCGGGCATCCTCTTCTATAATACGCTCTTCGACGAGAACGCGAGTTGCCACCTCGCGCTCGGCAGAGGATTTTCCAATTGCGTGCGCGGCTACGAGAACATGTCGGACGAGGCGTTGAAGGAGAAGGGCGTGAACGACAGTATGATCCACGTCGATTTCATGATCGGCGCAAAGGACACCGAGATCGTCGGGATCGCCAAGAACGGCGCGCGCGTGCAGATCTTCAAAAACGGCAATTGGGCGTTTTGACGGAAGGTTTTACGGGTATATAACAGGAAAAGAGGTTTTTTATGATACAAATCGATATTTTTTCCGGATTTTTGGGCGCGGGTAAGACGACGCTCATCAAGAAACTCATCAAGGAAGCGTATGCGGGCGAAAAAGTCGTCCTCATCGAAAACGAATTCGGCGAGATCGGCGTGGACGGCGGCTTTTTGCAGGACGCGGGGATCGAGATCACGGAGATGAATTCCGGCTGTATCTGCTGTTCCCTCGTGGGGGACTTTTCCAAGGCGCTCAAAGAGGTCGCCGCAAAGTTCTCGCCGGACCGCATCGTCATCGAACCTTCCGGGGTGGGGAAGCTGTCCGACGTCATCAAGGCGGTGCGACGCGCCGACGTTGCGGGTAGCGAACTGCACGCGTTCTGCACGGTGGTGGACGCCAAGAAGTGCAAACTCTATCTGAAAAATTTCGGCGAATTTTTCCTCGACCAAGTGGAAAACGCGAGTTGCATCGTGCTCTCCCACACCGCGGGCGCAGAGGCAAAGACGGCGGAAGCCGTCGAACTTCTCCGCGCGCACACGGATACGACGATCGTAACGACGGAGTGGGACAAGCTGACGGGGGCGGAACTTCTCGCCGCGATCGGGCGCAAGGACACCCTGCGGGCGGAGCTCGAACGCCTCGCCGCGGAGGAGCACGAACATCATCACGGCGATGACGACGATGACGACGACGAGGAAGAAGAAGAGTATCATCACCATCACCACCATGCGGACGGCGAGGAGTGCGACGATCCAGATTGCGAATGCCACCATCATCACGACGGCGAGCACGGTCATCATCACGAGGGACACCACCACGCCGACGAGGTGTTCGAGAGCTGGGGCGCGGAGACGGCGAAGAAGTTCACGAAAGAGGAGATCGCGCACGCGCTTGCGCGGCTCGATTCGGGCGAATACGGACAGATCTTGCGCGCGAAGGGCATCGTCGACGGCGGAGACGTATGGTATCACTTCGACTATGTTCCGGGCGAAGCGGACGTCCGCACGGGCGCGCCCTGCGTAACGGGCAGGCTGTGCGTCATCGGGTGCAAGCCGGACGAGCAAAAATTAAAGGAACTGTTTTTGGGGTAAGGCATGGTAAAGGAGATCCCGGTCTACCTGTTTTTGGGCTTTCTCGACGCGGGAAAGACAAAATTCATACAAGAGACTTTCGAGGACGAGCGGTTCGATTCGGGGGAGCGGACGCTTCTCATTGTCTGTGAAGAAGGCGAGGAAGAGTATGTTCCCGCCCGCTTTGCCGTTCGGAAGTTTTCGATAGAAAAGGTAGAGGAAGAGGACTTTACGGTAGAAAATCTGACGAGGCTGTGCAGGGCGTTCCGCGCCGAGCGCGTCGTGCTCGAATACAACGGCATGCGCACGATGCAGGAACTGTTCGACGCCATGCCGGACGGTTGGGCGATCGCGCAGGTGATGACGTTCTTCGACGCTACGACCTTCTTCTCCTACAACAAGAACATGCGCCAACTCGTATACGACAAGATGCAGTATGCCGATATGGTGGTGTTCAACCGTTTCAAGGGCGAATATTCCAAAGAGGAGTTCCATAAAGTGGTCCGCGCCGTCTCGCGCCGCCCGGGGATCGTTTACGAATATTTGGGCGGAAGGGCGGAATACGATGAGATCGAGGATCCGTTGCCCTTCGATCTCGATGCGAAGATCGTCGAGATACAGGACAAGGATTTTGCCTTTTTCTATCGCGATCTCACCGAGGACATGGAAAAATACAGGGGGAAGGTCGTCCGCTTCAAAGGGCTCGTTGCAGTGGATAAAAAGATGAAGGCGGGGACGATCGTCGTCGGCAGGCATATCATGACGTGTTGTGAAGCGGATATCACGTACAGCGGTCTCGTCTGTCTGCACGCCTCCGCGTTGCCCTTAAAAACGAGGGACTGGGTCACGGTTACCGCCCGCATCGATATCGCCTATCACGATATCTACGGGACGGAGGGTCCTGTTCTCAAAGCGTCCGCGCTCGATTACAGCGCGCCGCCCGAGCAGGAACTTGCAACATTTTTCTGATGGGGAGGAACGGATATGAAAAAGTTGGTCGTCTATTATTCCGTCGGAGGAAACACGCGCGCCGTCGCGCGGCGAGTCGCGCAGAAATTGCGCGCGGACATCACCGAAATCAATACCGTGAAGGAGTACCCCGACGATTACGACGTTCTCGTCGGGCTCGGAAAGCGGGAAGTGGAGAGCGGGTACATTCCGCAGATCCAGCCGCTCGGCATCGATCTCGCGCAGTACGACGTCATCGTATTGGGCACGCCCGTCTGGTGGTATACATACGCGCCCGCGGTCAAGACCTTTCTCATGCAGAACAGCGCGGCGTTGAAGGGGAAGAGGGTCTATCCCTTTGCGACGAACGGCGGTTGGCTCGGTCATACGCCGAGCGACATGAAGCGCGCCCTGCGCGGAAGCGTCGCCGCGCCGCTCTTCTCCGTAAAGTTCGATGAAAAGGAGCAGGTAACGCCTCGGATCGCCGTGGACGAGTGGATCGCCGAAATCAAATAAAAGATGCCCGCCGAACGCGGGTTTCTTTGTATTTTTGAAGTTTTGCAAAGTATTATGTCTGACATAAACACGACAAACGAACTACCGCCGTTTCTATTTCGGCGGCTTTGCTCGCATTACGGGGAGGCGTGCGCGCGGGCGATCGCGGCGGGAAGCAGCGGGAAAAAAGCGGTTACGCTCCGCGTCAACTCCCTGAAATGCCGCCGAGAAGAGGCGCAGGAGACCCTTTCCCGCATGCGGATAGAATGGGAGGAAGTCCCGTGGTATCGCGACGCGCTCGTTTTGCCGCACGCCCGCGAGCGCGAACTCGAAGAGACCGAGCTCTACCGCGCGGGAAAGATCTATCTGCAAAGCCTATCCTCCATGCTTCCGCCGCTCTTTTTAGGCGCGGAGGCAGGGGAAGAAATCTTGGATATGACGGCCGCCCCGGGCGGAAAGACCACGCAGCTCTATTGTCTCTCGGGCGGACTTGCGCACATCACCGCGTGCGAGAAGGACGCGGCACGCTTTGCGCGGCTCAAATATAATCTCGCGCGGCAGGGGGCGACGCGCGTCAACGCGATGTGCGCGGACGCGCTGCGGTTGGACGAATTTTTGCGCTTCGACAAAATTCTGCTCGATGCCCCGTGCAGCGGGAGCGGAACGCTGGACACCCGTTGCGAGAGCAAAATATCCGAGCGGCTCGTCGAAAACAGCGCCGTCTTGCAGAAGAAACTGCTCTCCAAGGCGCTGCGGCTCCTGAAAAAGGGCGGGACGCTCGTCTATTCCACCTGTTCCGTTCTCCCGCAGGAGAACGAAGAGGTCGTCGCGCAGGCAGAGCGGGAAGGGGGCGAGCTCGTTCCCGTGCAGGCGTTTCCCGCGTTGCCGCTTTTGCCGAGCGCGGCGGGAACGGTATGCGTATGCCCCACGCCGCGCTATGAGGGATTTTTCCTTGCAAAGATCGTAAAGCATTGACCGCATGAAGATCGGCGCGCTTTCTCGTGCGGAACGATATTCGGAGAAAAGAGGAGGACAAGGCATGTATTTTGAGAACGTGAAGAAAAATTTCGGCTTCGGCTGTATGCGGCTCCCCATGAAGGGCGGGAAAGTGGACCTTGCGCAGTTTTCGGAGATGGCGGATCTCTTCTTCGACGCGGGCTTCAACTATTTCGATACCGCGCACGGCTATCTCGGCGGGAAGAGCGAGACGGCGATCCGCGACTGCGTCGTCGCGCGCCATCCCCGCGAAAGTTTTATCCTCACGGATAAGCTCACCGAGAATTTTTTCCGCAGGGAGGAGGATATCCGCCCCTTCTTCGAGAAACAGTTGGAGGCGTGCGGCGTAGACTATTTCGATTTTTATCTCATGCACGCACAGAATGCGGGAAACTTCCCCAAATACGTCCGTTGCCGCGCCTATGAGACCGCGTTCGCGCTCAAAGAAGAGGGGAAGATCCGCCACGTCGGCATCTCTTTCCACGACAAAGCGAGCGTGCTCGACGAGATCCTCACGAAATATCCGCAGATCGAAGTCGTCCAGATCCAGTTCAACTATGCCGATTTCGAGGACAGCGGCGTGCAGTCGCGGCTGTGCTACGAGACCTGCCGCAGGCACGGGAAACCCGTTATCGTCATGGAGCCCGTCAAGGGCGGGACGCTCGTCTCTCTTCCCGCGGACGCCGATAAAATTTTCAGGGAACTGGGCGGAGGAAGCAACGCGAGCTATGCGCTCCGCTTCGCCGCGGGTTTCGAGGGCATATTCATGGTGCTTTCGGGCATGAGCGATCTCGCGCAGATGCGCGAAAATACGGGATTTATGGCGGAATTCAAGCCGCTCGACGAACGGGAGCAAGCGGCGGTCCTGCGCGTCCGCGCCGCGCTTTCACGGCGCGATTTCATTCCGTGCACGTCCTGTCGGTATTGCACGGACGGCTGTCCCCGCAAGATCTCCATTCCCGATCTCTTTTCCTGCATGAACCAAAAAAAGCTGTACGGCGATTGGAACAGCGACGTGTACTACGGGACCTATACGAAAAACGGCGGGAAGGCGTCCGATTGCATCCGCTGCGGCAAGTGCGAACAGGTCTGCCCGCAACATCTCGAAATCAGGAAACTCTTGGCAAAGGTCGCCAAACAATTTGAATGAGAGGGGAGAAAGAAAACATCGCGGAAAAAGCCGCACGGCGGCGCGCTTCGGGCGCGCCGCGCGCTCGGCAGAAAAAAAGATCCCGCTTGACGGCGGGACCTTTTTTATAAGTCGAAGAGAGAAATTTGCTTTTCGTCGCTTTTCAAGTGGCTCAACTGCAAGCCCTGCATAAGTCTGTCGTCGTTTTTCAGGTGTCCGATGAAGATCGGGGACGCGGGGTCGTGTTTTTCCCTGTTGATGTCCACTTCCTCCGCGGAGATATTCGCATAACAATAGCGGCACTTGTTCGGGCAAGTGTTGTAGGCCCCGACGTCTCGGCTCTCGATACATTTGCAGTTGCGGCGGTTGCCGCGGTGCACTACGTTGCGGAAGGTACAGCCGTTCGCGCTCCCGAGCATCGGCAGCGTCGCGCATGCGCTCCGCGCGATCCCGAACGCCGAATAATCGTTCAACTCGCCGCAGGTTTGCAGACGGATCCCGTACGAACGCGCGATTTTTCCGAGTCCTTCCGCGAGCGTGCGCTTTTGCTCCAAGGTGAGGGGAACGATCTCGGGCATGTTTTGGTACAGTTTGATGTGCATCTCCACAAAGCTGAAAATACAGCGGTCGATCCGTCCCCGCACGCGGGCGGCGATGTCGCGGAAGGTGTCGAGATGGCGCTCTATGGGATACTGCTCCGTGAGAAGCACGGGGTCGTACCGCCATGCGAGCCGCTTGGGCTCCGTGAGCTCGGAAAGGGCGAGGAGGGTATCGATGCTCGAAGAAATATCGGGGACGTGCGGCTCGATATCCTTCCCGTAAGCCGTGATCGTATAGTAAAAGTAGGTGCGGTAACTTTTCGTGAAAAAGGGCACATGCGGGAAAAAGGGCGCAAAATTCTTGGAGGAAAAGAGCACTGCGTCCAGTTTCTCCGGCGTAAGTTCATAGCGGGTCACGCGATTGGGAAAGAGGGGATTGCGGGTATAAACGAAGCCCTCGCGGAACCTGTTCATCAGCCATTCGCCGTAGTAATTCACGATGTCCGTTCTTGCGCTGACGTTGAGGATCATCGGTCTTTCTCCTTTTTTCCCTCTCTTTCATTATAGCGTAATGCGCAAAAAAATTCAATGATTTTGCCGAAGGGTATAGCGGGGAACGGGAGGTTTTCCGCACTTTTCGCATTGTGCGGGAAACACAACCTGTTTCCCTTCGCGGGATCTTCTCCACAAGATATAGTTCGGAAAGTTTCTCTTGTCATGGGAGAATGTTACGGCGAAACGATTGACATTTATCTTGCGGCGGTCTATAATGTTCCTGTATACGGAAAGTGTTCGATGCGAGAAAAAACGAAGGAAGCACAAAAGGCATGGAAGAAGAAAAAACTTCGGAAAACGCTTCGCAGGGAACAGAGCCCACGTCGGAAAGAAAAGAGGAAGAGGCGCGCCCGAAAAAGCGGAATCGTTTCGCTTACGGTTGCTACCGCTTTTTTAAGCGCGCGTTCGATCTTTTCTCCTCGGGGCTTTTTTTGATTTTGTTTTCTTGGCTGTATCTCATCCTTGCCCTCGCGGTAAAGATCAGCGACGGGGGGAAGGTCATCTATAAACATCCGCGCGTCGGCAAGAACGGCAAGGATATCGCGCTCCCGAAGTTCCGCAGTATGCGCAAGGATGCGGACAAGCTGGAAAATATGCTCACGCCCGAACAGCTCGAACAGTATCGGCGGGAATATAAGATCGATAACGATCCCCGCATTACGAAGCTGGGGAAATTTCTGCGCAAGACGAGCCTCGACGAACTCCCCAACATCTGGTCCATTTTCAAGGGCGACATTTCCGTGATAGGGCCGCGCCCGCTGATGCGCGAAGAGCTCATGGAAAAATACGGCGAAAACGCCGAAAAGTTGGTCTCCGTCCGCCCCGGGATGATCGGTTGGTGGGCGGCGAACGGCAGAAGCAACTGCACCTACGAGAGCGGCGAACGGCAGAAACTGGAACTGTATTACGTCGATCACTGCTCCTGCGGGCTCGATCTCAAAATCATCTTCAAAACGCTCGTCGGCGTCATCAAGCACGACGGCGCGAAATAAATTTTTCACGAAAGAAAGACGGAAAGCATTATGGAAAAGAAATTGCTTTTTATCACGACGCGTCTCTTTTGGCCGACGGACAGCGGAAAAAAGAACTGTCTGTATCACTATTGCCGCGGTCTGCACGAACGGTACGGGTACGAGATCTATCTGTATTCCTTCTTGGAGGACGGGCAAACGGAGGCGCTGGCGGCGCAAAAGCCCGATTTCATCCATACCGTCCGCATCGCAAAGCGCATCACCGCCGCGAACAAGTTGGCGCAACTGCTCGGGCATTCCGTGTTGTGCGGGAAGTCCTTCCAGAGCGCGCTCTTCTATACGGGGAAGAACAAGCGGGCGATAAAAAAATTTGCGAAGGAAGTGCAGCCGGACGTCGTGTTCGTCGATATGGTCCGCCTTGCCCGCTACCGAAAAGCCGTAAAACGCTTGCCTGCGAAGAAAATTTTGGCGATGGACGAGCTTCTCTCCATGCGCTACCGGCGGCAGTTGCTCTGCGAGACGGGGGGCGCGAACGTGATGGGCAAGTTCGCGCAGACGGTCCCCGGGGTATTCGGAAAATTGATGCACAGCGCGGCTGTGAAGAAGTATGTGCTCCGCCATGAGAGCAAGAAGATTGCAAAGGAGGAGATCGCCTTCGCGAAGCGGTTCGACGCCGTAACGTTCGTCTCCGAGAAGGAGACGGAGGAAATGAACAAGCGTCTCCCCGCCGCCAAGGCAAAGACCGTCCGCCTCGGCGTCGATTTCCAAAAGCTCTCAACGGCTTCGGCGGAGGAAAAGTTGCCGCGTTCCCTCGGCTTTTTGGGCAACATGAATTACGCCCCGAACGCGGATACCGTCCGCTACATCATCTCGGAGATCCTTCCCCGTTTGAAGCAGGACTATGTTTTCTATGTCATCGGTCCCTATCCCGAAGGCTTTTCCGAGCTTTGCAACGCATCGGAGAACGTAAAGTTTTTGGGCAGGGTGGAAGATATCCCCCAAACGCTCGGGCGGTGCCGCATCCTGCTTGCGCCCATCGTATACGGGAGCGGGATCAAAACGAAAGTGTTGGAGAGCATGGCGATGGGGCTGCCCGTCGTTACCAATTCCGTCGGCGCAGAGGGCATCGACGGGCGCGACGGCGTTCATTTCCTTTGCTCGGACGACGCCGAAACGATCGCGCAAAACGCCGATAAATTGCTCGCCGATCCCGCCCTGTGCGAAGAGATCGGAAAAAACGCACAGCATCTGATCGCCGAACAGTATACGTGGGACAAAATATTCGCATCCTTCGGGGAAATGGGGTTGTAACGGTATGAACGTTGTAAAGAAATGTATCCGCGCGATGGGGCGCAAGAGTTTGGCGTTCAAGTCGGCTGTCAGCACGAAGTGGTACTGCAAGTCGATGAACAGACATCTCCGCCGTTTCGGCGTCAATTTGACGGGGACCCCGAAGTTTATCGCGCGGGACGTCAAGTTCGATTCCACGGATCCCTCCAAGATCTCCATCGGCGAGGGGACCGTCATCACGAGCAAGGTTACCGTCCTCGTGCACGATTATTCAATCGAATGCGGGCTCGTCGCCATCGGGAAGCAGGATCCCGTCTATGAGTCCATGTTTCTCCGCGAAGTGAAGATAGGGGACAACGTATTTATCGGTCAGAATGCGTTCATAAAGCCGGGGACCGTCATCGGCAACAACTGTATCATCGGGGCGGGCGCGGTCGTCGGCGGGGTCATTCCCGAGGACAGCGTCGTCATCGGAAATCCCGGCAAAGTCGTGTGTTCCACCAAGGAATGGGCGGAGAAGAAGTATTCGGCGCACGAATACCGCAACGGATCGCGCAGAAGGAAATAATATGGTCAGGATTTTGCAGGTCTTGCCGACGCTCAACGTCTGCGGCGGCGTAGAGCATTATTTGATGAACTATTACGATAACGTAGACGGCGAAGTGTGCCGTTTCGACTTTGCGACGCATGCCGTAGACGATCCGTTTTATCGGGAACGCATCGAGAGCCGAGGCGGGAAGGTATACCTTTTGCCGCCTTTTACTATAAAAAACATGAAGGCGGTCAAGGCGGGCATCCGTGCGATCTTTCGGGAAAACGAATACGACGCCGTCCATTGCCATCAAGCGAACGCGGCGTATTTCTATTTCAAAGAGGCAAAAAAAGCGGGGGTAGCCTGCCGCATTTTGCACAGCCATCAGGCTGCCGCCGCGGATAAATTCACGCATAAGATAAGAAATAAACCCCTGCTGTGGCTCGGAAAGCGGTATTGCACCCATCGGTTCGCCTGCTCGGCGCTGGCGGGGAACTATCTGTTCGGCAAGCGGTATACGCTCGTCAATAACGCCATCGATACCGAGAAGTACGCGTTTTCCGAAAAGGCGCGGGCGGCGATCAGGCAGGAGATCGGCTTGCCGCAGGATGCGTTCGTCGTCGGACACGCGGGGCGGATGTGCCACCAGAAAAACCAGCGTTTTCTCCTCGAAATATTCGGCGAACTCTTGAAGGAACGGCAAGACGCCTACCTCCTCATGCTGGGGAGCGGCGAACTGTCCGACGCGCTGAAAAGGCGCGCGGAGGAGTTGCAACTCGGCGACCGCGTAAAGTTTTTGGGGAACACATCCCGCGCGGAAGCGTTTTATTCCGCCATGGACGTGTTCGTGCTGCCTTCGCTCTACGAGGGGCTCCCCGTCGTCGGCGTGGAAGCGCAATGCAACGGACTGCCGCTCATCACTTCGGAAAACGTAACGCGGGAGGTCGGCTTGCTGGATTCCACGAAATTCCTCTCCCTCGGCTTGTCCGCAAAGGAATGGGCGCGCGCCGTTTCGCAGGCGGAGCCCGCTGCGGATCGGCATTCCGCGGGGCGGATCGTCGCGCAAAAGGGGTACGACATTCGGGAAGAAGCGAAAAAGTTGGAGAAACTGTATTGTGCGTCCGTCGCGGAGGCGAAGGGGGAGAAAAAATCGTGATACCCAAGATCATCCATGCGTGCTGGCTCGGGCAGGCGGAGATGCCGCCCCGCTATCAAGCGTTCATCGAAGGTTGGCGCCGACTGCATCCCGATTGGGAGATAAGAATTTGGACGGACGCCGACTTTACGCCCTATCTCGACGACAGTGCATTCGTAAAGGACGCGATCGCGAAAAAGAAATACGGATTTTTGAGCGATTATTTCCGTTTGAAAGTCCTGTATCTCTTCGGCGGGATCTATGTCGATACGGACGTGGAGATCTATAAGCCGTTCGATCCGCTTTTGGACTGCAATATGTTTCTCGGATTTTTATACGATTCGCTGTTGGGCACGGCGGTGCTCGCGAGCGAAAAGGGGAATCCTATCCTTGCGGAGTGGCTAAATATCCTCGAAAAAGACTACGAGGAAAAGCGGGAATTTACGATAAGCAACAACTGGGTCACGAAATATTTTCTCGGCACGTTTCCCGAATTTCGCCTGAATGGAAAGCGCCAAACTTTGCAGAGCGGCATCGAGATCTACCCCAAAGACTGGTTCGAGCGTTACCACGGAAAACATAAGAGCGGGGGGGGGTATATGCAGACATTTTTGCGACAATTCGTGGAACGACGAACTGCGATCCCCCGTATGGAAGCGGGTCTTGAAAAAGATTTTGCCGCAGAGTCTGATCGCATATTTGGGGCATAAGCGTTCGCTACGGAAAACGCAGTTTTACGACGTGTACAAAGTACATAGGAGAGAATGAACCGAAGGACGGAACTTCGTTTTGGCTGTCTACCTGATTGCATTTGCGCTGTGTTTGCTGACCTCGTATGCGTATGTGTCGAGCAAAGAATACGCGCAATATAAAAATCAAATCACCGTAAAGCGCAAGGGCTTTTGTATCACCAAGGAAGCCGTACTTCGTTGCGCTTTTTTTGCTTTGGCGATTTTTCCCATCTGGTTCATCACTGCGTTCCGGTACGACGTCGGGACCGATTACCTCTACACCTATGTCAACTTTTTCGAGATAACGCAAAACGGCGGCGCGCCGTACGACGAGATCGGTTTTCAATTTCTGAACAGCTTGCTCGCGCACGCAGGGCTCGGCTACGTTTGGCTGTTCGCGATCACGGGCGCCGTCAATGTGATCGCCTCCTTCCATCTCATCTTTAAGTATTCGGAAAAGCCGCTTTACAGCATTGCCATCTATTTTATCGCGGCGATCTTCTTCAATACCCTGAATAACGTGCGCCAGTATCTGGCGATCACCATCGGCGTATTGGCGTTATTCCAAAACAGGCATTGGAAAGCCGTCTTGATCATTCTGTTTGCGTCGCTGTTCCATTTTTCGGCGCTTTTGTATCTCGCCGTCTACGTCGCGTATAAAATCACGTTCAAGCGGCTCGGATTCGTGATCCTCTCGGTCGTCGGGCTGGCGTTGGTCCCGATCCTGAATTTTGTGCTCGACCGCGTCTTGCTGGGAACGAAATACGCCTACTTCCTCAATTATTCGGACGGGTTTTCCTTCCTGACGCTGCTAATCAACGGCGTGATATATCTGCTTTCGTTCATCTTTTACAACAACCGCGATAAGAGTTTCCGCGGCTTGGCGAATTTACAGTTGGTGACTTTGTTGTTGTGCGTATGTTCGGTGTTCATGCAGAACGAAGAGCTTTGGTCGCGCTTCATCCGCATGACGGCATATACCCAGCTCCTGCTATTGCCCAAGATCGCGAACAACGCGAAGGGGACGTTTGCAAAGACGGTCGCGATCGCAACGCCCGTCGTCTTGTATGCTATCTATACGATCTACGTGATCTATATCATCGGCGGGTTGGAAGTATTCCCGTATCAATTTATCTTTTAGGGGGAGGAGACAGCATGAAATTGTATGCCGTAACGCATCGGGCGGTAGCCTTTCTTCCGGAAGGGCGGACGCCGATCGGTGTCGGTCCGGATCGCGCCATCGCGGGCGTGGAGACGTACGACGATACGGGGGACAATATCCACGAAAAGAACCCGAACTATTGCGAGCTCACCGCGCTGTATTGGATCTGGAAAAACGAAGACGAGGACGTGATCGGGCTCGAACACTATCGCAGATTTTTCTGCAAAAAGCACACCGTTTTCCGCTGTCGGCAGCTTTCCCAAGCCGATATTGCGAAGATCCTGAAAAAGCACGACTGCATCACGACGCGGTATTTCCGCTTTTTGCCGAGCGTATACGGCTATTACGCCGCAAAGCACGACGCGCGCGATCTCGACAGCTGCCGTGCCGCGATCGAAAAACTTTGCCCGGAGTATCTTGCGGATTTCGACGCGGTCATGAAGCAGAAGAAGGCGGTCATGTTCAACATGCTCGTGATGCCCAAGGCTCTCATTTCGGACTATTGCGCATGGCTGTTCCCGATCTTGGAAGAGGTGGAAAAATCGGTGGATCTGGAAGCGAAGGACGATTATCAAAAACGCGTCTACGGCTTTCTGTCCGAACGGCTCTTCAACGTTTGGCTGCACCGAAAATCGCTCAACGTATATCGCGCTCCCGTATTTTATCCCGACGAGCTCCCGATCCGGAGTTTCCTCACGGGGTTGGCAAAGAGGATTTTGAGGCGTCCATGAAAAAGTTCGATTATCTCATCGTAGGAAGCGGGCTCTTCGGCGCGGTGTGCGCGCACGAGCTCCATAAACGCGGAAAACGCTGTCTCGTGCTGGAAAAGCGCGCGCACATCGGCGGAAATGTGTACACCGAAGAGACGGAGGGTATCAACGTCCATAAGTACGGCGCGCACATCTTCCATACTTCGGAGAAGCGCGTGTGGGACTATGTAAACGAATTTGCGGAGTTCAACAATTACGTCAACAGTCCCGTGGCGCGCTATCACGGGGAGTGTTACAATCTGCCCTTCAACATGAACACCTTCACGAAGCTGTGGAGCGACGTCTTTACGCCCGCGGAGGCGGAACGCCGCATCGCGGAGGAGCGCGGCGAGAGTTATACGGCGGAGCCGAAGAACCTCGAAGAACAGGCGATCAACCTCGTCGGCAGAACGATATACGAAAAACTAATTAAGGGATACACCGAAAAGCAGTGGGGCAAGCCCTGCGACCGACTGCCCGCCTTCATCATCAGACGGCTGCCCGTTCGGTTTACTTTCGACAACAATTATTTCGACGACCGCTATCAGGGCATTCCGATCGGCGGCTACACGAAGCTCGTCGAAAAGATGTTGGAAGGCGTGGAAGTCCGTCTCGGTTGCGACTTTACGGAGAAGAGAGAGGAATACCTCGCCGCCGCGGACCGAATTATCTACACGGGCGCGATCGACCGCTATTACAATTACCGTTTCGGCGCGCTCGAATATCGCTCCGTCCGTTTTGAAACGGAAGTTCTCGATCTGCCGAACTTTCAGGGCAACGCCGTCGTGAATTATACGGCGAGCGACGTCCCGTATACGCGCATCATCGAGCACAAGCACTTTGAGTTCGGAAAGCAACCCAAAACGGTCATCTCCCGCGAATATTCCTCGGCATGGAACCTCGGGGACGAGCCGTATTATCCCGTCAACGACGAGAAAAACGGCGCGCTCTACCGAAAATACCGCGCGCTCGCGGACGGCGAGAAGAACGTATTTTTCGGCGGGCGGCTGGGGCAGTACAAATATTACGACATGGACGACGTGATTTTGAGCGCGTGGGCGCTTCTCTCGTCTCTGGACTGACGCATGAAGACGGCAAGCATCAAGGTCAATTTCTTTTACAGCGCACTGCACAAGGTGTTGGCGGTCGTGATCCCGATCGTCATAACGCCTTACCTTGCGCGCGTCCTCGAAGCGGACGGAAACGGTTCGCTCAGCTTTGTCGCCTCTATTTCCTCTTACTTTATTTTATTTTCCAACCTCGGCATCGAAACGTACGGACAGCGCCTCATCGCAATTCACAGGGACGACAGCGCGTATCTGAAAAAGTGCACGTTGGAGATCTCTATCCTGCGGCTCACCGTAACCCTCCTCGCGCTGTTTGTCTACGGCGTCTGTTTCGTGAGCCCGCTCAACCCGTCGGATAATCTGTTGTACGCCGTCTATGCGTTGCCGATCCTCGCCGTCGCCCTCGATTTCACATGGTTTTTCCAGGGCGTGGAGAACTACCGCGTGCTCGCGATCAGCAATATCATAACGCGGTTTACATATGTCGCGCTCGTTTTTCTGCTCGTCAAGGGGAAGGGCGATCTGACGACCGCGGCGCTTCTTGCGGCGGGGAACACCATCGTTCCGTTTGCGTTGAGCATGCCCTTCCTTTACAAATATTTCGGCGGGAAGATAGAGGGGGGGATAAATCCGATCCGCCACCTGAAAGATTGTTTCGTCTACCTGATCCCGACGATCGCGATCCAAATTTATACCGTGCTCGACAAGACGATGATCGGCGTCATCACGCATTCCGATTTCGAGAACGGCTATTACGAAGAGGCGGAAAAGCTCATCAAAATGCCGCTCACGGTCATCATGACTTTGAATACCATCATACGGGCAAGGATCGCCTACTATTACGGAAACGGGGAAGAGGACAAGATCAAATCGCTCGTGGAAAAGTCCGCCAATCTTTCGATGATGCTTATCATGCCCATTACATTCGGGTTTGCCGCGGTGATCCCCACGCTCGTGCCCGTTTACTTGGGCGCGGGATATGAAAAATGCGTTCTCCTGATGTACGCGCTCTTGCCGCTGTTGCCCATCATTACGATCAGCAATCTCTACGGTTCGCATTATTACACGCCGTGCGGCAAGCAAAAGACGAGCAATATTTTCCTGATCGCGGGCGCGCTGTTCAACGCGGCGTTGAACACGGTCCTCATCTATTTTTGGCAGTCGCTGGGCGCGGCGATCGCCTCCGTCTGCGCCGAATTGCTGGTTACGACGCTTTACGCCGTCTTCGCCGCGAAATTCTTTTCCCTTTGGTCCATTGTAAAACTTTCGTGGAAATACTTTCTCGCCTCGGCGATCATGTTCGGCGCGGTGTTTACGATGGAATACTTTTTGCCCGTCGGGATCTGGTATCTTGTCGCGGAGATCGCCGCGGGGGTCGTGATCTATCCCGTTCTTCTGGCGGCGTTCCGCAGCGAATTTTTCCTTTTCTATACGCGCATGTTCTTCCGCAAGATCTTCCGCAGGAGAAATAAGGAGAAGAAAGAGGAAGGGGACGCGAAAGATGCGTGAGCGCGGCGCGGACGGAACGAATTTACACACGGGGGTTGACGAAGCAATAAAAAGTTGTTATAATGTCTTTGTCGATCTCAAAGAAAAAACGAAAATTCTTTTTCGGGAAGTGAGTCGCATATGAACGTCTATGGCGTAGTGATGGCGGGCGGAGGCGGTACGCGCTTTTGGCCCTTATCCAGGAACAAGACTCCGAAACAACTCTTGAATTTGAGCGGCAAGGACACGATGGTCAACGAGGCGATCGACCGTCTGCGTCTCGTTACCGAGCGGGAAAACATCTATGTCGTTACCAATAAAACACAGATAGAAAGTCTGCGCGCGGTGGTGGGTGACAGAGTGGCGGAGGAGAACGTCTTTTCCGAGCCTGCAATGCGGAATACTTCGGCGTGCATCGGCTACGCGGCGGTCGAACTGTTGAAGCGGCGGGGAGACGGCGTGATGGTCATCGTGCCGTCCGACGCATATCTTCGCGACGACGCGCAGTTTGCGGAAAAATTGAATTTCGCGATACAAGCCGCGGAAACGTCGGAAAAGCTGGTAACCATCGGCATCACACCGACCTTTCCCGCGACGGGGTATGGCTATATCCGCTTTCAAAAATCTGCGGAGCCCGTGAAAAAGGCGCTCCGTTTCGTGGAGAAGCCGAAGAAAAAACTCGCCGAAAAGTACATCAAGAGCGGCGATTACGTCTGGAACAGCGGGATGTTCATCTGGAAGGTATCCACCATTCTGGAAAAGTTCCGCACGCTCCTGCCCGATATCTATGTCGATCTGATGAAGATCTACAACGCGATCGGGACGGCGCACGAGAAGCGCACTATTTCGAGCGTCTATCCCAAAATCAGTTCCATTTCCGTCGATTACGGCGTGATGGAGAAATGCAAGGATATTCTCGTCGTCCCGGGAGACTTCGGGTGGAGCGACGTCGGCAGTTGGGACATGCTCGGCGTCCTGCATTCGGTGGACGAGTGCGGGAACATCGTCATGGGCGACGGGTTGGCATTGGAGACGCGCAACTCCGTTCTGTATGCCGGGAAGAAGTTCATCGCGACCGTCGGCGTAAAGGATATGATCATCGTCGATACGGAGGACGCGCTCCTGATCTGTCCGAAATCCCGCGCGCAGGACGTGAAAAAGATCGTGGACGAATTGCGTAATCAGGGAAGAGAGGACCTGCTCTGATGAATTACCGCGAGGAATACCGCAGGTGGTGCGAGAGCGAGCTCTTTGACGAAGCGACGAGAGCGGAGTGCCGCGCCCTGCGGGACGAGAGGGAGATCGAGGACAGATTTTATAAGACGCTTACCTTCGGGACGGGCGGGCTTCGCGGCGAGCTCGGCGCGGGCACGAACCGCATGAACGAGTACACTGTGGGGAAGGCAACGCAGGGGCTTGCCGATCGCATCAACGCCTGCGGGCAGGGGGGGAGCGTCGTCATCGCCTACGACAGCAGAAGAATGTCTGCGGAGTTTGCGCTGTCCACCGCCTGCATTTTTGCGGCAAACGGCGTAAAGGCGTATCTCTTCCGCGAACTTCGTCCGACGCCGATGCTCTCTTTTGCGGTGCGTTTTTTGCATGCAACGGCGGGCGTCGTGATCACCGCGAGCCACAATCCGCCGCAATATAACGGTTATAAAGTGTATTGGTCGGACGGGGGGCAGATCGTTCCGCCGTACGACGAGGAGATCATCGCCTGCGTGAACGCCGTGGACGATTATTCCGCCGTCCGTCGGATCGGCGAGGAAGAGGCGTGCCGCCGCGGGCTCCTCGTCTATCTCGGCAATGAGGTGGACGACGCCTATCATGCGGCGCTTCGGTCGCTCTCATGCGATGCCGCGAGCCGGGGCGGGCGCGCGCGGGACTTGAAGATCGTCTATACGCCGCTCAACGGAACGGGCAATTTGCCCGTCCGCAGGGCGCTCCGCGAGGCGGGCTTTTCCGATGTGTTCGTCGTGAAGGAGCAGGAGGCGCCGGACGGGAACTTTCCCACGCTCGCGCTCCCGAACCCCGAGGACCCGCGTGCGTTCGATCTTGCGCTCCGTCTCGCCGCGGAAGTGGGGGCGGACCTCGTGCTCGCCACCGATCCCGACGCGGACAGGCTCGGCTTGTACGCGCGCGACGGGAAGAGCGGGGAATACAAGCCGTTTACGGGCAACATGAGCGGGATCCTTCTCGCCGACTATTTGCTCTCCCGAAGGGCGGAGCAGGGGCTCCTTCCCGCCTGCCGTGCAGACGGCGCGCTCGTTACGACCGTCGTCTCCTCCAAAATGGCGCATGCGCTCGCCGCGGCGTACGGGCTGACCGTCATCGAAACGCTCACGGGGTTCAAATATATCGGCGAACAGATCAAGCGTTTCGGCGAGGCGCGCGAAAGAAACGGCGGTCGGCTCGACCATACCAAGGGCGCCTTTGCGTTCGAGTTCGGCTTCGAGGAGAGCTACGGCTGTCTTGCGGGGACGTATGCGCGCGACAAGGACGCGGTGGGCGCGGCGCTCCTGCTCTGCGAAGCCGCCGCGTATTACAGGGACAAGGGGCTCACCCTTTGGGACCGTATGTTACAGCTCTATGAGAGGTACGGGTACTATCGGGAATCGCTCGCTTCGTTCTCCTACGGCGGGGCGGACGGTGCGGCGCGCATCCGCGCGCTCATGCAGTCGCTGCGTGCGGCGGAGCCGCGCGCGCTCGGCGGGGAGACCGTCGTCGCCGTGCGCGACTATCTCTGCGGAACGCGCAAGGACTTGCGCACGGGAAAAACGCAGCCCGTCGGCTTGCCCCGAAGCAACGTCCTGTATTTCGAGTTGGAACACGGCGGCTGGTGCTGTGCGCGTCCCTCTGGCACGGAGCCGAAGATAAAATTTTATTTCGGCGCGAAGGGGAAGGATTTCTCCGAAGCGGATACCAAGGCGGAAAGCATTCGCAAGGCGCTTGTCGCCCTTGCAAATGAGGAATGAGCGGTATGGTAAAGTTGAGATCGGCATACAAAGATTATCTTTGGGGCGGCACGAAGATCCGCGACGTGTTGAAAAAGGACGTCGGCGGCTACGACTGCGTGGCGGAAAGTTGGGAGATCTCCACCCATCCCGCGGGGAAAAGCGTCATCGCGGAAGGGGAATATGCGGGCAAAACGCTCGACGAGTATTTCTCTGCCGTCGGCTGGTCCTGTTTGGGCGCGTACGGCGAAAGCAACCGCCGCCTGCCCGTGCTCGTCAAATATATCGATGCGAGCGCGCCGCTCTCCATTCAGGTGCATCCCGACGATCGCTATGCGCATTCCCATACCGACGACGACGGAAAATGCGAGATCTGGTTCATTCTCGGCGCGGAGAAGGGTGCGCACATCTATCTCGGCTTCAACAGGGACGTCAGCGAAGAGGAGGTCCGCGGGCGCATCCGTGAAGGCACGCTGACGGAAATCCTCAATAAAATTCCCGTCAAAAAGGGAGAAGCGTACTATATCCCGGCGGGGACGGTCCACGCGATCGGCGCGGGCTGTCTCATCTGCGAGATCCAGCAGGCGTCCGATCTGACGTACCGGCTCTACGACTATGCGAGAAGGGGAAAGGACGGGAAGTTGCGCGAACTGCATCTGGACGACGCGCTCGCCGTGCTCGATTATTCCATGCGCAAAGTGCCCGATGCGCAGGAGCGCGACATCGTGAGCGCGGGCGAATATCTTAACGACATGTTGCCCGAAAATGCGACCTGCGAAATTTTCCACTATCGCGCCGACGGGGAGTTTTCCGTCGTTTCGCCCCGCGATCACGCCATTTTCGCATTGATCTACGGCGGCCGCGGACGTATTTCCGACGAGGAGAGAACGCGCCCCGCCGCCGTCGGCGACACGTGGTTCCATCTCGGAAAGACCTTGAAGATCGACGGGAAATGCAAGGCGCTCGTCATCAGAATTTAAGCGCGCGTTTCGCGGTGCGGGAGCGCGCTTTTCTTACGGAAAATTATTTTAATTTCATATAAAATGTTTTATAAAAATATTGACGAAACAGGCATTGATTGATATAATAGGCATAAGGAAATCGGGCGCCGACCCGAGCGCGGAAAGCGCGTTCAAACGAGCGGAGCGAAAGGGATATGGTACGGTTTGAATTGGATGCGAAAAAGCGCGGCGTTGACATTTCGGAACACCTCTACGGGCTGTTTTTCGAGGATATCAACCAAGCTGCCGACGGCGGCTTGAATGCCGAAATGGTCATCAACAATTCGTTTGAATTTGAATATTTCACGTACGACAACTACAACTGCGAGAGCGCGGTCGAGGCGCGCAAGGAAAAGAGCTTCTATTGGGACATCTACGGCGCGGGTCCCCGTAAAGTTACGACGAAGGGGGGCATGAACGAGAACAATCCCTCCTATCTCCTTTTGGACGTCGGCGGGTTTTATCATCTCGAAAATCCCGGCTATTATTGCAACGGGGCGTACGATCTGTACGGGATGCCCGTCGATAACGGCGAGACATACAATTTCTCCATGTGGGTGAAGCGGCTCGGCTTCAAGGGCGTGGCGAAGATCTACATCCGCGGCGCGCACGGCAGGCACACGACCGTCGGCGAAATAAAGATCCCCGAGGGGACGGAGGGGGATTGGATCAAAGTTTCCACGTCCGTCGTCGCGGAAAAAGATACGATGGGGCGTCTCTGCATCGAACTCGAAGGAAACGGCAAACTGGGGATCGATTATGTCTCCCTTCTCCCTGCAACGACGTGGGGGGATCCCGATAAGTACAGAAACGGCAAACTCTCTCCCCGTATCGTAAAGGTTTTGCAGGATTGCCATCCTTCCTTCTTCCGCTTCCCCGGCGGCTGCGTCGTCGAGGGGGACGTTAGTTTCGATTATCAATATAAATGGCGCAACACGGTGGGTCCGCTCGAAACGAGAAAGCAGGTCCCCAATGTTTGGCGGTATATGCAGTCCTACGGCATCGGATTTTACGAGTATTTCGCGCTCTGCGAGGACTTGAAGATGTCGCCGCTTCCCGTGCTCCATTGCGGCGTGCTCTGCCAGATCCGCATGGGGGAACAGCGGAAAACGGGCTACCAGCGCATCGTTCCCGGGACGGAGAAGTTCCAGAAGGAAGTCATCGACAACGTCGCCGACCTCATCTATTTTGCGAAGGGCGACATCGCGTCCGACGATGCGAACGAATCCTATTGGGCAAAAGTCCGCGCGGATATGGGACATCCCGCTCCGTTCGAGCTCAAATACATCGGGATCGGCAACGAGAACTGGGGATACGAGTATTTCGATAATTTCGCCTCCTGCCTCTTGGGCGTCCGCCAATATATGTACAAGGGGCGGCTCACCGATCTTCTGAAACTCTTCGATATCACCGTCGTTACGACGTGCGGCGTAGACATCCGTCCCTCCGATTCCAACGAGTCGTGGAAGATCATCAACGAAAAGTACCGCGATATGATCGTAGACGAGCACGTCTACAACTCCTATCAGTGGTTCATCGACAACACCAAGCGTTACGACTGTTACGACAGAAACGGCGCGAAGGTCTTCATGGGCGAATACGCCATGCACACGATGGCGGACGGCAGGGGGCGCCTCAACGGGGACAACAATTTGAAGTCCGCGCTTGCGGAAGCGGCGTTCCTCACGGGGTGCGAAAGAAATTCGGACGTCGTGAAGATGACTTGCTATGCGCCGCTCTTCGCCTCCACGTATAATTACAGCTGGACGCCCAACATGATCTGGTTCAACGCGCGCGATATCATGCTCACGCCCAACTATTACGTCCAGCAGATGTTCGCCGCCAACACGGGCAAATATGCGCTCACCGACGTCGCGCCCGTGGACGACAACAACGCGGGCGGACTGCTCATCGGCGGACACAGGACGGCGAGCGCGGTCTCCTCGGTAACGGTACGGGATTTGGAGACGGGAAAAGTTCTCTACACGCACGATTTCGCCGACGGGCTCGGCGGCTGGAAGGTATATCCCAAGTGCTGCGGCGGGCACATCGAGGGAAAGGAGCTCGTCATCGAGGAGAGCGACGCGTTCAACGGCTACTATTACGACGCGCAGGATTTCGGAAATTGCGAAGTGGAAGTCTCCTTCCGCCGTCTCTCCGGCGAACAGAGCTTTATCGTGGGCGTCGGCGTCAGCGACGTGCGCGACGTCGGCAAGATGGACAACGCTGGCTTTTCCATCTGCTGCCAATACGGCAAAAACCACAAGGGGTACGACGTTTCCTTCGATAAGCGGGTCGACTTCATGCGCACCGTCTGCGAGATGATGGGAAAGGATAAGTTCCTCGGCTATTCCCCCGAAGGGAACAAGATGAAGCTGGTCTATACCAAAAAGCGCTTCACCGCCTCCATCTTTATCGACGGCGAATGGCACGTCGTGCTCGACAAGAACATCTGGAAGGTCAACGAGCGCATTTTCCAGAGCGCCACGGTCGGCGAGGACGGAAAAATATATTTGAAGGTCGTCAACGTCTCGGGAAAGGACGAGGAGTTGCACGCCTCTTTGAAGCACTTCGGAACGCGCAAGCATGCGACGGTAAAAACGCTTTGGCACGAGGACGTTACGGCGATCAACGAGATCGGCGGAAAGTGGGGCAAGGCGCATCACATCGAGCCCACCGAAGGGGAACTCGAAATTTGCGGCAACGAGCTCGTCGCGACCCTCAAAAACAACAGCGTGAACGTGTTCGTCATCGAATAATCGTAAACTTTACCGAACTCCCGTGCGGAAACGCGCGGGAGTTTTTTCATATTCTTTTCTTCCGCGCCATATATTGTTACAAATGCTCGACTTCCTTCCGCCGCGCCTCGCCGAAGCGGTGCGCTTCGTCAATCTCAACAGGCTGTACGAACTGCGCCTGCGCGCGGACAAGCCTCTGCGCGCCAACGTGGGCGGGACGTATTGCTATCTCGGGGAACGGGGGATCGTCGAAAACGCGCGCGACGCCGTCTTTCCCACGGCGGAGGAGATCGCGGACACGCTGTTTGCGGCAAGCGACTATTCCGTCTACTCCGTGGAAAACCAAATCAGGCACGGATTCGTAACGGGCAGAGAGGGCGAACGCGTGGGGATCGCGGGGGCGTTCGTCTATGAAGGGACGGGCGTGCTCGCGATCCGTTCGGTAACCTCGCTCTGCGTGCGCGTTCCCCATGAGATCCGCGGATGCGCACAGGAGATATACGGGCGCGTCTTTGCGGAAAAGGTGTGTTCCATGCTTCTCATGTCGCCTCCGGGGGAAGGAAAGACGACCGTCTTGCGGGACCTCACCAGACTGCTTTGCGAAAACACGCGGTACAACGTTTTGGTGAGCGACGAGCGCGGGGAACTTTCGGCGGGCGACCTCGGGGAAACGGCGGACGTCATCCGCTTTGCGGACAAGCTGACCGCGTTTACGGCGGGGATCCGCGCCATGCGCCCCGACGTGATTGTAACGGACGAGCTTCTTCCGGAGGATTATCCCGCCGTGCGGCGCGCCATAGAGAGCGGGATCTGCGTGCTCGCCTCCGCGCACCTCACGCGGTTCGAGGACGTTCCGCAAAAACTGTTCGAGCGGTACGTCCTGTTGGACGGGCTCGGGAAGGTGGGGAGAATTTTCGGGGCAGAGGGGGAAGATGTGGCTTAAATTCTTGCTCGGGGGCGCGGTCGTCGCGTTCTGCATTCTCATCGGATACCTCGCCGCGGGGAAATACCGTCTGCGTAAGAAATTCTACGCGCAATTCTCCCTCTTCAACGAGCGGTATCTCACCGAACTGTGCTATGCGCGCAAACCGTTCTCCGAATTTTTACGGGCATACACTTATGCGGGCGATTTTTCCAAGGCGCTCTCCGCGCTGCACAAGGAGGACGCCGACCGGCAAAAATTGTCCTATCTCACCAAGGACGAAGCGGGCGAATTTGCGGACTATCTCTCCATGCTCGGCAAGGGGGATTCGCAGTCCCAAAAGAACTTTTTCACGGCAAAAAAAGGGTATCTGGAAGAAAAAAAGGCGACGAGCGAGCGCGAGGCGAAGGACCGCGGTTCGCTCTATCTCAAACTCGGGCTTTTGGCGGGGCTTGCAATCGTCATTCTCATCGTATAATGGATATCTCCATCATTTTCAAGTTGGCAGCGATCGGCATCATCATCACCGTCGTCTGCCAAGTGCTCAAAAAATCCGATCGGGACGACGTTGCGACCGTCGTCTCCATCGTCGGGATCGTTATCGCGCTCACGCTCGCGGTAACGATGATAGGGGACCTGTTCGAGACCATCCGCACCATCTTCGGGGTTTACTGACGTGGAAATTTTTCAGCTCGTCGGGATCGCGCTCATCACCGCGGTCGCGGCGATCATCCTGAAAAGCACAAAGCCGGAACTCGCCTTCGCCGTCTCCGTGGCGGGCGGCATCATTTTGCTTCTCTTTGCGTTCGAGATATTCAAGGACAGTCTATCTGTATTCGGGAAGATCGCGGACGCAACGGGGATCAGCTCTTCGCTCGTAAAAATTCTACTGAAAATGATCGGCATCGGCTATCTCGTGGAGTTCAGCGCGGGGATCCTCAACGACTTCGGACAAAATTCCGTGGCGGACAAGCTCGTATTCTGCGGAAAGATCGTCGTGCTCGTGCTTGCGGTCCCCATTCTCGAAAGCGTGCTCTCCCTCGTCGTTCGCCTCTTGGAGTTGGTATGACGTTTCCCGTTCGGACATCGCGCACAAAAAAGCGGAGAAAGTTCCTTCTGTTTTTGCTTCCGCTCGTGTTTTTGCTCGTTTTTCCCGCCGTGAAAGTTGTCGCCTATGCGGCGTCTTTCGAGGAAGAGGCGGCGTCTGCGGAATTGCACGAGAACATCAAGGAACTTTTGGACGCGCTGGATACGCAGGAACTGCAAGAATATCTCGATTCGCTCGCGGAGATGAAGGGGATCTCCGTGCGGGAGCGGCTCGAAGCGCTGATAAACGGCGATCTTTCGCTCGACTATTCCTCCCTGTGGCAAGCCGCGCTCGACGTTTTATGGCGGGAAGGGCGCACAATGCTGCCCGCTTTTGCCGTAATTCTCGCCGTCGCGCTCCTGTGCGGCATCCTTAACTCTGCAAAAAATGGATTTTTGCAGAGTACTATGACAGACATAATTCACTTTGTCGGCTACATTGCCGTGGGCGCGGTGGTGTTGGCATGTCTTATTTCGGTACTGGAAGAGGGCTTTTCCGCCGTTTCGCACATGCAAAGGCAAATGCAACTCGTGTATCCGCTCCTTCTCACGTTGATGGCGGGGAGCGGCGGCGCGGTCTCCGTCGGGATCTACCGTCCCGCCGTTGCGTTCATGAGCGGCTCCGTCTGCGAGCTGTTCACCGCGGTCGTTTTGCCGACGTGCGTCGTCGTCATCGTGCTCGCCTTCGTCGGAAATCTCTCCGCCGACGTGCGCACGGAAAAGCTCGGCGAACTCTTCAAGAGCGTCTCCAAATGGCTGGTCGGATTGACGCTCGGGCTTTTCAGCGTCTTTCTCACGGTGCAGGGGATCGCCTCGGCGCAGTACGACGGGATCTCCCTCCGCGCCGCAAAGTACGTAGTCTCCGGTTCCGTGCCCGTCGTGGGGGGATTTCTTTCGGGCGGGCTCGAACTCGTCCTCGCGGGGAGCGCGCTCATCAAGAATGCGCTCGGCTCCTTTGCCGTGTTTCTTCTCTTCGGCACGCTCCTGCGCCCCGTTCTGCTCTTTGCCGCGTTTCAGCTCTTTCTCCGCCTTGCCGCGGCGGCGACCGAGCCGGTCGGCGGAAAAATTTCCGCCTTTTTGTCCCGTCTTGCCGCGGATACGGGATATTTTCTCGCCGCCGTTCTCTGCATCGCTTTTCTGTATTTCCTCACGCTCGTCCTTCTCGTCTGTTCTTCGGGGGTGATATTTTAATGAAGGCGTATATCCTCGCCGTCGCGGGGGCAGTGCTGTTTTCCGCCGTCGTCGCCATGATCGCGCCGAGCGGCAAGATGGGAAAATTCATCCGCGGGGCAAGCAAACTGCTCATTCTCGTCGCATTGCTCGCGCCCGTCGCCGCGCTCGTGCAGGAGCGGAGTTTTTCCCTTTCGGAGGGGGATCCCGTCCCGACGGACGCGAGCTATCTCGAAGCGCAGGCGAAGATCGCTTCCCAAAGGGAAGGGGAAGAGATCTCGGCGTTTCTTGCCGAAGAATACGGCATTTCGGCGCGGGCGGAAGTAGAGTACGACGCGCAGACGTTTTCCCGCAAAAAAGTCGCGGTGAAAATCTCGGATTTCGGTATAATCGGGCAGGACGAGCATATAGATACTATGGGTAAAATCGAGAGGGAACTGGAAGCGAAGTACGGCTGCGAAGCGGAGGTGTGCGTTGAAGGAACGGCTTGAAAAGCTCTTTCGGAGCAAAACGGCGAAGATCCTTCTGCTCTGCGCGCTGGCGCTCGTCCTGCTCATCGCCGTTTGGAAGGTATTTTTCCCGTCCGGCGAAGCGTCGGCGGAATACGGCGCAACGGAGCAGGAAGCGCGGCTCGCCGCCGTGCTCTCGAAGATCGAGGGCGTGAAGAGCGTCTCCGTGATGATAGGAAACACGAAGGAGGGGATCCCCGCGAGCGCGATCGTCGTGTTCGACGGCGAAGACGGACTTCTCACGCGCATGCGGATCCTCGAAGCGGCTGCGGGCGCGCTCAACGTGGAACGCGAAAATGTTCTCGTCTATCCCGCAAATTCATCCCGGAAATAAATGAAATAAGGAGATAAACCATGTCCAACACGAAAAAAATCGCACTTATGTCAACGCTTGTCCTGCTTCTCGCCGTAACCGCCATCTTCAACTTCGTTCTGGCGGGAACGCAATCCGCGGACGTCAGCGCGGAGGGAAGCGCACCCGTCAACTATTTCACGACCTACCGCGCCGAGCGCAGCTCGACGCGCAGCGAAGAATTCGTTCAGCTCGACAGCATTATCTCCGCTTATGCGCCCGGGACGGCGGAACATACGCAGGCGGTGCAGGAAAAGCAGAAGATGATCGACATCATGGAACAGGAACTCCTCATGGAATCGGTGATCAAACGCCTCGGGTTTTCGGACGTCGCCGTCGCCATCGGCAGTACTTCGGACAATATCAATATTTTCGTCAACACGGACGAACTGACGGACGAAGCGATGTTTAAGATCCGCGGCGCGTTCGAGAGGGAACTCAATGTCCGCAACGGAAGTATCATATTTATGCCCGTATATGTGGAAAGTTGAGAAAAAACAGTAGTAAATTCCGAAATTATGTGCTATAATAGAACTCGCAAGGAGTGAATTATGGCAAGCATCAAGTACAACCCCAATAGCCAAAAGGGAAAAATCACCTATAATTCGGACATCGTGAGCGGGATCGTCGTGCTCAGTTTGCAGGAAACAGAGGGCATCAAGCTCATTCCGTCTAAGAGCAAGGGCATCAAACTTTGCTTTGAAAAAGAGGGCGTGTTCGTTGATATCTCCGTCATCGCGTACTACGGTTACAGCGTTCCCGAGCTCGCCTACCGCATCCAGCAGTCCATCAAGCAGATGGTCGAATCGATGACGAAATACAAGATCGCAAAGGTGGACGTGCACGTCCAGAGCGTCGTATTTCCTCCCGCGGCGGAGGCGGAAAAGCCTCTCGCACCTGCGGCGGAAGAGACGGAAGCGGATCCGAAAAACAACTGAAAACAGAATTTCCCTTTCCCGCGCGGGAAGGGAATTTGCCGTTAAAAGAGGAATTTTATGAGAAGCGATGCGAGAGAAGCGGCGTTCAAAGTGGTGTATGCGGAACTCTTTCACGAGGACTGCGACGAACGCTTCAAGGCCGCGACCTACAAAACCGCGAAATTGAGCGAAGACGAGCGCGCGTTTGCCGCCCGCCTCGTTTCCCTTGTGGAGGAGCACAGGGAGGAGCTCTCGGCGCGGCTCGCCGAAAAGGTGCTGCGCTTTGCCGAGTACCGCATCTATCCCGTGGATAAGGCAATTATGCTCGTCGCCCTCGCGGAGATCTTTTATTGCGACGATATTCCGAACGTCGTGTCCGTGAGCGAAGCGGCGGCGCTCGCGCGCAAGTATTCCACGGAAAATTCGGCGGGCTTCGTGAACGGCGTGCTCGGGGGGGTGATCAACGCATGATCATCGACGGAAAGACGACGGCGGCGTGCATTCGGAGCGAATTGAAGCTCCGCACCGCGGAATTTGAGAAGGCGTACGGAAAAAAAGTCGGGCTTGCGGTCGTTCTGATCGGGAACGACCCCGCGTCGCAGACCTATGTCAGAAACAAAATAAAGGGGTGCGAAGAGGCGGGCATCCGCTCGTTCGCGCACTATCTTCCCGAAACGGCGACGCAGGAGCAGGCGCGCTCGCTCGTCCGCGCGCTCGCGGAGGACGGAGCCGTCCACGGCATCCTCGTCCAGTTGCCGCTTCCCGCCCATCTGAACGCGGCGGAGATCTTGGCGGAGATCCCCGCCGAAAAGGACGTGGACGGATTTTGCGCCGAGAACGTCGGGAAACTCGCTTTGCGCGAGAGCGGCACAATCGCCTGCACGCCGCTCGGCGTGATGGAACTGCTGCGGCGGTACCGGATCCCCGTGGCGGGGAAACGTGCGGTCGTCGTCGGGCGGAGCAACATCGTCGGGAAACCGATGGCGATGCTTCTGCTCAACGCGGACGCAACGGTTACCGTTTGCCATTCCCGCACGCGGGATTTGAAGGAAGAGTGCCTGCGGGCGGATATCCTCGTCGCCGCCGTCGGAAAGGCGAAATTCATCACCGCGGATATGGTGAAAGAGGGCGCGGTCGTCATCGACGTCGGCATGGACCGCGACGAAAACGGAAAGCTCTGCGGCGACGTCGATTTCTGCGCCGTCGAAAAAAAGGCGTCCTATATCACGCCCGTTCCGGGCGGCGTAGGTCCCATGACGGTCGCCATGCTGCTTTCCAACACCGTTGCCGCGGCGGAGCGAGGAGAAAAGGCATGAATTTTCAAGCGCGGTACGACCGCTATCTAGATGTCTTTGAAAGGGGTCTGCAAGCATTTTGCGGCGATATGCGGTACGAACCGCCTGTTTTGACCGAGAGCATGCGCTATTCCCTTCTTTCGGGCGGGAAGCGGGTGCGTCCCGTGCTCTTTTTTGCCGCGCTCGACCTCTTCGGTCTCCCTTATCCCGAGCGGTTGCCCTTGGCGATCGCGCTCGAATGTATCCATACCTATTCGCTCATCCACGACGACCTTCCCGCGATGGACAACGACGATTTTCGCCGCGGGAGGCCCTCCAACCATAAGCGGTTCGGGGAGGGGAACGCCATTCTCGCGGGGGACGCGCTCCTCTCGCTCGCGTTCGATCTTCTTTTGCGGGAGAGCAAAGAGGATCCGCGCGCGCTCGAAGCGGCGATCGAACTTTCCCGCGCGGCGGGCGCGGAGGGGATGATCGCGGGGCAATCCGCCGACCTTCTCTATACCGCGAACGAGACCTGCGGCGAGCGGGAACTTTCCTTCGTCTACGTGCACAAGACGGGAAAACTCATCGCCGCGCCCCTCTGCATGGCGGCGGCGATCGCGGGGCGGGAAAAGGAGCAAATGCGCGCCTTCGGCGAAGAACTCGGCACGCTTTTCCAGCTCACGGACGACATCCTCGACATGAAGGGCGAAAGCGCAAAGATGGGGAAAACGCTCGGGAAAGACGAAAAGGAGCGCAAACTCACCTGCGTCGGCGTATACGGGCTGCGTGCGTCCGAAGAGCTGGCGGACGCGTGCGCGGCGCGTTGCCTTTTGGCGTTGAAGGACATCTCGGGCGACGTCGGATTTCTCTCCGATTTCGTATCGCTTGTCCGCAACCGAAATCATTGAGGAGAAACAGGGCGCGATCTCGCGCGTTTTTCTATGCGAAACATTACACGGGAGGAACTCAAACGTGCCTCCGTTCCACAATTAAAGACGCTGTGCGACGTACTGCGGGAGGAGATCTTGAACACGGTCGCCGTCTGCGGGGGGCATCTGTCCTCCAATCTCGGCGCGGTGGAACTCACCGTCGCTCTGCACCGCGTTTTTTCTTTTCCGCAGGATAAGATCGTTTTCGACGTCGGTCATCAGTGCTATACGCACAAATTGCTCTCCGGGCGCGCGGAGCGCTTCTCCACGCTTCGGCGCGAGGGGGGGCTCTCCGGATTTCCCAAACGGACGGAGAGCGAATACGATTGCTACGACACGGGGCATGCGGGAACTTCTCTCTCCGCCGCGCTCGGGATCGCCAAGGCGCGCGACTTAAAGGGCGAAAATTACGAGGTGATCGCCTTCATCGGCGACGGTTCGTTCAACAACGGGCTCATTTACGAGGCGCTCAACAGTCTGCGCATCCTGAATACGAGGATCCTCATCGTGCTCAACGACAACGGAATGTCCATTTCTCCCACCGTCGGCGGCACGCACGACATTCTGAACGAGATGAAGGGGGAGGCGCTCCCTTCGGAGGACGTGCGCCTCTTCGAGCGGTACGGGCTCGCCTACATGGGCGTATACAACGGCAACGACCTCGGGGAGACGATCGCGGCGCTCGAACAGGCGAAGGAAAAACTGCGCGAAACGAGCGTACTTTTGCACGTCGTAACGCGAAAGGGGCAGGGACATCCCTTCTGCGAGAGCGCGCCCTTGGAGACGCACGGCGTCAACGGCGAATCCGCGCACGACGCGGAGAGCGCGGAATATTCCGCCGCGCTGGGCGAGGAACTGTGCTCGCTCGCCCGGACGGACAGCCGCATCGTCGCCGTGACCGCCGCGATGACGGACAGTTTGGGACTGCGCCGCTTTTTCGACGAATATCCCGCGCGCGCCTTCGACGTCGGCATCTGCGAGGAGCACGCGTCCGTGCTGTGCGCTTCGCTCGCGTCCGCGGGCATGAAGCCGTATTACGCCATCTATTCCACCTTTTTACAGCGCGCCTTCGATGAGATCGTCCACGACGTCTGCGGGCAAAACCTGCCTGTAACGTTCTGCATCGACCGCGCGGGCATCACGGGAAGGGACGGGGAGACCCATCAGGGCGTATTCGATCTGTCCTATCTCTCGTTCATTCCAAACCTCGCCGTCGCGATCCCGAAGGACATCGGAGAACTGCGCGCAATGCTCCGCATGAGCGTGGATTATCCCGCGCCGCTCGCCATCCGCTACCCGCGGGAAGGGCATGAAGGCGTGATCCCGACGATTGAAATCGGAAAATTTGAAATTTTACATAGTACTACGTCAGACATAATTGTCCTTGCGGCGGGGGAACGTTGCATTTCGCTGGCGGAAAAAGTCCGCCTCAGGCTCTCGGCGCAGGGCAAGGATCTCACGCTCGTCAACGCACGCTTTTTGAAGCCGCTCGACGAAGAACTGCTCGCTTCCCGTCGGGAAAAGTACGTTCTCACGATCGAGGACAACGCGCTTTGCGGCGGGCTCGGCGACGCGGTGAGCCGTTTTTACCGCAACAGCGGCAAAGAGATCTATTGCTTCGGCTACGACGACGCGTTTATTCCGCACGGGGACGTTTGTTCGCTCGCCGCCGAGCACGGCGTGAGCGAAGAAAAAATTCTTGCGGCGATCGAGGCGCTGTATGCGCGCGGATAAGTATTTTGCCCGCCGCTTCGGTTCCCGCACGAAGGCGAGAGAGGCGCTCGAACGGGGGCTCGTGCTTCACTGCGGCAAACCGCTTTCCCCCGCGGACGATGCGGAGGACGGAGAGGACTACGACCTGCTCGGCGAGCTCGATTTCGTCTCCAACGGCGGCTATAAACTGGAACGGGGGCTCTCCCGCTTTCAAGAGAGCGTGGAGGGGTGCGTCGTCGCCGATCTGGGCGCGAGCACGGGCGGTTTTTGCGACTGCCTGTTGCGGCGGGGCGCAAAGACCGTCTTTTGCGTGGACGTCGGGGAGAGCCAGCTTGCGCCTTCGCTCGCCTGCGACGGGCGCGTCGTTGCGATGGACCGCACGAACGCGCGCTATCTTTCCCCCGGTGATTTCCCTCTGCCGATCGACGTTATAACCTCCGATTTGAGTTTTATTTCGCTCCGCCTCGTCCTACCCGCGGTCTCTTCTCTCTTGCGGGAGGGGGGACGGGCGTTCGTGCTCTTTAAGCCGCAATTCGAGTGCGAAGGAAAGGGGCTCGGCAAGAGCGGGATCCTGCCGCAGAGCCGCCACGCTTCGCTATTGTCCGAATTTTACGATTTTTGCGTTGCGCTTCGGCTCGCCCCGCAGGAGATCGTCAATGCGCCGCTTCGCAAAAAGAAGAACGTGGAATACCTCGTTTTTCTGAAAAAGGACGCGGCGGCGATCGGGAAAGCCGAATTTCTCGCACATGCCTCACAAATTTTGTGAAAAATTTTGTGAAGATCCGCCCTGTTTTTTTTACGGAAAAGACTTGCATTTATACAAAAAAACAGATATAATAAAACGCGATGAATCTCGGGATATACTATAACGGCGAACAGGTGGAGATCGCCGTCGCCAAACGGCTCGCCGAACGCGCCGCCGCTTCGGGCGGGAAGGCGCGCCTGTGCACCCGGACGGAAGATTTCGCGCAGTTCGACCGCATTATCGTCCTCGGCGGGGACGGGACCGTTCTCCGCGCCGCACGGGAGAGTTCCCGCCTCGGGATCCCGATCGTCGGCGTCAATTTCGGGCGGCTCGGCTTTCTCACGGAGTTTGAACGGGCGGACGCCGAAAAAGCGATCTCGCTCGCGCTGGACGAGGGGTGCCCCGTGCTCGGACGCACGATGCTCGAAGCGACGCTCAACGGCGTCTCCTCGCATTGTCTCAACGAAATATCTCTGATGCGCGCCGTCTCCGAGCGGGACGGCAACCGTATTGCCAAGATCTCCGTAACCATCGACGGAAGCCGCGCGGGGGAGTTTGCGGCGGACGGGCTCATCGTGGCGACGCCCACGGGTTCCACCGCCTATTCGCTCTCCGCGGGCGGATGTATCCTTACGCCGGACTGCGCGAGTTTTTTGCTCACGCCCGTCTGCGCGTTTTCCATGCGGAGCAGACCGATCGCCTATTCGGACGGGAGCGTCCTCGAATTTTCGCACGGGGAAGGCTCGCCGCTCCTCCTGTACGGAGACGGGATCTTTTTGGGGAAGGTCGGAAAAAACGATAAATTCACGGTGAAAAAGTCCGCGCGCTGCGCCCTCTTTTTGACCGCGGAAAAGGGCGGTTTTTTCCGCCGTTATACAGAAAAAATAAATTAACGAGGGATAGATTATGTTAAGAAACGCACGGCACAGCAAAATTCTCGAAATCATCGAGGAGAAAGAGATCGAGACGCAGGAGGAACTCTGTTCCGAACTCGCCCTCAGCAACTACACGGTTACGCAGGCGACCGTCTCGCGCGACATCAAAGATCTGCACCTGTTCAAGGTGAAGGGCATCAACAAGCGGTTCCGCTATGCCGCGGTCACCGAGAGCGAAACGGGCATTTCCGACAAGATGCGCGCACTCTTTCAGACCTGCGTCGTGAATATCTGCCCCGTGGGGAATCTCATCGTCGTCAAGACGCTCAACGGGAACGGAAGCAACGCGGGCGTCGTCATCGACCGTCTCGATTACCGCGAGGTCGTGGGCAGCATTGCGGGCGACGATACCGTTCTGCTCATTTGCGAGACGCCCGAAAAGGCGCAGACCGTGATCCGCAGGTTAGAGGCAATCGTCAAGGGCTGATATGCTGCAAAAGCTCACGATCGAAAACGTTGCGCTCATCGACCGCGCCGAAGCGGAGTTTTCCGAGGGGCTCAACGTTTTATCCGGGGAAACGGGCGCGGGGAAGTCTGTCATTCTCGACTCCATCGATTTCGTCCTCGGCGCAAAGGCGGACAAGAGCATTGTCCGCTCGGGAAAGGACGCGTGCCTCGTGCGCGCGGAATTTTTCGTGGGGGAAAACGAGGGGGTCCGCCGCGCGCTCGAAGCGCTCGACATCGAGGCGGAAGATACGCTCGTCATCACCCGAAAACTCACATCGGAAGGGAAGAGCTCGCTCAAACTCAACGGCTGTACGGTGACCGCCGCCATGCTTCGCACGGTAACGGCGGAACTCGTGGACGTTCACGGTCAGAGCGAGCATTTCTTTTTGCTCAAAGAGAGCAACCAGCTCAAACTTCTCGATTCCCTTGCGGGGGAGAGCGTCTCCGTGCAGAAGGAGCGCGTCGCCGCGCTTCTTTCCGAGCGGAAAGCCATCCTCGGCGAACTGAAACTGTTGGGTGGCGACGAGGCGGAACGCAGCCGCAGAATGGATATTCTGCGCTACCAGATCGACGAAATCGCCCGCGCCGACTTTCATGAGGGAGAAGAGGAGGAACTCGTCGCGCTCAGAACGCGCTATATGAACGCCGAAAAGATCCTCGGCGGGCTGAACAGCGCGCGCGAATATCTGCTGGCGGACGGCGGGGGCGCGGATTCCGTGCGGGGCGCGGTGCGCGCGCTCGCCGCATTGGAGAAATTCGACGACCGCTTTGCCTCCCTTTCCGAACGGTTGGAGAACGCCGCGGCGGAACTTGCCGACGTCGGCGCGACCGTGGAGGACATCGCGGAGGATTCCGCCATCGACGAGCGGGACGCCGAGCGCGCGGAAAACCGTCTCGACGAACTCAAATCGCTCAAACGGAAGTACGGCGCGTCCATTGCGGAGATCAACGGGTTCGCGGCGCGCGCGCAGGCGGAATACGATCTGCTCGCGGACAGCGGCGAGCGGTGCGAACGCCTGAACGCGCAACTCACCGACTGCGAGGACAGGCTGTATTCGGCATGCCTTGCGCTCACCGAAGCGAGAAAAGCGGGCGCGCGCGGGTTTACGGAGCGCGTTACCGCGGAATTGAAGACGTTGAACATCTCCGCCGCGCGCTTCGAGGTGCAGTTCGACGGGTATACGCGGGCAGACGCGGGCAAGGCGACGGCGGAGGGGATGGACAGCATCCGTTTTCTCTTTTCCGCCAATGCGGGCGAGCCGCTCAAAGAGCTCGGAAAGATCATCAGCGGCGGCGAAATGAGCCGATTTATGCTGGCGGTGAAGGCACAGCTCTCCGCGACGGGGGGGATCGGGACCTATCTCTTCGACGAGATCGACGCGGGGATCAGCGGCAAAACGGCGCGCGTCGTCGCCGAGAAATTCTGCAAGATCGCCCGCCGCACGCAGATCGTCGCAGTTTCGCATCTCGCGCAGATCGCCTCCTTCGCGGATCGCCAGTTCCTGATCGAGAAGCGCGAGGAAGGGGAACGGACGTATACGCGCATCGAGGTGATCGACGGCGAACGCCGTCTTGCGGAGATCGCCCGCCTCGCGGGCGGCGACACGGAGAGCGAGATCGCGCTCCGCCACGCGAAAGAACTGCTCGCCTCGGCGGCTTCTTACAAAAACTCCCTGTAACGCGGTCCGCTTGTGGACGCATATAAAACGAACGGCTTACGCAAATTAACTTCGGTTTGGAGGTTTTATGCGTAAGCTGAAATTTTTTTCGGCGATCTTTATTCTCGCCGTTTGCTTCGCGCTCTGCCCGAATATCGCCGTGCAGGCGAGCGCCGCGGAGAATGAATATTACATCGGCGGGATGACGGCGGGCTTCACGCTCACCGCGGGCGGCGTGGAGATCATCGGGCTCAACGAAGTCGTCTCGGAGGACGGCATCCACCGTCCCGCGGAGGAAGCGGGCATCCGCGTCGGGGATTGCATTCTCGCAGTAGACGGCATCTGCGTAAAAAATATTTCCGATCTGAACGACGCGCTCGCCCGCTGCGGCGGCAAGGAGATCAAACTGACGGTCGCCCGTTCGGGAGACACCGCCGAAATTTCGCTCACGCCCGCAAAGGACAAAAAGAGCGGAAGATATAAGATCGGCATTCTCATCCGCGATACGCTCAACGGGATCGGCACGGTAACTTACATCAAAAAGGATACGCTCCGCTTCGGCTCGCTCGGGCACGCCGTCTGCGACGACAATAAAAACGCGCTCGAAATCGCCGATCCGCGCGTCTATCTTTGCAGTGTCGTCGGCGTCAACAAGGGGACGCGGGGGAAAGCGGGGGAGCTCCGCGGGCTCTTTATCAACGACAAGCCGCTCGCTTCGGCGGACAAAGTATGCGAAACGGGGCTGTACGGCTTCTTTGAGAAAGAATACGATTTTTCCCGCCTCGAAACGGTGCAGGCGGCGCCCATTGCGGAGGCGACCGTCGGCAAGGCGGTCATCTATTCGACCGTGAACGGCGTCTTTCCCCAGCAGTATGAGATCTCCATCGTAAAAGTTGACGCGGGCAACCGCGAAAACAAGAACTTCGTCATAAAAGTTACCGACGAAAAACTCATCGGGGAGACGGGCGGCATCGTACAGGGCATGAGCGGCAGTCCCATTCTGCAAAACGGAAAGCTCATCGGCGCGATCACCCACGTCTTTCTCAACGATCCCACGCGCGGCTACGGCATCGGGATAGAAAATATGCTCGGGAATTGAATTTTCGGGGACGCATGCTCATATGATAAGATATGAACATGCCGTACCCCGTGCGGGATTGCGTGTGCCGCGCCGCCGAGCGCAGAAAGACGTTGCTCGTGCTCGCCGTGGTTTTTCTGGCGATGGCGGTCCTCGGGATCTGCTTCTATCAGACGCCCGCGTTTTACGATTATCACCTCACGCTCTGCGAGCGGTTCGTCGACCGCGTCTGTTATTCGCAGCAGAGCGTTTTTCTCATCTTTTTGGAGCGGTTTGCGGGGAATGCGCTCTTCGTTCTCGTCATACTGGCGGGCGGGGTCCACCCGGTCGCGCTCGTACTGCCGCCGCTCACGCTCTGTTACCGCGCCTATACGTTCGGGGGGAGCCTCGCCGTATTCTTTTCGGTCTACCGCCTTTCGGGCGCGCTCATCGTATTCGTGCTGTATCTGCCCGTCCACCTGCTCGTGGACGTCGTCTTGCTCGGCGGCGCGGCGCTCTCCTTTTCCCGCGCGCCCCGTTTTAAGTTCTCAAAAGGGGATCTTCGGGAACTTTTGTGCGATTTTCTCATTTTGCTCGTCTTGATCGCCGCGATCTGTCTCTTGGAGATGATCCTGCTTCTCGTACTCTTCCATCCGCTCGGATATCTGTTGTGAACTTTCGCGTATTTTTCCGAAAAGCGCGCAAACTAACGGCATGAAACTCATGTCTATCGGCGCCGCGATCGCGGCGGGTTGTATCATCCTTACGGGCGTCTCGGCGCCCGTGCGCGTCCGCGCGGAGGAAGAACTCGCGCCTTCCTGCAAGGCGGCTTACCTCTGCGACGCGGAGAGCGGCGTTTGCGTCTATGAAAAAGAGGCGGAAAAGCGGTTGCCCATCGCAAGCATGTGCAAGATCATGACGCTGCTTCTCTCGCTGGAAGCCGCGGACAGCGGCGCGCTCTCCTACGACGAGCAGATCGCGGTGAGCGAAAACGCCGCGGGAATGGGCGGTTCGCAGGTCTTTTTGGGCGCGGATCTCACCTACGGCGCGGAACAACTGATGAAGAGCATCGCCGTCTGTTCCGCGAACGATTCCTGCGTCGCGATGGCGGAACGCATCGCCGGGAGCGAAGCGGCGTTCGTCGATTGCATGAACGCCCGCGCGAAGGAGCTCGGCGCGGAAAACACGCTGTTCGCAAACTGCACGGGGCTTCCGAAAGAGACGCAGTATTCCTGCGCAAAGGACGTCTCCCTGATGTTGCGGGAGCTCATCAAACATAAAAAATATTACGAGTTTTCAAAGATCTGGCTGGAAGATTTCGTCCATCCCGACGGGCGGACGACGCAGATGACGAATACCAACAAGCTCATCCGCCATTATAAGGGGTGCGACGGCGGCAAGACGGGATTCACGAACGAGGCGGGATTTTGCCTTGCGGCGACGGCGCAGCGCGGCGACACGCGGCTCATCTCCGTCGTCATCGGCTCGGATTCGTCCAAGGCGCGCTTCCACGACGTCTCCCAAATGCTCGACCACGCCTTTGCCAACTACGAAACAAAGACCGTGCTCGCCGCAAATACGCCGCTCGGGGAAAAGTATCCCGTGAAGGGGAGCCGCGTCGCGGAGATCGCCCTGTGCGCGGCGCGTCCGCTCAAATGCTTTGTCCGCCGCGGAAACGAGGGGAACTGCACGCTCACGATAAATTGCCGCGCGCTCGTTGCGCCGATCGCGGCGGGCGACGTTGTGGGGGAGGCGACGCTCTTTGTCGACGGCGTCGAAGCGGGAAAGACCGAACTCATCGCCGCGGAAGCCGCGCCCGAATATACGTGGTGGGACGCCTACCAAGAGAGCGCGCAAAATTGGAATTAAGCAGTTTATCATAGTACTATGTATGACGTAATATTCAAATTTTGAAGATTACGTCTTTTTTTGTTGACCGAAACCGCCGCTTCGTGCTATAATTTAGTTCCCATGAACGAAAGAGAAACCTTAAAGATCAATGCCGCGGGGCATCTCGAAATCGGCGGCGCGGACTGCGTTTCGCTTGCAGAGCGCTTCCATACGCCGCTCTATGTGTTCGACGAAGCCCACATCCGTACGATGATGCGCGTCTTGCGCCGAACCTTCGAGGAGGAATACGGGGGCAGAGGGCTCGTTCTCTATGCCTCCAAGGCGTTTTCCTGCAAAGCGATCTATGCGATCGCCCAAGCGGAGGGCATCGGCGCGGACGTCGTTTCGGGCGGCGAACTGTATACCGCCATGCAAGCGGGGTTCCCGCCTGAAAAAATTTTTCTGCACGGCAACAACAAACTTCCCTCCGAAATTTCCTATGCGCTCGACTGCAAAGTCGGCTGTATCGTGCTCGACGCGCTTTCGGAAGCGGACCTCGTCGAAGCGGAAGCGGCAAGACGCGGCGTTGTGCAAAACGTCCTCATCCGCGTCAATCCGGGCGTGGAGGCGCACACGCATGCCTATATCCAGACGGCGACGACGGACAGCAAGTTCGGCTTTTCCGTGGCGGACGGCTCCGCGCGCCGCATGACGGAGACCGTTCTGCGCCTCCCGCACCTCCGTTTGCTCGGCTATCATTGCCATATCGGCTCGCAGATTTTTGAAAAAGAGGCGTTCGTCCTTGCCGCGCAGAAACTTCTCGCGTTCGTCGCCGAAATAAAAAGGAGCATCGGCTTTGAAGCGCAAGCGCTCAATTTAGGCGGCGGTTTTGGGATCTGGTACGCGGAAGGGGACGCGAAACTGCGCCCGCAGGACTACCGCGGATATCTTTCCGCGCTCATCGCCGCCGTAAAACGGGAATGCGCGCGCCTTTCCTTGCGCCCGCCCTTCCTGTTCGTGGAGCCCGGCCGCTGCATCGTCGGCGAAGCGGGGATCACGCTCTACACGGTGGGGACGATCAAGGAGATCCCCAACGTGCGTTCCTACCTTGCCGTGGACGGCGGCATGTTTGAAAATCCGCGCTACTGCCTCTATCAAGCGAAATATTCGGCGGTCCTCGCAAACCGTGCGAACGAACCCGCAACGGAACTGTACGCCGTCGCGGGGAAATGCTGCGAGAGCGGAGACCTTCTCGGCGTAAACTTCAATTTGCCGAAGGCGAAGCGGGGGGACCTTCTCGCCGTCTTTTCCACGGGAGCGTACAACTATTCCATGGCGAGCAACTATAACAGAAATCTCGTTCCGCCCGCGGTCTTGGTGCGGGACGGAAGGGCGGAGTACATCGTTAGACCGCAAACTTACGAAGATCTCGTCCGCAACGACGTTCTCCCGAACTTCACGGATCGTTGACCCAAACACAATATGTAGATAGAAAAAGCGGAATTTCCTCAAAATGTCCGCTTTTTTGTTGCTTTTTCCGCGGAGATGTTTTATAATAAATACATGCGCAAAGACGGCGCGGGAGTATCGCATTGAAACGAGAAGACTTTGAATCCGTCGTCGATTACACGACGGTGCTGGACAATTTTGAAGGTCCGCTCGACCTCTTGCTTTTCCTCATCAACCGGGAGGAGATCGAGATCAAGGATGTATTCGTCTCCAAAGTTACCGAGCAGTTTCTCGACTATATGCGCGGGCTTCCCTATCTCGACGTGGACAAGGTGAGCGACTATCTCAATATCGCGGCGTCCATCATCAAGATCAAGGCGCAATCGCTCGTTCCCAATGTCGGGGAGGATCCCGCGTTCGACGAAGAGATCGAAGAGGAAAAGGCGCAACTCATCCGCGCGCTCGAAGAATTCCGTCTCATCAAGGAGGAGACGGTAAAGCTGAAAGAGCGGGAGACCGTCGGCTATTACTTCAAAGAACCGGATAAGAGCGTGGGGGAGACGCGTACCGTATTTACGTTAGACAATCTCACGCTACAAGGGCTTATCGATGTCTTTTCCAAACTTCTTCTCAAACGGGAAGAAAAGCTCGCGGACTTTGAAGTGCGCGAGATCCCGCGCGACGAATATACGGTGGCGCAAAAGATCACGTTCATTTTGGAGACGTTGGAATCGGGAGACGAAGTGCATTTCGATGCGCTGTTTTCCCGCGATCACACCAAGGCGGAGATCATTACGACGTTTCAGGCAATGTTGGAACTGTTGAAGCACCAATATCTGCACGTCAGGCAGGAAGAGACGTTCGGCGATATCGTTCTCTCCGTAAATCCCGATCGCCAAGAGGAGGTCTCTTTTGGAGAATTTGACGAATATAATTGAGGCGATCCTCTTCGCCGCGGGGAACGGCGTCGCGATTTCGGATATCGCCGAGAAACTTTCCGTGACCGAAAAGGAGATATCCGCTTCCCTCAAAGAACTCAAAGCAAAGTACGGCGAGGAGGGGGGGATCCAACTGCTCGAATTCAACAAAAAAGCGCAGCTCTGTTCCAATCCCGCCTACAAAGAGGAGGTCGCCTCCGTTCTCAACTCCATCCGCGAGAAGGAGCTCACCAAGACCATTCTCGAATGCGCCGCCATCATCGCGTACAAACAGCCGATCACGCGCACGGAAGTGGAACTTCTCCGCGGAAGCAACAGCGACTATGCGATAGGCAAGCTCCTCGAACTCAAACTCATCGCCGCGTGCGGCAGAAAGGACGCAGTCGGCCGCCCCGTGCTGTACGGCACGACGGACGAATTTTTGAAGCGTTTCAAACTGAACTCCTTGCAGGAGCTGCCCGATTACGACCAGCTCATGGCGGAGCTCGTGCATCCCGAAGCGGAAAGGGACAGCTATCTCTACGCCCGAAAGGAATACAAAGACCCGTCCGAGGCGCAAGGCGAGCTTCCGTCCCGCGCGGAAGGGAAGAAGCAGGCGGAAGTCCCGAAGGTGCAAGAAGAGGTCGCGTTCGCCGACGGCGGTTACGAGATCCCCGATTTTTTGCGCGGGACGGACGATTCGGATATCGTTAAAATTTCTTAACCCGCGCGCCGAAGGCAACCGAATAAATTGTTTTCATTCGCTCATATTACGGATATGGGCGAATTTTTCGTGTATTTCACCTTTTTCGGAATACTGTTGCTCTTTTTTCCGATCTTCGTCTATCTCGACGTCTACCTCGACGTTTCGGAAAATAAGTGCTGGTTCGCCGTCAGTCTATACAAGTATCTCAAAGTATTCGGGGGATATGCGCAGATCTATCAAAGCGGCGTCGTCTTTCACATCACCGATAAAAAGGCGATTTTGTTGCCGTTCGGTCAGATGGCTTCCACCCGAAAAAAATTCGAGATCACAAAGGGATTTCAGCTCTATCGGTTCCACCAGATCGTGGAAGTGAGCGGCGCGGGCAAGCCGTACGGTGCCTTGGTCGCCGCGGCGATCCAATCGGCGAGCGGACAGGCGTTCTCCGTCCTCAAAACGAAACATCCCTTCCTCTCGCTCAAAAACAGCACGCTCCTGTGCGAGCGGCCGTGCCTGAAACTCACCTTTCAAGCGGTAACGGCGTTCAATCTTCTCATTCTCACGATCGCGGTATCAAAAAAAATTTTGGAGGCATTGATAAATTGGATAAGAAAAAAAAGATCGACAGCATCATGGAAAAAACAGCCGAACAACTGACGGGTCTCGTAGACGTGAACACCGTCATCGGCAAGCCCGTCTTTTCGGCGAGCGGCGCGCAGATCATTCCCTTTACGAAAGTAACGATGGGGTATCTCTCGGGGGGCGGCGAATACGGGGAAGTGAAGGCGATCAAAGAGGACGAATGTTTTCCCTTCGCGGGCGCGGCGGGCACCGTGATCAACATCAAACCCGCTGGGTTTTTGATCGACGACGGCAAGGAGTGCCGTATCGTGCAGGTAACGGACGACCCGTTGGACGGGCTCATCGAGCGCACGAGCGAGCTGTTCGGAAAGCTCGTGAAGAAAGCGGAGGAAGATGAATAAGGCGCTGAAACGGTTGGCATTGCCGCTTCTTCTTATGTTCGTTCTCCTTCCGCCCGCCATGCGAAACGCGCAGACCGCGTCAGCGGCGGCGGTCTCGCGGGGCGAATGCGTGGTGGAGACGGTCTCCCGCCGCTTTCTGCATGAAAGGAACGCCGATGCGGAACTTCCCATGGCGAGCACGACGAAGATCCTCACCGCCGTTCTCGTCATCGACGACTGCGATCTCGACGAGACGGCGACCGTCCCCGCGGAGGCGGAGGGAACGGAGGGTTCGAGCGTCTATCTCAAAGCGGGGGACGTCTACACCGTGCGCGACCTTCTGTACGGGCTCATGCTGCGTTCGGGCAACGACTGCGCCGTTGCGCTTGCCCTGCATCACAGCGGTTCCGTCGAACGGTTCGCGGCGGCGATGAACGCAAAGGCGGCGTCGCTCGGCGCGCAGAACAGCTTTTTCGCCAATCCGCACGGGCTCCCCGACGAGCGGCACCACACGACGGCGCGCGACCTCGCCCTCATCACCGCCTATGCGATGGAGAACGAGACGTTTCGGCAAATCGTCTCCTGTAAATATTACGAGCCGCGCGCATGGAAGAACAAGAACAAAATGCTGTGGAACTACGAGGGGGCGGACGGCGTTAAAACGGGCTATACCGTGCGCGCGGGGAAATGTCTCGTAACGAGCGCGGAGCGCGGCGGGATGCGCCTCGTCTGCGTCGTGCTCGATTCCCCCGAAATGTACGACAGGACGGCGGAGTTGCTCGACGCCGCGTTTGCGGATTACGAACTCGTAAAACTGTGCGACAGGGAACAGCCCTTCGAGGGGTATCGCGTCGAGGAGGACTTTTTCTATCCGCTCACATGGGAAGAGCGCGGAAAGATCCGGAAAGAGGGGGTCTCCGTTTTTCCGCTCCCCGAAGAACACGGAACATTTGCTGGGCAAATGCGGATATTCCTTGAAAATGACTTGATTTTTTCGCAGAATTTGTATATCATGTAACTATGCGTATCAACAAATTTCTGGCGGAACAGGGGGTCGCTTCGCGGCGCGGCGCGGACGAAGTGGTCGCCCAAGGCAGGGTGAGCATCAACGGAAAGACCGCAAAGGCGGGGGACGACGTCTCCCCGAACGACAACGTCGCGCTGGACGGCAAACTCCTTTCGCACAAGGTAAAATACGAATACTATCTCCTCAATAAGCCGAAGGGCTATGTCTGCACCGTGAAGGACGAAAAGGACAGAAAGACGGTGATGCAACTGCTTCCCGAAAACGCGGGGCGCGTGTTCCCCGTCGGGCGGCTCGACTACGACAGCGAGGGCTTGCTCATCCTCACGAACGACGGTGAGCTCGCCTATCGGCTCACCGCGCCGCAAAATGAGATCCCCAAGACCTATCTCGTGCGGGTGGAGGGGAGCGTTACGCCCGTCCAGCTCAACCGTCTCCGCGCAGGCGTGGAGATCGAAAAGGGCGTCGTAACCAAAAAGTGCAAGATCACCGTCGCAGAGACGAACAAGAGTTTTACGAAACTGCACGTCGTGCTCACCGAGGGGAAAAACCGCGAGATCCGCAAGATGTTTGAAGTCGTCGGAAAAGAGGTCGTCTTTCTCAAACGGATCCGCCTCGGGGAGCTCACGCTCACGGGGCTCGACCGCGGCGCGGTGCGAAGGCTCACGCCGGAAGAAGTTTTTTACCTCAAAAATCTATAAAAAAGCTCCCGCGGCGTCCCGCGGGAGCTTTCATTTTATTCCGTTACATACTGCGCAAAAGACCGATGACTTTCCCGAGGATGCGCACGTCATTACCTTCGTCGAGCACAAAGTCCGAAAGCGCGGCGTTTTCGGGATGGAGAATTACCTTTCCGTCGCGGCGGAAGTACCGTTTCACCGTCGCGCCTTCTTCTATCCCGTCGTCGAACATGGCGACGACGATATCCCCGTTTTCGGCGGTCGCCTGCTTGCGGATGATGATCTTATCCCCGTCGAAGATGCCCGCTTCGATCATACTGTCGCCGTGCACGCGGAGGAGATAGAGCTCGTCTCCCTTAAACTCCGCCGCGGGAAGGGAATAGTAGCCTTCAAAATTTTCCACGGCAAAGATGGGCTGACCTGCGGTGACCGTGCCGAGCAGGGGGATCTTCACGGAGTCGCCCGTATTGAGGGAGACGGCGCGCTTTTTATTTTCTGCCTTGTTGAGGAGCCCCATCGCTTTGAGGCGGTTGACATAGTCGTAAGCGGTCGCCGTGGATTTTATGGAAAGATCGCGGCACATGTCCCGCACGGTAGGGGGGAACCCGTTCTCGTCGGAATAGCGGTTGATGTAATCGAGCACGACCATGAGTTTGCTTTTATCCAACATACTTTCACCTCTTGCCCATTATATCATATCCCGCGGGAAATTGCAAACGTTTGTTTCTGTTTTTTTGAAAAAAATTTGCGCTTTTTCTTGCTTTTTTCGCATGGGCGTACTATAATGGGGGCATGGAACCCAAGATGTGCGTCCTCGATGAGGAAAAAGAGTGCGATAATTGCATGGAATGCGAAGTGTGCGATCTCGATCCTTCCAAAATTTGCGATAATTGCGGAAAGTGTCTCGATTTCAAGGACGTCGTTTCGATCAAGATAGATAAGATCATCACCGACCCGGACGAATACAAAGAATAGGCCGAACCAGACGGTTCGGCTTTATTTTGCGAATTTTGCGAACTTGTCCGCATAGATGGCGGGGATCGCGACGGAGATCTCCGCGCCGTCGTCCGTATAGGTCGCCGAACGTTCCCACAGCAGGGCGCGGAGCGCGCCGTATTCCGCCATCGCGGGATAGGGGACAAAGAGGACCGTATCGACGAGATCGTCCTTCAATGCCGCATAGACGCGCCGTTTCAATTCCTCCAAGCCCATTCCCGTCTTGGCGGAAATCAGCACGGGCGCTTCGCACGGGAGCCGCACGGGCTCGCCGACGTCGCACTTGTTCATGACGACGAGATAGGGGGAAGAGAACCCCATGCCGCGCAGCGTTTCCAGCGTCGTTTCGAGCTGCATCTCGTATTCGCCCGCGGCGTCGCAGACGATGAGCGCCAGATCGCAGGAGACCGCGCTCTCCAACGTCGATTTGAACGCCTCGATGAGATGATGGGGGAGCGACTGCAAAAATCCGACGGTGTCCACAAAAAGGAAGGGGACGCCGTCGATCTTACAGGCGCGCGCCATGGGGTCGAGCGTTGCGAAGAGCGCGTCCTTTACCATTCCGTCCGCGCCCGTAAGCGCGTTGAGAAGGGTAGACTTTCCCGTATTGGTGTATCCGACGAGCGCCACCGTCTTTACGCGCTCCTTTTTGCGCCGCGCCGTCTGCAATGCCCTGCGCTGTTCGAGCTCCCGCAGACGCGCTTCGAGCGCGCGGATGCGTGCACGGATGTGCCGCCTGTCCGTCTCCAACTTGCTTTCGCCGGGACCGCGCGTCCCGATCCCGCCGCCGAGACGGGAGAGCGCCTCGCCTTTTCCGCGCAGGCGGGGATAGAGATAACGGAGCTGTGCGAGCTCGACTTGCAGTTTTCCCTCGCTGCTCGCGGCGCGGAGCGCGAATATATCGAGAATGAGTGTCGTACGGTCGATGACCTTTTTCCCGTCGAGCGCCGCGGAAAGATTGAGCGTCTGGGAAGGGGAGAGCTCTCCGTTGAACAGCACGGTAACGTCCAGCCCCGCGAGCCGCTCGGCAAGCTGTGCGAGTTTTCCTTCGCCGATATACGTCGCGGGGTTGATCTCGCGGATATTTTGATAGATGGTGCCCGCGTATTCCGCGCCCGCGCTCTCGATGAGCGAGACGATCTCCTCGTGCAAAACGCGGTAATTGTCGCCCTCGACGGGCTGGATCACATAGACGTTCTCGGACATATCAGTTTCCGTCGTCCGTGCGGTGGAGCTTCACCTTATCCGCAACCGAGCGGCGGTGGTCCTCCGTAATGGCGGCATAGTGCTTTCTCGTGGTGTTTACGTCCTTGTGTCCGAGCACGTCCGCGACGATATAGATATCGCCCGTCTCCCGATAGAGCGACGTGCCGTATGTGGAGCGCAGTTTGTGCGGCGTGATCTTTTTGAGCGGCGTAACGATCTTTGCGTACTTCTTAACGAGATTTTCCACGGCGCGCACCGTGATCCTGCGATATTGCAGGGAGAGGAAGAGAGCATGCTCCTCGGGCGGGACGCGGGGATCCGCCTCCTTTTGGGCGAGATAGGCGGCGATCGCGTCGCCGACTTCCTCCGAAAAGTAAAGGATCGCCTGGTTTCCGCCCTTGCGTGTAACGACGAAGGAGTTGTTGGAAAAGTCGATGCTCTCGTCGTTGAGCCCCACGAGCTCGGAGATACGGATCCCCGTGCCCAAAAAGAGGGTCAAGATCGCGCTGTCGCGCACCTTCGTTTTGTCGTGATAGCCGCTCGCATGCTCCGAGAGCCCGCTGCCGTATTCCGCCGTGTCGAGCAGAGAGGAGACCTCATCGCTTTCGAGGCGGACGATCTCTTTTTCGTGGAGCTTGGGGGTGGGGACTTTCGCCGTATTGTTGACTTCGATGAGTCCCTTATTGAAAAAGTACTTGAAAAGGGAACGCACGGTGGAAAGTTTGCGCGCCTTGGCGCGCTCGTCGCAGGAGAGACGTTTGTCCCCGAAGCGGTAATTGGAGAGATAGGAGAGATAAATTTCGATATCGGTATCCGTGATCTGTTCGAGGTCCTCCAACGTAAGGTCGCGAATTTCCTTGCCGCGGTATTTCTTTTTGCAGAGGAAATCGAAAAAGATGCGCAGATCGTAGACGTAGTTCAGGCGGGTGAGCGTGCTGGTCCGCTGTTCGACGCCGCGGAAAAAGTCCTCGCAGAAATAGGGGAGCTCCTGCAAGAGCTCGTCGATCCTGTCGAGATTGCGCAAATTGCGTTCCTGATAGTAGTTTGAAGTGGATTTCATGCTTCCATTATAGCACGAAGGGCGGCAGATGTCAATTTTACGAATAGTTAATAGGGGAATTTTTTCAAAGGGCGACAGATTTTTACGGACGGGGGAGAAGCGGTTTTTGATAAAACAAATGTCCATAACTATTCGCAAAACACCGATTTTACGAATAGTATGACAAAAAATAGCCCGAAAAGGGCGGGTCTCCGCCCGTAAAACCAACTTTTTTTCGGAAAACGTTTGAGACTGCTGTACGGTAAAAAATTTATATTTTGCAGACGGCGAACTTTTTTGCATCGTTTATTTTTGCGTTTTTCGTAAGAAAAACGCGGTAAAAAAATTTTTTTACCGCGGAAAAAAACGTATCCGTATTATGTCTGACATACTATTGCTTTTTTACGAAAATTCCGCAGAAAGCGCCTTTGATCTCCGCTTTGTCGCAAAAATCCGTCCCGGACAGCAGTTCCCGATAGCCGCCCGAAAAATGTAGTACGTATTCCGAGGGAGAATGATTGACGACGACGTACGCCGCGGCGTCTCCCTTTTTCCGCTCAAAGACAAGGCAGGAAGCGTCTGCAAACACTTCGCGATAGTCCCCGTCCGCAAAGACGTCTTTCAGGAGCTCCCCGCGGATCTCGCCCAAGCGCAGATAAAAGTCGTGTAGCGTACTCTCGGTGCGCTCCCATTCAAAACAGCCGCGGCAGAACGGGTCTGCATAGCCCTGCATGCCGATCTCGTCGCCGTAGTAGACGCACGGCACGCCGGGTAGCGTATATTGGAGCAACGCCGCGAATTTGAGCTTTTCCGCCGCGTCGGCGCACTCGTCCTCGCTCATGAAGGTCTGCGCCATTTCGTCCTTGTCCGCGCAGACTTTTCCGCCGAGAACGGTCAAAACGCGCGGCGTATCGTGCGTTCCGAGAATGTTCATGAGGCAGTCTACCGTCGGTTTCGGGTAGTTATCGAGAAGCATGGCGATCGTTTCGCGGAGCATCGAAGTGTTTCCCGTCCGCACGAAGTCGAGCACGGCGTCTTTCAGCGGATAGTTCATCACGCTGTCCAGCTCGAACCCTTGCAGATATTGCCGCCGCTCGTCGTAGGCAATTTTATTGGAAGCGTCCTCCCAGACTTCGCCGATGATGACGGCCTCCGCATTTTCCGATTTCACGCTTTCGCGGATCATGCGCAAGAAGAAATCGGGCAATTCGTCCGCCACGTCCAGCCGATATCCGCCAATGCCGCAACGGAGCCACTGTTTGAGCACGCCGTCCTCCCCGCAGATAAAGTTTTGGTAGGAAGGCGAACGCTCGTTGACCGCGGGAAGCGTCTCGATGCCCCACCAGCTGTCGTAGGAATCGGGAAAGGAATGAAAGTTATACCAGTCGGCATACTTCGATCCGCGGGACTGAAACGCGCCCACATCATCGTATCTTCCGTATTTGTTGAAGTAACGGCTGTCGTCGCCCGTATGATTGAACACGCCGTCGAGGATGATGCGGATGCCGCGCTTTGCCGCGTCCTCCACGAGCGCGCGAAGATCTTCCTCCGTGCCGAGCAATTCGTCGATCTTCCTGTAATCTCCCGTATCGTAGCGATGATTGGAATACGCCTCGAAGATGGGATTGAGATAGACGACGGAAACGTGGAGCGAGGCAAGATAGTCGAGTTTTTCGCGGATCCCGTTGAGATTTCCGCCGAAAAAGTCGTTGTTGAGCACTTTCCCGAACTGATTCGGACGGTAATTCGGCTGTCCGCCCCAATCGTCGCGCAAAATTTTATAGGGCGCGATCGGGCGATCGCCCGCCTTATAAAAGCGATCGGGGAAAATTTGGTACATGACGCTCCCTTTGAACCATTCGGGCGTCGTGTAGCGCTCGTCATAGACGGTGAGCTGCCACGGGGACGGCGTTTCGGAGAGTTCCGCGCGGCGCAGTTTTCCGCAGCCGAGTCCCCTTTCTCCCAAATCGAACAGATAAAAATACAGTCCCGTGCGGTGAAGTTTTAGGGAGGCCGTCCAGCCCCGCGCCGTCTTTTGCATGGGAAACGCGGCAGCACCTTCGCCGTCCCGCCACAAGATCAGGGAACAAACTTCGGCGGAGAAGTTCTCTTCTCCGCCTGCATTCCGATAAACTTGTAAGGTCAGTTCGCTTGCACGGGGAACTGCCCCCGTGCGGCTCTTACACGCCCTGTCAAGAGGGTCATAGTAGAAATTCATGGCAGATTATTTGTCGATGGATTTGAGATGCCAGATGCGGCTCGCGTAGTCGCGAATGCTTCTGTCCGCGGAGAAGTACCCCGCCGCTGCAATATTGTGCAGAGACTTGCGGTTCCAAGCCTTTTTATCGTTGCGATAGAGCTCCGACATGGCGTCCTGCGTTTTGCAGTACGATTCAAAGTCGGCAAGGCACATATAGGGATCCGCGACGGGCGCGTTCCGCAACAAATAGTTGGAGATCTCCGCAAACGACGTGCCGTTGAAGCCCACGATGAGCGATTCGATGATCTTGCGCATGCCGGCGTCCTGATTGTAATACGCGCTCGAATTGTAGCCGCTCTGCCAGATCTCCTTTACCTCGTTGGCTTTCAGCCCGAAGATAAAGATGTTGTCCTCCCCTACCCGTTCCGCCATTTCGACGTTTGCGCCGTCCAGCGTGCCGATCGTCAGCGCGCCGTTTATCATGAACTTCATATTGCCCGTTCCGCTCGCTTCCTTGCCCGCCAAGGAGATCTGTTCGGAGATCTCGCTCGCCGGCATCAGCTTTTCGGACATCGTAACGTTGTAGTTCTCCATGTACACGACGTTGAGCTTTTCGCGGATACGGGGATCGCGCGCGATCTCCTCGGAGAGGAAGCAGATGAGCTTCATGATCTGTTTCGCCATCTCGTAGCCCGCCGCCGCCTTCGCGCCGAAGATGTACGTCTTGGGAAGAACGTCCAGATCGGGATTTTCCCGCAAGGCATTGTATTCCGCGATGATGTGCAGAACGTTGAGAAGCTGGCGCTTGTATTCGTGCATGCGCTTTGCCTGCACGTCGAATACCGTATCGGGATCGATGAGAAAGCCCTGCGTCTTGCGGGCATACTCCGCAAACTGTTCCTTCTTGATCCGCTTGATCTCGTCGAGACGTTTCAGCACGCTCTCGTCCTTCTCGAACTTGGCGAAATCGGCAAGTTTGGAGGCGTCCTTCGCATAGCCTGTTCCGATGCACTCGTCGAGCAAGGCACAGAGCTCGGGGTTGGACTGGTTGAGCCAACGCCTGTGCGCGATGCCGTTCGTAACGTTGGTGAACTTCTCGGGCGTATAATCGTAGAAATCCTTGAAGATGCTCTCTTTGATGATCTCGCTGTGCAGTTCGGAGACGCCGTTCACGCTGTGCGAGCCGAGCACGCAGAGATTCGCCATGCGCACCGAATTGTGCGAGAGCACGGACATGCGGGAAATTTTATTCCAATCGCCGGGATATTTGTGCCAAAGATCGTCGCAGAAGCGGCGGTTAATCTCTTTGAGAATGCCGTAAATGCGGGGAAGCCTGCGGGCGACGAGATCTTCCGCCCACGTTTCGAGCGCTTCCGCGAGCACAGTGTGGTTGGTATAGGCGCACGTCGCGGTCGTAATTTTCCACGCGGTGTCCCATTCAAAATAATTTTCGTCCACAAGGATACGCATGAGCTCGGGAATGGCGAGCGCGGGATGGGTATCGTTGATGTGGATCGCCGCCATCTGTGGAAGAAGCGTGAGGGAGCCGTAGCGGCGCTTGTGGTCGGATACGATACATTGCAGGGACGCCGAAACGAGGAAGTATTGCTGTTTGAGACGGAGTGACTTGCCTTCGTAGTGGTTATCCGAGGGATAGAGCACCTTGGAGATGAGTTCCGCCTCGCTCTCGTCGCGCATGACTTCGTCGTAATTGCCCTGCGAGAAGAGCTGCATGTCGAACTTCTGCACGGCGCGGGAACGCCACAGGCGCAACACGCTCACCGCCTGCGAATCCGCGCCCGAAACCATCATGTCGTACGCGGTCGCCTCCACTTCCTTTGCGTTGTGATAGACGGTCTCCATGCCGTGATCCGTCCACTTCTCTTCGAGTTCGCCGTCGAAACGGACGATGAACTGTTTGTCGGTGCGCTGGGTAAGCCACGCTTCGCCGCCGGGAAGCCATACGTCGGGAAGCTCGATCTGCCACCCGTCTACGATCTTTTGCTTAAAGAGCCCGTACTGATAGCAGATGGAAAAGCCCATCGCGGGATAATTCTGCGTCGCGAGCCCGTCCAAAAAGCATGCGGCGAGCCTTCCGAGCCCCCCGTTTCCGAGCCCCGCGTCCGGCTCTTCCTCATAGAGTTCGTCGAGCGTAACGTTGAAACTTTTCAGCGCGTCCTGCAACGGCTTTTCGATGCCGAGATTGTACACGCTGTTTTTGAGCGAGCGCCCCATGAGGAACTCCATGCAGAGGTAATAGACCCTCTTTGCACGCGCTTCCTTGGTCTTCAAATGGAACCGCTGTCTCTTTTCGAGCATGATGTCTCTCACGCTCATCACGACGGCTTTGTAGATCTGTTCCCGCGATGCTTCGGCGGGTGCAACGCCGAAGTACCGCGTGATCTTTCCGCCGATCAGTTGTTTCGCTTCCTGTTCGGTAAGTTTGTTCATGTGTTTAAGATGTATCTCCTGAAATTTTGTCGCTTTAATTCAGTAAGCCGGAATACAACTCCTCGTAACTTGCGGCGGATTTCGCCCAAGTAAAGTCGGTCTCCATAGCTTTTTTCACCAATTTTGCCCATTCGCTACGGTTCCGATACAGCGCGATCGCCTCGTTGAGGACGTACAACATATCGTACGCGTTGTAGTCGCGGAAGGTGAAACCGTTCCCGCCCGCGCCGTACGGCGTGATGCTGTCTTTGAGCCCGCCCGTTTCGCGGACGATCGAGACGGTGCCGTAGCGCGCGGCGATCATCTGCGAGAGCCCGCAAGGCTCGCTCTTGGAGGGCATCAGGAAGATGTCCGCGCCCGAATAGATCTTGCGCGAGAGATCGGAATTGAAAGAGATCACCGATACGACCTTCCCCTGATACCGCCGCGCGAGATCGGAGAAATAGTTCTCGTAGGTGGAGTCGCCCGTCCCGAGCAAGACGAATTGAATGTCTTGGCGGAGCGCCTGTTCGATGACTTCCTTCACGAGATCCAGCCCCTTGTGCGTAACGAGGCGGGTGATCATCGCGACGACGGGCGTCTCGGCCTTCACGGGCAGATTGAGCATTCTCTGCAACTCTTCCTTGCAGACCGCTTTCTTCGCGGGATCCGCCGCGGAATAGTTGGCAAACAGCGAAGCGTCCGTCGCGGGATCGTAGTAATCGGGGTCGATCCCGTTGAGGATGCCGCACAGCTTGAACTCATTGCGCCGCACGATGGGATCCAGCCCGTGCGAATAGTAAGGATCTTTGATCTCTTCGGCGTACGTCGGGCTCACCGTGGAAAACCGTTCGCAACACTCGATCGCCCCCTTCATGAGGTTGATACAGCGGTCGTATTCGACGAGATATCTGTACCGTTCCGAGATCCCGAAGAGATCTTCGAGGATGTCGAGCGAATACTTCCCCTGATATTCGATGTTGTGAATGGTGAATACCGCGCGGATGAACTGGTATTCGGGACGGAAGCAATATATCGTTTTGAGATAGAGCGCGGCGAGCGCGGCCTGCCAGTCGTGGCAATGCAGGATCTCGGGATAGAACCCCACAAAGGAAAGGATCTCCATCACGCTGCGGCAAAAGAACGCGAACCGCTCGCCGTCGTCGTAATATCCGTAGCATCCCGGACGCTTGAAATAGTATTCGTTATCCACGAAATAATACGTTACGTTGTCCGAGCGGTACTCGAAGATGCCGCAATACTGGTTTCGCCACGAGAGCGGCACAAAGATGTTTCCGATGAACTTGAAGTCTTTGCGGTAATCCTTCTTGATGTCCTGATAGAGCGGAATAATTACGCGGACGTCGTATTTTTCGCTCTTCGCAAGCGCCTTGGAGAGCGATCCGATCACTTCCGCGAGCCCGCCCGTCGCGATGAAGGGCGCCGCCTCGGAGGCAACGAAGAGAATTTTTCTCCTCGGCTCCACGGTCATTTCCGCGGGCGTCTGTGCGGGAACGCACTCCTTGGGCTCCACGATCTCCACGGACGCCGCTTCCCCATGCACGGTTTCCTTCTTGACACTCTTTGCAGACGGCCTCTTCGCCGCCGCTTTTTTGGTCTCCGTCGTTTTGGTGCTCATAGTTTCCTCCTTATCATTCCCCTTTATTTTTTGCGCGGGTTTGCACCGCGCTTCCCCCCGTTCGGTAAATTACAGCATCCTGCCCTTTGCGATGAAATAAGGAAGCGACTCGCAGCCCGCAAGGTGTCTGCGATCGCGGATGACGACGTTCTTATCGGTAATGACGCAATCGAGGCTGACGTCCGTCCCGATCACGTTATCCTGCATGATGACGGAATTTTTCACGACGCTCCCCTTTCCGACCTTCACGCCGCGGAACAGAATGCAGTTCTCGACGGTCCCCTCGATGACGCATCCGTCGGAGATGAGCGAATTTTTCACGACCGCCCCTTCGAGATATTTGGAAGGCGCGCTGTCGCGGACCTTCGTGTAGATATCGCGGTTCCCGAAGAGTTCCTCGCGCACGTCGCGGCGGAGAAGCTCCATGCTGTGCTTGAAATAGTCCTCCATGGAGTTGACGCCCGCATAGTAGCCCTTGAATCCGTAGCCGTAAATTTTCAGGGTGTCCACGTTTTTGGCGAGAATGTCCCTGCCAAAACTGGAAAATCCGCGCGTTACCGCGTTCTGAATGGTGTTGATGAGAAATTCGCGGCTCATCACCATGACGTTCACATAGAGATTGTACGCCTTCCCCTTCTTCAAATCGCCCGGGTTGATCTTCAATCCCTTGATCCGCCCCGTCGCATCGGGTTGCAACGTGATGAAATAGGACGATTCGCACGGCTGGTCCTCTTCGTGATAGACCATCGTGATATCCGCCCCCTTCTCCTCGTGGAAGCGCACGATATCGCCGACGTCCATATGCGCGATGCCGTCGCAGTCGGAGACGACGACATAGTCCTCGCTCCGATGGGTGAGAAAGCCCGTAATGCCCATGAGCGCTTCGAGGCGGGTGGTGTAGGGCTTATCCGTGTCGTCGGAGTAAGGCGGCAACAAAATGATCCCGCCGTCCTTCCTCGCAAGATCCCATTCCTTCCCGCTGCCCAAATGGTCGATGAGCGACTGGTAGTTGTTCTTCGTTACGATACCGACCGTCGTGATGCCCGAATTTACCAAATTCGAGAGCGCGAAATCAATGAGGCGGTATCTTCCCCCGAACGGGACGGACGCCATCGTGCGGTGCCGCGAAAGTTCGGGAATATTTTCATCGTGAACGTTGGAAAAAATAACGCCGACCGTAGAATGTGCCATCTCTTATTCCCCCTTGTAATCCTTGTCGAGGATCACGCCGCCCTTGACGACCGCGCCCTCCCCGATCTCGATATTTCTTCCGAGCACGGCGATCCCCGCGCCCGCGCTTTTGCTCTCGCCCACTTTCGCATTCTCGCCCACGACGACGTTTTCGTCGATGATGGAATATTCGACGACGGCGCCCGCCTTCACGACGGTCCCCGCCATGACGACGGCGTCCTTCACGACGGCGCCCTTTTCGACGACGACGTTGGAGGCAAGGACGGAATGTTTTACCGTCCCCTCGATCTCACAGCCGAGCGCGATCATGGAGTTTTCCACGTCCGCCGTCTCGCCGATATATTCGGGCGGCGCGAGCGGATTGCGCGAATGGATCTTCCAGTCGGCGTCTGCCACGTCGAACGCGGGTTCCTCGCCGAGCAGATCCATATTGGATTCCCACAGGGAAGAGATCGTCCCGACGTCCTTCCAATATCCGTGGAAGCGGTAAGAATACATCTTCTCGCCCGCGTTGAGCATCGCGGGGAGAATGTTCTTGCCGAAATCCTTCTCGGATTCGGGATTTTCGTCGTCCGCGGCGAGATATTTGAAGAGCTTTTCCGCCGTGAAGATATAGATGCCCATGGAGGCGAGATTGCTCTTGGGGACCTTCGGCTTTTCTTCAAACTCGTAAATGGAGCCGTCCGGATTGCAGTTGAGAATGCCGAAGCGGGAAGCCTCCTTCATCGGGACTTCGATCGCGGCGATCGTGCAGTCCGCCCCCGTCGCCTTGTGCGCGCGGAGCATGGCGGCATAGTCCATTTTATAGATATGGTCGCCCGAGAGGATGAGAACGTAGTCGGGATCGTACCGCTTCATAAACGACATGTTCTGATAGATGGCGTTCGCGGTGCCCTCGAACCACGAGGATCTCTTCTTCGCCTGATAAGGGGACAGGATATGGACGCCGCCGTAAGCGCGGTCCAGATCCCACGGCTGCCCGTTTCCGATGTACTCGTTCAGTTCGAGCGGTTCGTATTGCGTGAGCACCCCCACCGTATCGATCCCCGAATTGATGCAGTTGGAGAGCGGGAAATCGATGATGCGGTACTTCGCGCCGAACGCGACCGCAGGTTTCGCGATGTTATTGGTGAGCGCATACAGTCTCGAACCCTGTCCGCCCGCCAAGAGCATCGCAACGCATTCTTTCTTTCTCAACATATGGTTACCCCCCTGTTATTTACGATTTGATCTTGCCGCTTGCGACGTCTCCTCCGCCTCTCTTACGAGATAGAGACAGGAGAATTTGGGCATCGCAATCGGGATGGAATACTGTTTTCCGTGGCTGGGGCGTTTGATCGCCGAAAATACGCGCTTTTTCAGCTTGCCGTCCCCGCCGTATTTCGGCGAATCGGAACTAAACGCCAAGCGGTATTTGCCCTTTTTGTCCACGCCGAGCATATAGTCGTCCGCGTCCGCCCCCGAGAACGAGACGAGCGCGATCACTTCGTTCCCCGCCCTGTCGCGGCGGAGGAAGGAGACGATATTTCTGTCCGCGTCGTCGGGCGCCAGCCACTCGAAGCCGTCCCACGAATCTTCGATCTCGTAGAAAGCGGGCGTGGAACGGTAAAATTCGTTGAGCTCGCGCACGTAGACGGAGAGCTTTCCGTGCAGTTCGTAGCGGTCGCGGAGGAAAAATTCCAACCCCTCGCGATAGTCCCATTCCTTGAACTGTCCGAACTCGTACCCCATGAAATTGAGCTTTTTCCCGGGGTGCGCCGTCATGTAGCCGAGGAACGCCCGCACGCCCGCGAACTTCTCCCCGTATTCGCCCGGCATCTTATTGATGAGCGAACATTTCCCGTGCACCACTTCGTCGTGCGAGATGGGCAAAACATAGTTCTCCGAAAAGGCGTACATCATGGAAAACGTAAGTTTGTTGTGGCATCCCATCCTGAAATACGGGTTGAGGCTCACATAGGAGAGCACGTCGTTCATCCAGCCCATATTCCATTTGAAATTGAAGCCGAGCCCGCCGACGCTCCCGGGTTTGGTAACGAGCCCCCAAGCCGTCGATTCCTCCGCGATCATGAGCGCGTACGGGAAGCGCAAAAACACCGCTTCGTTGAGCTTGCGCAGGAACGCGATGGCTTCGAGATTTTTGTTTTCGCCGTAGATATTGGGGACCCATTCGCCCTCTTTTTTGTCGTAATCGAGGTAGAGCATGGAGGCGACGGCGTCCACACGAAGCCCGTCCGCATGGTATTTGTCGAAGAAGAAACAGGCGTCCGAAATGAGGAAGGAGAGCACTTCTTCCCTGCCGTAATCGAAACGGCGGGTCCCCCAGCTCTTATGTTCCATCCTGTCCCACTGGCTGCTCTCGTACAGCGGCATGCCGTCAAATTCGTAGAGCCCGTGCGCGTCCTTCGGGAAGTGCGCGGGCACCCAGTCCAAGATCACGCCGATGCCCGCTTTGTGGAACTCGTCCACGAGGTACATAAAATCGTGCGGCGTCCCGAGGCGGGACGTAACGGCATAATAGCCCGTGACCTGATATCCCCACGAACCGTCGAACGGATATTCGGTGACGGGCATAAATTCGACATGCGTATAGCCCATTTCCTTCACATAGGGAACGAGCTCCTTCGCAAGATCGCGATAGGAGAGAAAATTTCCGTCCTCGTGGCGCTTCCACGAGAGAAGATTGACTTCGTAAATGTTGACGGGCGAGGAATAGACGCTGCGCTTTTCCAGCGCGGAAAAATATTCGCCGTCCCCCCACTCGTATCCTTCGAGGTCGTAGAGCTTGGAGGCAGTCTTGGGCGGCGTCTCCGTATGGAACCCGACGGGGTCCGCTTTCATGAGCTTTCTGCCGTCCTGCGCGACGACGCAATATTTATAGGTGTCGTACTGCTTTACGCCCGCGATGAACAGTTCAAACGTCTCGCCGTCCACCATGCGTTCCATCACGTTCGCGGCGTCGTTCCAACCGTTGAAATCGCCCACCACGGAGACGCTCCGCGCATGCGGAGCCCATACGCGGAAGATGTAACCCGTCCCCTCCGCGCGCGTCTCGGGGTGAGCGCCGAAGATCTCATAGATCCTGTCGTTTTTTCCGTGATGATACAGGTAAAGCGGAAAATCCGTTTCCTTTTGCATCTGTTATTCCCCCTGTTTCCGCCCGTCCGTCCGGCGATGCGGACGGCGCGCTCAAACTTGCGGGAAACCCCGCAGTCTGTCGTATCTATTATACTATATATTGTGCTCGGTTTCAATACCAAATTTTAATTTTTTCTTCTTTTTTCCAAAAAAATTCCGCGCCGCAAGCGCGCGAAAAAGCCCCCTTTCCGCGCATGCGGAAGGAGGCGGACGGCGGCGTCGCCGCTCAATCGAGAATGCTCTTTACGATATCGCAGATATCGCCCGCGCCGAGCGCGAGGATCATGTCGTCCGGCTTCGGACAACTCCGCAGAAGGCGCGCCGAAAGCTGTTCGGGCGTCTGCACATAGCGCGCCTCCGGAAGCCGCGCCGCGAGCGCAGGCGCGCTCCCAGCGAAGTCGAACGGCTCCCGCGCGGCGTATGTCTTATATATGACGGGATATTCCGCCTTTTTCAGCACGGCGACGAACTCGTCCATGAGGTCGCGCGTTCTCGTATACGTATGCGGCTGGAATATGAGCCGCACGTTCCCCGCGCAGATCCTTTGCGCCGCCTGCAAGGTCGCCTCGATCTCCCGCGGATGGTGGGCGTAGTCGCACACGACGGGCGTTCCGTGAAAGGTCCCTACCCGCTCGAAGCGCCGCTTTACGCCGACGAAATCCTCCAACCCGCGGCGGATCTCCTCTGCGGAGAGCCCGCAGAGCCGCGCCGCGGCAAAGGCGGCGAGCGCGTTGTAGACGTGCATCTTCCCGACGACGCCGAGGCGGATGCGGACGAGCGGCACGGAACGCTCGCATACGGTGAAGGAATATTTTTCTCCGTCCGCGCGCAACTTCTCCGCGCGGATGTCCCCGCCGTACAGCCCGAAACCGACGTCGTGCGGGATCGCGCGGGCGCGGACGTCGTCCGCATTGACGACGACGCGCTTCCCCCGCGCGGCAAACGCCGCGTACGCTTCGGCGATCTCCTCCGCGCTTTTATAGCAGTCCGTATGGTCTCTGTCCGTGTTGAGCACGACCGCCACTTCGCTCTTCAATGTGAGAAAACTGCGGCGGAATTCGCACGCCTCCGTGAGAAAATATTCGTCGCCCGCGACGCGGCAATTTCCGAACGGGATATCCTCCCCGCCGATATGACAGGTATATTTCATGCCGTTCCGCTCGAAAATGTGGGCGAGCATGGCGGTCGTCGTCGTCTTGCCATGGCACCCCGCCACCGAGAGAACGTGCGGATATTCCTCCGCGATCATTCCGAGCAATTCCGCCCGCGCGATCGTGCGTTTTCCCGCCGCGATCGCGGCGGCGAGTTGGGGGTGCGACTTTTCCACCGCGCCCGTGTAGACGACGTCGCTCTCCGAGACGGTCTCCTCTTCGCCGACGGACACGGGGATCCCCGCCGCTTTCAACCTCTCCGTGAAGGAATTTTCGCAGCGGTCGCTCCCGCGGACGCGCGCCCCCTTTTCGTGCAAAAGGAGGGCAAGCGCGCTCATGCTCACGCCGCCGATCCCGATGAAGTAATAGCTTTTCCCTCCGAGGAGGCGTTCGGAAAACATAATATATCCTATGTAAAAAGCGTCGATTTTGCAATATTTTCAAGAAATTTCAAAATATTTTTCCGAAAATTGTTGCAGAGTGTAAATTTTATGCTAATATAATGAAAAAAGGAATATTCGGAGGGTCCTACTATGACGGTAACTGACGTACGTATCCGCGAAGTGCGTCATTCGGACGGCAGATTGCGCGCTGTCGCGTCAATCACCATCGACGAATGCTTTGTCGTGCACGACATCAAAATATTCCAAAAGGAAGGAGAATACTTCATCTCGATGCCCAGCCGTAAAACTTCCGAAGGGGAATACAAGGACATCTGCCATCCGCTCAACACGGAGACGCGGGAACTGTTGCAAACACTGATCCTCGGACGCTATCGGGAACTTCTCGAAAACGGCGAGTGAAACGAAAACATCCGTCCGCTTTCCCGCGGACGGATGTTTTCGTTTTGTAAAAAAAGACGCGCCGAAAGCGCGTCTTTTTTGTTTGACTGTCCCGATTACGAAACGGGAACGACGTTGACCGCGCGCAATTTGCCGCTGTCTTTGGGATCCGGCTCGGTCTCGAAAGTAACCTTCTGACCTTCCTTCAAAGTACGGAAGCCTTCCGTCTGGATTGCGGAGAAATGCACGAAAATATCGTCCCCGCCTTCGTCGTTGGAAATGAAACCGTATCCCTTTCCGTCGTTGAACCACTTCACTGTTCCGTTCATATTGATACCTCCTGATGCGCAGTCCCAACCTCTACGTACAAAATGCGCGCATGAGTTCGAGCTTTTTCACACCGAAAATTATTATAGCAGTGTTATTTTGCGATGTCAATAGCTAATTTGCAAAAATTTGTCAATTTTGCAAATATTTTTCAAGCAGCATCGCGCTGTTCCCCGAAAATTCGTCGAGATTTTCAGGCGAGAGCGGCTTATAGCTCATCATGGCGAGGAAGTAAATTTGCTCTGCGGCGAATTTCCGTTTTTCTTCGCTCGCCCCCTTCATCGCCTGCACCGCCGCGTTCGCGGTGTTCACGACGAGCGTGATATCCTCGGAAGGATCCCCCATTTTATAGAAGGAATTCATCTCGGACATCCTGCGCATAAATTCGGAGACGTTGACGACGGCGGGCACGCTCCCGTCCTTGAAGCGTTCCGCCTTTACCTTGACGTTGCGCTCTTTGAGACAGTCGGTAAAGATGGTCTCGATCTCCTTGTCCCCTTCCGCCTCCTCTTTGAGCGCGCCGTCCACATCGGCGTCGATGCGCAAAAAGCGCACGCGCGTGGGATTTTTATATTCGAGATAGCTGATGAAATGCGGGTCGATGAACGTATCGCAGACAATAGCGTCCAGCCCCGCCGCTTTGTACATCTTGATATATTGCGCCTGCGCGTTCTCGTCCGAAACATAGTATACGGGCTTGGGCTGTTTCCCGTTTTTGGCGTCCTCTTCGGAGACCTCGTCGCCGAAAAATCCGCTCACGGGGCAATATTTCCCTTCGAGATCTTTATAGATGACGATATCCTTCACCTTCTGGTAGAAATCGTCGTCCTTGATGGCGCCGAACTTGACGAAAGTCGCAAGGTCGTTCCAACACGTTTCGTACTTCTCGCGGTCGTTTTTGAACAGCTCCGTGAGTTTGTCCGCGACTTTTTTGGTGATATGTTTGGCGATCTTCTGCACCTGTCGGTCGTTTTGCAGGAAGGAACGGGAGACGTTGAGCGGAATGTCCGGGCAATCGATGACGCCGTTCAGGAGCATGAGAAATTCCGGGATGACTTCCTTGATATTGTCCGCGATAAAGACCTGGTTGCAGTACAGTTTCACCTGCCCGCGTTCGAGCTCGACCTGCTTTCTCACCTTCGGGAAATAGAGGATCCCCTTTACGCGGAAGGGATATTCCATGTTGAGATGGATCCAGAAGAGCGGTTCGTTGAAGTCGGAGAAGGTCTCGCGGTAGAACGTCTTATATTCCTCTTCCGTGCACTCCTTGGGCTGTTTCGCGTAGAGCGGAACGGGCGTATTGACGGGTTTGTTCTCCTCGCCTTCCTTAAAGTTGAGATAGATCTCGTAGGGCATGAAGGAACAGTATTTGCGGAGGAGCTGTCTTATCGTCGCCTCGGAGAGAAATTCCTTCTCTTCGGGCGCGATGTGCATCACGACCTTCGTGCCGCGCGTCTCTTTGTCGCAATCCCCGATGGTATAGGTGCTGTTGCCGTCCGAAGCCCAATGCACGGCTTTCTCGCCTTCGCGATAGGACTTCGTGAAGATCTCGATGTTCTCGGAGACCATGTATGCGGAATAAAAGCCAAGCCCGAAGTGCCCGATGATCCCGTCGCCGCCCGCCTTTTCGTATTTTTCCACGAAATCCGCGGCGCCCGAGAAGGCGATCTGCGTGATGTATTTTTCCACTTCCTCTTCGCTCATGCCGATGCCGTTGTCCTCGACCGTGAGCGTTCCCGCCTTGCTGTCCGTGGTAACGGTGATGCGGTAATCGCCGTCCGCCGACGTCTCGCCCATGTCGGCAAGTTTTTTCAGCTTCGTGATGGCGTCCGAAGCGTTCGCGACGATCTCGCGGAGAAAGATATCCTTCTCCGAATACAGCCATTTTTTGATGATCGGCATCATGTTTTCGCTGGAAATGCGAATGTTGCCCTGTTTTTCCATGTCGAAGTTCTCCTTTCTTGTTATCCTTCCATATATAAACAAAAAAATCCGCCGTTAAGCGGATTTTTTCTCATTCGGAAAAATTTATTTGTCCTCGTTGCCGAGAAGATCTGCGATGGACGCGCCGCCGTAGCCGCCCTCCGTCCACTCTCTGTACTCCTCTTCCTCGTCGGGCGAAGCGTTCCTTCTGCCGCCCTTCTTGTTCCGCTGGGGCTTGCCGCCTTCCGCGCGTTCGGGACGGGGCTCGTACTCCGGACGGGGCTGCAACGCCTTGATGGAGAGCGTGATCTTGTGTTCCGCGGGATTGAACGCGAGGATCTTCGCATCCACTTCCTCGCCGATGGAGAGCACGGACGTGGGATTTTCCAGCCATTCGTGGGAGATCTGGGAGACGTGCACGAGCCCGTCGATCCCCTTTTCGAGTTCTACGAACGCGCCGAAGGGAACGATGCGGACGACTCTGCCGTGAACGACTTCGCCCTCGGCGTACTTCTCCGCGGCGAGATCCCACGGCTGGGGCTGCAACTGCTTATAGCCGATGGAGACCTTCTTGTTTTCGCGGTCCACTTTGAGCACTTTGAATTCGTATCTCTTCCCGATTTCGAGCACGTCGGTAACCTGCTTGGCGCCCGTCCAAGAAAGATCGGAGATGTGCGCAAGGCAATCGAAGCCGCGCACCGAGACGAACGCGCCGAAGTTCGTAACGCGCTCGACCTTCCCTTCCACGATGTCGTCCACCTGAATGGAATCGAAGAACGCCGCTTCGCGCTCCGCTTTCGCCGCCTCGCGCAGTTTCATTTCCTCTTCGAGGATCACCCGCTGGGAAGCGATGATCTCCTTCCTGCGCGCATCCTTGCGGATTTCGAGAAGTTTGAGACGGAGCGTCTTGCCCTTGTATTTTTCAAGATCCTTCACATAGCCCGTGCGGATCTCCTTCGCGGGGATGAATACGGGATACGTGCCGAGTTCCGCGGTGAGCCCGCCCTTGTTGAACCCGGTGCAGACGACGCTGAATTCTTCGCCCGCTTCGATCTTGGAGAGGAGCGCCTCCTCTTCCTTGTATTTCTTCACCATCTTTTGCGAAAGTTTGACGGGGTTTTTCGCGACGACCATCACCTCGATCTCTTCGCCGACCTTCGCCGCCCATTCCTCGCGCGAATACGTCTCGCAATCGAGATCTTCCTTGGGAACGGTGATATCCGTCTTTTGGGAGCCGGATACGACGATCCCCTCGTCCTTGGCGGAGACGATCCGAACGGAGATGATCTGGTTTTTCTTATAACCCTCTTCGTTGTCCATCGCTGCGACGACTTGCGCCATTCCCGTGAGTTTGGGCTCTTCCGCAACCTTCGGCTCCGCCGTTTCCGCAACGGGCGCGGGTTGCGCTTCTTCGGCGACGGTCTCTACCGTCGTTGCCTGAACTTCCGCATTGTTTTCTTCCATCTTACAGAGAACCTCCTGAGTCTGCCAATCGGGAGTGCTCGCCCCCGCTATGACGCCGACCCTTTTACAAAATTTGATTTTTTCATATCCGAAATCGTCCGCGTTTTTCAGCCTCAAAACGAGACCGCAATTCGCCGACGCAATTTCGCAGAGTTTGTTGGTGTTGCTGCTGTTGAGCCCGCCGATCACCAAAACTGCGTCGCAAAGGCGGGAAATTTCCTCCGCTTCCCGTTGCCGACATATAGTAGTATAGCAAATTGTGCCAAAAATCTCAACTGTTTTTTGACATTCTTTTTGCAAATTTTGCGCTATTTTTGAAAATCTTTGCTCGGAAAACGTAGTTTGCGAGACGAGGACGACCTCTTTTTCCCGCAAAGCCGAAAAATCGTCGTCCTCCGACGAAAAGACGTAGGCATCCGAACGGCACCAGCCCACGAGCCCCTTCACTTCGGGATGTTCCCGATGCCCCGCAATCGCGACCGTCTTCCCCGCCTCGCTCGCCCGCGCGACAATACTCTGCGTCCGCTTGACGAAGGGACAGGTGCAGTCCACGACTTGGATGCCGCGCGCCGCACAGCGCTCGTAAACGGACTTCCCGACGCCGTGGGAGCGGATGACGAGCCGCGCGCCGTCCGGCACTTCGGAGAGTTCCTCCACCGTCTTTATCCCGCGCTCGGCGATGCGCTTCACGACGTCCCCGTTGTGGATGAGTTCGCCGAGGATATACGTATTCTCCGCGGGAACGGAGAGCGCGGTATCCACCGCGTTTTGCACGCCGGAACAAAATCCGCAGTTTTTGGCGACGATAACTTCCATGCCCGCCCCTATTTGCGCTTGCGCTTCTTTGCGGCGCGCTCCTCGCGGAAACGGGCGCGGAGCTCGTACAGCTTATTTTTCAACATTTCGTCCGCGGCGGCATAGTCCTCGGAGGTGAGTTTTCTGTCGTAAAATTCGGTAAGTTCCATCGGCTCGCCGAACACGACGTGCGTTATGCGGAACAGACGGGGACGGTTGCAGATGACGAAGGGAATGACGGGCGTCTTTGTTTTAATTGCGAGAAGCGCCGCGCCGCCGTGGAAGGGCAAAAATTCCTCGTCGGACACCTTGTTGCGCGTGCCCTCCGGGAAGAGCGACAGTTTTTCCCCGTTGCGGAGCACCTTGATGGATTCCATGAGCGTGCGCACGTCCGAGCCGTCGCGGAGCGCGCTGATCGCGCCGATACGGAGCCCCCAATAGCCGAGAATGGGCGCTTCGAGGACGGATTGCTTCGTGAGAAAGTGCACGCCCTCCCGCGTCGTATAGGCGGGAAAGAAGATATCGAAGATGGAATAATGGTTTCCGAAATAGATGAACGCGCCCTTTCCGACCCGCTTGTAGCCGTGCAATTTGTGCGGGCGCAGCACGCAGTGGATGGGATAGAGCAAAAAGCGCAGAAAATTCATGAAGTGCATGATGTGGTAGCCCTTCTTGTTCGCGGGGAAAAGACGGACGGACTTCGTCCTCTCCACGCGCTTCTCGCGCTTTCTCGCTTTCCGCGCCGCTCTGCGCTCTTTGCACGTCATTTTTTCCGCCATCAAATTCTCTCCTGCATCTTGCGCTTCACCGTCTTCAAGACCTCTTCGACCGTCAGATCGGACGTATCGACGAGCACGGCGTCGTCCGCCTGTTTGAGCGGGGCGATCTCGCGGTTCATGTCCTGTTCGTCGCGCCGCACGATCTCTTCGCGGAGCGCGTCGAAGTCCACCGAATACCCCTTTGCGACGAGTTCGTCATAGCGGCGTTTCGCCCGCACTTCGGGGCTCGCCGTGAGATAAAACTTGAAATCGGCTTCGGGAAGGACAAACGTCCCGATATCCCTGCCGTCGAGCACGCAGGACATCTTCTGCGCGATCTCGCGCTGTTTTTCGACCATCTTCAAGCGCACGCTCCGATATTTGGAAACGGTGGAAGCCGCCATGGAAACGCGCGGGCGGCGGATCTCCTCGGAGACGTCCTTGCCGTCCAAAACCGTCTTCTGCGCGCCGTTTTCGTACTCGATGTTGAGAGACAGCCCGCGCAACATATCGCAGATCTGCTCTTCGCTCTCCACGTCGATGCCCGCATCGAGCGCTTTGAGCGCGCAGGCGCGGTACATCGCGCCCGTATCGAGGTAGAGAATGTGCAGATCCTCCGCGAGCCGCTTTGCGATCGTGGATTTACCGCTGCCCGCGGGTCCGTCGATCGCGATGTTGATCTTCTGCGCGATATCTTTGCGCAAAGACTTCGCGCCGCGCAGATACACATGCGTGGGCGTGAGATTTTTTTCGACGAACAACATCGCGCGGATGCACAGTTTGAGCCCGCCGTCGATCTCGGGCTCCTGCGCGGAAAAGAGCGAACAGCTTTCAAAGCCCGCCTCCCGCGCCGCCTTGGCGGGATAATACGAATGAATGTCCGAGGTGCTGGAAAATACGATGCTCATCACCTCGCTGCGGGCGAGCCCGTTTCGGCTTTCGATCTGTTCGAGCAGTTCGCCCACCGCCTTGCGGATCTCCTCTTTGTCGTCCTGTGCGATCGTCGTCGCGCCGCGTATCACCGTCATATGCGATCTCCTTTTTCTCATTATAGATATTCTTGCGGGGAAAGTCAACTTCTCCCGTGAAATTAGCGAATTATGACACGCATAGTACTATGCTAAATTTTATTTTATCGAATTTCCCGCCAGATAACCGGTCGAAAATGCGATTTGCAGGTTATATCCCCCCGTGTAGGCGTCCGCGTCCAACACTTCGCCGCAAAACCGCAGACCCCTTACAAGACGGCTCTCCATCGTTTTCGGATCGACTTCGGAGAGCGTTACGCCGCCCGAAGTTACGACCGCCTCCTCGTAGCCCCGCAGTCCCTTGGGGACCATCGGGAAATTTTTCAAGGAAAACGTAAGCCTTTTGCGCTCCTCGCGCGTTACGGCATTCGCCTGTTTTTCCGCCGAGACGCCCGCCCGCGCGAGCACGCACGGCACGAGCCCTGCGGGAAGCAGTCCGCGCATCACGTTCTTCATCTGCTCGTTTTTGCGCTCCGTGAGGTCGCGGACAAGTCTTGCGTCCAATTTCCCCTCGTCGAGCGCGGGCTTGAAATCGAGCGAAAGCGTAAACTCTTCGATCGGCGCACGGTTGATCTCCGCCGAGAGAGACAGGACGAGCGGACCGGAGATCCCGTAATGCGTAAACAAGAGCTCACCCATGCGGGAAGAGACCGCTTTCCCGTTGCGCCGCGCCGTGAGTACGGCGTTTTTCAGGGAGATCCCCTGCGCTTCGGCGATCGGCTCCCTCAAATCCAGCCCCGTCAGGGAGGGTCTGCAAGGCACGAGCGTGTGCCCGCACGCCTCCGCAAAGCGGTATCCGTCCCCCGTCGATCCCGTCGAGGGATAGGACAGCCCGCCCGTCGCGACGATGACCTGCTCGCACGCGTACGTATTCGACGGCGTCTCCACGCCGCAGACCGCGCCGTCCTCCGTGCAAATGCGGCTGACGCGGGTATTCAGGCAAATTTGCACGCCCGCCTCACAGCAGGCGCGTTCGAGCGTCTTTGTAACGTCGCTTGCGCGGTCGCTCGCGGGAAAAACGCGTCCGCCGCGCTCCACTTTGAGGGAGAGCCCCCGCTCCTCCATAAACGCCATCGTCTCCGCGGGCGGGAAGGCGTATGCCGCCCCTTTGAGAAACTTCGCGCCGCGGACGACGTGGAGCAAAAACTCGTCGGGCGGACAGTCGTTCGTGAGATTGCATCTGCCCTTCCCGGTGAGATACAGCTTTTTTCCGAGCTTTTCGTTGCGCTCCAAAAGGAGAACGGCGTTGCCGTTCCTCGCGGCGGCATAAGCCGCCATCAATCCTGCCGCCCCACCGCCGACGACGATCACCCGCATAGTCGCTCCTCGGGAAGAAAGCGAGGGCGCGCGCCCTCGCTTTTCCGCATTTCTGTCTTGGTCAGACGGGATAGACGCCCGTCTTTGCGAGGTCGGTATCCACGCCCTCGCGTTGCGCTTTTCTCCACTTGAAAAAGGTCTCCGCGACTTCCGGGAAGGAAGCGTACGAAAGGACGTCCTCTTCCTGCGTGTAGTACCCCTTCTCCACGACTTCGGCTTTGAGTTTGTCGTATTCGGGCGCGAGGTCGTCCGCAAAGCGGTAAGTGATGGGTTTTTCCCCTTTGAGCACCTTCGCGGCGACTTCGGGATCGACGGGCATGGGGAGCTGTCCGTACTTGCCCGCGAAGAGGTCGCGCGTCTCCTTCGTAACCATCTTGTACCGCTCGCCCATGACGACGTTCATCACCGCCTGCGTGCCGACGATCTGCGAGGAAGGCGTAACGAGCGGCGGATAGCCGCAGTCCTTTCTCACATTGGGGACTTCGGCGAGCACTTCGGGAAGTTTTTCCTCCTTGCCCGCCTTTTTGAGCTGGTTCATGAGGTTGGAGAGCATGCCGCCCGGCACCTGATAGATGAGCGTATTCACATCCACCTGCCGCACTTTCGGGTTCAGAGAGCCCTCTTTTTCGAGTTCGGCGGCGACCTTTTTGAAGTGGTTTGCGATGGGAATGAGTTTGCCGAGATCGATGCCCGTGTCGTATTCTGTGCCCGCGAGCGTCGCGACGAGCGGCTCCGTCGCGGGTTGCGACGTCCCGTTCCCGAGCGGCGAGAGTGCCGTATCGACGATATCGACGCCCGCGCGGATCGCCATCAAATTTACCATGTCGCCCGTGCCCGTCGTGTTGTGCGTGTGCAGGTGCAATTTGGTCTCGGGGCGAAGCTCCTTTTTGAGCGCGGTGACGAGCTCGTACGCCTGAAACGGCAGGAGAAGGTTCGCCATGTCCTTGATGCAGATGTTGTCCGCGCCCATGCTCTCGTACGTTTTGGCAAGCTTCACGAAATAATCGAGATCGTACACGGGACCCGTCGTATAGGAGATCGCCGCCTCACAGATGCCGCGGACGGGATCGGTCGCATGGAGCTGTCCGCCGTACTTTTTGATCGCCTTCATCGAGGCTTCGATGTTGCGGGGATCGTTCAAAGCGTCGAACACGCGGATGACGCCGATGCCGTTTTCAAAGGACTTCTCGACGACTTTTTCCACGATATCGTCCGCATAGTTGCGGTACCCGAGAAGGTTTTGCCCGCGCAGAAGCATCTGGATGGGCGTCTTTTTGAGGTATTTGCGGAGGGTGCGAAGGCGTTCCCACGGATCCTCATGCAAAAAGCGCATGCAGGAATCGAAGGTCGCGCCGCCCCATCCTTCGAGGGAATAGTACCCCACTTCGTCGAGTTGGGGCAAAACGGGGATCATCTGCTCCGTGCGCATGCGCGTCGCCGCGTGCGACTGGTGCGCGTCGCGCAGGATGGTATCCATGATCATTACTTTTTTAGCCATAATGTTACTCCTTAACTAAAAGCAGGCGAGCAATACGCCCGCGGCGAGCGCAGAACCGATGACGCCCGCGACGTTGGGCCCCATTGCGTGCATGAGAAGATGGTTGGACGGGTCAGTCTCCCGCCCGACGTCCTCCGAGATGCGCGCCGCCATGGGCACAGCCGAGACGCCCGCAGAGCCTATGAGCGGGTTGATCTGCCCGTGCGTGAGTTTGCACATGAGCTTCGCCATGAGAAGCCCGCCGATCGTGCCGAGATAGAACGCCACGACGCCGATGAGAATGATGCTCAAAGTATCCGTCGTGAGGAAGATGTCCCCCTTCGCCTTACAGCCGACGGCGATGCCGAGGAAGATGGTGATGGTGTTCATGAGCCCGTTCTGCGCCTGCGACGAGAGCCGTTCGACGACGCCCGAAACGCGGAAGAGATTCCCGAGCATGAGCATACCGAGAAGCGGCACGGCGTCGGGGAGCAATAGTCCCACGACCAATGTTACCGCGATGGGAAAGATGATCTTTTCCACTTTGGAGACTTCGCGCAGGGGCTTCATGCGGATGGCACGCTCCTTCTTCGTCGTGAGAAGCCGCATAATTGGCTTTTGAATGACGGGAATGAGCGCCATATACGAGTACGCCGCAATGGCGATGATGGGCACGAGATGTTCGGCGAGCATTTTGGAAACGTAGATTGCCGTGGGGCCGTCCGCACCGCCGATAATGGCGATCGCCGCCGCTTCCGCACCGCTGAAACCGAGCAAAATACCGCCAAACAAGGCAATAAAGATGCCGAGCTGCGCCGCCGCGCCGATGAGCATGGACTTCGGGTTTGCGATGAGCGGACCGAAGTCCGTCATCGCGCCGATGCCGAGGAAGATGAGCGGCGGATAGATGACCTTATCCACGCCGTAGTAGAGATACCACAGAAGCCCGCGGCTTCCCGCCTCGACCGCCTCGTAAGTATGCTCTGCTTCCGGCAATTCCGCCGGATACGTCCCCCACAAGATCTTCTCCGCCCCGGGAAGATTGATGAGGAACATGCCGAACGCGATGGGAAGAAGGAGCATGGGCTCGAACTTCTTGACGATGGCAAGGAACATCAGCACAAAGGAGATGAGCAGCATTACATAATTCTGCCACGACCCCTGCGAGAGCCCCATGGATTCCCACAGATTGGTAAAGATCCCGGGAATATCGATGAGCAAATTGCTTTGCATAACCCTCTCCGTCTCAACCGATCACGGCAAGCACCGTATCCGACTCCACGTTCGCGCCCTTTGCAACGCTGAACGTTACTTTGCCGTCGCAGGGGGCGGTGATGTCGTTGTCCATCTTCATCGCTTCGAGCACCAAAATGGGCTGGTCTTTCTTGACGGACGCACCGTTTGCAACGAGCAGATTTTTAATGAGCCCGGGGAACGGCGAAAGGACCTTCTCTCCCGCCGCGGCAGCCGCAGGCGCCGCAACTACCGTAGGCGCCGCCGCAACGGGCGCGGGCGCGGAAGGCGCGGACGCGGTCGCCCCTATTTCCTCTACGCCGACTTCGTATTTTTTCCCGTCTACCGTAACAATAAAATTTCGCATAGATATCTCTCCTCGCTTCTTACAATTTTTTAATGCGCCGCACGATAAAATCGCACTGCACGTTTTCCTGTTCGCAATACGCGGTCAGCGCCGCCGTGATCGCGGCGACGACTTCGGGCGGGACGCCCTCTTCTTCCGAAGGGAGCTTTGCCGCGGCGGGCGCGGGCGGGACCGTTCTCTTGGTCTTCCCCCTTGCGTTCAACCTCTTCATCACCATGCCGAGCAATACAAAGAACACGATCAAAAGCGCGATGCCCGCAAAGACAAAGGCGAACCCGAATACGGAATAAAACGCCCCTTCGCCGAGATCGATCTTGAACCATTCGTCCAGCAAATTCATCATATCCGCGCCTCACTTCACGAGCGTCTGCAACGACGCGACGAGATATTGCTTTAAGAACTGCGGCTCGATCACATTGTCGAGATAGCCGCCCTTCGCCGCATCCACGGGGTCGCCGTGCTCCTCATGGTAGCGCGCCGCAAGGGCTTCCTTTTCTGTTTTATCGGCACCCGTGTACTCGATTTCCGCACCCGTTTCCTTTTGAAAGAGCGCAATGTGCGCGGTCGCGAGCGCGTAGGTATAATCGAACCCCGCCGACTTTGCCGCAAACAAACTGTACCCGAGCCCGACCGCGTCGCCCGTTACGACGGCGATCTTCGCCGTGTCGATCGCATCGAGCAGGGAGAGGTATTCGGCGATCTCTTTCAGAACGGGACCGTCGTTTTCCGCGAGGCTCTCCTCCATGCCCGCGCAATCTACAAAGGTAACGAAGGGAACGGCGTAACAGCAGGCAAATTCCGCAAATCCGCGGATCTTTTTCACCGCGGAGGCGGTGATCTTCGCATGGTCGAACACGACGGCGGCAACGGCGACGCCCCCGATCCTGCCGAGCACCGTCTTGATCTCGGGAGAACCGTTCGCCCCGAACTCCACGCCGTTTTCGATGAGCGAGAGGATCGCCTTCGCATCGGCGCGCCGGTTCAGCGCGGGAACGGGCTCGTTGAGTTCCGCGTCGACGAGCGCAACGCTCAACAGATCGGAAATTTTCGCAATGACCGCGCCCGCCTCCTTTTCGTTTTTGACGCGGACGGCGGGAAGCGCCGCGTGCGTCAGCGCGTCGTATCCCCCCACTTCGGTATTTTTGAGCGACTTCCCCGCCTTTGCGGAGAGCACGAAGGGCGAAGAGATGCAGAGAGCGCTCTGCTCCGTGAAAAATACGACGTCGCACACGGAGGCAAGCGCCGCGCTCGAACCGTATACTTCGCCGCAGACGACGGCATATTGCGGGACCGTCCCCTTCAACTGCGTCGCCTTCAAAAGGAGTTCGGCGATCCCCTCCAATACGTTGACGCCCTCGCCGACGCGCGCCCCCTGCGAATGGAGCAGATAGACGACGGGCGTATCGTTCTTTTCCGCCGCGTTCAGCGTCTTGGCGATCTTCTCGCAGTTCGCCTTCGTCAAACCCCCGTAAGCGTCCGCATGATTTTGCGCGACAATATAAAAGGGATACCCGCCGATGGTGGCAAACCCCGTTACCACGCCCTCGCCGTGCGTCCCTTCGCCGTACGAATCGCCCTCGGAAAAACTGAACGCCGCGAGCTCGACAAAACTCTTTTCGTCGCAGAGCGCCGCGATCGCGGCGCGCGCGTCCGCGCCCGCCTTTTCCAGCGCTTCTTTCCGTTGGCGCAACCTTTCGATCCTGTCCATATCAACCTCTCGTCGGAAAAAATCCGCTTTCTACCAAATATCATTATACACGACCGCAGCGCAAAAAGCAAGGGCTCGGGGACAATTCTGCCGAAAAATTTTTTGCGTTGAAAAACGGGGAGCCGCGCGTCCTCTTGGACGGGCTCCCCGATGTCGTTCGCTATTTTCCTCCGTTCGGCGGATCCTCCCCCTTTTTGACGCCCTTCTCCACGATGGAGCCGTCGGGGTCCACGACCTGCAACGTAAATTCGTCTTTTTTCGTCTCCTCCTTCACGCGCGTTTCCCGATGAAATTTCTTTTCAAACCAGCCGAGAATGGCATCCGATTTGCGGTAGAGCACGACAAAGAGAATGATGACCGCGACCCCGAGAATTCCCCAGATGAGGAGCCCCCACCATGTGTCGAACGGAATGAGCGTGATGGAATAACTCGTCGTGAATACGGCGAGCACGCGGGACACGAGGATGACGGCGAGGAAAAACCAGAGCGACATCGAGGAGAGCCCCGCCACGAAGCAGAGCACGTCGTCGGGGAACACGGGCAACAGGAACATCGCGGAAAGGAGCAGTTTGTCCTTCCCCTTAATTTTGTTCAGCCACTTTTCGAGGGTATCTTTCCCTATCATCCAGCCGACGACGCGATATCCCGCGTATCTGCCGATCAGAAACGCCACCAGAGAGCCGAGCACGATGCCGATCAAACTGTATATACTGCCGAGGAGCGGTCCGAACAGCACGCTGCCCGCGACGACGGTAACGGTGCTCGGAATGGGGAGAACGACGACCTGCAAAAATTGGAGCGCGATGAAAAGCGCGGTCATCCACTTGCCCGAACGTTCGAGATACGCCTCGAACGCTCCCTCGTCGTTCATGATCTCGAAAAATCCCGTGGAGAGCAGAATATAAAACGCGACGGCGAAAAAGATCCCGAGGATATACGCCGTGATGCAAAACTTGTAGACGACTTCCTTTTTGAGAAAATAAAAGACGAGATCGACCGTAAACACGGCGGCGTTCACGATGCTCCCGCCGATGAGCGCAAGAAGATAAAACTCCTGCCGCCATTTGCCGTAAAAATAATGCAGGCAAAGAACGAGGAACACTTCAAACAGCACTGCCGCGATGACCGTACATCCCACGTGCACGATCTTCGCGGCAAGCGCCCTGCGATCCCGTTGTTTTTCTCCTTCCGCCATCTTCTTTTATTATATACCTTCCGACCCGGAATTATAAGCTGTCCGAAGCGCGGCGATCGCCGCGCGCGCCAGCTCGTCGCAACGGTTGTTGAGCTCGTTTTCCGCGTGCCCCTTCACCCAATGGAACTCCGCTTCGTGGATCCGCACGAGCGACAACAGCTCCCGCCACAGTTCCGCGTTGAGCACGGGCTTGCCGTCCGCCTTCTTCCAGCCGCTCTTTTCCCACGCGTAGATCCAGCCTTTGAGGAAGGCGTTCACGGTATAGGACGAATCGCTGTAAATGTCCACTTTGCACGGATATTTCAGCTTTTTTAAGCCTTCGAGCACGGCGGTGAGCTCCATGCGATTGTTCGTCGTCTCCGCTTCCGCGCCCGAAAATTCCCCGCGGTGTTCGCCGTAGAGAAGTACGACGCCCCATCCCCCCACGCCGGGGTTGCCCGAGCACGCGCCGTCCGTATAGAGCGTGACCTGTTTTTTCCCGTTCATGCGAGGTTTTCCTCCGCCGACGGACCCATGCGGTCCGCGCGCCTGTTTTTCATTTCCGACCTGCCTTTTTTTGTTTTTACCGCCGAAAAATTCTTGACGGAACGCAAATAATATTATATAATGATGTACGTTTTAGGGGAGTAGTTCAATGGTAGAGCAACGGTCTCCAAAACCGTCTGTTGCGTGTTCGAGTCGCGTCTCCCCTGCCAAAACAGTTCGCGATCGTTTGATTGCGGGCTGTTTTGTTATGGTCGAGACCGAATCGAAAGATTTCGGGGTCCCCGAAATCTTTCCGAAGGAAAATCTCGGGGCAAAGGCGCGTCTCCCCTGACAAAACAGTTCGCAATCGTTTGATTGCGGGCTGTTTTGTTATGATATGGATAGAAATCTTCGTGGCGCAAACGTCGCCTGACATGGCTATTATAATGCAAAAACATGTGCGACGCAAGCGCTTTCGTCCGTTTTATCCCTTAAATCCCTCCGGGTGCACGATGTGTTCCCCGAGGATGTCCAGTTCGGAAAGCCGTTTGTCCTGCAAGATCGCGGCACGCTGGACGCTCGTATTGCCGTATTTGTCGCGGATACGGGCGAGCGCAGCGTCCAACCGCTCCTCTTTTTCCTCGCGAACGGTCTCCGAAAACAGGTCGAGCTGTTCCGAATCCCCGCAAAAATCGCACACGGAGACGGACAGCGCGCGGACGGGACGTTTCCAAGCGTACAATTCGGAAAAGAGCCGCATGGCGCATTCGCCGATCCCGCTCGCGCTCCCCACGGGGACTGCGGGCTTCCCCTGTTTTCCGAAATGGCGGAGCTCATTGTCGGTAACGCCGATCTTTACCGTGCGCGCCTTGCCGAGTTTGCTCTTATGCAAGCGCGCCGCAACGCTGTCCGACAGCATAAAAACCAAGATCCGCACGTCCTCGACCGTCGTAAGGTCGCGATAGCAGGTGAGGCTGTTCCCGATGCTCTTCGTCTCCCGCCCTTCCCCGCACAGCGCGACGGGAGAATCGTCCCGCCCGTTGGCGTAAGCGTGCAGGTAGCTGCCCCATTTCCCGAGTTCCGCGACCAACTTTTTCTCATCCGCCCGCGCAAGATCCCCGATGCTCACGATCCCCATAAAGCCGAGTTTCTGCTCGGTCGCCTTGCCCACGAACAGCAGATCGGAGACGGGAAGCCCCCAAACGGTGTCGCGATAGTTTTCGGGCGTGATCTCGGTGACGGCATCCGGTTTCTTCATATCGGAACCGAGCTTCGCGAAGATCTTGTTGAAGCTGACCCCGATGCTCACGGTAACCCCGATCTCCCGCTTCACCGTTTCGCGGATCTCTTCGGCGATCTCCCTGCCGCTCCCGAACAGCTGCAAACTGCCCGTAACGTCGAGCCAGCATTCGTCGATCCCGAACGGCTCGATGCGGTCGGTATAGCGGCCGTAAATCGCGCGGACCGCCTCCGAAACGCGGATATAGGCGGGAAAATCGACGGGAAGCCGCACGATCTCGGGACATTTTTTGCGCGCCTGCCAAAAGACGTCCCCCGTGCGCACGCCCGCGGATTTTGCGAGCATGTTTTTCGCGAGAACGACGCCGTGGCGGTCCTCCAAACTTCCGCAGACGGCGACGGGCTTCTCCCGTAGCTCGGGATGCCGCAACATTTCGACGGAAGCATAGAAATTATTCAGATCGCTGTGCAGAATGCACCGCAGCGCGGGAACGTTCATTCCGGAACCTCGACAAACCAACGCTGGTACTCTTCTTCAAAATAGAGCGCGCGCTCCTGCCCGCCGATCACGCAGCGGTAGCGCATCGGCAGAACGGAAGAAACGTGCGCGGGAACGCGGGCAACGTCCTTCAAGCGGTCCACGGAGAACCTTCTTCCGTCCTCCCAAATCACCTCTTTCGGGCGCATCCCACCGTCTCGCAAAAAGCGGACGACGGTTTCGACGCAAACTTTTTTATATGCCATGTAAAGAGTTTACGCAACCGTTTCTTACCTTATGAGGAGAACGCGGCGCTTCGCCGCGTTCTCAATTATGTCTGACATAATACATCGCAAAATGCGAATTTTAGACGAGAACCTCTCCTTTTTCGCCCAAAAGTTGCGCGTGTTTGGCGAGGATCGGGTCGATTTCCGCGGAAATGAACTCCTCGACCTGCCGAGGCGCCCTTCCGATGAACTTTTTCGCATCCACGATCTCGCCGAGCTTTCCGTGCACCGCGGCAAACGCCTTGTCCGCGGAAATGCGGTCGAGCAGATCGTTCTCCCTGCCCTCCCTCTTTACGGCGTTGCCCGCTTCCTGCGAGAGAACGCGGATGCGCTCGTGCAAGATCTGGCGGTCTCCGCCCGCCTTGACGCATTCCATGATGATGTTCTCCGTCGCCATGAAGGGAAGTTCCGCCGCGATGTGCTTGGCGATGACCTTCTCATAGACGACGAGGTTTTCCGCGATGTTCAGATAGAGATTCAAGATGGCGTCCACCGTGAGGAACGCCTGCGCGTTGACGATGCGCCTGTTCGCGGAGTCGTCGAGCGTCCGTTCAAACCACTGCGTCCCCGCCGTCATCGCCGCATTGATCGGGAGCGACAGCATGTAGCGCGCCAGAGAGCCCATCCGCTCGGAGCGCATGGGATTGCGCTTGTACGCCATCGCCGAGGAGCCGATCTGGCTCTTTTCAAAGGGCTCCTCGATCTCCTTCATGTTCTGCAAAATGCGGATATCGTTGGAGAATTTATAGGCGCTCTGCGCGATCTGCGAGAGGACGCAGAGCACGTTGTAATCGAATTTTCTCGGATAGGTCTGCCCCGTTACGGCATAGACTTTTTCGTACCCGAGCTTTTCCACGACGCGGCGTTCGAGCTCCTTTACCTTCTCGCTGTCGCCGTCGAAGAGGTCCAAAAAGCTCGCCTGCGTGCCCGTCGTCCCCTTCACGCCGCGCAGGCGCACCTTTTCGAGGAGCGCTGTGAGGCTCTCGTAGTCGAGCATGAGATCTTGGAGCCACAGCGTCGCGCGCTTGCCGACCGTCGTGAGCTGGGCGGGTTGCAGATGGGTGAACCCGAGCGTGGGAAGATCTTTATAGCGCAGCGCAAAAGTTTTCAGCTTGTCCATCACGTTGACGAGCTTTTTGAGGATGATGCCCAGCCCGTCCCGCATGACGATGATCTCCGAATTGCAATCCACGAAACAGCTCGTCGCGCCCAAATGGATAATGCCCTTTGCCTCGGGCGCGGCGTCGCCGTACGCTTTGACGTGCGCCATGACGTCGTGGCGGACTTCCCGCTCGTACGCCTCCGCTTTTTCATAGTCGATCTCGTCCGCATGCGCCTTCAACGCGTCCACCTGCGCCTGCGTGATGGGAAGCCCGAGCTCCATTTCGCTCTCCGCGAGCGCGATCCAAAGTTTCCGCCAAAGACGGAACCGCTTCGCATCGCCGAAGTTTTCCTGCATTTCCTTGCTCGCATAGCGGGTATTCAAGGGATTTTCGTAATATACTTTGTCAGACATAATACTCTCCTAAATGCGTTCAGGCTCGGGATATTCCACGCCGAACGTCTCCGCGGACACATGTTTCATGCGCTGCGCGCGGAGCGGCTTGTCCCGAAGATCTGTTTTCGTCGCGGCGATCTCGTCCACGACGTCCATCCCCTCTGTTACTCTCCCGAACGCGGCATATTGCCCGTCCAAATAGGGAGCGTCCGCGTGCATGACGAAAAACTGCGAACCTGCGGAATCGGGATGCTGTGCGCGCGCCATCGAGAGCACGCCCCGCTCGTGCTTCAAGGCGTTGGGGAAACCGTTCGCGCGGAACTCCCCTTTGATCCGATAGCCGGGACCGCCCGTCCCTATGCCGTTCGGGTCCCCGCCCTGTATCATGAAGCCCGCGATGACGCGGTGAAAAACGATCCCGTCGTAAAAGCCCTTCTTCACGAGAGAAAGGAAGTTATTTACGGTGTTGGGCGCGACCGCGGGATAGAGCTCGGCGCGGAACGTCTTTCCGTTTTCCATTTCAAAGGTAACGATCGGATCTCTATTTGCCATGTCTCATTCCTCCGTATATTTTTCTACCCGAGTCCCCGCCTCTTTGAAGAGTTGCATGGAAAACTCGTCGGGATATCCCTCTTTGTAGACGACCCTTTTAATGCCCGCGTTGATGATCATCTTCGCGCAGATGACGCAGGGCTGGTGGGTGCAGTAGAGCGTCGCGCCGTCGATATTCACGCCGTACTTCGCCGCCTGAATAATGGCGTTCTGTTCCGCGTGCGCGGCATAGCAGAGCTCCGCGCGCGTCCCGCTCTCGATGTTGAGTTTCTGCCGAAGGCATTCCCCGCGCTCGACGCAGGAGGAGATCCCCGCGGGCGCGCCGTTGTAGCCCGTCGTCATGACGCGCTTATCCCGCACGACGATCGCGCCGACCTTGCGGCGGAAACAACTTGCCCAGCTCCCCACCTGTTCGGTGAGCTCCATAAATCTTTTATCCCATTTTTCCATAGCGTCATTATAACACAAAGATTTGCGCGATGTCAACGTCTGCCGCAAAACGCGGACAAACATTTCCGCAAGATTTCGGAAAAAACTTCCTTTTTTTTGTTTGACAACCACACCGTGAGGGTTATAATAGATATGAAATTCAGCAAACGCTGCAATAATTTATGACAGGAGGATCCTATGAATATCAAACCCTTGTTCGACAAGGTAGTCGTGGAAGCGGTTACCGTCGAAGAAAAGACGAAGAGCGGCTTTTATCTCCCCTCTTCCGCGCAAGAAAAGCCTCAAACGTGCATCGTCGTCGCGGTCGGTCCCGGCGGCACGGTAGACGGCAAGGAAGTCAAAATGCAGGTAAAGCCCGGCGACAAAGTGCTCTGCGCCAAGTATGCCGGAACGGACTTCAAGGTGGACGGCAAAGAGTTCACCATCATCAAACAGGGCGACATTCTCGCAATCGTGGAATAACCGCGAAAAGGAGCAAATATCATGGCAAAGCAAATCAAATACGGCGACGAGGCAAGAAAGGCGCTTGAAACGGGCGTAAACGTCCTTGCCGACACGGTCAAGATCACGCTGGGACCCAAGGGCAGGAACGTCGTGCTCGATAAAAAGTTCGGCGCGCCCCTCATCACCAACGACGGCGTTACGATCGCGAAGGAGATCGAACTCCCCGATCCGTTTGAAAACATGGGCGCACAGCTCGTGAAGGAAGTTTCCACCAAGACGAACGACGTCGCGGGCGACGGCACGACGACGGCGGTGCTCCTGGCGCAGGCGATCATCCGCGAAGGGCTCAAAAACCTCGCGGCGGGCGCGAATCCCATCATTCTCAAAAAGGGCATCGACAAGGCGGTGGATGCCGCGGTCGAGCAGCTCAAATCCATCTCCAAGAAAGTGGACGGCAAGAAGGAGATCGCGCAGGTCGCCTCCATTTCGGCGGGCGACGAGACGGTCGGCGAACTCATCGCGAAGGCGATGGAGACCGTCGGAAAGGACGGCGTCATTACCGTGGAAGAAGGCAAGTCGATGACGACGGAGCTCACCACCGTGGAAGGCATGCAGTTCGACCGCGGCTACGCTTCCGCCTACATGGTCACCAATACCGATAAGATGGAAGCCGTGCTCGATACCCCCTACATCCTCATCACCGACAAGAAAATCTCCGCCCTGCAAGAGATCCTTCCCATCGTGGAGCCGCTCGCCCAGCAAGGCGCGCGCCTTCTCATCATCGCGGAGGACGTCGAGGGCGACGCGCTCGCGGCGCTCATCGTCAATAAGCTCAAAGGCGTATTCAACTGCGTTGCGGTCAAGGCGCCCGGCTTCGGCGACAGAAGAAAGGCGATGCTCGAAGATATCGCGACGCTCACGGGCGGCACGGTGATCACCTCCGACCTCGGATACGAACTCAAAGACGCCACCATCGATATGCTCGGCAGAGCCAATCAGGTGAAGGTGGACAAAGACAATACGACCATCATCGACGGCGCGGGCGATAAAGAAGCCATCAAGGCGCGCGTCGCCTCCATCAAGGCGCAAATCGAAGTTACCACGTCCGACTACGACAAGGAGAAGTTGCAAGAGCGTCTTGCAAAGCTCGCGGGCGGCGTTGCGGTCATCAACGTCGGCGCGGCGACCGAAGTGGAGATGAAAGAGAAGAAACTCCGCATCGACGATGCGCTTGCGGCGACCCGCGCGGCGGTCGAGGAAGGCTATGTCCCCGGCGGCGGCTCCGCCCTTCTCTCCTGCGTGCCCGTGCTCAAAAAGCTGGTCGCGGAACTCACCGGAGATGAAAAGACGGGCGCAAACATCGTCTTGAAGGCATGCGAGGAACCCGTTCGCCAGATCGCGAAGAACGCGGGCGTGGACGGCTCCGTCGTCGTAGACAAGATCCTCTCCAAGAAGCAGACGAACTACGGCTTCGACGCGCTGAAAAACGTCTACACCGACATGGTGGAAAGCGGTATCATCGACCCGACGAAGGTTACGCGCTCGGTCTTGCAGAACGCGGCGTCCGTTGCCTCCACGCTCCTCACCACGGAATCCGTTGTAACGGATATCCCCTCCCCTCCCGCGCCCCCCGCACCCGCAGGCGGCGGCATGGACGGAATGTATTAAAAAAACGGGGGCGCAAGCCCCCTTTTTTATGCCGTGCATGACAGACGCCTGCG
>CANQMN010000003.1 GCA_947624965.1 uncultured Clostridia bacterium
GGGGAAAGATACTACTTTTTACCCTCCCCCTCGTGAACGAGGGGGAGGAGAGGTACTACTTTTACCCTCCCCCTCGCGTTGCGAGGGGGAGGGGTAGGGGAGGGGGTGCGAAGAGTAGTTCCAACCCCCACCCAACCCTCCCCCTTGAAAAGGGGGAGGTGGCTTTTTTCCCGCCTTTCTATTTTCCCCTTGTTTTTCCTTCTCGTGTCGTCCCTCTTACCCCCATTCCCAAGGGGAAAGATACTACTTTTTACCCTCCCCCTCGTGAACGAGGGGGAGGAGAGGTACTACTTTTACCCTCCCCCTCGCATTGCGAGGGGGAGGGGTAGGGGAGGGGGAGCGGCGCTTATATTTTTTACTCTTGACAAACGTCTCCGTTTTTTCTATAATAAAGCCGATCTCTTTATCAGGAAAACATGTAAAACACGCAAGCACATCGCTTTCCCCGTCTTAAAGGAAGTTCCCTTTCTCGCACACATCGGGAATTTTTTGAATTTTCCAAAAAAATTTTTTATATATGACGATATCTGTCATATATTATGTGATATTATTACAGTAAGGGCGAAGACAGGCATTTCTTAAAACTTTCGGGCGGTGTTCGGACCGTTTTTTCGGGCATCTCGCGGTTGGGATATTTCCGCAAAGAAAAAACCCTTCCGATTTGGAAGGGGTTCGCCGCTGCGAAAGTGATCGGAATAAATTTTTATTTGAACTCTGTCTTGTTGTTCCTAAACAGCATTCTAACGCAGAAAAACAAAAATGTCAAGACTATTTTGAAAAATACAGGAGGAAAAAATATGAAAAAATTTTATCTCGGGCTGGATATCGGCACGGATTCCGTCGGGATCGCGTGTACGGACGAACATTACGAACTGCTCCGCGCAAAGGGAAAAGATCTGTGGGCGGTGCGGCTGTTCGACGAGGCGCACGGCGCTTCCGAGCGGCGCGTAAAGCGGACCGCGCGGAGGAGGACGGAGCGGAGAAAACAGAGGATCGCTTTTTTGCAGGAACTTTTCGCGCCCTTCATGACGGACGAACAGTTCTTCCTTCGCCTTCAAAACAGCGGATTTTACGAGGAAGACAAAAAGACGCCGACCCGTTTTTCCCTCTTTGCGGATGAAAATTATACGGACAAGGAATTTTATGCCGAGTATCCTACCGTCTATCACCTTCGCAAGGCGTTGGCGGAGAAAGGCGCGAAGGACATCAGATTATATTATCTTGCCATCCATCACATCGTCAAATACCGCGGGCATTTTCTCTTTGAAGGGGAGTCGGCGGGAGACGGGCGCGATCTTGCCGCGCTGTTCGAGGCGTTCGATTCGGTCGCCGCCGAACTTTTCGAGGAACCCGCATATCTTCCCGCGGGCGCGGCGGAAGCCTTTACCGCCCTTGCGCTCGACGGGACAAAGCGGTATCAGCAAAAGCTCAAAGAAGCCGTACAGCTGTTCGGCGCGGACGCGAAAACGAAAGAGGTCTTAAAGATGCTCCTCGGCGGCAAGGGGAAGCCGTCCGTCTTTCTCGGAGAATTTGAAGAGGAGAAAAGTTTTTCGTTCGAGATCACCGAGGAGGAGTTCGCGGCAAAGGAGGAAGTTTTCGGCGACTGCTTTGCCCTGCTTGACGCCATGCGGAAGATCTACAATACTCTGCGGTTTGAAAAGATTTTGGGGAACGCTTCCTCCGTCTCCGAGGCGATGGTCGCCCTGTACGAGAGACATAGGGAAGATCTCAAAGATCTGAAAAGATTGCTCTCCCGCTACTATCCGCACGAGACGTACGTCGCCGTATTCAAAAAGCGGGATCAAGCCGCAAATTACGCCAACTATATCGGCTATACGAAGCCGCAAAAGACCAAGAAAAACGTAAAGAAATGTTCTCACGAAGAATTTTGCCGCTATTTGAAGGGAATGCTTCAAACTCCGCCGCAGGCGGAAGAGGGGCGCGCCCTTCGAGAGAGCATTCTCGCGCGCATCGAAGCGGGCGAATTTCTGCCCAAGATCCTCAATGCGGACAACGGCGTCTTTCCCCATCAAGTCAATTTGGATGAGCTCGATAAAATTCTCGCCCGCCTGTGTTCGGATTTTCCCGCCTTCGCGCAGAAGGACGGGGACGGGCTCACCCCCGCGCAGAAGATCCGCTCCGTATTTCTTTTCAGGGTCCCCTATTATGTGGGACCGCTCGATCCGAACGGACCGCACAGCTGGATGGTCCGCCGCGCCGAAGGGCGCATCACGCCGTGGAATTTCGATGAGAAAGTGGACAAGGAGGCGAGCAACGAAAATTTCATCCGCCGCATGACGGGCAAATGCGCCTACCTCATGGCGGAGGACGTCCTGCCCAAATGCTCGATGTACTATCAGGCGTTCGACGTCTTGAATCAACTCAATAAGCTCCGCATCAACGGGGAGCCGATCTCCGTTCCCCTCAAACAGGAACTGTTCCGCGCGCTCTTTATGAAGGAAGTGCGCGTAACCGACGGGCGGATCAAAAAGTATCTCGTTTCCCACGGGTACGCCGCGAGCGAGAAGGAGCTCACGCTCACGGGGAAGGAAGGGGAATTCAAGGCGAATATGCGCTCGTATATCAAGTTCAAAGAGAAACTGGGCGACCTTGCGGACGAACGTCCCGACGTCTGCGAGAACATCATTCTCTGGCATACGCTCGGGACCGATAAGGGAATGGTGGAGCGCGCCATTCTCAAACGCTATGGCGACATCCCCGCCGTGAAGGAAAATATCAAGTGGATCAAGGGGCTTACGCAGTTCAAAGAGTTCGGACGTCTGTCCAAGAAATTTCTCTGCGAGCTTTCGGGCGGGCAGGATCCGATCGCCCAAGCGCCGTATACCGTTCTCGGCGAACTGTACCGCACGAATTGCAACCTCAACGAGATCCTCTTCGGCGAGAAGTATACGTTTCAGGCGGCGATCGCGCGCGAAAACGGGGCGCGCCCCGAAACGACGGGATATTCGGACGTGGAGGCGCTCTATGTCGCGCCGCAGGTCCGCCGCGGGATCTGGCAAGCGCTCCTCATGACGGACGAATACGTCGAAGCGATCGGCAGGGCGCCGGATAAGATCTTCGTCGAAGTTACGCGGCAGAAGGAGAAGGACGGGGCGCGCACGGTCTCCCGCAAAAATCAGCTGCTCGCGCTCTATCGGGACGTCGCGGGGATGGACGATCTCAAAGCGGAATTGGGCGGAACGGAAGAGAGCAAACTGCGGCAGGAACGGCTGTATCTCTATTTCCGCCAGCTCGGCAAATGTATGTATTCGGGACAGCAGATAGACTTGGGGCGTCTGAATACCGACCTCTACGACGTCGACCACATCATTCCGCGCTCGCTCACGAAAGATGACAGCCTGGACAACAAGGTCCTCGTACTGCGCACCGAAAACAAAAGAAAGGAAGACCGCTATCCTCTTCCCGCAGGGTTTACCGATCAGCGGGAGTTTTGGAAGGTATTGCGCGAGAAAAAACTGATAAGCGATGAAAAGTGGGCGCGTCTCACGCGGCAGGAGAGCTTGACCGAAGCGGACTACGAGGGCTTTATCAACCGCCAGCTCGTCTATACCAATCAAACCGCGAAGGCGGTCGCCGAGCTTCTTCGGCAAAAATTCGAGCGGCGGGGGACGGAGATCGTTTACAGCAAGGCGGCGAACGTTACGGAATTTCGGCAAAAGTTTCACTTGTATAAGTGCCGCGAAACAAACGATCTGCACCACGCGCGGGACGCCTATCTCAATGTCGTCGTGGGGAACGTCTATGCCGTGCGGTTTACTTCGCTGCGCGATCGGTTCCGCACGTTGCCGGACGGAACGGTCCGCGAGATCAAACTCGATAAGCTCTTTCTCTACGACGTGGCGGGCGCGTGGGAGAAGGCGTCGTCTCTGCGGACCGTGAAAAACACGCTCGCGCGGAACAGCATGGCGGTAACCAAATACGCGGTCGTCGGGAAGGACAAATTTTACAAGGAAACGGTGTTCCCCAAGGGGGACTCGCGTATCAGCGCGCCGAGAAAGGGGAAGGGACCGCTCTCGGATCCTTCCAAATACGGCGGATACAGCGCCATTCAAACGGCGTATTTCGCCGTGGTGCAGTCTCTCGGCGGAAAGGGCGTTCCCAAAAGGACAATCGAGGCGATCCCCACTCTCGTCGAATACGAATGCCGCGGGGAGGAGGAAAAGCTCCTCGCCTATCTTCGGGGACAGGGGCTGGTCTCGCCCGTATTGCTCGTTCCGAAACTGCGCATAAAGTCGCTCGTCAAAGTCAACGGTTCCCCCGTCTATCTCGCAGGGGTTACGGGAAGCCGCATCGTTCTCCATAACGCCGTGGAGTGGTTCACCGACAACGAGACGGACAGGTATGTCAAGAAGCTCTCCGAACTCGTCGAGCAGGACCGGAAGAAAGCGCTCTCCGAGGAGGAACAGAGGGAGGAATGTTTTCCCGCGCACGTCAACCGCTTCAACGAGGTAAAGCTCGCCATCGACCGCGTCGGCAACGAACGGCTGTACGACGAAATCGTGAAACAGCTCGAAAAGACCGTCTACGACGGGATATCCGGCGCCGTAAATTTCCGCAACACAATTATAAGGCGGCGCGAAAATTTCCGCGCACTCTCCGTTCTGGAACAGGCAAAGACGCTTTTGCAGATCATACGCTTCTTGCGCTGCAACGCGGAAAACGCGGACCTCTCCGCGCTCGGCGAGAAGGACGACCCGGAGGGGAAAATTTGCGGCGCGCTCCGCATGAACAAGGACATTACGGACGTCGATTTCCGCATCATACACCAGTCGCCTTGCGGATTGCACCGTCGGGAGCAAAAGGTATAACGTGGGATTTCGCATCGTGGTCATCAAGTCCCGCGCGAAGCTCGAATTTCGTTTGGACAGCCTCATCGTGCGCGGCGAACGGGAAAGAAGGATCCATATCGGCGAGATCAATACGCTCATCGTGCAGAGCACGGCGGTTTCGCTTACCGCCGCGCTCCTGTGCGAGCTGACGAAGCGCAACATCAAAGTCATCTTTTGCGACGAGAAGTACAACCCCTCTTCCGAACTCCTTCCCTATTACGGCGCAGTTCAAACCGCTAAACGGTACCGTCTGCAAGCATCGTGGGAAGAAGCCGTCAAGCAACGTGTTTGGCAGAGGATCATCCGCCGAAAAATCTCCGCGCAAGCGGAGACGCTCGCCCGATTGGGCTTTCCGCAAGCGAAGTTGCTTGAAAAATACGCCGAGGAAGTGGAAGCGGGCGACCGCACAAACCGCGAGGGACATGCGGCGAAGGTGTATTTCAACTGTATTTTGGGGGAGGGAAATTCGCGGCAAGGGGGCGGATTTCTCAATGGTTGCTTAAATTACGGGTATGCCGTCGTCCTTTCGGCTTGCAATCGGGAGATCGTTGCCGCGGGGTATTGCACGCAACTCGGGATTTGGCACACAAACGAATTTAACGAGTTCAATCTCGGATGCGACATCATGGAACCCTTGCGTATCATCGTCGATCGCCGTGCGCTCTCTTTGGAAAAAGGCGATGCGGACTTCAAGCGAAAAATGGCGGACATCTTGAATTTTACGGCAACGATCGAAGGAAAAACGACGACGCTGGATATCGCGATAAGAGTGTATGTTCGCAGTGTGCTGTCTGCGCTCGAACAGGGCGACGAATCGCTCGTTATATTCCCCGCACAGGCGGAGACGGAATGAATTACAGGTATATGAGATTATTGTTATTTTTCGATTTGCCCATGCTCACAGAGAAGGACAGACGCGAATATGCCGAATTCCATAGATTTTTGGAAAAGAACGGCTTTATTATGATGCAAAAATCGGTGTATTCCAAATTGGTGCTCAACAATGTAGCGAGCGCGGCGGTCAAACAGCGCATCAAAAACAATTTGCCCACGAGCGGGCTTGTGGAATTGTTGGAGATCACGGAAAATCAATTTGCGCGGATGGAATATCTGGTCGGGAAAGAACAACAACTCACGATCGACACGGTCGACCGTTTGGTGGAACTGTAATGGAGGAGATCGCAAAAATTTATCATACGGCGCTTGAAACGCCGCTCGAAATATCGAGCGAAAGCGTCCAACTCCTGATCGTCGAAAATCCGGCGCTTTATTATCGGTTTGTATCCGAATTGGATGCGCAGATGGAGGGGAGAGAAGGCGGGTTCTCTTTTCTTCGCAGCGATGCGCCTATTTCCCCGGAAAAAGAAGGGATGATGGTGTGCGATTGTTTTCATTTCGATTTGGGAGACAAAAGGGTCATGACCTTGCTACAAAAGAGGTTGGCGGATCTGTGTCGGAACGGAGAAGCCTATATGCGTCTTGCCGAGATCAATAGCGCGATCTCCTCATTGTTTTCCGATATCTTTTGCGAAGTGCCGTTTTTGCTTTCGCAGGATGATATCACGCCCGAAGAACTGTTCAAGAGTTGCAACGTGCGATTTGAAAGAAATTACGAGACACTCTTGGAAAAACTTATTTGCTATATCAACGCGCTGATAGAATTGAAGCATTGCAAGTTTTTTGTGTTTGTAAATCTTCGGGAAGTGCTGTGCGACGAAGACCTTCGCGCGCTCTATCGGCATTGTGCACTGGAAAAGGTTGGCTTGCTCCTCTTGGAACCTTTTCATGTGCGCGCTCTTTGTCGGGAAGAAAGAGCGATCGTAATTACGGAAGATCTATGTGAAATCCTTGAAAATTATTCCGAATCGTAGTATAATACCGTTGTCAGGAACAACCGTATCGTCAATACGCGCCCTCACGCCTCAATTTGAGGTTTGAGAGCCTTGTTGTTCCAATAGGTAGTAAAACGAATACGCACACCTCCCTCACAAGGGCAAAGTTTGAGAGCCTTGTTGTTCCAATAGGTAGTAAAACGAGCATAGGCGACCGTGTCGTCGGGGTTGAGTTTGAGAGCCTTGTTGTTCCAATAGGTAGTAAAACTAATACGATAATTTGCCGTTTGCTTTGTATGTTTGAGAGCCTTGTTGTTCCAATAGGTAGTAAAACAAGCGGTCGATCATATACACAATGACGTATGTTTGAGAGCCTTGTTGTTCCAATAGGTAGTAAAACCCGTGGTGAGCCCGTCGATCGCGGACTTGAGTTTGAGAGCCTTGTTGTTCCAATAGGTAGTAAAACGAACACACCAAGCCCATTCCTCCGCACTTAGTTTGAGAGCCTTGTTGTTCCAATAGGTAGTAAAACCAAAAAAGAAACACTTATGCTCGTACTAAAGTTTGAGAGCCTTGTTGTTCCAATAGGTAGTAAAACAAATCAAACGCGGCGTTCAAAAGCTGATTCGTTTGAGAGCCTTGTTGTTCCAATAAGTAGTAAAACAGATCCAACAGGAATCTGCGTAGTTCCCGTGTTTGAGAGCCTTGTTGTTCCAATAGGTAGTAAAACGACGAGTCGTCGCCAGAACCAGTCGTCTGCGTTTGAGAGCCTTGTTGTTCCAATAGGTAGTAAAACAGCTCCGACTTTGAATGAACAATTTATTGAGTTTGAGAGCCTTGTTGTTCCAATAGGTAGTAAAGCGAAAATACAGGATTACGCGCACGAACGCGGGTTTGAGAGCCTTGTTGTTCCAATAGGTAGTAAAACGTACTTTTCGCCCGCCTTCGCGGTGAAACCGTTTGAGAGCCTTGTTGTTCCAATAGGTAGTAAAACAAGCTCAAAAAATAGGTCTGCCTTAATTCGTTTGAGCGTCTTGTTGTTCCGATAAGCAAAAAACCTTTTGCGGAAATTTGCGGAAAAAGCAGAAAATCGCAAGAAATCCGTTGAAAAAATCGCGGCGATTTGTTATAATACCGAACGGGGGGACATCCGATGAACGAGTGGACGAAGCGGAGCGTCGAGCTTGCGAATAAGAGCAATTATCTCGATCGTGTGAGCGAGATCTATTCCATCACGGAGAATGAACCGAGGAAAGTATCCGCGGCGTTTCGGCAAACCGTAAAAGAAAAATTCGACGCCCGCGACGACGAAGGGTTGGTGCGCGCGTTGTTCGGCGGCAAACTCTTCCCCGTGAAAGACAGCTTTGTTCCCTATTTGCGGAAAGACAAAACCGCGCTTGCGCGCAATCCAGAGACGGTAAAGCGCATCGCGGCAAGATTGTACGCGCTCGGCTATCCCGCCGTCATGGAGGCATGTACCCAGCCCAAGGAGAGCAACCGCCAAATGGGCGCGAAATTCCGCCGCTGGATCGGAAACGGGGCAACGGGGTGCGCTGTCTGCTCCACGGAGCTCGAAGCGCTTTCCGCCGAGGGCGACTTCGTCTACATCGCTTCGGACGAAAAGTTGAAAGCCTTTGCCGAAGCGCATCTCGGCTATACGAGAGCGGATAAGGGGCTCGACCTTGTGGTGAGGAAGAACGGGAAATACGTCATCGCCGAGGCGAAATTCATCACCGATTTCGGCGGGCACCAAGCCGACCAATTTGAAGACGCCGTAAAGATCTTCGGTTCTCTTCGCCCTTGCGGGGAGACGGTGATCCCGATCGCCGTGATTGACGGCGTCCCCTATATGAAGAAGACGACGAAGATGTATAATTACTTCCAAAAACACAAAGAACAGCCCATTTTTTCCGCGCTGTTTCTCAAAGCGTTTTTGCAGACCTTGTAGGAGACGGCTTTGGAGCTTATTTATCGAAACAAAAAGCCGCGGGAGGACATTCTCGCGCAAACGGAGAAGTTCCGCATGCCCGTCTCCGCGGACAAGTCCATGCTGTTCTACGGGGAAAATTTCGCGGGGCTGTCCGCGCTTCTCTGCGGCGGGTATGCGGGGAAAATAGACCTCGTCTACATCGATCCGCCCTTCAACACGCGGCAGAGTTTTTCCGTCGAAGAGGGGCGCACGAGCACCGTGAGCAGGGCGCGCGCGGGGAAGGTCGTCTTTCAGGATAAATTCACGCTCGAAGAATATCTCGAATTTTTGCGCGAGCGGATCGTGCCCATCCGCGAGCTCCTCTCGGAGCGCGGGAGTTTCTATCTGCATACCGATACCAAGACGGGGCACTATATCAAGATCGTTTTAGACGAAATTTTCGGGAGCGATTGTTTCTGCAACGACATCACGCGCGTGAAGTCCAACCCCAAGAATTTCAAGCGGGCGGCTTACGGCAACGAGAAGGACGTCGTGCTCTTTTACGCCAAATGCGCAGGGAAGAACATTTGGAACAACGTCTCCCTTCCGCTCACGGAAGAGGAGCGTCTCGCGCGGTTCCCCAAGCGGGACGAGCGCGGGTACTATACGACGATCCCCCTGCACGCGCCCGGCGAGACGGCGAACGGCGTTACGGGCAAGGCGTGGCGGGGCATACTCCCCCCCGCGGGAAGGCATTGGCGGACGAAACCGGAGGAGTTCGACCGTTTGGACGCCGAGGGGCGCATCGAGTGGTCCGACCGCGGCAATCCGCGCATCAAAAAGTATTTGAACGAACACAAGGGGAAGAAGATCCAGGACATTTGGACGTTCAAGGATCCGCAGTATCCCGCCTATCCCACGCAGAAGAACGCGGATATGCTGGATCTGCTCGTCAAGCAATCCTCCGCGCCGGACAGCATCGTGCTCGACTGCTTTTCGGGGAGCGGGACGACGCTTGCCGCGGCGGAGCGGAACGGGCGGCGGTGGATAGGGATGGACAAATCGGAGGACGCCATCCGTCTGACGCGGGCGGCGCTTGCCGCGGCGGATTTCGTGGAATACGACCTCGGCGAATGAAGATCATCGGGAAAAGTGCGGAATGGGGTACGAAAAAGAAGAGATCGGAAAACAGTTGAAGAAGAGGGAGCTGCCGCGTATCAACCTGCGGCCGCTCCTTTTTTGTGCCGCGGGACTCATCTGCGGCATCTTTCTGTATCTGCGCTTCACGCTGGGCGGGTTCCGACCTTCCGATCTTATCTTCCCCGTCTTTTTTCTGCTTGCGGGGCTGTTGCCCTTTTCCGTTAAGCGCGCGCTGTGCGTTCTGCTCTCCTTTCTCGTCGCCGCGGGCGTCGGCGTCGGGCTCATCCATCTCGCCGTGATGCGGTACTACGATTCTCTTCCCTCCGGGCAGTATGAGGCGAGCGGCACGGTGGAGCGCGCCGAGTTTCTCGAAAATTACTCCGTCGTGCGTCTGCGCGGCGTCTCCCTCGACGGCACTTCGGTGGGCGGCAAACTCGACCTCACGCTGGCGGGGACGGCGGTGCGCCCGGGGGACAAGCTCCGCTTCACCGCGGAGATCGCAAGTTCTGCGGACGGGTTTTCCGTCTCCGAGAGAAACCTCGTCGACGACGTCCGCTATCTCGCGAGCGGGACGACGGAGAAGACGGGCGCGTCCTCCGACGTATTTTTGCTCCTCAACGCGAAAATTTACGACGTCTTGCACGATAACATGGAAAAGGACGAGGCGGACGTCTCCTATGCGCTTCTGACGGGGAACTCCGGTAATGTGGACGAAGATATGATGACCGCCTTCCGCAAGGGCGGGATCGCCCATATCTTTGCCGTATCGGGACTGCATATCGGCATTCTGTACGCCGCCGTGCAGACCGTCTGCAAGCGGCTTCGGAAATTTTCTTTTTTGCCCGCGCTCGCGCTCTCGCTGTGCTACTGCGCGCTGTGCGGGTTTTCGGTGTCCTCGCTTCGCGCCGTCGTGATGAGCGGGGCGGCGGGCGTCTGGATCGCCCTCGGGCGAAAGACGGATTTTCTGTCCGCGCTCTCGGGCGCGGCGATCGCGGTGCTCGCGCTCTTTCCCGCGCAGTGGCTTTCGGCGGGGTTCCGCCTCTCCTTCGGCGCCTGTCTCGGGCTCGCGCTCTTTTCGGGGTCGTTTTCCCGCGCCTTCCGCAGACTTCCCAAATTTTTGGGGGAATATCTCGCCGCGAACCTTTCCGTCCAGTTCTTCACGTTTCCCATTCTCTATGAGACGTTCGGCTATTTCCCCGTTTGGAGCATCTTCGCCAACCTCGTGCTCGTGCCCCTTCTGCCTGTCCTCTTTTTGGGACTGCTCCTCTGCACGGTGTTCGCGCTCATGATCCCGCCCGCGGCGTCCTTCTTCTTGATGTTCCCCGAGGGCTCCGTCTCCCTGCTGCTGTTTGTGTTCGCCGCGCTCGATCTCTCCCTCGCGGTCACGGGCTTTTCGCTCGGCGCGGGCGGCACGGTGTGGCTGTTCGGCTCGGTCGGGCTTTCCCAACGCGTGCGCCTCTCCAAGCTCGTCCGCACCGCGGTCGCCCTTGCTTCCTGCATCGTGCTCGGCTTCTCCCTGCTCGTCCGCAACGTCGTGTTCGACGGCTGTAAAATTTCCGTCGCGGACGGAACGGACATCGTCTTTTTGCAGAGCGCGGGCGAGCGCGTGCTCGTGATCGGGGATACTTCCGTTTCCCAATGCGAGTCCTTTCTCGCGCGCAATTACGGCGGCACGCTGGACGCCGTCGTCGTCGCGGGGGAGGATGTGTACGCCGCGCTCAACGTCGCGGCGTTTCTGCCCTCGCGGGAGATCTACGCCGCCGAGGAGACGGAGACGGGTCTGCACGCGGCGATCCGCTTTGCCGATGATTTTCATATCGGCTCGCTCTACTTCCGCTACGAGACGCCGCAAAAACTGCTCCTCTCCGCCGAGGAGGTCTCCGTGGAGCTGGATTTTGCAAATTCCGCCTACGGAGGGACCGATTTATTTCTCGGAAGGGAGGAGCGTGGCTTGATATTTCATCTCGTTCATGGTATAATCAAATCGGTATGAAGTTCGTTCAGCTTGCAAAGAGCATCAAAGAGGGGTTGGAGGCGGTCTATCTCGTCGAGGGAGAGGAGACCTATTTCCGCGACCACGCCGTAAATAGCATCCGCGCGGCGTGCGCGCTGACCCAGCCTGCGCTCAACGACGTCCGCATCGAGGGCGAGACGCTGAAAGGGGACAAACTCTCCTCTTTCCGCGACGATCTATACGCGCTTCCCTTTTTCGACGAACGGCGGCTCGTGCGCGTGTACGGCTTCTACCCCACGGAGCGGGAATGGGAGACCGTGATGAAGGCATACTGCGAAAAGCCCTGCCCTTCCACGACGCTCGTCCTCGTGAACGCGGGCAAAAAGGCGGGCGCGGCGGACTTGAAGCGGAAGAAGGGCGTCTGCTATGTGGACTGTTCCCGCGAGGACGAGGAGACGCTCGCGCGGTGGCTGTTCGGCGTGATGCGGCGCGCGGGGCTCCAAGCGGATGCGGACGCGGCGGCGCTCATGGTGCGCTATTGCGCCTGCAACGCGGCGCGCATGAAGAAGGAGACGGAAAAGCTCGCGCTTCTTATCGGCGAGGGGGGAAGGGTAACGCGCGCCGTCGTGGAAGAAAACGTCGCAAAGGACGTAGAATATAAGATATACGAACTCACGCAGGCGGCTTCGCGGCGGAACGGAACGGCGTTCTGGGAGATCCTCTCCGACCTCACGCAGAAGGGGTACGACGAAAACGCCGTCCTCGCGGCGCTCACGTCGCACTTCCGCACGCTCGGCGAGATCTCGCGGATGGAGGGAACGGACGCGGAGGTGGGGGAGGCGCTCGGCATCAAGCCCTATGCGGTGAAAAAAAACCGCGAACTTATTTCCCTGCTCGGCGGGGCGCGGGTGCGCGCGCTCTATATGCAGCTCTTCGGGCTCTCCTGCGGGGCGCGGAACGGCTCGTACGGCAAGGCGAATGCGCTTTCCTGCGCGATCGGAAAAATATTTTTCGGATAAGGCAAAACGCTTTGCTTTTTTTCTTGTAAACCGTTATAATATAATAGTAACATATATCGCGCGCACAGCGGCGCGAAGGAGTACTTATGCGAAGCATCACGGACATATGGAACGCGATCAAGAACGTTTTTCTCGATTTTCAGTGGACGTTCGCCGTAGAAGCGGTGTTCTTCTTTCTCATCATGTACTTCGTTCTCAAAACGCTTGCGGAGAACAACGCGAAAAAACTCATCCCCGTCTATCTTCTGCTCATCCTGTGCGTCGGCGTTCTCACGCTGTTTTCCGCGCACTTCGACGTTACGTCGTTCTATGTGTTTTTCCTGCTCGTTTCGCTCTTCTTCCTGTTGCTGTTCAGCATGGAGATCAAGCGTTCCATCTGGAAAACGCATAAAAACTCCGCCTCCGCCGAAGTGAACAAACAGACGAGCAAGGCGAACAACACCGTCCGCGCCGTGCGCGCGGAGGAAAACATCACCGCCATCGTGAAGGCGGTGCAGAGCCTCTCCAAGGCGAACATCGGCGCGCTCATCGTGCTCTCCAACGGCAATCTGCCGCGCGAGATCGTGGAGAGCGGCGTTACCCTCAACTCCTCCATCTCCAACCAGCTCATCGAGGGGATCTTTATTCCCAAGGCGCCTTTGCACGACGGCGCGATGATCATCAACGGCGATAAAATTCAGGCGGCGGGGTGCTTCTTGCCCCTCACGCAGAAGGAGTTCCCCAAGGACTACGGGACCCGCCACCGCGCGGGCATCGGCGTTACCGAGGTGGCGGACGTCTCCACCATCATCGTCTCGGAGGAGACGGGGATCGTCTCCGTCGTCAAGCGCGGGGATATCACGCGGTATGTCGATTCGGAGAACCTCAAACGGTTCCTGCGCGAATATTACTGGAAAGATTTTAACGGCGAGGTGAGAGCGAAATGAAATTTCTCGAATTTTTGAAGAACCTCTTTATTAAGCATGTTCCGCTGAAACTGCTTTCGCTCGTGTTCGCCGTGCTCGCGGCGATCGTGGTAGGCGCGACGTTTTCGGTATGAAGAGCTGTCTGCGGATCCCGCGCATCATTCTTCCGCGCGAGAAATTTGAAAAGTTCGCGGTCATCGCCTGCGATGCGCACGAGACGGACGGCGCATATTGGAAACGGGTGGAGCGCGAGGCGGGCGCAGAGCCCTCCGCGCTCCGTTTTATTCTGCCCGAAGTCTACGCGGGCGAGGACGACGAGGACAGGATCGAAGAGATCCGCGAGGAAATGTACGAGGCGTTGGAGAGCGACGTCTTGGAAAAACTCGTGCGCGGGTTCATACTCACCGAGCGCGAGACCTCCGCGGGCACAAGGCGGGGGATCGTCGCCGCCATAGACCTCGAACAATATTCGGGCAAGCGGGGGGAGAGCGCGCCCATCCGCCCCTCGCAGGAGACGTTTCCCGCCCGCGTTGCGGAGCGGCTTGCGGTGAGAAGGGGCGCGCCGCTCGAATTTCCGCACGCCGTGCTCCTTTACAGGGACAAAAGGGGGAGAGCCCTCCGCGGGCTTGCGGACGAGGATCTCGAAAAGCTGTACGATTTCGAGCTCATGGAGGGCGGCGGCAACCTCAAAGGATATTTTATTTCCGAACTCATCGCGCGCGATCTTTTGCACGATCTGCAAGCGCACGGGGATCCCTGCTTCGCCGTGGCGGACGGCAATCATTCGGTTGCGGCGGCGAAGGCGTATTGGGAGGAATTGAAGGGGGAACTCTCCGCGGACGAAGCGCGCAACCATCCCGCGCGGTTCATGCTGGCGGAGCTCGTCGATCTCTACGACGACGCCGTGCGGCTCTGTCCCGTCCATCGGCTCGTCTGCGGTGTGGACGCGGCGGCGTTCTGCGACTTTTTCATGCGCGCCGCAAAGTGCAAGCGGACGGGCAACGTGCTCGTGCCCGCGTTCTCGGGCGCGGAGGCGGCGGCGCGGACGGACGAACTCATCGAAAAGTACCTGCGCCTCGATGCGGGGCGCGTGCAATATGTCTCGGACGGGCGCGCGCTCGCCGAACTCACCCGCGGGGAGGACTGCGCGGGCGTCCTGTTGAAAGCTCCCGAAAAGGACGAACTCTTTTCCCGCCTCAAAGGGGGCGGCGTCTTTCCCGCAAAGACGTTTTCCTTGGGCGAAGAGGGGGACAGACGCTACTATTTAGAGGGCAGAGAGATCAGTTATGATTAAAGTGTGCAAATTCGGCGGCACGTCCATGGCGGACGGGAACACCATCCGCCGCGTCGCGGAGATCTTGCGGGCAGACCCCGCGCGGCGGTATGTCGTCGTCTCCGCGCCGGGCAAACGCTTCGGCGGGGACGTGAAGGTTACCGACCTTCTCTATGCGGCGCATACGGAACTGGAACGGACGGGCGCGTGCGGGGAGAGCTTCCGCAAGGCGTGCGAACGGTTCCGCAGCATCGTCTCCGAGCTCGGGCTCGCCTTTGAGATCGAAGAACTGCTCGCGGAGACGGAGCGCGAGATCGAGCGGGAGCGCAGCGTGGATTTCACCGCGTCCCGCGGGGAATATCTTGCCGCGCGCATCATGGCGGCGTTTTTGGAAATTCCCTTCATCGACGCGCGCGACGTCGTGAAGTTCCGCGCGGACGGCTCGCTGGACGGCGAGCGCACGTTTACGCTCACCGCGAACGCGCTGCGCGGCAAGCGGTACGCCGTCGTCTCGGGATTTTACGGCGAGGGCGCGGACGGCAAGGTCCGCACGTTTTCGCGGGGCGGAAGCGACGTCTCGGGCGCCATCGTCGCGCGGGCGGCGGGCGCCGATCTCTATGAGAACTGGACGGACGTCAGCGGATTTCTCGCCGCGGATCCGCGCATCGTGGACGATCCCGAGCGCATCACCGCGCTCTCCTACAAGGAATTGCGCGAGCTCTCCTACATGGGCGCGAACGTGTTGCACAGCGACTCCATCTTTCCCGTGCGCGAGGCGGAGATCCCCGTGCTCATCAAAAACACCTTCCGCCCCGAGGACGAGGGGACGTACATTTTGCCCACGTCCAAATACCATTTTACGGGCAAGACGGTAACGGGCATCGCGGGCAAGCAGAATTTCACCGTCATCCATATCGAAAAATCGCTGATGAACGCGGAAGTCGGTTTCGCGCACAGGGTGCTGGGCGTTCTCCTGGAACACAATATTTCCTTCGAGCACATGCCCTCGGGGATCGACACGATGTCCTTCGTCATCGACAGCGAATGTCTCAAAAACGGCGTGCTCGAATCGCTCTGCGAGGATATCCGCAAGACGGTCCGACCGGACGGCTTCCGCGTGTTCGACGATATCGCGCTCATCGCCGTGGTGGGACACGGCATGAGCAGGAACGTCGGTACTTCCGCAAAGCTCTTCAACGCCATCGCGAAGGCGGGCGTCAACGTCCGCATGATAGACCAAGGCTCCTCGGAGCTCAACATCATCGTGGGCGTGGATAACGACCAGTACAGCCGCACTCTCCGCGCCGCATACGAAGCGTTCTTCCTCGAATAAGCCGAAAAAACCGCACCCGTTCGCACGATTTTGCGAACGGGTGCGGTTTTTTATGCGGCAATGCGGACGCTCCGCGCGTTACTCTTCGTGTTCTTCGAGCACGCCGCGGAAGGTCTCCTCGTCGTAGGGGATGTTGTTCTTCTTGTAATAATCGAGGATCGCCGCCTTAATTGCTTCCTCCGCGAGCACCGAGCAGTGCATCTTGTAGGCGGGAAGCCCGTCGAGCGCCTCGGCGACCGCCTTGTTCGTGAGCGTGAGCGCCTCGGAGAGCGGCTTGCCCTTGATCATCTCCGTCGCCATCGAGCTGGAAGCGATCGCGCTCCCGCACCCGAACGTCTCGAACTTGACGTCGGTGAGGATGCCGTCCCGCACCTTGATGTAAATTTTCATGATGTCGCCGCATTTCGCGTTGCCGACTTCGCCCACGCCGTCCGCATCCTCGATGACGCCGACGTTGCGGGGATTTTTGAAGTGATCCATCACCTTTTCGCTGTATAAAGACATGTTTTTTTCTCCTTTTTTACAGAATGTATTGGCGTTTCCCCGTCTGTAAATCGCGCCAGACGGGGGACATCCCCCGCAGGTAGTTTACCGTTTCGGGGATCTTTTCGATCATATAGCGCACCTCTTCTTCGGTGTTGTCCTCGTTCAGCGTGAGACGGAGCGAGCCGTGCGCGACGTCGTGCACCCGCCCGATCGCGAGCAGAACGTGGGAGGGGTCGAGGGAGCCGGACGTGCAAGCCGAGCCGGAGGACGCCGCGATGCCCGCCTCGTCGAGGAGGAGCAAAAGGGATTCCCCTTCGATCCCCTCAAAGCAGAAGCTCACGTTGCCCGCAAGGCGGCGCGTCCTGTCCCCGTTGAGGGCGCAGTGGGGGACCTTTTCGAGCCCCGCGATCAGCATATCGCGGAGCGCCTGCGTCTTTTTCGTCGCTTCGGGAAGGCGGGCGACCGCCTCGTCGAGCGCGGCTGCCATCGCCGCGATGGCGGGAAGGTCCTCCGTTCCCGCGCGGCGGTTCTTCTCCTGCGCGCCCCCTTCGATGAGGGGGAAGATCGGCGCGCCCGCGCGGCAGTAGAGCGCGCCCGTTCCGCGCACGCCGCCGAACTTGTGGGCGGAGAGCGCGAGATAGTCGCACCCGATGTCCTTTACGTCCACGGGCAGATGCCCGACCGCCTGCACGGCGTCCGTGTGGAAGAGCACGCCGCGCGCCTTGCAGAGGGCGGCGATCTCCTTTACGGGCTGGATCGTCCCGATCTCGTTGTTCGCGAGCATGACGGAGACGAGACAGGTGTCCGCGCCGATGGCTTTTTCCGCCTCTTTCACGTCCACGATCCCCGCGGGGGATACGGGCAGAAGGACGATCTCGAAGCCCTCTTCTTCGAGTTTTTTCAAAGTGTGGAGCACGGCGTGATGTTCAATTGCGGTGGAGACGATGCGCCGTTTGTTTTTGCGCGCGCCTGCGCGCGCGGCGCTCACGATCGCCTGGTTGTCCGCTTCGCTCCCGCCCGAGGTGAAGTATATTTCGCGGGGCTCCGCGTTGAGCGCGCGCGCGACGCGCGCGCGGGCGTCCTCCAATACTTCCTTTGCCCGCTGTCCGGGCGTGTGCAGGCTGGAAGGGTTTCCGAACGTTCCCGTCGCCGTGGCGACATATGTTTCGAGCGCGGCGGGGCGGGGCTTCGTCGTCGCTGCGTTATCTGCGTAAACTTGCATGGCTCTCTCCAATTCCTACTAAAATCATAGGCATTATAGCACGGTGAAAACGCGCTGTCAAGCGCTTTCCGATAAAAAACGGCGCACCCCGCGCCCGCGCGCAAGAAAAGAGACCCTGCGCGCGGCAAGGTCTCTTTGCATACGGTTGGAATTTTTCCGTCAGTCCGCCTTGAAGGGGAGAAGGGAAGCGACTCTCGCGCGCTTGATGGCTTTCGCGAGCGCGCGCTGATGCTGCGCGCACGTGCCCGTCATTCTGCGGGGCAGGATTTTTCCGCCCTCCGCGATGAACTTTTTGAGCTTCGCGACGTCCTTATAGTCGATGGACGACTTCTCCTGGCAAAAGACGCAGACCTTCTTGAAGTTCTGCTTTTTGAAACCCTTTCTCGCGGGACGGTCGCCCTTGGGCTCTCTCGGCTCGCGGGGTTCCCGCGTCTCGCGGGGCTGGGATTCCTGCTCCGGAACTTGTTCCTGCTCCGTCTCCGCGGGCGCGGCGACAGGTTCCTGCATTTCGATTTCTTCCATTTGGGATTCTCCTTATTTGAATTTCGCCGTTTGATCAGAAGGGGATGTCCCCGTCGTCGTCAAACGATTGGAGCGCGGGCTTTTTCCGCGCGGGCGCGCCGCCGGAAGCGGACGCGGGGGAGGCGTCGTAGAAGTCGTCTCCGCTGTTTGCATTTTTGGGGGTAAGGAATTCGATATCCTGCGCGATAACGTCCACCGCCGTGCGGCGCTGTCCCTGGTTATCCTCGTAGTTGCGGATCTGCACGCTGCCGCTTACCGCGACTTTGTTGCCCTTCTTTGCGAATCTCGAAACGGTATCCGCAAGTCCCCGCCAAGCCGTAACGTTGAAAAAGTCGGTCTGGCGTTCGCCGTCCTGCGAGGTATACGAGCGGTTTACCGCGATCGCGAAATGGCATACGCTTACGCCGCCCGCGGTCTCCGAAAGTTCGGGGTCGCGCGTGAGATTTCCAATCAAAAATACCTTATTCATTCCTGTTCTTCCTTATTTATCCGTCTTTGTGATCATACGCCGCAACACGTCGCCCGAAATCCCGGCGATACGGTCGAGTTCTTTCACCGTTTCGCCGTTTGCCAGAAACGTGATGAGCGCGTGGTAGGCTTCCGTCTTGTAGTGGATGGGGTACGCGGTCTTTTTCACGCCCCACTTGTCTACGGACTCCACCGAACCGCCCATGGACGCGATGATATCGGTATACTTTTTAAGTTCCGCTTCTCTCGCTTCCTCTTCCATGTCGCTTCTGAGCAGAATGAGCATTTCGTACTTCTGCATGGCTGTTTACCTCCCGGTCTTATTCGGCATACCATACGGGTATGCAAGGTCGGAACGTCTCCGTTCCCGTCTATTCTACACGATTTGCGCGTAGAAGTCAACGGGTTTTCCCTCCGCATTTTGCGAAATTTGGAAAATCCGCCGCGGAAAACGTCAAATTCCCGTCGCGTAGCGGATGAGTTCGGCGATCGTCATCTCGTTGACGTTGTTCAAAGGGAGCTGTTTATAGGGGTTGGCGTCGATGATGCCGTGCAGCCACATCTGCCAGAGCGGCATGTCGTTGAGCGCCGTCTTGGTGTCGGTAACGATATCGCTGATTTCGAGCACGGGCTTATCCGTCGCGTCGACGACGACGTTGTGCCCGTCCTGCTCCTCGTCCTTGCCGAAGAGAAGGAACCACGCGCCCGCGAGATACCGTTCCACGGGGACGAGCCCCTCCCGTTCGGGGATCTCGGCGAAGAGCTTCTCTTCCGTCTCGTCGCTCCCGTACACGGTCTCGTATTCAAAGACGCCCTCCGAGGGCGCATAGTAGTATTGCGCCGCCTGCTCTTTGATTTTCAGATATTCGTAGCCGGGGGTCGTCTCTTCGCCCTCCGAGACCGCCTTCTGCGTGTACACGTTGTAATTCTGCCCGCCGTAGACGACCTGCCCGCTCCCGTCCGCGGCGAAGGGGACTTCCGTGCCGTCCTCCGCGGTGTAGGACGCGGGGAGCCGTTCCAGATCGACGCGCACGCCCTTGCCCTCCGCCGTGAGATAGCGGTAGTAATAGCCGAAATCGTCCTCCTTCACGGGGTAGCGCACGAGCTCCGTCCGCTCCGCTTCGCCTTCGGCAAGGGGCGGGAAGGTGCGCTCGGTGTGATAGTAGAGGGGAAGCCCGAGTTCCGTAACGGCGGTACCGTCGTCCTCCATCGAGCCGTCCGCATAGCCCTCCGTGACCGTGGAGAACGCGCTGTTGTCGATGGGCGCGGGCGCGCCGACGTCGTAATCGTACACATACCATTGATTGACGGGTTCGAGCTTGACGCGGCGTTCCGCAAAGCGGTTGATCGTAACGGGACCTTCCTCTTCCGCCTGCGTCTTTTCCGTGAAGAGCTCCTCGGCGAGCACGTACGTTTTTCCCGCGCCGCCCGCGCCCTGCTTTTCCGTGAACCAGCCGAGGGAAAGTTCCGTATCCTGCCCCTTGGCGAAGATCTTCGAGGTGATCACGGAAGATCTGTCGATCGCCGTCGGACGGAGCGTATTCACGGTGTCGCCGCCGTTCGGGTCCTTCGTGTGGTCGTAATTCGCGATGATGTCCGCATAGGAGGGCTGTCCCGGCACGATCTCCATGTGCGAATAGATCTCTTCGCCGTACACGTCGCGCACGGTGAGACTTTTCACGTCCTCGGAGAGCGAAGCGAGCGAGCTGTCCGCAAGGTTTTTCAAGAGCTTGTTGTCGGCGAGTTCCGCGGGGTCGATGATGTCGGAGAGACGGAGAGAATCCACCTTCTTGTTGAGTTCGCCGAGACCTGTGTCTTTGAGCGAGGAGAGCAGACGGGAAGAATCGTCGATTTCGAGCACGTCGCCCAATGTGAGGGAATCCACCTTGGATTGGTCGGTGAGGTCGCCGATGCGCCAAGAGGAGATCGCGCGGATGAGCCGGGAGGGCGTCTCGCCCTCCTCGATGACCTGCCCGATGCGCAGCCGTTGGATGCGGTTGGCGTTTTTGAGGTCGGAGACCTTCCAGTCCTTGATCGCCGCGATGATGCCCGTCGCGTCCGAAACATCGATGAGGTCGGAGATCTTCGCGTCGTCGATGGGGGAGTTTTTATCCGACGTGAGGTCGGAGAGCTTCTTCTTGGGGAACTTTTTGCCCGTTGCGGGATTATCCCGCATGACGACGGTCTTGCCGTTTTCCGTCTCCACGATGTCGTACGTCTCGTGGAGGGTGCCGTAGGCGAGATAGAGCATTGCGGCGTTGGAATCGGGCGTGATGCCCAACGCGTCCTCCACCTCCACGCGCTCCAAGAGCACGTTGCTCTCTTTGAGCTCGCCGAGCGTGAGCGGATTTTTTCCCTCCTTCATCACGATCTCGCCGTTTTCGTCGAACGTATAGTCGTCCCCCTCCGAGCCGTAGCAGAGGGCGAGCATCATCGAGCTCGACTCCTTGTTGAGGTTGAGCGCCTTGCCGAGCACCATGCCGTCGATGACGTTCTCCTGCAAGTATGTACCGAGATCGCTGATGCTTTGCGCCATAAATTCGCCCGTATCGAGCGTAATGCCGAGCGTCGCAAGCGATTCCGCAAGGCTGTTCATGGTGTTTTGGATCATGGGCGTGTATTTGCCGATCGTGTTGAGCGTGAAGTTCCCGCCGCCGAGTTCGGACAGCGTGCTCATGACGTCCTCGGTGAGACCGAGCACGGTCTTTTCCGAATAGTCGCTGTAAAGGAAATCGTCCGCGTTTCCGCCGAACAGCGCGAGCAGTTCCTTCACCGTCGTCTTCGAGAAGGAATAATAGCCGAGCCCGAGAATGGCGCCGAGCGCGGCGAACAGCCCGAAGAGAAAGGCGAGGAGGACGGCGAGGATGTTCCACAGAAAACTGCGGGGGATATATCTCACGCGGCGGGAGATCGCCCCTTGCTCAACGAGTTTTTTTTCGAGCGCGTCCTGCTGGGCGCGGGTGGCTTTTCTCAGTCTTTTCCGTTCTTTGCGCGTAAGATTGTGTTTGCTTTTTGCCATAAAGCCCTCCTTGGAAGGTACGCGCCTTCGATATCCCATTATAATGCACGCGCCGAAAAAAAGCAAGTATTTTCACGCGCGCGGGAAGGCTTTCTCTGCGCGCGGGGCGAGGGAGTTTTTTCCGCAAAGAAAAGGGGGACGCGCGGGCGTCCCCGGTTTTTATTCGTCGTCCCCCGCGGGGGGAAGGGCGTCCCCGTCCGCGGCGCGGAAGGAATCGAGTTTTCTGCCGATCGCGCCCGTCCGCTTTTCCGCGCTCTCCACGGCGTCCTGCGCTTCCTGCAACTTTTTGCGCGTCTTTCCGAGGGCTTCGGCGAAGCGGGAGAAGTCGGCGCGGAACGCCTCCAACATCTCCCGCAGTTCGCCCGAACGCCTTTCGATCGCCGCCGTGCGGAAGCCCGTCTGCAACGTGGAGAGGAGCGCGGCAAGGTTGGTGGGACCGCATGCGATCACGCGGCGGGCGCGGAGATAGTCGAACAGTCCCGCGCGGGAGAGCGCCTCGGCGTACAGCGCCTCCGAGGGGAGGTACATGAGGGCGAAATCGGTGGTATGGGGTGGAAGAATATACTTTTTCGCGATGCTGTCCGCCTGCAATTTCACGGCGCGTTCGAGGTTTTTCCCCGCCCGTTCCGCGCCGTCGCGGTCCCCGCAGGCGGACGCCTCCGCGAGCCGTTCGTATTCCTCGACGGGGAACTTGCTGTCCACGGGAAGGAGAAGAGGCTGTCCGTCTTTGGAGGGCAGGCGGACGGCGAAATCGACGATGACGTTGCCGAGCGGGTCGAGCTTGACGCTCCGCTCGTATTGCTCGGGCGCGAGCATCTGCGAAAGGAGCGTTTCGAGCTGCGCTTCCCCCCACGTGCCGCGCAGTTTTACGTTGGCGAACACCCGCTTGATGTCCGTAACGCTGTCCGAAAGGCTTCGCATCTCGCCCACGCTCTCGTACATTTTTTCGAGGCGGTCGGAGATGCGCGCATAGCTCTCGGAGAGCTTGCCGTCCAGAGAGGAGGCGAGCTTTTCGTCCACCGTGCGGCGGATGCGTTCGAGGTTCTGTGCGTTGCTGTCCACGATGTATTTCATGTCGTCGGCGAGCCGCGCCTGAATGTTGTTGAGCCGCGCTTCCGTCGCGCGGCTGAGATTTTCCGTCGCGCGGGCGCTGTAATCGGCGAGCCGCCCGATCGCCTCCGTCTTTTCTTCGAGGCGGGCGAGCGTCTTGGCGGAGGCGGGGTCTCCGTTCTTTTTGGAAAAGAGCATGACGACGAGCAGTAAGGCGCAGACCGCGCACAGCGCGACGGCGACGACGAGAAGAGCGATCTCCATTATTTCTCCGTAACGTAAAGTTTTTTCGCGCGCGAAAGAAGCCGTTCGCGCTCGTTGCGCGCGCCGTTTTCCGCGCAGTATTCAAGCAGTTCTGTAAGCGCTTCCCCCGTGCGCGCGGCGGGGACGCCCGCTTCGCGGAGGTCCTGTCCGTTGACGGCGAGCTTGCGCTGGGTAAAAGGGACCCCTTCTTCGCGCATTTTTGCGAGGATGCATTCCCATTTCATGACGCAGGGCGCGGGGGAGAGGTCGTCTTTGCAGGCGGAATAGTCCGCCTGTTTGAGCGCCAAAAGGTCGCCGAGCAGGGGATATTCCCGCACGAGGGTGAGCCGCACCTTGTTTTCCCGCATGTTGAGGTCGTAGTCCCGCATGTGCAGGAGCACGAGGCGGCGGACCCGCTCAATGAGTTTTTTGGGCGCGCGGAGCCGCACGAGGATGTCCCCCGCGATGCGCGCGCCCTCTTCGGCGTGGGCGTGGAAGTTGCCGTCGCGGAAGTTGCAGTACGGCTTTCCCACGTCGTGCAAAAGCGCCGCCCAGCGGATCTGCGCGGGCGCGTAGCACATACAGCGCAGACTGTGTTCGAGCACGTCGTACGCATGGTACGCTTCTGGCTGTTTCAGCCCGTCCCCCGCCGCGAGCTCGGGCAGGATATAGCCGAGGACGCCCGTTCCCCGCAGAATGTCCATGCCGCGGTAGGGCGCCCACGCGTCCCCCTGCCGTTCGTCCGCTTGCAGGATCGCGCAGAGCTCGGCGAAGATGCGCTCGGGCACGATATCCTTGATGAGCGCGGCGTTTGCCCGCGCGCCCAAAAAGCAATCGCGGTCCGGGTAAAACCCGAGCTGCGCGGAAAAGCGCGCAAGGCGCAAGAGCCGCAGTCCGTCCTCGCCGAACACCTTGCGCGCGGGCGCGACGGTGCGCAGTTTGCGGAGGTGGATATCGCGGATCCCGCCGAGCGGATCGACAAACTCCTCGTTGCGGATGTCGTAATAGACGGCGTTGGCGCAGAAGTCCCGCCTCCGCGCGTCCTGCGTGATGTCGGACGTGAAGGCGATCGTCTCGGGGGTGTGTTTGCCGCGGACGTACAGATCGGTGCGGAAGCGGGAATATTCGCAGCCCAAGCCGTCCCCGTCTTGCAGCTTCACCGTGCCCGTGTTGGAGTAGACGGCTTTCACGGAGAAGCCCGCGGCGCGCGCGGCTTCGCAGGCGGACGTTTCGTCCGCATCCGCGCAGATATCCCAGTCCGCGTCCGTGCCGAGGGGGATCCCCGCAAGGAAATCCCGCACGCTCCCGCCTACGACGTAGAGGTCTTTCGGAAAAAGTTGTGCCAAGCGTTTCAAAGAAGAGGGAAGAAGTTCGTAAAATTGCCGTGCAATGGAAATTTTCATAAAAACAGTATAACAGATTATGAAAAAAATTGCAATCCCCGAAAAAATAATGTATAATAATTTCGGAAAAAAATCGGAGCCCGCATGATACATCTCATCGTAAATCCCAACGCCCGCCGCGGCAAGAACGTAAAACTGCTCGAAAAGGTGGAGACCCGTCTCCGCTCGGAGGGAGTAGATTTTTGCGTGCACCGTACAAAGAAGGCGGGGGACGCCACAAAGATCGCGCGGGAGATCACCGCGGAGGGGGACGATACCGTCGTCGCCATGGGCGGGGACGGCACGCTCAACGAGGTCGTCTGCGGCATCTCCGATCCCGCCCGCACGACGCTCGGGCTCATCCCCGCGGGGACGGGGAACGACTTTGCGACCGCCGCCAATATCCCGTTCGGGCTCGCCGCGCTCGACCTCATTCTCCGCAGAGAGCCCAAACCGACCGACTATCTCGAATGCGGCGGCGGCATGCGGAGCATCAACATCGCGGGAATGGGGATCGACGTCGCCATTCTGCGCCGCTGTGAGCGCATGCGCGGGAGCGCGAAGAGCAAATATTTCAGGAGCCTGCTCGCGACGCTCTGCACGTACCGCGGGGTACATATGAAGATCGTCGCGGACGGCGTGCAGACGGAGTGCAAAGCGCTCATCGCGGCGGCGTGCAACGGGAGCCGCTTCGGCGGCGGGATCGCGATCTGCCCGCCCGCCGCGTTGGACGACGGGAAGCTCGACCTCGTCGTGATCGAGTGCCCCAAGCGGTACAAAATTCCCTATTATCTCGTCAAATTGAAGGGCGGGAAGGTGCTCTCCCTTCCGCCCGCCCGCCACATTCTCTGCGACGCGGTGGAGATCGTCTCCGCGGAGGAATGCGGAACGCAGTTCGACGGCGAACTGCGGGACTCGGATAAACTTTCGGCGCGCGTCGTCCGCGGCGGCTTGCGCATGTACAGGGGGTAACATGAATCTCTACAAGCGCATTCTCGACAATCTTCCCACGGCGGCGCTCGTCTTGGACGGGAAACTTCGCGTCCGCTATGCCAACCGCGTATTCCGCGGCTATTTTCATACGGCGGCGGAAAGGGGAACGCTGCGCGACGTCATCCGCTGCGGCGAGGAGAACTGCGTCTGCGGCGCGGGCGTGCGCTGCGCCTATTGTTCCGTCCGCAATCTCTTTGCGGATGCGAAAAAGAACGGCGGGATCGCCTTCCGCAAACTCATCTTGCGGGACGGCGAGGGCGGGAACGTTGCGCTCCGCATCAAGGTCCGCCCGCTCGGGAAGTTTCTGCTCGGCGTGGTGGACGACGCGTACGAGACGGAGATCGCGCAGGAGATGTACTCCGCGCAGAGCATCCAACAGCGTCTGCTTCCGCCCGCAAAGGGGACGGGCGTGCCCTATTCGTTCATGTATATCCCCTGCCGCGAGATAGGCGGGGACCTGCCGGACGTGTACGCCGCGGGCGGCGATACGATGGGCTTTCTCGCCGACGTCTCGGGGAAGGGCATCTCCGCGGGCATGCTCTCCGCCTTCGTCAAGGCGGGATGGGACAGGAGCGAACGCTCCCCCGCGCGGGCGCTTTCGGGGCTCAACGCGAAGTTTCAGGAACTCAATTTGGACGAGCGTTCCTACGTTACCGCGGCGGCGGTGCGCATCGAGCGCGCGCGGAGCGAGATATGCTATTGCGTGGCGGGGCACAACGCGCCCCTTCTTCTCAAAAGCGGGGACGGCATCGACGAGATCGTCATGCAGGCGCCCCCCGTCTCCAACTGGATGCCCGATTTTTGCTATGAGGACAGGCTCATCGGCTATCGGAGCGGGGACATCCTCGTGCTCCTCACGGACGGCGTCATCGAGAGCCGCAACCGCAAGGGGGAACAGTTCTCCCTCGAACGGGTGGAGAGCGTGCTCGCGCGCTCGGAGAACGCCGAACGGTTCATCGAGCGGCTGAAAGCCGCGCTCACCGAATTTTGCGGCGAGTTCTCGGACGATCTTACGGCGATCGCCTTCGACCTGTAAAGCCGCGCCGCGCGAATCACGGCATAAAAAAATCGCCCCCTTTGGGGCGATTTTTTCGTTTTTCGCTTATTCGAGAATAAGTTTGTTGAACAGAAGCGTCCAGATCGCATCGAGCCAGCCGATGATCAAGCCGCCGAACGTAACGATGATCGCGATGACGACGCGGACGATGCCGCCCTTCTTCAAAACCGCCGACCAACGGACGAGAAGCTCGACGATCCAGTTGATGAACGGGATGAGGAGCAAAATGACTTGGATCAATCTGCTTTGGGAATGAAACCACTTATCCATCTTATATTTCTCCTTTTTTTGATATTACAATCATTCTACACATTCTATGCCGAAATGTCAAGTATCTTGCAAAATTTTTTTTGTATTTGTCCTATTTTTTCGGATTTTTTTACAGGGTCTCCGTTTTGTACGGTTCGCCCGTTTCCACATTCTTCCAAGTGAGACGGCAGCCTTCCAGCACGAGGTAGGAATGCGGGGAATTTTCCTTGGGAATGGAGACGGATCCGCCGTTCACATAGGTGTAATTCTCCCGCTCCTCGAAGGCGGGGACGTGGAAGTGTCCGCAGAAGAGAACGTCTCCCTTCCCGAACGTCGCGCAGGGCTTGTGCCCGTGCGTAAAGATCGCCGTCCGCCCGTTCGGGAGGGGGAGAAAGGCGAGTTCCGCCTCCACGGGAAATTCGAGCACGAGGGAATCCACCTCGCTGTCGCAGTTCCCCTTGATGCAGAGGATGCGGTCTTTGAGCGAATTGAGGATCTCCGCACAGCCGAGCGTGGAATACTCCCGCGGGAGCGGGTTTCGCGCGCCGTGATAGAGCAGGTCGCCGAGCAGGATGAGCTTGTCCGCGTTTTCCTCCGAAAAGCGCGCTTTCAGGAGCGCGCAGTAGTATGCCGAGCCGTGGATATCCGAAGCGATGACGTATTTCATTCCTTTACCTCGCTTAAAAGTTCTCTTATTTTTTGTACGACGCCCCTGCCGTTGGAGGGCACCGTTCTGCCGACGATGGCTTTGAGCGGGGGATAGCAGTTCTCGGGGACGAACGCCTTGCCGCATTCCATCAACATCTCGTAGTCGTTCATGTGGTCCCCGAAGGCGACGCACTCCTCCTTTTTGAGGTGAAATTCCTCTTGCAGGAACCTGATCGCCGCGCCCTTGTTGGCGGTGGGGGAGGAGACGTCGCACCAATCGAACCCGGAGAGGATGGTGCGGAGCGCGGGGAGCCGACGGGGAAGCACGCGGATGCAGTTTTCCGCCGCGGCGATCCCGTCGTATACGGCGATCTTGCAGATCTCTTCCCGCCCGATGACGCCGTCGAGGCTCTCCACCCGCTTGCAGTTGGTGTAGGCGGCGAAGGAATAGGTGCGGAACGGCTCCTCGTCGCTCTCGATATAGGCGCAGTTTTCGCCGCACAGCATGGGATAGAGGTTCGGAAGCGCGCGGATCTCGTCCAGCGCGTTTTTGAGGAGCCCGTCCTCGATCGGGTCGAGATGGAGGGTATGTCCGCCGCGCTTGATGAGCGCGCCGTTTTCGCAGATAAAGACCGCCTTGTCCGCGACGGGCGCAAACAGCTTTTTGAGGTTCGCGTACTGTCTCCCGCTCGCGGGCGCGAAGAAAACGCCCCGCTCGTACATCTCTTCCACGAGGGGGAAGATCTCTTCGGGCAGACGGCGGTCTCCGTCGAGGAGCGTGCCGTCCAAATCGGTCGCGATGAGCTTTATCATGTCGCCTCCGCGGGCGTTCAGATCAGCGGGGAAAAGGGGAGAAGAAGGGCGCAGAGAAGGCGCTCCTTCGCGGTCTGCGGGGGAACAGGCAAGCCCTGTTCCCATGCGGCGAGAAAGTCCCGCTCCGCGTCCGCCGCGACCGCGGCGTCCTCGATGAGCGCGGCGCACTCCGCCTGCGTATCCGTGCTGCGCATGTCGAGGTTGTACGAGCCGACGAGAAGATGCGTTCCGTCCGCGACGGCGGACTTCGCATGCAAAAATCCCGCGGCGTATTCGCGCACCTTCACGCCGTTTGCGGCGAGCTTGCGCGCATGGGCGCGCGTGAGGGCGAACACCGCCCTCTTATCGGGGATATGGGGGATCATCAAACGCACGTCCGCGCCCGCCTGCGCCGCCTCCGCGAGCGCGTCCGAAAGGGAAGCGTGCGGCGCGAGATAGGGGGTGTTTACATACAGCGTTCTTTGCGCCCCGCGGAAAAATGCGAGGAGAAAGGTCTTTCCCACGCGGTCTCCCCCGTGCGCGTCGTCCGCAAAGACGGCGCAGGGGATCTTGCCCCCGCCGCCCTCTTCGCGCGGCGGCGGGCTCTTTTGCCACGCGCCGAGGAAGACGTCCGAAAAGGCTTGCGCCGCGTCGCCGCAGAGGCGCACCGCGCTGTCCTTCCAATGCCCGAAGCGCACCGTCTCGCCGACATATTCGTCCGCTAAATTGATGCCGCCCGTATAGGCGATCTTCCCGTCGATGACGGCGATCTTGCGGTGGTCGCGGCGGTTGAACGTTTTCCACGGGAATTTCGGTTCGGAAAAGGCGCGCACGCGGACGCCCGCGGCGTTCATCTCTTTGCGGAAGGCGCGGGGAAGGGTGAGCGCGCAACCGAAACCGTCGTACAGGAGGCGCACATCCACTCCCGCCCGCGCGCGTTGGGCGAGAAGGGAACGGATCTCGTTCCAGAACGCGCCCTCGGCGACGATGTAGTATTCGAGGTAGATATATTTCCTTGCCGCGGCGAGATCGGCGAGAAAGCGCGGGCGCATCGCCGCCCCGTCGGGGAAATATTCCGCCCGTTCGGCGCGGCAGGCAAACGCGCTTCCGGGCGCGCATAGCGCGGACATGCCCCGCCCGTTTCGCGCGACGGGGAGATCCCGCGGGGCGTCGTTTCCCCACAAAAGACAGCAGACCGCGCCCGTCCACGGAAGGAGAAGGAGCACGAGAAAGCGCGCCGTCTTGCCCTCGGGCGAACAGGAAGAGAGGGCGACGGAGAGACCCGTTGCAAAAGAAAAGAGCCGCTCCGCAGCGGCGATCGGCGCGAGCGCGCGCGGGAGCCATACCGTGAGCGCGATCCCGCCCGCAAGGGTGAGCGTGGCGAGCAAAACGCAGGGGAACAGCTTTCCCGAAAGAAACCGTCGAAATTTCCGCATTATGTATGCCGCGGGCAGCGGAGAGGAGCCGACCGATCAGATGAGAGAGATGATATGCAGTTCGCCCACGTCCTGATCGGGCTCGGAGGAGATGTTTTCAAGCGCCTTGGCGCTCACTTCCGCGCTGGAAACGTTCGCACGGTACGCGCTCAAATCGATCGCGCCGCTCACGATGAGATTGATGGCGTTTTCAAGGCAGTCCCGCCCGTCGTGCACGCCGAACACGGAGAGCTCCTTCGTGAGAAGCGCCTCCAAGTTCATGTTCAGCCCCGCGGTCTCACAGCCGCACAGAACGATGCGCTTTTCCCGCGCGCAGACGGTAAAGGGCAGGGAGGTCTCGTTTCCCCGCGCGCTCGTAACAAATACGGCGCCGCCCGCAAGCCTGCCGCCCGTGATCTCCGCAACGTTGCCGAGCAGGGTCTCGTCCTGCAAGAGGGTGTAATAAACGCCGCCCGCGCGGGCGAATTCGAGCCGCTCGGGATAGGCGTCGATGAGAATGGGTGACGCCTGTTCGTAGATGAGAAGTTGGCAGATGAGGTTGCCCAAGAGATCCGCCCCGACGACGGCGACGTGCTCGCCCTTTTGCGCGTCGAGCGCGTCCACCGCGCTCTTCGCGAGGGCGATGTGGTGGAGGAGAAGCGCGCGCTCGTCGCTCACCGAATCGGGCAGGGGGGTCATCTCGTCCTTGCCGACAAAGACGAAATCGCGCAGAAATCCGTTCCGCGTCCTGCCGCAGACGAGCACCTCGTCCTCCGAGAAATCCTTTTTCGCCGTGCCCGTATCGGGCGCGGGGACATAGGTATGCAGGAGCACGCGCGTTCCCTTGGGGTAGAGAGAGGCGTCGCCTTCGTCCGCGATGATGCCGACCGCGTACCTTCCCGGGACGAGGGGATACTTCACCTTCGTTTCGCCGCGGTAGATCGCCGCGTCCACGCCGTTCACGAGCAGTTTCGTGATGCGGACCTTGTATTTTCCCGCTTCGGGCTCGGGGGTGGGCTCTTCCGTCTTGACGAGCGATTTCGCCGCGTTGAGTTTCCAGACGTTCATGCGCGCTCCTTCAACAGCAATTTCTGCTTTGTTCTTTCACATTATACCGCAAACAAAGCAATTTGGCAAGCGTTTTCTCTCAATTCGCGCTCCGCCTCCCGCGCGGCGAAAAAAATGTGCGGGAAAAGGAAGTTTTTTCGTTTGCGCGTCAAAATGAGTTGACGAGCGCGCAAAAAAAGGATATAATAGCGATGTATTTCGGTCAATAGCGAGCGAGGTGAACGGTATGAAATCGGATATTCATCCCAAATATCACGAGGTAACGGTGGTCTGCGCCTGCGGCGAGACGTTCAAAACGGGCACGACGAAGGACGTGGACGTTCTGAAAGTCGATATTTGCAGCAAGTGCCACCCCTTCTTCACGGGAAGGCAGAAACTCGTTGATACGGGCGGACGTGTCGATAAGTTCAAGAAAAGATACGGCATCTAACAACATTCAGCCTCGGTCATGCGGAGGCTGTTTTGTTATCGCGCCCGTGTACGGGCGCGCGCGAACAGGAACATGAAGAAAAAGAGCAACAGGACCTATATCGGCGGGCAAGCCGTCATTCAGGGCGTCATGATGCGGGGAAAAACCGCCATGGCGACGGCGGTGCGCGACGAAAAGGGCGAACTGCAAATAGAGGCAAAGCGCATCACGCCGCCCGAAAAGCGGAAAAAGTGGACGCGCATTCCTTTCGTGCGCGGCGTCGTGAATTTCGTCTCCTCCCTCGTGGGGGGGATGCGGGCGCTTCTGCGCAGCTCGGAGGTCGCGATCGCCGACGAGGAGGAACCTTCCAAATTCTCCAAATGGATCGCGGAGAAGTGGAAGATCGGCGTGAGCGACATCGTTACCGCCGCGGCGACGGTGTTCGGCGTCGCGCTCGCGGTGGTGCTCTTCCTCTTCGTGCCCCAACTCATCGCGGACGCCATCGCGGACGCCGCGCCCGCCGTGGGCAAGGGCGTCCTCTACGGGATATGGTATCACCTCATCGAGGGGGGATTCCGTCTCGCCGTCTTTATTTTGTACATTCTCTTTACGCTCCTCTTCAAATCCCTCCGCGAGACGTACCGCTACCACGGCGCCGAGCACAAGACCATCAACTGCTATGAGTACGGCTATCCGCTCACGGTGGAAAACGTGAAGAAGTGCTCCCGCCTGCACGACAGATGCGGCACGACGTTCATCTTTATCGTGCTCATCGTCTCCATTCTCGTGTTTGCGCTCGTCGGCGTGCCGCTCTCGATGTTTTACGAGTGGGCGGGCATCGACGGGTTTCTCGCGAAGCTTCTCTCTCTTCTCGTAAAACTGCTCCTTCTGCCCGTCGTGGCGGGCGTCTCGTACGAGATCTTGAAACTTCTCGCCCGCTTCCAGTCGCCCGTCGTGTTGCCCTTCAAGGCACCCGGGTATCTCTTGCAGATGCTCACGACGCAGGAACCGGACGACAGCATGATAGAGTGCGCGATCGCCGCGTTCAACAAGACGCTCGAAATGGACGCCGATCCCGAGATCCCCGAAAAATTCTTTGCGACGGAGACCAAGCTCTCCAAATTGCAGAGCGCGTTGAAAAGCGGTTTCCGCGAAAAGAACATCGACGAATCGGACGCGGAGTGGATCCTTGCGCTCTCGCTGAACATCCCGCGCAGCGCGCTCTCGGAGGAGCGCGTCGTCAAGCAGACGGAGTGCAGGAAGATTCTCGACGTGTACGAGGAACGCCTCACGGGCAGACCTCTTTGGTACATCTACGGGGAGACGGAGTTCTACGGCTATCCCTTCAAGGTGGACGAGCGCGTGCTCATCCCCCGCCCCGAGACGGAGATCCTCGTGCGGCAGGCGGTGGGGGCGCTCCGCGACGGGGACAAGGTTCTCGATCTGTGCACGGGTTGCGGCGCCATCGCCGTTTCCGTGGCGGCGGAGGCGGCGAAGGATAAGTCCGTGAGCGTGCTCGCGACGGACATCTCGGACGCCGCGCTCGAAGTCGCGCGCGAAAACGCGCGCATCAACAAGGCAAACGTTACCTTCCTCAAAAGCGATCTCTTCGAGAGCGTGCGTGGAAGGTTCAATCTCATCACGGCAAATCCTCCCTACGTTCCCTCGGGCGAGATCGGCGGGTTACAGCGCGAAGTGCGCGATTTCGAGCCCCGTCTTGCGCTGGACGGCGGCGCAGACGGGCTGGATCTCTATCGCAGGATCGCCGAAAAGGCTTCCCGCTATGTCGCGCGCGGCGGGCTGCTCATCGTGGAGTGCGGCGAGGGACAGGCGCGCGAGATCGTCAAAATTTTTCAAGCGGCGCGTTGCGACTACGCGATGATCGTCAAGGATCTCGCGGGCGTGGAACGCTTCGTAAAGATCGGGTTCTGACATGCTGGAACGGGTAGAGGCGATCGCGAAGCGGTACGAGGAGCTCACCGCGCTCCTCGGCTCGCCCGAGGCGCTCGCGGACATGGAGACCTACAAAAAACTCTCCAAAGAGCGCGCCGAGCTCGGGGAGATCGCGGCGGCGTACGCCGATTACCGCAAGACGGAGCGCGAGATGAACGAAGCGTTCCGCGAGGCGGAGAAGGAGACGGGCGAGATGCGGGAGCTCCTGCTCGAAGAGGGCTATGCGTGCAAGCGCGCCCTCGAAGAGAAGGAAAGCGCGTTAAAGCTCCTGCTCCTTCCCAAGGACGAAAAGGACGAGCGGAGCTGCACGTTGGAGATCCGCGCGAGCGCGGGCGGCGAGGAAGCCGCTCTGTTCGCCTATGAACTGTACCGCATGTATCTCGGCTATTGCGAGAAGAAAAAGTTCCGCTGGGACGTCGTGGACGTCAACGAGACGGAGCTCGGCGGCATCAAGGAGGCGATCGTCTCCGTCGTCGGCAAGGGGGCGTACGGCAGGCTCAAATACGAGAGCGGCGTGCACCGCGTCCAGCGCGTTCCCGAGACGGAGTCGCAGGGGCGCATCCACACTTCCACCTGCACCGTCGCGGTCCTTCCGGAGGCGGACGAAGTGGAAGTCCGCATCGACGAAAAGGACGTGCGCGTCGATCTGTTCCGTTCTTCGGGCGCGGGCGGGCAAAAAGTCAACAAGACGGAGACCGCCATCCGCCTCACGCATTTTCCCACGGGCATCGTGGTTACCTGTCAGGACGAGCGCAGCCAGCTCAAAAACAAGGAGAAGGCGTTCCGCGTGCTCCGCGCAAGGCTGTTCGACCACTACAATCAAAAGGCGAACTCGGAGGAGGCGGCAAATCGCAGGAGCCTCGTCGGCACGGGGGACAGGAGCGAGCGCATCCGCACCTACAACTTCCCCCAGAGCCGCATTACCGATCACCGCATCGGGTACAGCCTGCACTCGATGGAGGCGTTTCTTGCGGGCGAGATCGACGAGCTCGTGGACGCGCTCGCGCGGGCGGACAGGGAAGCGCGCCTGATAGACGAATAACAACGTATTCATTTTTTTACAGATAGAGGTAGCGATATGGAAATCCTTGCAAGGCGCATCCGCAGCATTTCCCCTTCGCAGACGCTCGCGATCAGCGCGAAGGCGAAGGCGATGAAGGCGGCGGGGGAGAACGTGATCTCCTTCGGCGCGGGAGAGCCCGATTTCTCCACGCCCGAACACATCGTGGCGGCGGCGATCGAGGCGCTCGAAAAGGGGCAGACCAAATACACGCCGTCCGCGGGGCTTCTCGAACTGCGCCGCGCGATATGCAGTAAGTTGAAGCGGGACAACGGGCTGGAATACGAACCCTCGCAGATCGTCGTCTCCAACGGCGCGAAGCATTCCATTTTCAACGTGTGTTACGCGCTCGTGGACGAGGGGGACGAAGTCGTGATCCCCTCTCCCTATTGGCTCACCTATCCCGAGATCGTGAAGTCGTGCGGGGGCGTGCCCGTCTATATCAAGGCGAGCAAGAAGACGGGGTTCAAAATAACCCCGGAGCAGTTGAAGGCGGCGATCACGCCCAAGACGAAACTGTTCATCTTCAATTCGCCCTGCAATCCCACGGGGGCGGTCTATTCGGAGCAGGAGGTCCGCGCGCTCGCCGCGGTGTGCGAGGAGGCGGGGATCTTCGTCCTCTCCGACGAGATCTACGAGAAGCTCGTCTACGGCGAGATCAAGCCGTTTTCCTTCGCCGCATGCTCGGATAAGATGAAGGAGCGCACCATCACGGTGAACGGCGTGAGCAAGACGTACGCGATGACGGGCTGGCGGATCGGCTATCTCGCCGCGCCCAAGGATGTGGCGCGGGCGATCGATTCCTTCCAGTCCCATGCGACGAGCAATCCCAACTCCATCGCGCAGTACGCGACCATCAAGGCGCTCAACTCCTCGGAGGCGGCGGTGGAGGAGATGGTGGCGCGCTTCGCGCGGCGCAGGCTCGCGATGATCGAGCGCATTTCGGACATCAAAAACGCCTACTGCATCATTCCCGAGGGGGCGTTTTACGCGATGCTCGTCGTGAGCGGCGTGTACGGGAAGAGCTTCGGGAGCAAGCGGATCGAAAATTCGGTCGATTTCGCGGATACCCTTCTCGACGCGGCGAAAGTCGCCGTCGTGCCGGGCGTCTCCTTCGGCGCGGACGACTGCGTGCGGCTCAGCTATTCGCTCTCCATGCAGGATATGTTGGAGGGGCTCGAACGGATCGACGCGTTTTTGCAAAGTTTGCAGTAGACGCCGCAAAGAATTTTCGGGAAAATTCCATAAACCTCTTGAAAAAGAGAGGGAAAATTGATACAATAGAAATGACAAACCGCCGTAAGGCGACGAGGAGGATTTTATGATCAAGATCATTTGCGGACCCAAGGGAAGCGGCAAGACGAAGCGCATCATCGAGTACGCGAACGGCTCCATCGCGAACGCGAAGGGACATCTCATTTTCATCACCGATACCAAGAGATATATGTACGATTTGAAGCGCGACATCCGCTTCATCGACGTGAGCGACTATCAGATCGCGGGAGAGGAGGCGCTCTGCGGCTTCATCAAGGGGGCGATCGCTGGCAGTTACGACAACGAGTACGTGTTCGTGGACGGCATCGCGCGCATCGCGGGAAAACAGCTCGGCGATATGGCGAAGTTCTTCTATATGCTCGAAAAGGTCGCCGAAATGCGCTCGCTCGAAATCTGCCTCACGTGCAGCAGCGCGGAGGAAGATCTCCCCGATTTCGTAAAGAAATATCTGTAAGCGAAACTTTGCCCGCAACTTTTCGGGCGTCTTCTTCAATGTCCCGCGCATGCGCGGGACTTTGAGCTATTCGTAAGGTGAAAGTATGTATTTCGTCAGCACAAGAGGAGAGGAAAGGGTAACGGGCGCGCAAGCCGTCGTGCAGGGCATCGCCGGGGACGGGGGGCTCTTTGTTCCCGAGCGGTTCCCCGAGGTCTCCGCGCAGGAGCTCGAACAGATGCTCGGCATGGACTATCCCGAACGCGCGGCGTGCATTCTCGGCAAGTACTTCGATGAATACGACGGCGCGGAACTTTTGGCGGCGCTCCGCGAGGCGTACGGGCGGTTCGAGGACGGCGACGCCGCCCCCCTCGTGAAGGTGGAGAACGGCATGTACATGCTCGAACTCTTTCACGGTCCCACCTGCGCGTTCAAAGATCTTGCGCTCACCGTGATGCCCTATCTGCTCCGCAAGGGGTGCGACATGCTCGGCATCAAGGAGAACATCCTCATCCTCGTTGCGACGAGCGGCGACACGGGCAAAGCCGCGCTCGAAGGCTTCCGCGATGCGCACGGGGTGAAGATCGCCGTGTTTTATCCCGAGGACGGCGTCTCCAAGATGCAGAAATTGCAGATGGGCACGCAGGACGGGGACAACGTGCTCGTCGTCGGGGTGAAGGGGAATTTCGACGACTGTCAGGCGGGCGTGAAGAAGATCTTCGCCTCCCAAGCGTGCAGAGAGACGTTGAAGGAGCGGGGATATCTGCTCTCCTCGGCAAATTCCATCAATTTCGGGCGGCTCGCGCCGCAGATCTGCTACTACTTTTCCGCCTATCTCGATCTCGTCTCTTCCGATCAGATCAAGCTCGGCGACAGGGTGGATTTCGCCGTACCCACGGGCAATTTCGGAAATATCCTCGCGGGGTACTACGCCAAGCGCATGGGGCTCCCCGTCGGGACGCTCCTCTGCGCGTCCAACAAGAACAACGTCCTCACCGACTTTTTCCGCCACGGCACGTACGATTGCAAGCGTCCGCTCTACCGTACGATGTCCCCCTCCATGGATATCCTCGTCTCCTCCAATCTCGAACGGCTCATCTTTGAATTTTCGGGCAGGGACGCGGCGCTCACCAAGGAGAGGATGGCGTCCCTCGCGGCGTCGGGGAAATACTCCGTCCGTCCCGAGGAGCTCAAAACCATCCGCGAGCATTTCCGCGCGGGCTACACGAGCGAGGACGACACGGTGGACTGCATCTATGAATTTTTCACCGAGTACGGCTATCCCATGGATACGCACACGGGCGTCGCGATGAGCGTCGCCGAGCGGTACGCCCGCAAACGCGCCGAGGATATCTCCGCGGAACAGCGCCCCATGGTCGTCGTCTCCACGGCGAGCCCGTACAAGTTCCCGCAGGACGTCTTGTACGCGCTCACGGGGAACGACGTGAAGGACAGCTTCAAGGGGATCAAGCGCATCTTCCTGCTCACGGCGATGAAGGTCCCGGAGGCGCTCAAAGCCATTCGCTATAAGCCGATCCGCTTCAAGGATGTCGTCCCGCCCGACAAGATGTTCGGGGAAGTGGAAAAATTTTTGTAAAGAAAGAGGTCGTCCCGCGCAAGTTTGCGCGGGACGGCTGTTTTTTACAGGGTCATTCGTGTTTCATGATCTTGTGCGCTTCCTCGTAATCGCCGCGGCTTGCGAGATAGTCGGCGTTGACGGCGGGATCGTCGAGGGAATCGAGTTCGGGCGCGGCGATCTGCGTACTGTCGCTCATCCACCATGTCCAACCCTCTTTGACGGCGAACGTCGCGCTCGTCAGTCCGCCGCTCGTGCTCCAAAAGGCATCCTTGCCGATATATTTGAGGCTCGCGGGGAAGGAAACGGTCGTGAGCAACGGCGTCTTTTGGAACGCGCCCGCGCCGATCTTTTCGAGGGAATTGCCGAAGACGACGGAGGCGAGTTTGGAGCAGTTGCAGAACGCCTTTTCGCCGATCTCCTTCACGCCGTCCCCGAAGTTGACGCTCGTGATCGTGCGGGAACCCTCAAAGAGGTTTTGGAGGATCGTGTACTTGTTGCCGTTGCAGGAAGCGGGCAGGGTGAGGGCGGTCGAAGAACCGTAGTAGTTGACGAGCAGGCGGTTTTCCCCGTAGGAGAAGAAGGCGTATTCGCCGCTCTCGGAGATGGTTCCCTTTTCGCTCTTGTCCGTATAGACGTGAATGGCGTTTTTCGCAATTTGGCCGTTTTCGCTATCCCCCTCGGTGATCGTGAGCGCGGTGGAGAGATCGCCCACCTCGATGAGTTTATCGCAGTGGCTGAACGCGCCGTCGCCGATGGTCTCCACGTTCTTGCCGAGTTCGACGCGGAGGAGATCGTCGCAGCTTTCAAACGCATATTCGGCGATCTCCGTTACGCCGTCGCCCGTCTCCACGGAGACGAGGTCAAGCCCCGAGAAGGCGGACTTGTGGATGGCGTACCCCGCGCCGTTGAAGTCGGCGGGGAGGACGATCTGCGTCTCATAGCCGTAATAACCGAGGAGGAAAGTTGCGCCGTTATACGTCCAGAAGAAGTAATCGCCCTTTTGCGTGAGCGTGCCCGCGGAGGCGGCGGCGGTGTGGAAATCTTCAACGGCGGTCAAGCCGAGTTCCTCCTGCGTGAGGGAACTTTGGTTGTAGACTTCTACAAGCTGGTGGCAGTGGCGGAAGGCGTTTCTGCCCACGCTTTCCAGCGTCCCGGGCAGGGTGAGGCGCATGATCCCCGCGCCGTCGAAGGCAGTAGCTCCGATCTCCGTCACGCTTGCGGGAATTTCAAAGTCATACAGTTTCGCGCAATCGCTGAACGTATCCGCGGGAATGATCGTAATATTTGCGGGGAGCACTGCCTTTGTGAGGTCGGAACAACCGTAGAATATCATCTCTCCGCCGAGCGCGCCGCCGATGTACGCCTTTTGCAGGTTTTGGCAGTAGTAGAAAGCCCGTTCGGGAATGTTCTTTACGGTGTTCGGTACGGCGACGACCTTGAACCCCGCGCTGTAAAAGGTGGTTTCGCCGTTGAAGGTCTCCCCATCGTCCTGATAGTAACCTGCGACCGCGACGACCGCTTTGCCGTCGTGGTAGGCGGGAATGACGAGCTCTTCCGCCGCGGTCAGCGTGGCGTTCTCCCAATCGTAGCCGACTTTGACGCCGCCCTCCACCTCGGTGTACACGAGCCCTTCGGTTACGGGAAGTTCGTAGCCGCAGACGGTGCACACGTTGTCCGCGTTCCACGTGTGGTCGCCCGCGGGGAAGGTCTCGCCGCACGAGCAAGTTCCGCCGTGCGAAAGGTAGGTGGTGCCGTCATGGACGTGCACGGTCGGGTCTTCGCCCGAGGGGTTTCCCGGCGTATTGTCGGGCGTCTTGGGTCCGCTTCCGCAACCCGCGAAGAGACAGGCGGCGGAGAGCAGTGCGAGAGCAGTGGTGAATACTCTCTTGTGCATGGTAGTTACCTCCTTTGAATAAAAAAATAAGGTGTATCCGCAGGGATACACCGCAAGGTCATCTCCCCTTGGATCTGTCACCACACAAGTTCCGATATCCGCCGGGGATATATGAAAGAGAGATGCACAATGCCATTCTGTGCACCCGACGAAATTTTATGAAACTTGTGTGGTTCTTTCAGTATACACGAATTTTGCGAAAATTTCAACGATTTTGCGGTTTTTTTTTACGCGGGAATGTGGCGGCATTATGAAATTTCGTCAAAGGCGCACAGATAGGCGTTGCAATTTATCGGAAAGTATGGTATAATATGGGAAAACTGGGGAGTAATATGGAAAAAGTCATGTATTCGGCGACCCAGCCGAGCGGCGCGCTCACGATCGGAAACTACGTCGGCGCGATCCGCAACTGGGTGAACTATCAGAGCGAATACGAGTGTTATTTCGCCATGGCGGATCTGCACGCGCTCACCGTGCGGCAGGAGCCCGCGGCGCTCCGCAGGCGCACCCTCGAACTCGCCGCGCTCTATATCGCCTGCGGCGTCGATCCCGAGCGGTGCGCGCTCTACGTGCAGTCGCACGTGCACGAGCACGCCGAGATGTGCTGGCTCCTCAACTGCTTCGCGTATGTGGGCGAAATGTCCCGCATGACGCAATTCAAGGATAAATCCGCCAAACACGCGGACAATATCAACATGGGGCTCATGGATTACCCCGTGCTCATGGCGGCGGACATCTTGCTGTACCAGACGGATTGCGTTCCCGTCGGCGCGGACCAGACCCAGCACGTGGAGATCGCGCGCGATCTCGCCGTGCGTTTCAACAACCTCTACGGGGAAACGTTCCGCGTCCCGCAGGCGCTCCTCCCCGCGAGCGGCGCGCGCATCCGTTCGTTGCAGGATCCCGCGAAGAAGATGTCCAAATCGGATGAAAATCCCAACGCGAGCGTCTTTCTCACCGACGATCGGGATACCGTAATAAGAAAGTTCAAACGCGCCGTAACGGACAGCGGGGACCGCATCGTGCAGTCGGAGGAAAAGCCCGGCGTCTCCAATCTCCTCGCGATTTACGCGGCGTTCCGCGGCGTCTCCGTCGCGGATGCGGAGCGGGAATTCGAGGGGCAGGGGTACGCTTCGTTCAAGCTCGCCGTCGGCGAGACGGTGGCGGACGCCCTTGCGCCCGTGCAGGCGGAGCAAAAGCGGCTCCTCGCGGACAAGACGTATCTCGCGGGCGCGCTCAAAGCGGGCGCGGAAAAGGCGCACTATGCGGCGCGGAAAACGCTCTCCAAGGCGTACCGCAAGGTCGGCTTTTACAGGGGAGACTGATGTTCGGGTACGTTCGTTACGATATTCCCAACCTGTTCGTGAAAGATCTGATGCTCTATAAAGCGCTCTACTGCGGGCTCTGCAAGGGCATCGGAAAATCGTGCGGACAGGCGGCGCGGGTGGGGCTCACCTACGATATCACCTTTCTTTCCGCTCTCCTGCACAACATGACGGGGACGGATATCCGCGTCGAGCGGCAGAATTGTTTCGAGCACGCCGTGCGCAAGCGTCCCATCGCCGTAGCCGATCCTCTCACCGAGGAGCTCGGCGCGCTCAACACCGTGCTCGCGTACTACAAGCTCACCGACGACGTTGCGGACGGCGGAAAGGGGCGGGGGAAACGGCTGTGGTTCCGAAAGGGCTTTTCCCGTGCGAAGAAGAAGTACCCCGCGCTCGTGCAGATCGTGCAGACGTACATGAAGGCGCAGGGGGAGACGGAGCGGAAACGTTCCGCCTCGGCGGACGAGGCGGCGGAGCCGAGCGCGGCGATGATGCGCGCGCTGTGCGACCATTTCATGAAGGAGAAAGCTACGGACGCGGCGCGGCAGCTCTTTTACGACCTCGGGAAGTGGGTCTATCTTGTCGACGCGCTGGACGACTTCGACGCCGACGCGAAGAAGGGAAGGTACAATCCCTTCCTGCTCGGGAGCGGGTGCAAGAGCCGCGCCGAGTTCATGGAAAAAAGCGGAGAAGAAGTTTCATTCCTGTTCGATACGCTCTTCTTTTCCATGCGGGAGAGCCTCGGAAAAATCACCTTTTTCTTCAACCGCGACCTCACGGACAACGTGATCTTGCGCGGCATCCCGTTGGAGACGATGCGCGTGATGAAGGGAGAACGGCGCACGAGAATGCAGGCAAAAATATAAAAGCGAAGGAAATTGTTTATGGATCGTGAAAATTACGAGATATTGCAGGTGAGCGAGAACGCGACGGACGAAGAGATCGCCGCGAGCTACGAAGCGCTCAAAAAGAAGTATAACGAGGAAAAGTGGCAGGACGGGGAAGCGGGCATGAACGCCGCCCGCATGCTCGGCAAGCTCGACGCCGCCTATCAGGAGATCATGGACGAGCGGCGGGAAAAGAAGGAGAACACGAGCGGCGCGGACGCCTTTGAACAGGTCGCGGAGAAGATCCGCGGCGGCGACATCGCGGGCGCGCAGGCGCTCCTCGACGGTTTCAACGAGCGGAACGCCGAATGGCACTATCTGCAATCGGTCGTTTTCTACAAAAAGAATTGGCTCAACGAGAGCAAGAAGCAGCTCGAAATCGCCATGCAGATGGACGGGAGCGTCCCCAAATATAAGGAGGCGTACGACAGGCTCAACGCGCGGTCCGAATACAAACGCGAGACGGGCGGCGCGCCCTCCGTCAACCCGGACCTCTCCTCGGACAACGGACAGATGGGCGGGAACTGGTGCGCGAATTGCGCCTCCATGTGCTACACCTTCCTGTGCGTGAACTGCCTGTTCAACCTCTGCTGTAACTGCCGCTGACGATGAAACGCACTTCGGCATCCTTTTCGATCGCGCTTTCCGCGATGGCGTGCGCCGTCGCGGCGGCGGCACTCACCATGGGGTCGTATGTGGACGTTTTGCTCGGCGCGGGGTATCTGCTCGCCGTATTCGCGCTCATGGTGCCGCTCTCCAAAAATTTTTATTGGGGGAGCTTTCTCGCACTCGTCGGGGCGCTTCTGCTCGCCTTTCTCTTCTGCGGATTTTCTTTTCTGAAACTGCTGCCCTTCGCGTGTTTTTTGGGCGTGCATCCGCTTCTCAACCGCCTGCAAAAGAACTATATCCGCAATAAGATCGCGCAGGGCGCGTTCTTCCTCGGCAAGGCGGTTTGGTTCGATTTGGCGCTTCTCGTCGCATGGTTCGTCCTCGCGCCCGTTTTCGGCGTCAGCGAGGCGACGTGGTATCCGTGGGTCGCGGAGCGATTGTACTATATCATATTCCTGGGCGGGACGGCGGTCTTTGCCGCCTACGACTGTGCGATCTTTCTCTGCCAGCGTTCCGTGGATATGGCAATCAAAAGGATCGGGAGGTGAACGATGGAGAAGAACGACGTTTTAACGCTTTCCTGCGACGCGGTCGGCACGAACGGCGAAGGCATTGCCCATGCCGACGGGACGACCGTCTTTATTCCCTATATGCTCCCCGGAGAAAAGGGGTCCGTAAGGATCCTCAAAACGAAGGGAACGGTCGCCTACGGCAAACTTCTCGAACTCACCATTCCCGCGGAGGAGCGCGTCCGTCCGCGCTGTGCGGTCTTTTACCGCTGCGGCGGATGCCAGCTCCAACATCTCCGCTACCGCCCGCAGCTCAAATTCAAGACGGAGCTCGTGCAGGAGTCCCTCAAAAAGATCGGCGGCATCACATTCCCCGTCTCCCCCTGCGAGCGGAGCGAAAAGGAATACGGCTACCGCAATAAATTGCAGCTCCCCATCGGCAGGGCGGGGGAGGAGAACGTCGTCGGCTTTTACGCCGAGCGGTCCCACCGCATCGTTCCCACGCAGGAGTGCCCGCTCCATCCCGATTGGGCGAAGGCGCTCATCGCCGCCCTCGTCGGCTTCATGGAAAAGTGCGGGCTGGACGGCTACGACGAGCAGACGGGGAAGGGACAGCTCCGCCACATCGTCGTGCGGGAACTCAAAGGAAAATTTATCGTAACGCTGGTTACGACGGTGCGTGAGATCAAGGGGATCGACTATTTCCTGTATCTCCTCGACGGCATTTTCCCGGAATACAGTTTCTATCTCAATTTCAACGACGCTGCGACGAACGTCGTGCTCGGCGACGAGTTCGTTCTCCTGAAAGGGAAGGGCTTTTACGAGTGCACGGACAGCGGCATCACCTTCGAGGCGGGGGCGAACACCTTCGTGCAGGTCAACGAGAATGTGCGCGGCAGGCTGTACGAGCGCGCCGTCTCCCTCGCGGAGGAGGGAGACACGGTGGTGGACTGCTATTCGGGCGGCGGGCTTCTCACCGCCATGTTCGCGAAGAAGTGCGGGAAGGCGTACGGCATCGAGGTCGTCCCCGAGGCGAACGCCTGCGCCGATCGGCTCAAAGAGCGCAACGGGCTCGAAGACTGCATGGTGAACATCTGCGGCAGGGTCGAGGAAGAGCTCGCGGGCATTCTCGCCGCGGAAAAGGACGCGACCGTCGTGTTCGATCCGCCGCGCGCGGGCGTGGACCGCGCCGCCCTCCGCGTAGCGATCGCGGCGAAGCCGAAGCGCATCGTCATGATCTCCTGCAATCCCGCGACGCTCGCGCGGGACCTCGGGATCCTCACGGGTTCCTTGACGGAGACGGAGACGGGCGAGCTCATAAAGAGCGAAAACGGGGGGACGGGGTACGAAATTACGCTCATCCAGCCCTACGATATGTTCCCGCAGACCAAACACGTGGAGACATTGGCGTGCCTCGTGCGCGCCGAAAAATAGAGGAGGAAACATCTATGCCGTTTATCGACAGCAAAGTTACCGTCGCGCTCACGGAGGAGAAAAAGGAGCGCATCAAAACGAGGTTCGGCAAGGCGATCTCCCTGCTGCACAAGGGGGAGGGATATCTCATGGTTGGCTTCGAGGACAACTATTCTCTCTATTTCGGAGGAAAGAAGCTGGAAAAGGGCGCCTACGTGGAGGTGAGCCTGTTCGGGAACGCTTCCGCCGCCGATTACGACAGCATGACGGGGGAGATCTGCCGCATTCTCACGGAGGAACTCTCCATTCCCGCAAATGCCGTCTATGTTACCTATCATCCCGTCCGCGACTGGGGCTGGAACGGGGGAAATTTCTGACGGGCGCGTTTGTCCGCTTGTCAATACGGCAAAAATGTGCTATGATAGCGGACGGCAAACGGAGGTATCTCGATGCATAACGTGAAGGAAATATCAAACGATCTCTACTATCTCGGCGGAAACGACCGCAGGCTTGCGCTCTTCGAGAGCGCGTTTCCCATTCCCCGCGGCGTCTCGTACAATTCCTATCTTTTGAAGGACGAAAAGACCGCGCTGTTCGACACGGTGGACGCCGCCGTCTGCGACCTCTTCTTGGAGAACCTCGCGGAGGCGCTCGGCGGAAGGAAGCTCGATTATCTCGTCGTCCATCACATGGAGCCCGATCATTCCGCGAGCTTTCTGCGCGTCGTAGAGAGCTATCCCGAGGTTACCGTCGTAACGAACAAGAAGGTCGCGGCGATGCTCGGAAACTTCTTCCCCTTCGACGGGAGCAAAGTCCTCGTCGTGAACGAGGGGGAGACCCTCTCGCTCGGCAAGCGCACGCTCACCTTCCTCTTTGCGCCGATGGTGCACTGGCCCGAGGTGATGATGACGTATATCCCCGAGGAAAAGACGCTGTTCTCGGCGGACGCGTTCGGCACGTTCGGCGCGCTCGGCGGGAGCATTTTCGCCGACGAAGTACACTTCGAGCGCGATTTTCTCGACGACGCGCGGCGGTATTATTTCAACATCGTCGGAAAATACGGCGTGCAGGTGCAGAACGTCTTGAAGAAGGCGGCGGGCGCGGACATCGCGCGCATCTGCCCGTTGCACGGACCCGTCTGGCGGGAGCCCGCGGGCATCGCTTGGCTGCTCGGAAAATACAATGTTTGGAGCAAGTACGAGCCCGAGGAATCCGGCGTCGCGGTGTTCTATACGTCCGTCTACGGACACACGCAGAACGCGGCGGAGATCCTCGCCGCGGAGATCGCAAAGCGCGGCGTTTTTACGGCGGTCTACGACGTTTCGGCGCACCATGTCTCCGAAATGCTCGCGGAGGCATTCCGCTATTCCCACGTCGTGTTCGCGACGACGACGTACAACAACGGCATCTTCATCAGCATGGAGAACTTTTTGAACGACCTCAAAGCGCATGCCTACCGCAACAGAAAATATGCGCTCGTGGAAAACGGCTCTTGGTCGCCGCTTGCGGGCACGTATATGCAGGACATCATTAAGGAGTGGAAGGACATGACGCAGATCGGGGAAAAAGTTACCGTCCTCTCTTCGGTGAAGGAAGAGACGGCGGCGCGTCTGAAAGCGCTCGGCGAGGCGATCGCCGAAGATGTAAAAAATCAATCGAAAGGAGGTTGAACCATGGCAAAATACATTTGCAACGTCTGCGGCTACGAGTACGACGAAGAGGCGGGCGATCCCGATAACGGCATCGCGCCCGGCACCAAGTGGGAGGACGTCCCGGACGATTTCACCTGCCCGCTCTGCGGCGTGGGGAAAGAAGATTTCTCCGCACAGTAACCAAGACCCCGCCGCAAATTTCGGCGGAGCGCCCCGTGCCGAGGTTTCCTCGGCACGGGGCGCTTTCTCTTCCCGCCGATCTGCAAACATTTTTCGGGCGGCTCAATTTTCCACATATTCGATAATATCTTCTACTTTGCAGTGCAGAATGGCGCACAGATCGTTGAGTTTCGCGGTGGTGATCCCCCCGCCTTTTTTCATGCGGTCGACGGTTGCGCTGCTGATGTTATACTTGTTTATCAGGGTATAAGTGGTCTCTCCGCGCGCTTTGAGCGTCCTCCAAAACGGAGCGTAACTTATCATGGTTTCATTATAAATTCATGTCATATCATTGACAATAGTCATAAATATGACTATAATATAGGTAAAGATTAAATTTTCATACGGAATAGGAGGAAAAGCGTGAAAGTTTTTTTTGGTATGGCAAAAAAAATATTATGGATTTTTGTCCGCTCTGTACTTGTTACTGCAATTTGCGGCTTTTTGAGCATATTTATCGAGGCGATCGTCTTCGGTGCGATCTGCGGGGATTTGGCAGGACTGACATTTGCTCCCGAAGTGCATTTCGGCGTTATTATAGGATTGACCGCACTCCTATCCATATTTGGAACAAGCATTGCATTTTTGGGCTTTGATCCGTTTCTCGGTCACGGAGCCATATGGGAAGAAGCGGCGCGGAGAAAAAAGTCTCCAAAGGCGTATGTTATGTACATCTTCTTGACTATACACCTTCTTCTCGCCATAGGAGCTGCCGTTTATGTGGCGCTTACATATCCGGTCGCCGCCGAAGCGTATCTGGGCGGTACGGATTCTCCGTTGGAAACAGTATGTATTGTTGCGGTCATCATACCGGCACAGGCAATTTTCTACATCGTTGCAATGATATACTACTCCGATAGCTACTTCAAATGCCCCCGTTGCAAACGGCTTTTTACCATTTCGAGCCATATAGAATCCATAGATTCGCAGGAAAACTACCAATACAAGACGGAGACGAGCAACGAAAGGGTCGGCGCCTTAAAATTTCGCGACAAAGAGATAGCGGAAGTTCGCGCGGATGTTACACGGGGTTATCACCGCAAAATTACCAATACAAGCACGGAATTCAAATGCGCATGTCTCTATTGCGGATATAGGTTCGGAAGTGTCGAAAACGATACGAAGGTGGGGGAATGGAAATAAGGAGCTCTTCATGTCGGTTGCCGCATTTGACGTAAACTTGTATGATATGAAATAGCGCAATGTAAAATCTTATGCCCGCGCGGCGAGAGCCGCGCGGGCATAAGATTTTTCGCAACTTTTTGGGTTTCTCCCCTTGATATCCTCGGAAAAATATGTTAGAATAGGTACGGTAAAAATTTCCCGCAAGGGAGACTATTTGGAGGATTCATCTTATGCAATATTCACGCGAAGTGGAAGAGATGACCTGCGTCGCCAAGGGACCGTGGCACGATCCCGCGCCCATTCCCGAAGAGGGCAAGTGGATATGCGCGAAGCAGATCACGGACATCAGCGGATTCACGCACGGCATCGGCTGGTGCGCCCCGCAGCAGGGTGCGTGCAAACTCACCCTCAACGTCAAGAAAGGCGTTATCGAGGAAGCCCTTGTCGAGACGATCGGCTGCTCGGGCATGACGCACTCGGCGGCGATGGCGGCGGAGATCCTGCCCCATAAGACGATTTTGGAAGCCCTCAATACCGACCTCGTCTGCGACGCCATCAACACGGCGATGCGAGAGCTCTTCTTGCAGATCGTGTACGGCAGAACGCAGTCGGCGTTTTCGGACGACGGGCTCGTCGTGGGCGCGGGGCTCGAAGACCTCGGCAAGGGGCTCCGTTCGCAGGTCGGCACCATGTACGGCACGGCGAAGAAGGGCGTGCGCTATCTCGAAATGGCGGAAGGGTACGTTACCCGTCTCGCGCTCGATAAAAACGGCGAGGTCTGCGGTTACGAATTTGTCTCCCTCGGCAAGATGACCGACTTCATCAAGAAGGGTCTCACGCCCAACGAGGCTTGGGAGAAGGCGACGGGTCACTACGGCAGGTTCGCGGAAGAACAGGGTGCGGTGAAGTACATCGACCCCCGCAAGGAATAAGGAGGCGCGAAATGGCTCTGTTTGAAGGTTATGAAAGAAGGATCGACAAGATCAACAAGACGCTCAAAGAATACGGCATCGGCTCGGTAGAGGAATGCAAAGATATCTGCCTTTCTAATGGCGTCGATTGCGATAAGCTCGTGCGCGGCACGCAGCCCATCTGCTTCGAGAACGCCGTCTGGGCATACACCGTGGGCGCGGCGATCGCCATCAAGAAGGGTTGCAAGAGGGCGGCGGACGCCGCCGCCGCGATCGGCATCGGGTTGCAGGCGTTCTGCATTCCCGGCTCGGTCGCCGAGAACAGGCAAGTGGGGCTCGGGCACGGGAACCTCGGCAAGATGCTCCTCTCCGAGGAGACGGAGTGCTTCTGCTTCCTCGCGGGGCACGAGAGCTTTGCCGCCGCGGAGGGCGCCATCTCCATCGCGATGAACGCCAATAAGGTGAGAAAGAACCCGCTCCGCGTCATTCTGAACGGGCTCGGCAAGGACGCGGCGTACATCATCTCCCGCATCAACGGGTTCACCTACTGCGAGACGGAATTCGACCCCTACACCGAGACGGTGAAGGTAACGAAGCGCATCCCTTATTCGGACGGACCGCGCGCGAAAGTGAATTGCTACGGCGCGGACAACGTACCCGAGGGCGTCGCCATCATGAAGCTCGAACACGTCGGCGTGTCCATCACGGGCAACTCGACGAATCCCACGCGCTTCCAGCACCCCGTCGCGGGCACCTACAAGAAGTGGTGCGTCGAAAACGGCGTGAAGTACTTCTCCGTGGCTTCGGGTGGCGGCACGGGCAGGACCTTGCACCCCGACAACATGGCGGCGGGTCCTTCCTCCTACGGCATGACGGATACGATGGGCAGGATGCACTCGGACGCGCAGTTCGCGGGCTCTTCGTCCGTTCCCGCGCACGTCGAGATGATGGGGCTCATCGGTATGGGCAACAACCCTATGGTCGGTGCGACCGTCGCGGTCGCGGTCGCCGTGCAGGAAGGCATGAGCAAGTAATTTTCCCGAAAAAACAAAAAGAGATTCCGAGGGCTCGGGATCTCTTTTTGCGCGCGGGTGCGTTTTACCCGTGCGTCATTCGCGCGGCGCGTTGGCTTCGATGAGTTCGCAGTCGTACAGGGTCGGGTTGAACGGCGCGGTGCTCGGGTAGACGAAGCTGTCGCTGATGAGGTAGTCGGGCGGGATATTCTTGGGGGAATACCCTGTCAGTTCGCGGAAAATGCGGTTGAAATTGCGGATCGTGCCGAAGCCGCAGCGGAGGGAAATTTCCGTCATGGAGAGATCTTCCCCGCCGTGGATGAGCTCGATGGCGCGGTTGGTGCGCACGTAATTGAGGTATTGCGAGAAGGTCGTCCCTGTCGTCGTGCGGAAATAGCGCGAAAAATAGGATTCGCTCATGCCCATGAAGGAGGCGGCGTCCGAAAAGGTGTAGTAGGCGTACTTTTCGGAGAGTTCTTCGAGGAGGCTCATAAAGCGGCGGGAAGTCTGGCTTGTCGTGCCGCGCGGGACCACTTCTTCCGAGCGGAATACGGCGAGCATGAGTTGCATCACTTTGCAGGCGGCTTCGAGCCCGTAGAAGGGCTGTTTGCGGAGCAGGATGTCGCGCAGTTCCCTGTAAATTTCGGGCACGGGATAGGAATGCGCGAGCTTGGGCGAGGCGAGCCGCACGTCGCCGAGGTGGACGCGGAGCGTTTCGTAGTCGAACACGATGACGATGAGCGTCGTCGAGGGGTCCTTTGCGTGCATGTAGTGGACCTGCCCGCTGTCCACGTACAGCATTTCGCCCGTAACGAGGGTGTGCATCTTTCTTTCGCAGAACACGTCGATCTCGCCCTTCTCCACGTACAGGAGTTCGCAGTCGTAGTGCCAGTGCAGAAGGTTTTGCGAATTTTTGTATTTGCCCACCCAGACCTTGACGGACGGGGCGTAGTTCCAAACTTCCCGTTTCGCGATCATAATTTTCACCTCGGCAACAGTATACCTCTTTTTTCGGGGGTTGTCAAAGGAAAAAAATCAAAAATAACAATAAATGTCCATAAGCTGACAAGAGAATGCTTGTTTTTGTCCTTTTTGCGCGTTATAATATAGGCGTAAAACGGGCGTGAAGGAAACGAGGGCGAAAATTCGCCGCGATTGCGCACGGTACTGGAACCGATTATTATCATTCCCCCTGATTGATAGATCGAAATGGCGAGGCGCGCAAGGCGCTTCGCCGTTTCGGTTTTTCGCGCCCGCGGGAAATAAGGAAAAGACGAGAGAGGATCTGCATGGTAAACAAATTCAAGGAGCTGTTCGGGGCGCCGCCCGAAGCGATCTATTCCGCGGCGGGAAGGGTCAATCTTATCGGCGAACACGTAGACTATTGCGGGGGGCAGGTTTTGCCCGCCGCGCTCACGCTCAAATGCCGCGTCGCCGTCCGCAAGAACGGGACGAACTTTTTCCGTGTCGCCGCGACCGATATTCCCGCCCGTGCGGAGATCGATCTGTCCGCCACGGAGAATTATAAGGACCTCAAATGGGGAAACTATCAGGCGGGCGTCGCGGACGAAATGAAGAAGGCGGGCTATCGGCTCGTCGGGTGCGACGTCCTGTACGATTGCTCCGTTCCCTTCGGTTCCGGGCTCTCGTCCTCCGCGGCGATCGAGGTCGCGACCGCCTACGCGCTCGCGCGGACGGGGGAAAATCCCATCGACAAGTCGGCGCTCGCCGTGCTCTGCCAGCGGGCGGAGAATATTTACTGCGGCGTGAATTGCGGCATCATGGACCAGTTCGCCTCGGCAAACGGCAAAAAGGGCAACGCGTTGCTGCTCGACTGCGCGACGCTCGCCTACGAATATATCCCGCTCGACTTGAAGGATTGCGTGCTGGTGCTCGCGAACTGCAACAAGCCGCGCAATCTCGTGGAGAGCAAGTATAACGAGCGGCGTTCGGAAGTGGAGACCGCGCTTCGGGTGCTGAAAAGGAGATTCGACGTCCCCAATCTCGCGAGCCTCAAACCCTATCAGGTGGAGGAATACCGCACGCTCATGCCGCCCGTCGTCTATCACAGGGCGCGCCACGTCGTTACCGAATGCGAGCGCGTGCGCCGCAGTGTGGAGGCGCTCCGCGCGGGACGGCTCGGCGAATTCGGACAGTATCTCAACCAATCCCATCTCTCCCTTCGCGAGGATTACGAAGTTACGGGCAGGGAGCTCGATACGCTCGCGGAGGCTGCGTGGGTGAGACCGGAGTGTCTCGGCTCCCGCATGACGGGCGCGGGCTTCGGCGGATGCACCGTCTCCCTCGTGAGAAAGCGCGGCGTGGACGCGTTCATCGCCGCCGTGGGGGAAGAATATCGGAAAGAGATCGGGTACGAGGCTTCCTTCTATGTTGCGGAAGTCGCGGACGGGATCATCGAGGAGGAGTATGTCGGTTGACGGCGGGATCGGACGGCTCGTCGCTTATGCGGAGAAATATCTCGAACTTTCCCCGCGCGACGCCGTCTATGCGACAAACAGATTGCTCGACGCCCTCGGGCGGACGGCGTATACCGCGGAGGAGACGGGGGAGCCCCCCGAACTTCCCGACGCGATCTTGCGGGAGATCTTCGCCGCGCTCGACGAAGCGGGCGTCCCGTACGACGCCGCGACGCTCGGCGAGAAGCTGATGGACGCCGTTTGCATGCGTCCGAGCGAGTTTGAAGCGCGCTTCGCTTCGCAGATGCAGGCGTCCCCCGCCCAAGCGACGGCGTGGGCTTACGATTACGCCGTGCATTCCAACTACGTGAAGAAGTCCGCCGTCGCGAAAAATCTCAAATGGACGGCGGAGAACGGGCTGGAAATCACTATCAATTTGAGCAAGCCCGAAAAGAACAACAAGGACCTGCAAAAACAGCTCACGACGGTGAGCACGGATTATCCCAAATGCACCATCTGCCGTGAGAACGAGGGGTACGAGCGCGCGGGATTTTCGCGGCGGAACATGCGCACGGTCTCGCTCACGCTGGGCGGGGAGCCGTGGTTCTGGCAGTACAGCCCGTACGCCTATTTCAACGAGCACGGCATCGCGGTCTCCTGCCGCCATACGCCCATGAAGCTGGACGGCGGGACGGTGGAGAAGCTGTTCGATTTCACCGATCTCTTCCCGCACTATTTCATCGGCAACAACGCGCCGCTTCCCCGTGCGGGCGGCTCCATTCTCATGCACGACCATTTTCAGGGCGGGAACGCCGTGCTCCCGATGCAGCGGGCGGGCGTGCGCGCAAAGCTGCATTCCGCGGCGCACCCCTCGGCGGAAGTATCGCTCATCGATTGGTACAACACCGCGCTCCGTCTCGAAGGAACGCGCTCGGAAGTCGCCGCGCTCGCGGCGGATATCGTTGCGGCATGGAGGACGTACGAATGCGCGGAGGCGGAAATTCTGCCCTTCACGGGGGAGACGCCGCACAGCACGGCGAGCTGTATCGCCCGCAAGACCGCGAAGGGCTACCGTTTGGAGATCATCCTCCGCAACAACCGCACGAACGAGCGGCACCCGGACGGCATCTTCCACGCGCACAGGGAATATCACGCCATAAAGAGCGAGTCCATCGGGCTCATCGAGGCGATGGGGCTGTTCGTTCTCCCCGCGCGCCTCAAACGCCAGCTTGCGGACGTGCGCGCGACGCTCGCGGGGGAAAAGAGCGCGCTCGACGAGGGGAACGAAATTTTCGCACCCATCCTCGAAAAATTGCTCGCCCGCTACGGCGCGGACGCGGCGCATGCGGAAGAGATCGTGAAGCGCGAAGTGGAAGAGACGTGCGCCAACATTCTCGGGAACACGGCGGTGTTCAAGCGGGATAAAACAGGAGATCGCGCGCTTGCGGAATTTCTTTCGCAGGCGGGACTTGAAATATCGGGAGGAACGCTATGAAAGTTTTGGTAACAGGCGGCGCCGGTTATATCGGCTCGCATACGGCGGTGGAGCTTCTCAACGAGGGGTACGAGGTCGTCATCGTAGACAATCTCTGCAACTCCAACAGGGAGGCGGTGAGCCGCGTGGAACAGATCGCGGGCAAGAAGGTCTCCTTCTACCGCGCGGACGTGCGCGACAGGGAGGAGATGCGCCACATCTTCGCGGCGTACCGCTTCGACTGGGTCATTCACTTCGCGGGGCTGAAAGCGGTGGGCGAGAGCGTCGCCAAGCCGCTCGAATATTACGATAACAACCTCATGTCCACGCTCGTGCTTTTGGAAACGATGCGCGAGTTCAACGTGAAGAACATCGTGTTCAGTTCGTCGGCGACGGTGTACGGCGACCCCGAGCGGCTTCCGATCGACGAGGAATGCAGGGTCGGCGGGACAACGAACCCCTACGGCACGAGCAAACTCATGCAGGAGAACATTTTGCGCGACTTACACACGGCGGACGCGGAGTGGAACGTCGTGCTTCTCCGCTATTTCAACCCCGTCGGCGCGCACGAGAGCGGGCTCATCGGCGAGGACCCCAAGGGGATCCCCAACAACCTCATGCCGTACGTCGCGCAGGTGGCGAGCGGGAAGTTGAAGCGGATCGGCGTGTTCGGCAACGATTATCCCACGCCGGACGGCACGGGCGTGCGCGACTATATCCACGTCGTGGACCTCGCGAAGGGGCACGTCGCCGCGATCAAGAAGTTAAAGATGCCGGGCGTCCACGTGTACAATCTTGGCACGGGGAACGGATACAGCGTGCTCGATATGATCCGCGCGTTCGGCAAGGCATGCGGGAAGGAGCTTCCCTACGAGATACAGCCCCGCCGCGCGGGAGATATCCCCACTTGCTACGCGACGAGCGCGAAGGCGGAGAGGGACCTCGGCTGGAAGGCGGAGAGGGACCTCGAAAAGATGTGCATAGACCAATGGAATTGGCAGAGTAAAAATCCCAACGGATACGTGAAATAAGCGAAGCGGATACACAGTTAAAGTTCTCCCCCCGAATCTCGGGGGGAGATTTTTTTACCCCCTCCCGTACCCTCCCCCTTGAAAAGGGGGAGGGTTATTTTTGTTTTTTCTCCCCCTAACAATGGGGGAGAGTTATTTTTACCTCCCCCTCGTGTTGCTCTTATTTTTTACCTTCCCCTTGTGTTGTCTTATTCACCTCCCCCCTCGTGAACGAGGGGGGAGGGTAGGGTAGGGGGAGAGGGCAGAACCCCCACCTTGATCCTCCCCCTTAAAAAGGGGGAGGTAGGTTGGTAGATTCCCCCTTGGAAAGGGGGAGGTGGGTTGGTAGATCTTCCCCTTAAAAAGGGGGAGGTGGGTTGGTAGATATTCCCCCTTAAAAAGGGGGAGGGCTTTTTGCGCGCCCCTCGTTTCTCTTATCTCCTTCGCGCATTGCTCTTATTTTTCACCTCCCCCCTCGCTTTGCGAGGGGGGAGGGTAGGGTAGGGGGAGGGAAAAGGGGCGAAAGGGCGGGATGGGGTTGGGAAAAATGGCATATAGGGAAAAATTTCCGAAAAAATTTTCGGAGGGTGATAGAACGAAATTAACAAAATTGTGAAAAAATCGATAAAAAATTCAGATAGAACCCTGTCGAAAAAGGGCGAATGGGGTCGAAAAACCGTGGAGACCGTCGAAAAAAAGAACAAAAATTCCAAATTAAGATAAAAAATATCAAAACACCGGGGGGGGGGATGTTAATTGCCCTCGATTTGTTGCGTTTCCAAAACGTGAGGTTTATAATTAAAATCCAAACATGGGGTAGTATATCTTATATTTTTTTGCGCGCGTACGCGGAAAAGGAGTAAGGGAAAATGAGAACGGGAAAAGTGAAAAAAGTATGGGGAGCGCTTTTGTTTGCGCTTGCGGTGATCGTCGCCCTGTGCGGCGTCTTCACCATGAAAAACGCGGGAGAAGAGGGACTCGTCGTCTCGGCGGCGGATAAAGTTCCCGCCACCGTAGATACGAACATCGCGACGATCTACGACCTCGGCGAAGTCTCCATACCCGATCCGAACGTCTATAAAGAGACGACGGTTTGGGACATCAAGACGAGGATCCTCGCGAAGGCGGACGTCTATTTTGTCAACCCGGTAGACGGAAAACCGGATAACTCCGAATACACCATGCTCGCGAACGAGTTCCACATCTCGCTCGAAGTGAACAGCACTACATATACGGATATAGACGACCTCTCCGCGAAGCCCTTCGCGTCCCTCGACGACGCGCAGTTCAGCACGCCGTACGACGTTACCGTCTATGTCCGGTCCGAAAAGGACATCGACGGGCACACCGTCGAGCTCGACCGACGCATCAAAAAGACGAGCGATACCGTACAGGTAACTTTTTCCGATCATCCTAAATATGACGCCACGAAGGGCATCCAAATTTCGGTGCCCGAGGACGTCGTGCTGTACAGCAACACGGTGTTCCGCAATTTCACGAAGTACGAATTTTTCTATCGGGCAAGCATCAAGGGCGTGCTCGAAAAGGACAAATCCGCGGGGACGTATACCGAAATGCCCCGCGAACTTTTGGAAGCGAAGTTCGTAAACGGCATCGCCAGCCTCGTGCCGGACGGCAGCAGCAACGATATTCAGGTCTCCTATGAGAACGGCGGCAACGCGGTCGTCGGCACGCTCGCGAGCGGGGATTTCACGGTCAAACTTCCCTCCACCCGCTTTGTAACGCTCGAACTCAACACGGGCGAGGACGGCACCATCCGCCGCGCGAGCGAAACTTCCAGCGATTATTACCGCGTTGGCTTGCCCGAAAAATTCGCCCGTCCCGGCGAAACGTACGAGGACCAGCAGTCCAAAGATATCCTCACAAAATTCTGCGTGAAAGAGCAGAAACTCAAATTGGAGGAAGGAGCGGATACCAATACCGTAGCGCTCGCCGAGCGCTACCATGCGTTCGTCGGCGACATGGACGAGAAGCTGCTCGGCTACGGGCTCCGCGTACTCGTATACGATAACAACGGCGGTATAACGCCCGTGCGCGGCGACGACGACCGCGTAACATTCGTCGAAGGAAAGGGCGTTGCCACGAGCGTCGGGAGCGGCGGCAAGGACAGCAAGGTGCAGATCGGCTATGCCGAATCCACGGGCGCCGCGGTGCAGTTCACGAGCAACGAGCTCACCATCCACTTCCAGCAACGTTACAATGCCTATCTCGACGCATATTACAAGCAGAGCGCGAGCGCCAACTTTACCTCTACCACCAACATCGACAACAACGGGCTGTACGCGGGGGCGGAGGAATTTATGATCGCGCGCGTCGAATCGGACGGCAGATATTACACCCTCGAAACGGACATCCAGAACAGAAACTACAACGTCATCCAAAACACGGGGCTCATGCAGCTCACGCGCTATCAGGAGTATACCCGCGCGCATTACGACGGGACGCAGTACGTTCCCCTCGTCAAAGCGGACACCAAGGAAGAGTACACGGACGACACGTACGTCCGCAACGTACAAATTCAGCTCTCCGGCTCCAACACCGGTACGAGCAATCCCTCGGCATATATTCCGCTCACGGTAAAATACGAGAATATCACGGAGATCAAGTTGGACGGCAGCCTTTCGAGCAGTTCTTCGCGCCTTTCGGTGGGAGCAGCCGCCAATCCCGGGGGGCTCCGCCTCTCCTACGTTCACGGCGGCACGGCGAGTCCTTCCTCGGTAACGCTGCCGACGACGGACGGCAATTCAGGGACTTCTTACAATACGACGCTCCCTTGGCGAAGGATCTCCAACCTTTCGAGCGCGGGCGCCTCCTATCATCAGATGTTCGGCAAGTTCGCGGTATTTTACTACACCGCGGAAGAATTGCAGGAGATCCAAGGCGGCGCGGACGGGAACGCAAAGGAGTTCTTTAAGGGCGTTACGAATAAGGATGGCACTTGGACGTCCACGGCGGAGACCTCCGCGGTCGCCGTTACGGGCAGTGTCGGGAAAACCACCCAAATTGAATACGTAAAGGACTTGCCGGAACACGGTACGGCAATCAAGGGCAACACCAAGCTCGTCAGAATCGTCTGGTGGGTGGATAAATCGGAAGTCCAGGGGGGCAAACAGACGGCAGACGTCATGGCGTACCGCGATTTCATCGTCGGCAACCAGATCTCCGTCATCTTGCCCTCGGCGGCTTCCGTCTATATGAACGAGCGCACCGCGAACTTCGGCGCACTCGAAGAGGGGCTGTACGCATACGACTATGACGCCGCGACGGGCGGCAGCGCGCTCACGGGCGACGGCGCGGCGTTCCGCCTCTACGGCTGGAACGGCGAAGGAGCCGTTACGTCGACCGACTATTTCAACGCGCAGTCGAGGGGATACCGCTACAAGCTCACCTACGAGCGCGAGGTCTTGCAGGGGGGATCGCTTCAATTTGTGGACGTCTCCACCCTTTCGGACAAAGACTTCGAGATCGGTCTGTATAAGAAGAATATCAAAAGCAGCACCTGGAACTATTTCATCGTCGTAACGGGCGACGATACGGTCGGCAACTGGCGCGTCCGCCTTACCTTGCTCGACTCCGTCGAGGACAAGAAGAGCGAAGATTACGCGCTGCCCGCGCTCGGCAGTTACAACTTCCACCGCGAGAGCGACCAGGAAGGCTACTACGAATTTTCCGTCAACGGGCGCGCGGGCGAGATCTCCATGGAGATCTCGGATATCCAGTTCGGCTCCAAGCTCGAATATAAAATTACCTATACGGCGGGCGGCGACGTTACCTATTATACGTGGGAGGACGAGTCGCTCAAAGGCGCGAAGGGCGAAGTCGTCCACCCTTCCTCGGGCGACCAGCTCGCGGAATATCAGGTAGAATACGAAGTCAACGGCTACTGGGTCACCGAAGCGCCCGTCGAGCCCGGGCTCTACCGCGTGCGCGTAACCGTGTGGGAGCACGGCAACTATTCGGATACTTCCACCAACCCCCAGCAGTACAGCATCTTGAAGCAGACGCTCAAAATCGCGTGGAAGGGGGTGGATCCCGACCCCTCGCACGGGGATTCCTATAACCCCATCGTGTACCGCGGGCAGACGGGACATCAGCCCTATGTTTACTTCTCGGTGGAAAACGACGGCGGTCCGTATGCCTATACCAACCACTGGGACGTGAGCGTCATCGGCGGCAGCGGATACGAAAAACTCGAACCTTCCTTCACGTACGTCAACGCGGGCGTGTATACCATTTATCTACTCCTTCTCGACCAAACTACCTTTGTCGCAGACGGAGGCGATACGCTTGTCCCGCGCAATTACTACCAGTGGCCGCTCAACTCCGAGCTGCCGCACAACATCCACCGCGAGAACGATTATACGCTCCGCGTGGACTTCGAGATCCTCAAATACGAGGGGACGAAATTCCGGGCGAACGCGCCCGAGGGACGCCGCTATGCCGATGAGAACACCGCGGACAACGTCGTAAAGTATACGCTCGATGAGGACGCGCAGTTCTACGGCGACACGACCTTGTTGCAGAAGACGTACCTCTCCAAGGAGACGTACGATACCCATTACGCGCTGTATGAGGCGGATGTCGAGCGGCTCCAAGGGCTCGATCAGAACGTTGCGGAGCAATATCCCCGCGGCTTCTATTCCTATTTGCAGAGAACTGCCGCGGCGACGCAGATCGCCGAGGCGACGTTGTCCATGCAGCCCGCGGGCGAGTACTATGCGATGGTCTACCTCATGGATTCGGCGGACTCTTCGCAGACATATTACAACCCCAACTATCAAAACTACGCTTACTACGAGAGCATCGTGCCGTTCACGATCGGCAAACGGCTCATCGCGCTGCCCTATATCGACAACGCGGCGGACGGCTTCACCTATTTGGGGCGGAGCGTCTCCGCGAACGTGATGAACTTCAACAGCATCGCGGGCACCATGCAGTTCGTTCCGAACTACTTCACGCACGCGACGACGGAACCCGGGGACAGCGACAGGCTCAACTCCAATTCGGATACCAAAACGGTCTATGCGACGAACGCGGGCAGATACGTCGTCGCCATCCGTCTCACGGACTACGCGAACAACGAGTGGGATAAATCCGGATTTTCGGCGGACGACATGCGCAAGTTCGAGACGCACAGGGAAGGAGACCTCTCCGCCGTCGATTACGAGGACTTCATGATCACGTGGTTCATCAACCGCGCGGAGACCACCCTTCCGCAGGGCGCGACGCTCGAATACATCATCGATACGGCGCAGAACGCGCGCTACATGCGGGGCGCGCAGACGTACGAATTTACCGCGACGGCGCCTTCGGGCTTCGTGCTCGACCGCGGCGCGACGGAGACGCCCGACCATGATTCCGTCTACTCGGCGACGGACGCGGGCAAGTACGAAGTTTGGCTCCAAGCGGACAAAAACCACTTCTACACCGCCGACCCCTCGCAGAAGGACGCCTATAAAGTTCCCTCGCACGAACAGGATTGGGTGAGCGTAACGTGGGAGATCGCGGCGAAGAAGCTGGACGACATCACCGTTACCGCCGATACGACGGAAGGCGGCGACATGGGCAAGAGTTCGCTCACGTACAAGGGCTCCCGCCGCACGTTCGTCGTGAACAACTATCAGGCGAACTCCACCATGCAGTACACCCTCACGGGCGAAACGCAGAACGCCGCGGGCGATACCATCACCTTCGACGCGGCGACGGAGGCGTACGACCAGCACTATTCCATCGCCATTTCGGGCTCGGACAGCAAACTGCGCGCCTATGCGACGTATTACGGCGAGTACACCGTTACGGTGACCCTCGTCGCGAAATACGAGAAGAACTTCTACTGGCTCTCGGGCAGCGAACACAAGACGTCCTGCACCGCGACCTTCAACATCGAGAAGGCGACGGCACAGATCGATTGGCACGCGCCCGCGGGGAATAAATTCACCTACGACCCCAAGAAGGGACAGGGCTACGAGCCGACGCTCGAAAACAGCTTCGGCGACACGGTGAAAATTTCTCCCGTTTACTACACCTATGCGGAGAGCACCGTGGGAGACGCGCTCGGCGACACGGAGGGCGTTCCCAACCTTCCCAAGGAAGCGGGGGACTACCTCGCCGTCATCTCGCGCGCCGAGATCGAGAGCTCGGATGTAAAATCGCGCAGGAGCACCTCGCTCGAAACGCAGCTGAAATGCACCTATTCCACGACGGGCGGCGCGTTCACCGTATTCGATAACTACGATTTCGACGGCGCGGAGGAGATCGGCGCAACGGGCAAGACGGGCATCAAGTGCGAACTGCACATCGTGTCCTCGCTCATCGACCTTCCCGAACTGCAATCGCTCGTCGGCGACAATTCCGACCTCGCGAGAAAGAGCGGGCTCGGCACGGGCGCGTACGACGTCGTCGTCGTTCCCTTCAAGAAGAAGGGCGACAAGTACACCTTTACCGACTATTTGAAGAACTGGGCGGATTGGGAGGACGTCCTCGTCGCGGGTCAGCAGGACCACGAGGAGAACGTCGCCTTCGACGAAGTGCTCTGGGATGCGGATAAGACCGCGCTCGATTACTACGTGTTCGTCGTCCGCATCAAGAACCCCGAGAACTATTCTTGGGATAACTCGCAGGGCGGCTCGTACGACAGCGAGCATCAATTTATCTTCTATCTCCAAATCACGCCCACCGAGATCGATCTTCCCGAGATCGACATGGGGGCGGGAAGCGAGGCGAACACCTACGAAACGCCGTATACCGACGCAAAGCAGGCGTTCAAGGACGGCGTCTCCAACTATGAGGATTACGGCACGGAGGGAAGCCGCACCGTCTCCGTCTTTGCGCTCGGCGGCGTCGGCGGCGCGGAGAAACTCACCGAGGCGGAGGACGTCGTCCGCGGCTTGGATAACGTTGTAAGCGCCTACGAAGTGCACGTCGCGCTCGCGGACGCCAACAACACCGTCTGGAAGGGCGGCTTGGAGTATGAGGACAGGACGTTCCAATTCAAGATAACCCCCGTCGACCTCAAAGTCGAATGGACGGATACCGCGCTCGAATACGACACGCACGAGCGCAAGCCGAGCGCGGCGATCGCGAACGAATTCGGCTCTTCGCCCAAGCGCACCGAGGACGAGGTGGTAATTGCGTTCACGCTCTCTTCCGAGGACCCCGAAGATAGCGCCACCATAAACGGCGACGCCGCCGTCAACGCGGGCGTGTATACCGCGACCGTGCAGAGCATCTCGGGAAAGGACGCGGGCAACTATAACGTTGTCGCTTCCAACAAGACGGAGTTCATCATCAACAAGAAGGGGCTCGAAAAGCCCGAGGGGAAGGATGCTTCCGACTTCGTCTATACGCAGAGCGCGCAGACGTACACCTTCCAGAACTCGGACAGCGACCTCATGGAGATCGTAAAGGACGGCGGAAAGGAGCCCTCCGCGAAGGATCTCGTAAACGGCTCGCCGCTCGAAGCGGACATCACAACGGGCGAGAACGCGCAGAAGGAGCTCACCGTAACGGCGACCCATGCGGGCAAGTACTCGCTCACCATCCGCCTCAAAGATACCAAGAACTACTATTGGAAGGGCATCGACGACGATACATATAAGGTTCCCACGGATGAGACGGCGTCCGCGGACGCGGAATATGCCGACTTCTGGGAGATCAAACAGCGCGAGATCAAGGCGCCCACGCTGGTAGACCAGCGCGGCAAGGCGTATTTGCAGGGTTCGGCGTTCTATCCCAAACTCGTCGGCGACGGCATTTCGACGGGCGCGGAGAGTAGCGGGGACAACTACACGATCGGCGTAAAGGACGGCAGCTGGAAGATCACCTTCTCGCTCAAATACTTCTCGACGAGCCAGCCCGAAGCGGGCGTGCTTCCCGAGGGGAACGATATCACGTCCAAACTCGAAACGGACAGCGTGCTCGCGGGCTACTACTACATCGAATTGAGCCTCATTCAGGAGAACAGCGACCTGTATACCGACTACGTCTGGACGGATTCGGGCAACTCCAAGGAGAGCGAGCAAGTTGAAACGTTCAGCCTTACAAGGCTCGACAAGGTCATTCAGGACGGCGAACGCGTCGTTATCCGCCTCGCGTACCGTATCACGAGAGGCACCTATTCGCTCACCTTCGAGGTGGACGACTGGACGTACGGCGATCACGTAAAACAACAGGTGAATAAGGACGGCGCAGACGCGGTTACGGGCAACCATGTCCTGCTCTTCACGCGTACGAGCGCGCTTCCGCCCACGTTGACGGACGAGGCGACAAGGCGTTCCGTCGTCTATCACAAGATCGCGTCGCCCACGCGCGGCTCGGACGGCAGGGTGAACGGCGGCGAGCAGGAAGAAGCGGCGGTAACAGCGCTCGTCGAGAACAATACGTTCGGGAGCGGGACGAACGTCCCCGAAGGCTATGCGGCGGACGCGAAGTACTTCGTGCCCGAAAAGAGCCCCTACCTTGCGGGCGCATACGCCGCGGTCATCACCTACGACGAAAACGGTCTCGTGCAGGGCGAGTACACGTTGGAGAAACTCAACTTCACGGTGTACTTCGAGATCAAGCCGCTCACCGTCGACGTGAAGTGGTCGGAAGACGAGCTCATGTACAACGGCGAAGGACAGATGACGCAGGTCTTTGTCGTCAACAACGTCATAACCGATGTGTCGGGCAGCGGCAGCCATACGGACACGGTGAACGTCTCCGCGAAGTGGACGGACGAGAGGCCCGGCGAAGCCAAGTCGAACAACTTCCCCGTGGACGTGCGCCGCTCCAAGTACGGCGATACGTACGAGGCGTACAAAGTTTCCCTCGACGCGCTCTCGGGGGCCGATGCCGGCAACTATAAAATCGAGGAGAAGGACGACTTCACCTCCGAATTCAAGATCTCGCCCAAGGAGATATCGCTGAAAGCGGATAACCTGTCCAAGGTCTACGGCGACGCGCTCACCGAAGAGACCGACCTCAAATCGCAGGGACTTTCGGGGCAGAAATACCACATCAACTACTCGGAGGGAAGCGAGAACTTCCTCTCGCGCGACAACATCAACTGGCTGTACTTCGCGCTGTATGCGGTGAAGTCGGCGCAGGGCGCTCTCTCTACGGAATACGTCGTTACGACGACGGAGGTCGGCAACTATCACACCCGCATCGTCGTGTTGGGCGAGGAAGAACTCAAAAACTACGTCATCACGTTTGTGGACGGCGAATACGAGGTAACGCAGAAGGAAGTTACCGTCGTATGGGGTGCGAAAAACGACTTCACGTTCAACGGCAAGGACCAGTACGCCTCCTATAACGCCGAGCATTTGAGCGCGCCGTTCGTATACTACAACGGCATCGACGCGCCGGGCGCGGTGGACGGCGGCGTCCGCACGCTCACGCCGAAGATCGAAAAGGCGGGCGTCGTGTCCACCTTTAAGGACGCGGGCGAATATTCCTTCACGGTGGACAGCGACGCGGCGCACGGGCTCACGAAAAACTACAAGTTTGCCGCGGGCGCCGACCTGAACGAGACCTACAACATGCAGAAGCGCGCCGTCTCCATCCGCGCGAACACCTTCTCCACGCAGTACGGCGTCGATCCCACGGAGGAAGACCTCAAATGGCTGTACGCGGACGGCACGTCGAACGACAATAAGTTCGTGGACGCGGAGGGGCAGATCGTTGCGCAGTGGGCGAAGGATGCGGACATCTACGACGGCGACGGCGTAACGCTCACCTTCAAGACGGCGACGAACGCGATCACCGACTACAACAAGGGCGCGCTCACACAGGCGGGCGGCAGCGCGGATACCTATCTCGTCAACGGGAGAGGCGCGGCGTGCCAGAACAACGATTCCTACAACAACTATAAGATCACCGTCACGGGCGGCAGACATTCCATCACGAAGCGCGCCGTAGACATCAAGTGGGAGGGCTCCGCCGAGGGGAACGAGGATATCGTATTCACCTACAACGGCGAGAACCAACTTCCCGACGCGTCGAAAGGAAATCAGACCTTCGCGTACTTCACGGACGCGGAGGGGCAGAAGGTCTACCTCTTGGTGCGCGCGGTCCTCTTCGACGGCGACGCGCAGTATCAGGATTACTTCCGCGACGTCCGTGAGAACGAGCAGGATTACTACTTCTACGTAACCAACATTACGAACGCGTACAACGCCAACTACACGCTGGACGGCGCGACGGGCAACCGCTATCACGCCGTGCAGATGAAGGCGCGCACGATCACCATTGCGGCGCAGGCGGTCGGAAACCACGAGTACGGCGAAGACTTCGTGCAAGACGAGCTCGTTTGGGACTACAAGGCGCCCGCCTCGGCGGAGAACAAGTTTACCGATACTTCGTACGACAGCGATTACGGCGAGCGCTTCACGCTGACGACCGACCTCACGAAGGAAAGTAATGTCCAGACCAAGGAGAACGCCTTCACGCTGCAATTCGACGGCGAGACGGCAGAGTTCACCAACGCGGACGGCACGGGCAAGTTCTTCTTCCGCGAGGAGGGGAACTACAACTACAAGGTGTACTTCGAGAACGCGTCCGTTCGGATCGAGCCGCGCAAGATCCGCGCGACGATCGGCGCCATCGACGTTACGTACGGCTCCGAATTTACCGACGTTCTCGAACACATCACGCTCTCGTACAACGGCGAGAACGGCAGGGCGAACGCGCTCGCGAACAGCGACAGGAAGGAGGACGTGTTGCAGGCGGTAACGCTCGTGGACGGGCGCGACCTGCTCAACGAGACGACCTATCCGTCCGTGAACACCGCGGGCTATTCCGCGCGCCTCACCGCGCTCTCCGAAAACTACGATATCACCTATACGTTCGGGCGCGCGAACGGCTCCGTGAGCCGCTCGGGCGTGGAAGTGAGCGGCGTCTACAAGATCCGTCCCGCCCAGATCTTCAAGGACACCTCCGAAGGGATGAAGGCGACGGCGTACTCTTCCGAATACGACGCAAGCTCGCACGCCGCGGCGACGTCGTTCACGCTCAACTATTTCAAGAACACCGTTTTGGATAAAAACGGCGTAAAGGGACAGTATACGAACACCTTCTCCGCGGCGGCGGAGGACAACGGGCTCAAACTCCTCTTCCGTTACAAGACGGACGCGGGACTGTATGCAGCGGATTGGTCGGACGGCTGGACGGACGCCGTCGTGAGCGGCACGGATGTTACCACGGCGGGCTACGAGTGGAAAGAGGAGATGCCCTCCTTCACGCACGCGGGGACGTACAAGGTGTACTATGCGGTCGTCGCGGAGAACCACGAACCGCTCTACGGCGAGGCGCAGTGCCTCACGGTGGAGATCGCAAAGCACGCCGTCTCCGTCTCGGCGAACTTCTATTTGTACTATTCGGAGACCATTCCCGCGCGCTTCCAGCCCGAATTCGTGTTCGGGGAGGACGACTTCCTCGGCGGCGAGAGCTATGAGACGGCGGACGGCTACAACCCCGAAAAGCTCATTCTCGTTACCGTTCCCGATTATACGGCGGGCGTAAGCGGGAAGGGCAGCTACGACATCACGTTCGACTTCTCCGAAGTCTCCCTCACCGACTATACGCTCCAAAAGGACGCCGCAAAGGACAGCAAGGCGGAAGTTCGGCTGTTGCCGCTCACCATAACGGTCAACAATCAGAACAACTCCTACTATCTCAACGCCGCGGCGAAGCCCGGCACGGAGAAAAAGGCGGATCTCACCAAGATCGGCGAGGCGTACACGATCTCCGTGAACGTAACGAGCGATCTGGGCTCGCCCGTAACGGATATCCGCGCGGAGGACTACACGGCTGAAAAGACGGGGCAGAAGATCTTCCGTCTGGAAACGGACGCGCTGCCGAGCGGGCAACCCGATGGGAACGCGACGGGCGCGGTGGGCTCGCATGCCATCAAGCTCTTCCTCAATGCGGGGTACGACGACAAGTATTCCGTCGAATCCTATCAGAATACCGCGACGTACACCATCAAGAACGCGGACATCAAAGTGGAAGCCATGCACGGCTTCGGGCAGGTCGAGGGCGGCTTCGAGTACGACGAAGAGGAGCACTATGCGCTGCACCTCGGCGCGGATCATACGCGGTTCGAGGAGGAGACCTCCTCGCCCGAAAAGTTCGCCTCTTCGGCGGATAAGGGCGCGCTCACGTGGGAGTTCATCCTGCTCGACAACACCTCTGCGATCGACCCCTCGTACAATTCCGATAAGGAGACGTTCTGGTCTACGAACGCGGGGAAAGTCGTACGGGATACCATTCCTTCCTTGAAGGAAGCGGGCAGCTATGCGCTCTACTACCGCATCACGCGCGACAACCATAACACGGCGTACGGCGCCTACCTTCCCAAGATCTTGCAGGCGGACAACGAATGGGATACGCCTTACAGCCTTACGCAGCGCGTGGACGGCACCCGCGCGTGGACGTACGGCGCGTACGACCGCACGGGCAACGCGGGCGGCTACGACTCCGCGGTCAACACGGAGACCCTTCCCGTCCCCAAGTACGACGAATTGAAGGGCGTGAAGCAGTACCCGAGCGTGCGCCTCGAACGGGAGGTCCGCTCCTCCGTTTGGGAGACGTACGACAGCGTTACCTATACGAACACCTATTTCAACGAAGGAAAGGGCTGGTTCGAGCGCATGGCGGACGGCGACTATAAGAACGGCGCGCGTCTGCCCGCGGGCAACTACCGCATCGCCTACTCCATGGCGGAGACGACCAACTATAAGGCGATCGCGGAGCAATACGTAACGTTCACCGTTGCGAAGAAGACGCTCACCGTCCGCACGACGGACTTCTCCATCGTGTACGGCGAGAGCGTCCCCGCGGAGAAGCAGGTATTCTCCGTGAGCGGCTTCGTCAACGGCGAGAAGCAGGCGGACGTGCTCGGTTCCGCAAAGCCGACGTTTGCCTTCGGCAAGCAGGATACCGCGTGGACGCCCTATGTCGCGGGCAACTACCGCACGGGCGCGGTCGGCGAATATACCATCCGTCTCGCCGCGGGCGTCTCGGGCACGCAGGGAACGCTCGCCTATGCGCTCGCAAACGGCGCGGGGCTCAACTATAAGTTCACGGAGGAGGATTCCTCGGCGTCCACCATTCTGAACGGCACCATGACCGTTGTGGCGCGGCAGATTACCGTCAACATCAATTCGCTCACGAACAGATATCAGTTCAACAAGAGCGAGTTGGACGCGGACGGACAGCCGAATGCGCAAGAAACACCCGCATGGAACGGCACGACGTTCACGCTCTCTTGCACGAACGCCTCGGGCGAGGCGATCCTTCCCGGCGACAAGGAGGACAACAACGACAAGAAGAACCGCGTGTTCAAGCTCACGACGACGGCGCTCACCTTCGGCGGCGACGGCACGACCGTTACGGGCACGAACAACGTGGGCAAGTACGAGATAATCTGCGAGCAGCTGGAAAACGACTACGCGAAGAACTACAAGGTAACGGCGAGCGGTATCTGGAACGACCGTCCGGATACGAAGGGCACCTACGAAATTACGCCCGCCCGTCTCACCGCGTCTCCCACGCTGCCGACCGACCTCGTCTACAACGGACAGGGCAAGGCGGCGACGGCGCCCGTCGTGAGCGGCTTCCACTTCGAGATCTGGTACGAAAAGCGCATCTCGGGCGATTCGTACGAGGAAAAGACGCAGGAGCTTCCCGTGGATGCGGGCACCTACCGCGTTTCCCTCGTCGTCGCCGATTCGGATAACTACGTCGCTTCGGTGGAATCGCGCAACTTCACGATAACGCCCAAGCAGATCAACGTTACCGCCGAGCTCCAAAGCTACAAGGCGGACGAAACGACGCTGAAAAAGCACGAGGGCGACATCATCTACTACCTCAAACAGTACGTCCTCGCGCCGCTCTACGCCGTACAGGGCGAATCGGATCCGAACAGCAATACCGACGGCAAAGTCCTGTTCAAGGATAAGGAGGCGTTCTCCGTCATCACCAAGTACAACGGCAGAGCGGATGCGGAGGCGATCGACGCGGGCGCGTATACCGTCGAATTCTCCACGGAGAACGGCAACTACTCCATCCACGTCATCAACGGAGACGCGCTCTCCTTCACCATCCAGAAGATGCGGGTGGCGCGCCCTACGGCGACGCTGAACGGCAGAAACAAGACGTACAACGGCGTTGTGCAGGCGTTCGCCGTTACGGGCTTCAACGAGACGGTGGACAGCCACACGGGGCACGCCGTGATGGAAGTTCGCTTCGAGAAGGACGGCGAGCCCGTCGGGGAGCGTCCCGCGGAGTTCAAGTCTCCCGAATATATCTGGAACCTCCTCGATGCGGGCAAATATTCCGTCATCGTGTCGCTGTATTCCACAACGAACTACGAGTGGTCCACGTCGGGCAGCGCGGAGCAGACACTCACCTACACCGTCAACAAAAAGGTCCTCCACGTCAAGGCGCAGGATACGAGCATCAAGTACGGCGATAAGTTCGAGGAACTCTCCGTCCAACTCCTCTTCAAGGGGAACGACGGCGAGGATGAATACGGTGTAAACGGCGGCTTTGTGCTCGGCGAAACGGCGAGCGAAGTCATCACGGGCTATGCCTCCGAGACGGCGACGCTCTTCAAGGCGACGGCGTACAGTACCGAATATTCGCCCGATTCGGACGCGGGAAGCAGATTCAACCTTCTCGTGCAGGAAGGCGTACTCTCCGCGAAGAACTACGAGCTCATTTTGAACACCGATCCGGGATTCCTCACCGTGGAAAAGCGCGAACTCACCTTAAAGGTCGCGAGCGGCGTGGAAAGCGCGAACGAACATGCGACGTCCGTCTATTCGGGCGAACGTCCCACCGTGGCAGAGCCTTCCGACGTTCTCTCCGTTGCGGGCGGCTCGCTGAATACAAACAAGCGCGTACCCGATACGCTTGCCGATCTCGAAATCGCCATCACGGTGGACGGGACGGCGACGGCGGCGGGCGACTATACGGACGTGGGCAACCACCGTCTCACCGCCGTGAACAACGATTCGAACTACGAAATCACCTTCGAGGGCGATTGGGAGAGTTCGGACGCATATAACGGCAAGGCGGGCGTCTACGTCATCACGCCCAAAACGCTCAACGTAACCGCGGGCGTGCTCGTGGACGGCGCCTACCAAAAGGACGGCACGATCGTCTACGGCGAGGAAGCGGGATCGTACTTCGCGGTGGAATATACCGCGGACGACTGGGCGGCGCGCGACAACACGGAGGCGGGCAAGGAGAAGCTCCTGCTCAAAGCCTTCACGTTCACCGCGACCAAGTCGGAGGGCGGCGCGTACGCCGCGGGCGATTCGCACGCGGGCGAGACGTTTACCGTGACCATCTCCAATGCGGAAGAGGGCGGGTTCTTCAAGAACTATGTCGTCTCCGCGCACACGGGTACGATGAAAGTCGTCTCCCGCCGCATCCGCGCGAGAGTGCAGGATAAGGTGTTCGAGACGAAGAACGGCACCGAGTACGGTTCGTATGTAGACGTACCCGCGGAGCCGACGTACACCAACACGGTGAAAGACCATGCGCCCGAGACGGAGACGCTCACCTACACGGGAACGTTGAAGGACGGCAGCGGGCTCGGGCTCGGCAGCGTCCCGCAGCGCGTGGGCGACTACAAGGTCAAGATCACCTTAAAACAGAACAGCTTCGGCGAATACGACTATCTGTTCGACGAAACGCCCGATCTCGAAGAGCTCGGCAGCGGCGTGAACAAGGGAACGGTCTCGGAGAGCGGCAAGGTCTGCGAGGCGGACTTCCACATCACGCCCCAAAAGATCGAGCTCCGCTGGGAACTCTCCCTTGTGGACCTCGCCGACTTCACGGATAACAAGGGCGAAAACGACCTCGTCGGGTTCATCAACGACATCATGGACCTCTCGTTCATGTTCGCGGGCGTGCCCAGCGAGGAGACCGAATGGAACGGCTCCAAGATGACCGTGAAGTTCGAGCAGGTCGGGCAGGGCATCGGTACCGTTACGCTGAAAGAGCAGTATCAGTACGATTACGTCCTCGTCGCGGGAAGCGCGGAGAGCACGACCGTCGTGCTCACCTTCTCGGTGCAGACGAGCTCGATGGACTTCACCGTCTCCATCACGGGTTGGACGTACAATACGTACAACGCGGAAACCAACAAGCCCATCCCGGACAGCGAGCAAATTAAAGAAGAGCTCGCCACGGCGACCATCATCTATTCGTACAGCTCGGCGCTCTCCGCGGAGCAGTATAGGGATTGGACGGGAAAGATCGCCGAGCTCTCGAATAAGGGGACGGCGAAAGAACGCCGTCTCGAAATCCTCGCCGAACTCGAAACGATCCAATTCGGCAACATCCTTCCCGTCAACGCGGGCTACTACATGCTCCGCGCCCAGTTGGAAGCGATGCCCGAAAAGGGCTACACCGCCGCGACCGCGGTCGCGCTCTTCGAGATCGAAAAGGCGGTCATCGAAGCGCCCGTAATGAGCGTGAACGACGGGCACGACGGCGGGCATACCTTCGACGGGAACGAGCACTCCGTCCTCATCTCGGACGGCTACGACGGCTTGCACATGATCCTCGAATACGCGGGCGTCTCCGACATCGTGGACGCGGATACCGTCAAGCTCACCGAGACGAACGCGGGCACGTATACCGTCTACTTCACGCTGCGCGACAAGGATAACGAGACGTGGGAGACGGGGCACGGCGAACAGTTCGACGAAACGGGCAGGCTGTACCTCACGTGGACGATCGCGCCCGGACAGTCGCAGATCACCGGCTTCGACACCAAGACGGTAACCTACGGCGAGACGTATTCCTTCGAGGCGACGGCGGACTTCGACGCAGAGATAACCTATCAATACGTCCTGATGCAGGGCAGCGAGGAGAGCGGTTCGAGATCGCCCGTCGCGCCCACGCACGCGGGGACGTACAAAGTCATCGCGACGTCGGCGGCGGACAGCTCCGAACACCACAATTGGAGCGGCACCACCAAGGAGACGACGCTCGTCATCAACAAGGCGAAACTCACCGTCCGCGCCGAAGATAAGTCGGTCGTGTACGGCGAGAGCGCGCCCGCAAATTCCTATTCCGTGGACGGCTGGCAGTACAGCGACGGCGACGACCTTCTCGGCGGCGCGGCGGCGGCATACACGGTGCAGAACTTGGAGGGGCACGATTACGCGGTCGGCGACGACGCGGGAAGCACCTACACCATTTCGGTGAAGCTCTCGGGCTACTCCCTTGCGGACTACGAGATCCCCGAAGAGAACTATGAAACGGGCACGCTCACGGTCGCACAGCGCAGGATCCGCATCGTCGTCTCGGGCGACATCTCCACCGTTTACAGCAAGAAGGCGTTCACCCTCGATGACGACGCATCGACAAAGGAGAAGGCGAACGGTACCTATTGGACGGCGACGAAGGGCGGACAGTATTACGACGTCGTGCTCGGCGATATCCTCACCGTGCAGTACACCATCAACGGCGGCGTGAACGCCGTTGCCGCGGGCACGTACACCGTGGAGGGCTCCCTCGCCGAGACGGGCGACTACGCGAACTACCTCGTCTCGTTCGCGAGCGGCACGCTCACCATCGAAGTGAACACCATCACCATCTCCGAAGTTACCGTGAAGGGGAAGGGCGAGGACGGCAAGATCGTGTACAACCACGGCGAAGAAGTCCCGCTCGACGTCTCCTACAAGGCGACGTACACCATCGGGAGCGAGCACAAGGAGATCACCGTTACAAACGGCGTCGCCGCGGACTTCGACTTCCTCGACAGCTTCCGCTTCACCTACACGGGCAGAGCGGAGGGCGCGGATGCAGACTATGCGGAGAACACGCACAAGCCGTACAACGCGGGCATGTACCGTCTCACGGTCGGGCTCACCGAACGCGGCGTCTCCGATCCCAGCATCACCGCGGTCGAGGACAGCGCGCTCTTCCGCATCGAGAAATATTCGCTCGACAGCCGCAAGATCCAAGCGCAGATCAACGGCGTGACCTACAAATTCACGGGGACGGAAGTCGGTCCCACGGCGGAAGTCGTGAGCGGCTATTCGGACGAGGCGTTCGCCGACCTTACGGGGCACAACACCAACCTGTACCGCGTCGACGAAGTCTCCCGCGGCATCACCGTCGGCACGTACGACGTCGTCGTGCGGCTCGTGGACTATAACAACTATCAGTGGATCGTGGCGAACCAGGAGAGTTTCTCCGTTACGAACAGCGAATCGGTAACGCTCCACTACACGGTGCTTGCGGCGACCGACCTCACGCTCCGCTTCGACGGCTATTCGGACGACGCGACGTGGGATTACGACGGCGCAGTCGCGCTCGACCGCTTCCATATCACGCCTTCGCTCACCATCGGCGACGTGCAGAGCAGCTATGTCTACTATGTCGCGACGGGCGACGTCGCGCCGCAGTGGACCACGCGGGAGGAAGCGGAATCCAACGGCTGGACGCGCCTCACCGCAACGTCGATCGCGGCGGTCGGCAACGCGGCGTCCACGGCGGGCACGCACTGGTTGTTCGTCCGCCTGCCCGGCACGGAAAACTACAACGAGGCGCAGTGCGCTCATGCGGCGAAATACGTCGTCTCGCCGCGCAAGGTGAATATCGTCGTCAACGGCGGGGACGATTACGTCGCGGCGACCTACGAACCCGGCATGCGCGCGGAGGACATCTCCGATCCCACCTTCACGACGGAATTGCAGGGCGCGCCCCTCGGCGGCGCGGTTACCAAGGAGGCGCTCATGTGGAACGTGGAGACGGTGTTCTCCTATTCCGGTCTCTCCTTCGGCGGCAAAGAGTTCGGCAAGGGCGGCGTCGGCGAAAACGAAGTCGAGGCGGGCAAGTACGAGATCTCCGTCTCCTTCGGCGGCGAGGGCGGCGGCAACTTCGCGGTCGGCACCGTAACGAAGAAGCAATGCGTCGTTGCCCGTAAGGCGCTCTACGGCGACCTCATTCTCACGCAGTCCATCGAGTACAACGGACAGCCGCACGCGGCGAGCGAGGCGGTGCAGGGCTCGGAGAACTACGGAACGCTCTGGACGGTCTCCGCGAGCAAGGACTACACGGACGTCAACGAGTACACCTTCCAGGCGACCATTCTCGAATCGGCGCAGCACAACTACTACTGGGCGCGCAACGCGGAGGACGCGACGAAGGAGACCGCGCAAATTCAGCTTTCGCGCGATCTGACCTTCACGATCGTTCCCGCGTCCAAGATCACCGTTACGCTCGATAAGTACAACTACACGAACGGCGACGCGCAGTACAACGTGAACAAGGGCGAGTCGACGAGTTGGGCGTACACCGACGTCATCACGGCGATCTCCGCAAACATCACCGTGAAGGCGGGGACGGGCGACGTGCTCGCGGGCGTTACGGGGACCATCCAGTATCGCGGCGTGAAGAACTTGCCCGAGAAAGGATTCAACAACTGGACGACGACGTTGCCCACCGATGTGCGCGAGGGCGGCTACTATGTGCGCGTCGTCGTAGCGCAGACGACGAACTATCCCGCGGGTTACAGCGACGGGAACACCGGCGACGTTGCCTCCTACATCACCATTCTCATTCAGAAGAAGCAACTCGCGGAGCCTACGCTGCCCGAGAGCTCGTACACCTATACGGGCGAAGAACAGCGCACCAAGCTCGTGAACTTCGACGCCCGCATCATGGCGTTCACGCATACGGGCGTGGAGAAGTGGAACTTCGTCTACAACGACGACGGTTCGGGCGACCTCATCGCAACGGAGGCGCTCACCTACACCGTTCCCATCACCTTCCGCGATCCCGATAGCTACGAGTGGGCGGACGGCGCGGACGGCATTCTCACGTGGACCATCAACAAGGCGGAGAGCACGTTCTCCTACACCGATCCCGGCACGAAGACGTACGGCGAAGACTTCACGTTTACGGGCGAAGCCAAGTTCGGCACGGTGGAGTTCTACTTCATCAAGAAGGGCTCCTACACCGCCGAGACCATCACGAGCGTGCCGCTCTCGTCCTTCACCAAGACGACGGGCAACGAGAACTTGCGCGCCGCCGACACCTATTGGGTGCGCGTCATCGTCGCGGACGAGACGGGCGGAGATCCCAACTTCACCTACATGCCCAAGCACTTCGAGTTCACCATCGAGCGGGCGACGCTCACGGTAACCGTGAACGACTACACGATAACCTACGGCGACGCGGCGCCTGCCTCGTCCGAGCTTGCGCACTACACGGTGGAGGGATACTTCTACGAGGATTCCGACTATTCGGCGTACACCTTCTCCACGAACTACACGCAGGGCAACAAAGCCGCGACCTATGAAATCGACGTCGCGACGGATAACCGTGCGCGGTTGAGCAACTACAACGTTACGGTCGTCAAGGGAAGCCTCAAAGTAGAGCGGAAGCACATTACCGTGAACATCCTCTCGCAGTCTACGGGCATCTACTATGTGGACGGCGGGCTCGCGCCTTCCTTCGATACGTCGGAGGACGCGTGGGAACTCGCCGAGGGCAGCGAATTGTACGGCAAAGACAAGATCACCGTCAATCTCTCCCTCGAAGCCGCGCCGGACGGCAAGTACATCGTCGGTTCCTACCTCATCAACGGCGAGGCGAACAAGGACGAGACCACGGATAACTACGATATCACCTTCATTCCGGGCGCGCTCACCGTTTCGCAGCAAGCCATCGACGTAAACGAGATCATTGCCGCGAACACGACGTACGGCGCGGTCGTCGAGGCGAAGTTCAAGATGACCGCCGAGGACGAAGAGCGCACGAGCGGCTACCTCGTCAAGGAAGGGTTGAAGATCGTCGTTACCTATCACGAGGACAACGGCGAGGCGCAGGAGCGCGCTCCCCGCGACGCAGGCGCGTACACGGTAGAGCTCATGCTCGAAGACGCCGATCCCGATTCCTCCGTGAAGAACAACTACACGCTCACGGGCAAGATCAACGCGACCTTCCTCATCGAGAAGGCGCAACTCGATCCCTCCGTCGTGCAGGAAGCGGCGGACGCGACGGGCAAGTTCACCTTCGTCTACTCTCAGAACGCAAGGCAGAACGAGGGCGTCTCGCGCTCGGTGCAGGGCGAAGACCTTCGCGCGCTCGAAGAAACGGCGAAATCGCTCGCAGGCTTCCTCGTGGCGGACGACATGAACAAGGAGAAGCCGTTCACCGCCGTCTCCGCGAGCGGAACGGACGTCGGCTCGTACGACGTAACGCTCACGCTCCAAGCTTCCTTCTTCGAGAACTATCGCTGGACGACGACGGAGGACGAACGCGCGACCATCCTCTTCTACATCACGAAGCCGGCGTCGAACAACGTCGTGCTGTCCGTTACGCCCGGTACGGAAGCGCCCGGTTGGGAATTCGACGGGCTCACCGCGGCAGCAGACGCGCATAAGGGTCAGTTCTCCTTCCAGACCGATTTCGGCAGACCCAACGCGGAGTATCGGTTCTATCAGAACGGCGAGCTCTTGGAGGAGTATCCTCACTATGCGGGCACGTACGAGTTCCAGATCCACGTTCCCGAGACGGAGAACTACCCCGAGGGGACTTCCAACAAGCAGGAGTTCACGATCGCGAAGCGCAAGCTCGTGCTCGACGCCACCGCGGGCGGCGGCGAATACGAGGGCGTGATCACGCCCGCCTCGGCGACCGTGGGCTATTACAGAACGCCTTCCGCCGAAGCGCAGAACAGCATGTATCTCGGGCTCGTCGTCATCGAGACGCTGTACTGGGGCGAATCCAACGACAAGACGTGGAACTACTCCTCGTCCGCCCCGTACGACGCGTATCCCACGAAGGCGGGCGACAACTACCACGTGCGGTTCAAGCTCTCGGGCAAGCCGACGGATACGTACAACAACAACTTCGTCCTCGTGGACGCGGGGACGGGCGAGCCGCTCGCAGAGGGCTACAAGGAGTTGCCGTTCCAGATCTCCAAGGCGTATGTGTTCGGCGACCGCGTCGTCGTCAACACCGTTGAGTACGACGGGCGCGACCACTATGCCCGCGAAACGGTGCAGGGCGACTGGAACAGCGCGTACGGCAAGAAGTACATCGTGGAAGACGAGCACAACACGAAGGGCAGGATCGTCGGCAGATACCGCTTCTATCTCACCCTCGTCGATACGAACAACTATCGCTGGGCTGCCTCCGATACCGCGCTTCGGGAGATGTTCTACGACATCGTCTCCTCGCAGAGCGCGCACGAGCGCGTGGAAATAACCGAATTTTACGGCATCCCGCTCCCGAACCCCGAAGTGGAGTTCCCGTTCAGCCAGGCGAATGAACCGAGCGCGGAGATCGTGATACACGAGCCGGATGCGGAGATCCATCTTGTCTACGGCTTGGATTTCCATCTCCTCTATGCGCCCGAAGGAACGCGCAATCCCGCCGAGTATATGGAGTACACGGAGGCGGGCGCAACGCCCGCGGGCTGGTCGCGCACGATGCTCACGCCCATCGGGAATTACGTTGCGATCGCGTGGGTGCACGCATCCGATAAGGGCTACACCTTCTTCACGTCGCAGATCTCGTACGAGATCGTCCGCTTTGAAGTGAAAGTCTTTATGGAGACGACGCAGAACGGCATCTACAAGGAGCAAGTCCCCGAGTTCAGCATCGAGGGCTACGACGTAAAGGATATCGATACTTCTTCGGGCGAGCCTTTCCCGGGTACATATCCTATCCGCTTCTTCCCCGCGCTCACGGTAACGGACGCCGCGACAGCCGCGCCGCACGCACCGCACGCGGTGAGGTATGTGGGCATCGACAACGATTACGACAGCTCCGAAATGCCCGTGCTGGCAGGCAAGTACAAGCGCATCTTCACGCTCAGCTCCAACTACGAGTCGAACTTCGGCGCCATCGAATGCGAATTCGAGATCGTGCCCAAGACGCTCCGCGTCAGCTCGCTCGTGGCTACGGAGAGCACCGTCTGGTACGACGGTACGCCGCACTTCGTCGATAAGGAGTTCCTCGAAGGACAGTCCTATACGCTCTTCGGCGACAGGAACGTGTTCTCCGTCGTGAGCGGCTTGCCCGTAACCGAGGGCGTCGTGAATGTGCGCGGCGGCGGCTATCCCATCGATCTGTTGCTCAACGATACCCGCAACTATGTCTGGGATGCGCCTTCGCTCAACAACCGCAATCTCGCCACCGTCTACTTCTTCGTAGAGCGTTCCGGGGTCTCTCTCAACGCGCCCGAGATCGGGAACTGGACGTACGGCGCAGACGCTTCCGTTCCCGCCGTGAGCGGCGTGTTCGCAAGCGGTTCCGCCTTCGTGGGAGACGTCATTTGGGAATACAGCGCAAGCGGAACGGATGTGTGGACGACGGCAGTTCCCGTCAACGCAGGCGAATATCTCGTCCGCGCACGGCTCGTCGAGAACGAGAACCACGAGGCATTCGTCTCCAAGAGCGTCGCGTTCACCATCTACCGCGCGAAGCTCACCCGTCCCACCGCGGGCGCGCCCGTGAAGGACGAGGACGGCGAGTATACCTTCCTTCCGAACGACTACTTCTCTTCGAGCGAAGGTCTGCTCGGCAACACCGCGACCACGGACGGCACGTACCGCGCGACGGTCTCCATCCTCGATAAGAACAATTACGAGTGGGAGGACGGCTCGCAGGACGATATCGTCATCGAATGGGAAGCGGCGCGCAACATGACGACGTTCTACATCATCATCGCTTCGCTCGGCGGCGCCGCGGCGCTCGGCGTGATCGCCTTCGTGCCGCTCGCGGTCGTGGCAAGGCGCAAACGCAAGAATATGAAGGGAAACGCGTAAGGAGGCAGAGACAAAATGACGACTAATCTTCTCACCGTTTTAAGCGGTTTGGAAATCGGGATCATCGCAGCCCTCGCCGTACTTGTGATCGCGTTCGTCGCGGCGGACGTGATCCTCGTAGCGCGCAATAAAAGGCGGAGGGAGGCGGCGCCCGTCGCGGCGCCCGCCGAACCCGTCATCGTGTATATGCCCGCGCCCGCGGCGGAGCCCGCCCAACCTGCGGCGGAAGAGCCCGCGCCTCTCCCCGTCATCGTCGCTTCCCCCGTGGAAGATTCTCCCGCAATGGAGGAGCTGTACCAGCGCATCAAGCTGGACAGAAGTTTCACGGCGAAGCTCGTGCAGGCGGACGACGAGACGAAACAGATGTATTCGGAGCTCAAAAACGAGCTGTTGAGCTACGCGGGAGTCAAGGACCGCATGAGTTGGCGGAGGGAGACGTACCGCCGCGGACGGCTGTCGCTGGCGCGCTTCGGGGTGCGCGGCAAAACGCTCTGCCTGTACCTCGCGTTACAGCCCGCGGAATACGCGGAGAGCAAATACAAGGTGGAGGACGCTTCGGACAGGAGTTCCTGCGCGGATACGCCGCTGATGTATCGGATCAAGAACCCGTTGCGGATGCGGTACGCGAAGGAACTGATCGCGGCGATGATGGCGCAGAACGGCTTGGAGCGCATCGAGCGGGAGACGGCGGACTACACGGAAGAGCTCGCGTACCGCACGACGCTCAAACTCATCGAAGAGGAACTCATCCGCGTGCCCGAGGGAGTGGAACTTCCCACCGAGGCGCCCGCGCCCGTCGAACCTGTCATATCCCCCGTGGAAGATTCTCCCGCATTGGAGGAGCTGTACCAGCGCATCAAGTTGGACAGAAGTTTCACGGCAAAGCTCGTGCAGTCGGACGACGAGACGAAACAGATGTATTCGGAGCTCAAAAACGAGCTGTTAAGCTATGCGGGGGTCAAGGACCGCATGAGTTGGCGAAGGGAGACATACCGCCGCGCGCGGCTCACGCTGGCGCGCTTCGGTGTGCGCGGCAAGACGCTGTGCCTGTACCTCGCGTTGCAGCCCGCGGAATACGCGGAGAGCAAATACAAGGTGGAGGACGCTTCGGACAGGAGTTCCTGCGCGGATACGCCGCTGATGTATCGGATCAAGAACCCGTTGCGGATGCGGTACGCGAAGGAACTGATCGCGGCGATGATGGCGCAGAACGGCTTGGAGCGCATCGAGCGGGAGACGGCGGACTACACGGAAGAGCTCGCGTACCGCACGACGCTCAAACTCATCGAAGAGGAACTCATCCGCGTGCCCGAGGGAGTGGAACTTCCCACCGAGGCGCCCGCGCCCGTCGAACCCATCGCGGCTCCCGCAGAGGAGCTCGCACCCGAGGAGCCCGTTTCGGCAGAGCCCGAGATCGCCGCGGCGAGCGCCGTATCCGTCCTTCGGATCCCGCGCGCCCTTCCCACGGAGACGGACGACACCGAACTCACGCTCCGCTATAACCGCAGTTTCCGCGCCAAACTCATCCAGTCGGAAAACGATGTGAAAGAGTGGTATACCGATATCAAGAACGAACTGCTCTCCTATCGGAACGTACGGGCGCGCGAGAGTTGGAAGTACGAAACGTTTACATACAAGCGCAAGCTGTATGCGAAACTGCTCTTCCGCGGCAAGACGCTTTGCCTGTATCTGCCCGTCAATGCGGCGGACTATGCAGACAGCAAATATAAGCTCGAAGACGTCTCGGATGTCTCCGCGTTCCGCGATACGCCCGCATGTTACCGTCTGCGTAGCGAACGGCGCGTGAAGTACGCCGCCGAGCTCGTGCGGCAGATCCTCGCAACGCTCGGGGCGGAACGCATCGAGCGCGAGCCGGAGGACTATTATCCGCCCTATTGCGGCACGCTCCGCCTCATCCGCAAAGGTCTCATCAAGCGCGTCGTCGTCGAAGCGAAGGAATGGGGGACGCGGGAGGAGGAAGACGTTTCCGCCGAGGAAGCTATCGAGGAGCCCGTCGAGGAAGTCGTTGAGGAGCCCGTTGAGGAAACGGTTGCGGAACCCGCGGTGTCGCTCGCGGAGCCCGTGGAAGAAGTATCCGAGGAAGTCGTCGAAGAGCCCGCGGAGCCCGTCGACGAAGTTCCCGCAGAGCCCATTGAGGAAGTAGCAGAGGAGCCTATCGACGAAGCGGTCGAAGAGCCCATAGAGGAAGTTCTCGCGGAACCCGTAGAGGAAGTTTCCGAAGAGCCTATCGACCAAGCGGTCGAGGAACCCGCGGTGTCGCTCGCGAAACCCGTGGAGGAAGTAGTCGAGGAACCCGTTGAGGAAACGGTTGCGGAATCCGTCGAGGAGCTCGACGAAACGCCCGTAGAGGAAGTTTCCGAAGAGCCTATCGACGAAGCAGTCGAAGAGCCCGCAGAGGAGCCCGCGGAGGAAGTTCCCGCAGAACCTGTTGAGGAAGTAGCCGAGGAAGTCGTTGAGGAGCTCGCGGAAGAGCCCGTGGAAGAGCCCGCAGAGGATATTCCCGTGGAGCCCGTCGAAGAGTCCGCGGCGGAAGTAGCCGAGGAACCCGTGGAAGAGCCCACAGAGGAACTCACCGAAGAACCCGCGGAGGAAGTTCCCACGGAACCCGTCGAGGAGCCTGCCGAAGAGCCCGCGGAGCCCGTCGAGGAACTCACAGTAGAGCCCATTGCGGAAACGGTTGCGGAGCCCGTCGAAGAGATAACGCCCGTCGAGGCGCTCACCAAAAAGGAACTCTCCGACGTCGAGCATTATCGGCAGCAGGAAGAGGACGAAAACGGCATTCCCGTCGTCGGGGTCATGTTCCGCAGAAGGGGCAGAAAGGTCTACTGGTTCGATCCCGACGGCAAGGAGTGGGAAAAGGGCGAACTTGCGATCTACAAGTCCGATCCGCCGCAGGAAGTTATCGTGGTGGAGTGCGCCAAGCGCGCCCCCGAAAAGCTCCATTTGCCGCTCAAACCGCTCTGCAAATTGCGTAAGTCTTAACTTTACGGAAAAAAAGCAGCGCATTCGCGCCCGAAAAAGCGCGGCGGAAACGCCGCGCTTTTTCACGGGGACGCTATATGTTGCGGTTTGCGGTCCCATGCGACACAAGAGGCGAAAATTCGTGAAAAAAACCCGAAAATTCCCAAAAAAACGGGCGTGAAATCGTTGACTTACTTCGGGAATTGTGTTATCATTGTCAAGTCTGCGTTACTATGAGTACGCGTGTATAGGGTTGAGGCGGGAAGTTACTGAAAAATCGAGGCGAGAAGCCCCTCGGCAGATAATTTCCGCTGACAAATGTGGGAGCGAGACTCCTGCGACTAACCGAGGCTTTTGCGAGAAACACCGCAATTCCGACGCGTGTTTTTTTGATGAGAGTACCTCGATACGCACGGGCGCGTTGACGCGGACAAAAAAAGTTAGTATAAAAAGGAGAAAGGAAAAAAATGGCAAGCCAAAAAATCAGGATCAAATTATCCGCTTACGATCACGAGTTGGTCGATCAGGCGGCGCAGCGCATCGTGGAGACGATGCAAAAGAGCGGAGCGAAGATCTCGGGTCCCATTCCGCTCCCCACGGAGAGGGAGGTCGTAACCATTCTCCGTTGCCCGCATAAATATAAGGATTCGCGCGAGCAGTTTGAACTTCGTACGTACAAGAGAATTATCGACATCTATTCTCCCAACGCGAAACTTCTCGACAGCATCCACCTGCCCGCGGGCGTCGATATCAAAGTAAAACTGTGATCCAATAATACTGCGAAGCGGTATTTCGGAATAGAAAATCATAAGGAGTGAACTTTATCCATGAGTAAAGCAATCATCGGTCGCAAAGTTGGCATGACGCAGATCTTTGCGGAAGACGGGAAAGTGATCCCCGTCACGGTCGTGGAAGCGGGTCCCTGCCCCGTCGTTCAAGTCAAGACGGAGGAGACGGACGGCTATCTCGCGTTGAAGCTCGGGTTCGGGGAGGCGAAGGAGAAAAATCTCAACAAGCCCGATCTCGGTCAGTTCAAGAAGGCGGGCGTGAAGCCCTGCAAGGTTCTCAAAGAGATCCGTGTAGACAGCGTGGAGGGCTACAAAGTCGGCGACGCGGTCAAGGCGGACGTCTTTGCGGCGGGCGACCACGTGGACGTCGCGGGCGTAACCAAGGGGCACGGATTTACGGGCGTCATCAAGAGATGGAACCAGCACCGCTTGAAGGAAACGCACGGCGTAGGCCCCGTGCACAGAGAGCCGGGTTCCATGGGCGCGAACTCCACGCCCTCGCGTGTGTTCAAGCAGAAGCACCTCGCGGGGCAGTACGGCGTTGAGAACGTTACCATTCAGAATCTCGAAGTGGTGCGCGTGGACGTTCAGAGGAACGCGATCCTCATAAAGGGCGCGATCCCCGGTCCCAAGGGCAGCATCGTTACGATCTCCCGCAGCGTGAAGAGCAAATAAGGAGAAAGGACATGGCAAACGTGAAAGTATACAACATGAAGGGCGAAGAGGTCGGCTCGCTGGAACTGTCCGAAAAGGTGTTCGGCGCCGAATATAACGAACCTCTCATTCATCAGGCGGTCGTAACCTATCTTGCGAACCAGCGTCAGGGCACGAAGTCCACGCTCACGAGAACGGAAGTCCGCGGCGGCGGCGCAAAGCCGTGGAGACAGAAGGGCACGGGCAGAGCGCGCCAGGGCTCCATCCGCGCGCCCCAGTGGACGAAGGGCGGCGTCGTATTCGCGCCCAAGTCCCGCGATTTTTCCAAAAAAATGAACGATAAGGCGCGCCGCGGGGCGTTCCTCTCCGCGCTTTCCAAGAAGGTCGCGGACGGCGAACTCATCGTGGTGGACGAGCTGAAAGTTTCCGCGCCCAAGACGAAGGAAATGGAGGCGTTCCGGAAGGCGCTCCATCTCGAAAAGCGCACCGTCGTCGTCATGGACGAGGCGAACGCCGACGTCGTGCTTGCGGCGCGCAATCTCGAAACGCTCTCGACGATCTCCGTAGACGAGCTCAATACTTACGAAGTCGTTGCGAACGCGGTCGTCGTGCTCACCCAAGGCAGCGTGAAAAAAATCGAGGAGGTCTACTGCTAATGGCACCCGAAGACATCATTTTGAAACCCGTCCTCACCGAGAAGGGATACGACGGGATCGCGGATAAAGTTTACACCTTCAAGGTGCTCAAAACCGCGAACAAGACGCAAATCAAGATCGCCGTCGAGAAAATGTTCGGCGTTAAAGTGAAGAGCGTGAACACGGTCACCTGCCCCGGGAAGCTCAAAAGAATGGGCAGGAACGAGGGATACACCCCCAAGACGAAAAAGGCGATCGTCTCCCTTGCGGAGGACAGCAAGGCAATCGAGTTCTTCGACTCGTTGTCGTAATCGGAGGAAAGAAAGATGGCAGTCAAGAGATATAAACCCACTTCCGCGGCGCGTCGCCTGATGACGGTCCCCGTCTACGGGGAGATCTCCAAGGCGAAACCCGAGCGCTCCCTTTTGGAGGACCAGAAAAAGTCCGGCGGCAGAAACAACGCGGGCAGGATCACCGTGCGCCACATCGGCGGCGGCAACAAGAGAAAGTACCGCGTCATCGATTTCAAGCGCAACAAGGACGGGATCCCCGCCACGGTGAGATCCATTCAATACGACCCCAACCGCAGCGCATACATCGCGCTCCTCGTCTATGCGGACGGCACGAAGAGCTACATTCTCGCGCCCGTCGGGCTCAACGTCGGCGATAAGGTAACGAGCGGCGCAGGCTCGGACATCAAAGTGGGGAACGCGCTTCCTCTCTCCGAGATCCCCGTCGGTACGATGGTGCACAACATCGAGATGAAGCCGGGCAGGGGCGGACAGATCGCGAGAAGCGCCGGCATCGCGGCGCAGATCATGGCGAAGGAGGGCGCCTATGCGACCATCAAGATGCCCTCCGGCGAAATGCGGCTCATCCCGCTCGGTTGCCGTGCGACGATCGGGCAGGTCGGCAACCTCGAACATGAGATCATCCGCGTCGGCAAAGCGGGCAAGACGAGACACCTCGGCACCCGTCCCACCGTCCGCGGCTCGGTCATGAACCCGAACGATCACCCGCACGGCGGCGGCGAGGGCAAGAGCCCCGTCGGGCATGCGGGTCCCGAAACGCCTTGGGGCAAGCCCGCGCTCGGCTACAAGACGAGAAAGAAGAAGAACCCGACAAGCAAGTTCATTCTGAAACGCATCAATTAAAAGGAGGAAGAGAACATGTCGAGAAGCGTGAAAAAAGGTCCCTACGTCGAAGCCAAGCTCCTGCAAAGGATCGAAGCGATGAACGAGGCGAACGAAAAGAAAGTTTTGAAAACGTGGTCGAGAGCGTCCACGATCTTCCCCCAGATGGTCGGGCACACGATCGCCGTATACGACGGCAGAAAGCACGTTCCCGTGTATATCACCGAGGACATGGTGGGCTGCAAGCTCGGCGAGTTCGCTCCCACGAGGACGTTCAAGGGTCATACCGCAAAGACCACCTCGGCGAAGTAAGGAGGAGAGAAGATGGCCGGTAATATGAAAAAGAAGACCGAGAGAGTAGCGGAAAAGCGCGAAAAGCGCCCCTACGCGGTCGCGAAATACGTCAGGGTGTCCCCGTACAAAGTGCGGACGGTGCTCGATTTGATCCGCGGGAAGAGCGTGGCGGAAGCGCAGGCGATCCTCGCCCACAGCGTCAACGGCGGCGCGGAACCCGCCAAGAAGGTGCTCATGAGCGCGGTCGCGAACGCCGAACACAACAACGGCATGGACAGGGGAGACCTCTATGTTGCGGCGTGCTATGCGGACGGCGGCACGATGCTCAAAAGAATGCAACCCGTCTCCAAGGGCAGAGGACACGCGATCCTCAAAAGAACGAGCCACATCACGATAATTCTCGATGTGAAGAAAGGAGAGATATAAATGGGACAGAAAGTTAATCCTCACGGACTCAGAGTGGGCGTTATCAAGGGTTGGGATACGCAGTGGTATGCGGACAAGAAGGAGTTTGCCGCCTACCTCAAAGAGGATCACACCATTCGTACTTTCCTGAAAAAGAAGTACTACGCCGCGGCGATCTCCAAGGTGCTCATCGAGCGCGCCGCGGGCAAGATCGTCGTAACGGTGCACACGGGCAGACCGGGCGTGCTCATCGGCAAAGCGGGCGCGGAGATCGAAGTCATCAAAAAGCAGCTCGCAAAGCTCACGGGCGGCAAGCAGGTCATCATCAACGTCACCGAAGTGAGAAAGATCGATACGGACGCACAGCTCGTCGCGGAGAGCGTTGCGGCGCAGCTCGAAAAGCGTATGTCGTTCAGAAGGGCGATGAAGCAGGCGATCGGCAAGACGATGCGCGCGGGCGTCAAGGGCGTGAAGATGCAGGTCTCGGGGCGTCTCGACGGCAGAGAGATCGCGGGAAGCGAGCACTATCACGAGGGTTCCATTCCCCTTCAAACACTCCGTGCGGATATCGACTACGGCTTTGCCGAGGCGCACACGACGTTCGGCATGATCGGCGTGAAGTGCTGGATCTATAAGGGCGAAGTCCTGAAAGCCAAGAGGGCGGAAGGAGGCAACAAGTAATGTTAATTCCGAAGAGAGTAAAGAGAAGAAAACAGCACCGCGGCTCGTTGAAGGGCGGCGCGCACAAGGGCAACGTCATTGCCTACGGGCAGTACGGGCTCGTTGCGGAAGAGGCGGGCTGGATCAAATCCAACCAGATCGAGGCGGCGCGTATCGCGATGACGAGATTCATCAAGCGCGGCGGCAAAGTGTGGATCGACATCTTTCCCCACAAACCCATCACGCGGCACCCCGCGGAAGCCCGTATGGGTTCCGGCAAGGGCAACGTGGAGTTCTGGGTCGCGGTCGTAAAACCGGGCAGGGTGATGTTTGAAATGGCGGACGTGCCCGAAGAGGTGGCGCGCGAGGCGATGAGGCTTGCTTCCCACAAGCTGCCCATCAAGTGCAAGTTCGTCAAGAAGGAGACGGGCGCGCCCGTCGAAAATACGGCAGAAGGCGGTGAAGTCTGATGAAAAACGAATTTCACAACATGACCGACATCGAGCTCGACAAAAAGTTGCAGGATTTGAAGAGCGAGCTCTTCAATCTTCGTTTCCGTCATGCCTCGGGGCAGCTTGAAAATCCCATCTCTATCAGGATCTGCAAGCGGAATATCGCACGGGTAAATACGGAGATCCGCGCCCGCCGCGCGAAGTAAGGAGGCAGAGACATGGAAAGGAATTTGAGAAAAGAGAGAGTCGGCATCGTCGTGTCCGACAAGATGGATAAAACGGTCGTCGTCGCGGTGACGGATAAGTCCAAGCACCCCGTCTACAAAAAGACCATCACGAGGACGAAGCGGTTCAAGGCGCACGACGAGGAAAACGAGTGCGGCGTCGGCGACAAGGTGCGCATCGTGGAGACGAGAAAGCTCTCCAAAGACAAGAACTGGCGGGTCGCCGAGATCGTCGAGAAGGCGAAGTAAGGGGAGGCATAGAAGAATATGATTCAACCTCAAACGAGACTCAAAGCCGCGGACAATTCGGGCGCGAAGGAGCTCATGTGCATTCGCGTGCTGGGCGGCAGTTTCCGCAGGAGCGGCAACATCGGCGACGTCATCGTCGCCTCCGTTAAGACGGCAACGCCCGGCGGCGCGGTGAAAAAAGGCGACGTCGTGAAGGCGGTCATCGTGCGGAGCAGCAAGGGCATCCGCCGTCCGGACGGCACTTACATCCGTTTCGACGACAACGCGGCGGTCATTATCGACAGCCAAAAGCAACCCAAGGGCACCCGTATCTTCGGACCCATAGCGAGAGAGCTCCGCGATAAGGACTACATGAGGATCATCTCGCTGGCACCCGAGGTGCTGTAAGGAGGCGTCAGGATGAAAGTAAAAGTAAACGACAACGTGCTCGTACTCACGGGCAAATATAAGGGAAAGCAGGGCAAAGTGCTCAAAACTTATCCCAAGGACGGAAAAGTGATCGTCGAGGGCGTCAGCCTCGTCCACAAGCACGAAAAAGCGAGAAAGGCGAACGAGACGAGCCGCATCGTTACGGAGGAAGCTCCCATCGATGTGAGCAACGTCGAGGTCGTATGCGACAAGTGCGGCAAGGCGACGCGCGTGGGGCACATCTTCATAGACGGCAAGAAAGTGCGCGTCTGCAAGAAGTGCGGCGCGGCGCTCGACAAGGCGTACGTGAAGAAGGCGAAGGCAAAGGCGACCGAGGAAGAGAAGACCGAGGCGCCCAAGAAGCGTACGAGAAAGCGCAGCGCGAAGGCGGCGGAAGGCACGCCCGAAAGCGCGGAATAATCGGGCGGAGGAATGGTTATGGCAGAGAAAAAGACCGCAGCCAAGGCAGCGGAAAAACAGACGAAGCCGATGGAACCGAGCAGGGTGAAAGTCCGTTACGAGACGGAGATCGTCCCCTACCTCATGAAGAAGTTCGGGTACAAGTCGGTGATGCAGGTCCCGAAAATCGACAAGATCGTCATCAACACCGGGCTCGGCGACATCAAGGACAACCAAAAGTCCATGCAGATCGTCGAGAACGAGCTCAAACTCATCACGGGGCAGAAGCCCATCTATCGGAAGGCGACGAAATCGGTCGCGAACTTCAAGGTGAGAGAGGGCATGAACATCGGGCTCAAAGTAACGCTCCGCGGCAGAAGGATGTACGACTTCTACGATAAGCTCGTCTCCATCGCGCTTCCCCGCGTCCGCGACTTCCGCGGCGTCTCCGCGACGGCGTTCGACGGCAGAGGCAACTACGCGCTCGGGCTCAAAGAACAGCTCATCTTCCCCGAGATCAGCTACGACCAGGTGGAGAAGATCCGCGGCATGGACGTCGTCATCGTAACGACGGCGCAGACGGACGAGGAAGCGAGAGAGCTTTTGAGAGCGCTCGGAATGCCCTTCAAGAAGTGAGGAAGAAGACATGGCTAAAAAATCGATGATCAACAAGCAGCAGAAGACGCCCAAATTTTCGACGCGCGCTTATACGCGCTGCTCGATCTGCGGGAGACCGCACGCGGTGCTTCGCAAGTACGGCGTATGCCGAATCTGTTTCCGCGAACTCGCGTACAAGGGGCAGATCCCCGGCGTGAAGAAGTCGAGCTGGTAAGGAGGCAAGAGATGACAGATCCTATCGCAGATATGCTTACAAGAATCAGGAACGCGCTCACGGTGAAAAAGGAGACGGTGGAGATCCCCGCTTCCAACATGAAGCGCGCGATTGCCGACATCATGCTCAAAGAGGGCTATGTGAAGGACGTGAAGGAGGAGGACGACGGCTACAACGGAAAGCTCGTCATCACCCTCAAATATGCGGAGAACCGCACGCCCGTCATCAACGGGCTCGAAAGAGCTTCCAAACCCGGACTTCGGCAGTACAGCGGCGCAAAGACCATGCCCAAAGTGCTTGGCGGATACGGCATTGCGATCGTCTCCACGAACAAAGGCATCATGACGGATAAGCAGGCAAAGGCGCAGAACGTCGGCGGCGAAGTGCTCTGCTACGTCTATTAAGGAGGGAGCGTATGTCCAGAATCGGTAAATTGAGCATCGCCGTTCCCGCGGGCGTCGGCGTCTCCTTCGAGGGCGGCGTCGTAACCGTAAAGGGGAGCAAGGGCGAGCTCAAAAGAAAAATCAACGGCGCGATCGACGTCAAAGTAGAGGATGGGCACATCCACGTCGTCGCGTTGAACGAAGACAAGCAGACGAACGCCTATCACGGGCTGTACCGCGCGCTCATCGCGGACATGGTGAAGGGCGTCTCCGAAGGGTTTACGAAGGGGCTGGAAATCAAGGGCGTCGGCTGGAAGGTCGCAAAGCAGGGCAACAAGCTCGTCCTCAACGTCGGCTTCTCCCACCCCATCGAATTTGCCGAACCCGAGGGCATCAAGCTGGATTGCCCTTCGCAGACGGAGATCACGGTGAGCGGCGTGGACAAGAACCTCGTCGGTCAGGTGGCGGCGGACCTGCGCGCATTGCGCGTTCCCGAACCTTATCACGGCTACGGCATTCGCTACAAGGGCGAGCAAGTCGAGCATAAGGAAGGCAAGACTTCGGGCAAGGGCAAGAAGTAAAGGAGCGAAATATGATAACGAAAATCGATAAAAATGCGGTCAGACAGCGTCGGCACGAGCGTGTCCGCAAGCTCATTTCCGGAACGCCCGAAAAGCCCCGTTTGAACGTTTACAGAAGCTCGAAAAACATCTACGTCCAAGTGATAGACGACGTAAACGGCGTAACGCTCGCCTCCGCCTCCACGCTCGAAAAGAGCATTCAGGAGGAGATCGCGGGCAAGACCAAGACGGAAGCGGCGAAGCTCGTCGGGCAGACCATCGGCGCCCGCGCGAAAGAGAAGGGCATCGAAACGGTCGTGTTCGACCGGGGCGGCTATCACTACACGGGGCGCGTTCAGGCGCTTGCGGACGGCGCACGGGAAGCCGGGCTCGAATTCTGAGGAGAGAGATATCATGGCAAGGGAAAACAGACCTCAAAGAAGACAGGAGCAGGACGACGGTCTCATCAAAAAGACGATCAACATCAACCGCGTTTCCAAGACGGTGAAGGGCGGCAGAAACATGCGTTTCGCGGCGCTCGTCGTCGTAGGCGACGGCAACGGCAAGGTCGGCTACGGACAGGGCAAGGCGAAGGAAGTTCCCGAGGCGATCGAAAAGGCGACGCAGGCGGCGAAGAAGAACATGATCTCCGTGCCCATCGTGGATACGAGCATCCCGCACGAAGTCCTCGGCAAGTTCGGCAGGGGCGCCGTGCTCATGATGCCCGCTTCCGAAGGTACCGGCGTCATCGCGGGCGGTCCCGTCCGTGCCGTTATGGAAGCGGCGGGCATCAAGAACATCAGAACAAAATCGCACGGAACGCAGAACCCCGGCAACTGCATCAAAGCGACGATCGCGGGGCTCTCCGAGCTCAGGACCGCCGAGCAGATCGCGGCGCTCCGCGGGAAATCCGTGGAAGAAATTGCGGAATAAAGGAGAACGGCTATGGTAAAAGTTACCCTCGTAAAGAGCACGATCGGCGAGATCGAGTCCGTCAAAGCGACCGTCGCCGCGCTCGGGCTGAAAAAAATCCGTTCCGAAAAGACCTTTGAAGATACGCCCGCGCTCCGCGGACAGATCAAGAAGGTCGCGCACCTCGTGAAGGTCGAGGAGGTTTAACAGCATGAGAGTAGATACGTTATCTCCCGCAGAGGGAGCGAGAACTTCCGCCAAGCGTCTCGGACGGGGCATCGGCTCCGGGCTGGGCAAGACGAGCGGAAAAGGACATAAGGGACAGTGGGCGCGTTCCGGAGGCGGGGTCCGTCCCGGCTTCGAGGGCGGTCAGATGCCGCTCGCGCGCAGGATCCCCAAGCGCGGTTTCCACAACAAGTGGGGCAAGGATTACGTCATCGTCAACGTTTCCGTGCTCAACACGCTTCCCGAGGGGACGGTGGTGGATTACGGCTATGTGCTCGCGAACGGGCTTGCCAAGGAAGTGAAGCACAACGTCGGTCTGAAAGTACTCGGGCAGGGCGAGCTGAACGTCAAGCTCACCGTCCGCGCGGCGAAATATTCCGCGTCGGCGAAGGAAGCCATCGAGAAAGCGGGCGGCACGGCTGAAATCATCGGTTGATGCGCTCCGCGCGGGCGAGGGCTTCGCGAAACAGGAGTAAAAACACATGATCGAAACAATCAAAAACGCCTTTCGCAATAAGGATATCCGGAAGAAGATCCTGCTCACGCTCCTCATTCTTCTCATCTTCCGTCTGGGATGCTACATCCCCGTACCGGGACTTTTGAGAAGTGAGTTCGAGACGGCGGTCAATTCCAACGATTTCCTCATGCTGATGAGCGGCATCACGGGGAACGCACTCTCGAACGGCACGCTCTTCGCGCTCGGGATAGGACCGTACATCAACGCATCCATTATCGTGCAACTTCTCACGGTCGGCATTCCCGCGCTCGAAAGATGGTCCAAACAGGGCGAAGAGGGCAAGAAGAAGATAGACCGTCTCACCCGTATCCTCACCATCGTGCTCGCGATCGTGCAGTCCATCGGCATCATCGTGAACTTCGCAAACAACGGGAACGCCATCAAGCTCGACCTGTTCGCAAGCGACTCCATCGGCGAGGACGGCGCGCTGTGGCTCGCGGGCGTCTATATGACGATCGTCTACACGGCGGGCGCGATGCTCGTCATGTGGCTCGGCGAGCGCATCACCGACCTCGGCGTCGGCAACGGCATCTCCCTCATCATCTTCATCGGTATCCTCTCGACGGCGGGGCTTTCCATCGTCGATAAGTTCGGTCAGGTCTTCGACGGCGATGTGGACCAGCTCTGGAACATCGCGCTCTTCATCGTGCTCACGGTGATCATCTTCTTCGCGATCGTCTTTGTGGACCTCGCGGAACGCAAGATCCCCGTCCAGTACGCGAAGCAGGTGCGCGGCACCAAGATGTACGGCGGACAGAGCTCTGTCATTCCCATGAAGATCACGGGAAGCGGCGTTATGCCCCTCATCTTCGCGTTTGCCATCATCTCCTTCCCGTCGATGATCATCAGCCTCTTCTGGCCCGATTCTTCGGCGAGCCGCGGGCTCACGGAGTGGTTCTCCGGCTCCTCGCCCTACTGGTACGGGCAGGTCATCTATGCCGTGGTGCTCTGCATCCTCATCTTTGCGTTTGCGTTCTTCTATGCGCAGATCCAGTTCAATCCGGAGGACGTCTCGCGGAACATCCAGCAAAACGGCGGCTTTATCCAGGGCATCCGCCCCGGGAAACCGACGGCGGCGTATCTCGACAAGATCAACAAGCGCATCACGCTGTTCGGCGCCATCTTCCTGACGCTCGTGGCGTTTATCCCCTCCGTGGCGTTCAGCTGGGCGGGACAGGACCTCGTGAACGTGTTCTCCACGACGGGGATCCTCATCGTCGTCTCGGTCGCGCTCGAACTGGATAAGCAGTTGCAGTCGCAGGTGATGATGAAGAACTATAAAGGGTTCTTGAAGTAATTCACGAAAAATCTTTTGCTTTGCAAAATATTTTTCCGTGAGGACTGAAATTGAACATCTCTCAACGGGTCGCCCGCGAATAGAGATGTCCTCAAAGTCATTAAGCCGAAAGGGTTCGGCAAATTGGGTCGCCCACGGCGGAAGTGAATTCCGCCTAAGGCACGAAAAAAGAGTTCACAAATTTTGTTTTGCAAGGGTGCAAAACAAAATTTCGTGAGCGGATGAGCGAGGATGCTTTCATAAGCTCGTTGCGGTCGGCTGTTTCATCGGACAAGAAGCCGAAAGGGTTCGGCAAATTGGGTCGCGCATGCCCGAAATGAATTCGGGCTAACGCACATGATTTACTACCCATTATCCCCCCGCCCGGCAGGGGAGGGGGATACAGGGGGAGGGGTGCTACCGCGACGCCGAGCTACTGCACGGCGGCGCTCGGTGCAAGGCGGGTCTCCCGCCGCTGCACGCCCCCATTTGGCACCCTACGGGAGCCTTACTGTCGGGGCAAGCGACCGCGACGACCGACCCAATATCCCAAAAGGGTTACATTCCTCGCAAAAAATATTTTTCACACGCGCCGCCGCCCAAGGCGACAGGCGCACGGAAAAAGATTTTTTGCGAAACCGAGGTTTTATATGAATCTTATTCTTCTCGGCGCGCCCGGCGCAGGCAAGGGCACGCAGGCGACGATGATCGCCGACCGCTATCACATCGTTCATATTTCCACGGGAGATATCTTCCGTGCGAACATCAAAAACGGCACCGAGATCGGCAAACTCGCGAAGTCGTACATCGACAAGGGCGAGCTCGTTCCCGACGAGGTTACCGTCGCGATCGTCAAGGACAGACTCACGTGGGACGATTGCAAGAACGGGTATCTCCTCGACGGGTTCCCCCGCAATCTCTATCAGGCGGAAGAGCTCGATAAATTCGCCGAAATAGACGGCGTCGTGAACATCAACATCGACTTCGGTCTCCTCATGGACCGTCTCTGCGGCAGAAGGGTGTGCAAGGAGTGCGGCGAAAGCTATCACATCTCCACGCTCGGCGGCAAGACGACCTGCGCGCGCTGCGGCGGCGAGCTGTACCAGCGGAAGGACGACAATCCCGAGACGGTGAGATCCCGCCTCGACGTGTACACCTCGCAGACCGCGCCGCTCATCGATTACTATACCAAGAAGGGCGTCATCCTCAACTTCACGGGCACGGAGGCTCCCGCTTCCGTCCTCTTTGAAGAGGTCAAGACGGCGCTCGACCGTCTCGCGAAATGATCCGCGTCAAGAGCGAGGAGGAGATCGCGCTCCTCCGGGAGCCCTGCGCGATCGTGCGGGACTGTCTGAACTTCGTCGGCGGGCGCATCTGTCCCGGCATGACGACGGAGGAGATCGACGCGCTCGTGCACGATTTCATCTGCGCGAGCGGTGCAGAGCCCTCCTGTCTCGGCTATTGCGGCTATCCCGCCTCCGCCTGCGTCTCCGTCAACGAGGTCGTGGTGCACGGCATTCCCGGGGACAGGACGCTCGAAGAGGGCGACATCGTCAGCGTCGATCTGTGCGCGTACAAGAACGGATTTCACGGAGACGGCGCGAGAACGTTCGCCGTCGGCAAAATTTCCGCCGAGAACGAGAAGCTCATCCGCGTAACGGAGGAATGCTTCTTCAAGGCGGTCGAGGGATTGAAAGCGGGCACGCCGCTCTACGACATCGGGTACAAGGTGCAGACGCACGCGGAGGGGAACGGTTTTTCCGTCATCCGCTCCTACACGGGGCACGGCATCGGCAGAGAGATGCACGAGGATCCTTCCGTTCCCAACTTCGGCAGAAAGGGGACGGGCGTCCGCCTCGCGGCGGGCACGGTGCTCTGTATCGAACCGATGATCGCCGCGGGCAACTGGCGGGTCAAGGTCTTGGACGACGGCTGGACGGCGGTAACGCAGGACGGCAAATGCGCGGCGCACTATGAGAACACCCTCGTCGTGCGGGAAGACGGCGTGGAGATCCTCACGCTGTAAGCAGGGAAGGAGGTAAGAATGTCGAAGGACGACGTCATCGAGGCGGAAGGCAGAGTGATCGAAGCGCTCCCCAACGCCACGTTCAAGGTGCGGCTCTCCAACGGGCACGTCATTACGGCTTATATCTCGGGCAAGCTCCGCATGAACTATATCCGCATCATCGAAGGGGATTCCGTCAAGCTCGAAATGAGCCCCTACGATCTGACGAAGGGCAGGATCACCTGGCGCAGCAAAAACTGAAACCGCGTGCGCGCGGGCGGGACGGGGCTGTGTCCCGCGAAATTCACATCAATAAAAAGAGGTAACAAGGATATGAAAGTGAGACCTTCGGTAAAACCCATGTGCGACAAGTGCAAGGTCATCAAGAGAAACGGAAAAGTGATGGTCATCTGTTCCAAGAATAAGAGCCATAAGCAAAGACAGGGCTGAAAAACAGTTGACACGTTCGAGAAGGTGTGCTATAATTTTTCCCGCAGTTTTGGGTCTTTCCCGAACAATGAGGAAAAAGAGCTGAATTTCCGCACGAAACCGTGCGGAAAATCGGCTTGCTTTGCGTAAAAAACAGAAAACAACCGCTTCGCGCGCGGAAATATTTTCCACTGTTTCCCGCCCGAACGCGCGCCAAATACAAAAAATATACCGAATAATCACGGAGGTTGGAAAATCAAATGGCACGTATTGCCGGTGTGGATCTGCCCAGAGACAAACGGGTCGAAATCGGACTCACCTACATTTACGGGATCGGTCTTGCGACATCCAAGAAGATCCTCGAAGCGACGGGCATCGATCCCGACACGAGAGTGAAGGATCTCAACGAGACGGACGTCTCCAAATTGAGAGAGTATATCGATCACCACTACACGGTGGAGGGCGAACTTCGGGGGCAAGTGAGCCTCAACATCAAGCGTCTGATGGAGATCGGATGCTATCGCGGCGTGCGCCACAGAAAGGGGCTTCCCGTGCGAGGACAGAGCACGAAGCGGAACGCGAGGACGAGAAAGGGTCCCCGCCGCACCGTCGCGAACAAGAAGAAGTAAGGAGAAAGGGTCATGGCAGAAAAGAAAAAAACGGTCGTTTCCCGCAAACGCAGAGAACTGAAAAAGGTGGACAGGGGACAAGTTCACATCCAGTCCACGTTCAATAACACCCTCGTTACCATCACGGATATGAGCGGCAACGCCATTTCGTGGTCGAGCGCAGGCTCTCTCGGCTTCAAGGGGTCGAGAAAGGGCACCCCGTTTGCCGCGCAGATGGCAGCCGAGACGGCGGCGAAGGCGGCGAAGGAACACGGGCTCCGCTCCGTAGAAGTTTACGTAAAAGGTCCCGGGGCGGGCAGAGAATCCGCGATCCGCGCGCTCGCGAACTGCGAGCTCGAAGTTACGCTCATTTCGGACGTATCGCCCATCCCGCACAACGGGTGCCGCCCCCCCAAGCGGAGAAGAGTATAAGGAGAGAATGAAATGGCAGTATACAGAGACGCAAAATGCAAACTTTGCAGAAGAGAGAACTCCAAGCTCTTTTTGAAGGGCGAGAAGTGCTACATGGAGAAATGCCCTTTCAACAAGCGCCCCGTTCCGCCCGGACCGCACGGCGCAGGCAGAAAGAAGATCTCCGAATACGGCTTGCAGCTCCGCGAGAAGCAAAAGACCAAGCGTATCTACGGCGTGCAGGAGGGGCAGTTCCGCCACTACTATGAAGTCGCCGACCGCATGAAGGGCATCACGGGCGAGAACATGCTCCAACTTTTGGAACGCCGCCTCGACAACGTGGTATTCCGCATGGGCGTGGGCGCTTCGCGTACGCAGGCGAGACAGCTCGTCAACCACGCGCATTTCACGGTCAACGGCAGAACGGTCAACGTTCCCTCTTACAGCGTAAAAGTCGGCGACGTCATCGCCGTCAAAGAGAACAGAAAGAACAACAAATTCTTCGAGCAGATCAAAACGATGAAGGTTGCGAATATGCCCAAGTGGCTCGAATTCGATCCCGAGAAGCTGGAAGGCAAGGTGCTTGCGCTTCCTACCCGCGAGGATGTGGACAGCCAGATCGCAGAGCATATGATCGTCGAGTTGTACTCCAAGTAATTTTCCATAGGAGGTAACATTATGATCGAAATGGATATGCCCAAAATCGAGGTTTCGGAGAACGAGGAAAAGTCCTATGCGAAAATCGTCGTCGAACCGCTCGAACGGGGCTTCGGTCTTACGATAGGCAACTGTTTGAGAAGAATTTTGCTCTCCGCGCTTCCCGGCGCCGCCGTGCAGGGGATCAAATTTACGGACGGCACCGTCAAGCACGAATTTTCCGCCATTCCCGGCGTGAAAGAGGATGTTACCGAGATCGTTCTCAATCTCAAACTTCTCGCGATCAAGACCAAGGTAACGGATAAGGATTATACCAAGACGCTCCGCCTCGTCAAGGAGGGACCCGCAGTCATTACGGCGGCGGACATCTCGCAGGACGCGGAAGTGGAGATCATCAATTCCGACCAGTACATCTGCACGGTGGACGAGGGCGGAAAGATCGATATGGAGATCACGATCGGGCGCGGCAGAGGCTATCATCCCGCAAAGGACAATAAGCAGCCCGTCATCGATTACATTCCCATCGATTCTATCTACACGCCCGTACAGCGGGTGAACTGCAACGTCGAGCCCGCGCGCGTCGGGCAGAACATCGACTATGACAGGCTCACCATCGAAGTATGGACGGACGGCACGTTCTCGGGCAAGGAGATCGTCTCGCTTGCCGCGAAGATCATGCAGGACCATATCAACCTGTTCGTCAACCTCTCGGATACCATCAAGGACATGGACATCCTCGTCAAGACGGACGACGACAAGCAACAGCAGATTCTCTCCATGAAAATTGAGGATATGGACTTTTCCGTCCGTTCCTACAACTGCTTGAAGAGAGCGAATATTCACACCGTGGAAGACCTCATCCGCAAGACGGAGGACGAGATGTTGAAGGTGAGAAACCTCGGCAAAAAGTCTCTCGACGAAGTCATGCAGAAACTCGAAGCGTACGGTCTTTCGCTTGAAAAGAAGGAGGATTAAACAATGCCGGGCAAAATGGGCAGAACGACGGAGCAGAGACTTGCGATACTCAGAAATCAGGCGTCCCAGCTCCTTTGGTACGGAAAAATCGAAACGACGCAGGCGCGCGCGAAAGAGCTCCGTCCCTATGTGGAAAAACTTATCACGAAAGCCGTCAACACGTACGAGGACGTCGTGGAGATCGAGGCTGTCGCCAAGGACAAGAAGGGCAAAGAGATCAAGGTGAAGTCCTATAAGGACGGTCCCAAGAAGCTCGCGGCACGCCGCGCGATCATCGCAAAGACGTACGACCTTCAAGAGATCAAGGACTTCAACGAGAAGAAGAGCGACTATAAGAAGCGGACCGAGCAGATCAAGCACCCGCTTGTGGAAAAGCTCTTCAACGAGATCGCGCCCAAGTATGCGCAGAGAAAGGAAGAGCTCGGGCAGGGCGGCGGATACACGCGAATCTATCTTCTCGGCGAGCGCCGCGGCGACGGCGCGGAAAAAGCCATCATCGAGTTGGTATAACGGTCGGGGACGTCCTTCGGGACGTCCCTTTGCATAGGAGGAGATATGCGCTTTCCCATGCTCAAAAGCGCGGAGGACATCGCCGCGCTCGTCGGCGAAGCGGGGTTTCTGCCCTTCTTCCGCGGCGAGATCGAGGGTTTTTCCGTCGAGGAACTCACGCCCGCGGAACTTTGGTTCGCGGCGGATGCAGACGGACCGTGGGAGTGGAAGGGACCCGTCATCCGCCTTGCGCACTGCGCCTACGGCAAGTTTTATCGGGGCAAGGCGATGTTCGTCTCGCGGGAGTGGTTTCCCGACTTCGCCAACCTTCGCCGCGACGGCTACGACTTTGACGCGCGCATGGACGAAGGGCTCGCGCGCGGGCGGGACGTTCCCATCATGGAGGAACTTTGGCAAAAGCCGAGCCTTCTCTCCAAGGAGCTGAAATTCCGCGTCTGTTTCACCGAGGACCGCAAGAAAAACTTCGATTCGTCGCTCACGCATCTGCAAATGCAGTGCTATGTGAACATCGGGGACTTCGAGTACGCGCGGGACAGGTTCGGGAAGCCTTACGGCTGGGGGCTCGCCCGCTATACGACGCCCGAGGCATTCTTCGGGAGCGATTTTTGCCGCGAGGCATACCGCCGCGCGCCCGAAGAGAGCGGCGCGCGCATCGCGGCGCACCTCGAAGGGCTTCTTCCGCACGCGTCGTCGGCGCAGATCGGGCGCCTGCTCGCCCTGCGCTGAAATAAAAAGAAAATAAAAGGGGACGCAACTTGCGTCCCTTTTTTTGCTTTTCCCGCCGCTTTTGCCCGTCTCTCTTTCCCTCGTCTTTCTCTGTTTTACCTCCCCCTCGCGTTGCGAGGGGGGAGACATTGTCTTGTTTCCCTTCCCCTCGCAACGCGAGGGAAAACACATTGTTTTTACCTCCCCCTCACGATGTGGGGGCACATTGTTTTTTACCTCCCCCTCGCAACGCGAGGGGGAGGGTAGGGTGGGGGTGTGCAAAAAATAAGGAAAATCGCGATAATTTTTATAAAAACCGCGTTCAAACGCTTGACTTTTTAATACCGGGGGGGGGTACAATGTATTTATACTTCCATATTCCAAGATTTGCCGTTCTATATGCGTATAATATTACAATTATGCAAATCGGGGAAAATTCGGGAAGAGGAGATGCAACCATGAGAAAGTCGAGAAAATTGTTTCTTACGCTTGCCGCCGTTGCGGCGGCTTGCGCGGCTGTTGCAGGTCTTGCCGCCTGCGACGAAGAACCCGCTCCGCCCCCGACGGACGGACATACGCACGCGTACGGCGCGTGGACGGTTACCGCAAAGCCCACGGCGGATACGGAAGGGCTCCTCACCAAGACGTGCCCGAACTGCGACGCTTCGGCGGAGGGACACACCAAGACGCGCGCGCTTCCCGCGCTCACGGGCGGCGGCTACCTTGCGGGACCCGATTCGGCGACGTGCACGGCGGGCGGCAGTATCACCTATTCGTGCACGGTGGACGGCGAGGCGATCTCCTTTACCGTGGATACGCCCGCGAAGCAGCACGCGTACGGCGCGTGGGCGGTTACCGCAAAGCCCACGGCGGATGCGGAAGGGCTCCTCACCAAGACGTGCCCGAACTGCGACGCTTCGGCGGAGGGGCACGCCAAGACGCACGCGCTTCCCGTACTCACGGACAGCGGCTATCAAAAGACGGAGGACTCGGCGACGTGCACGGCGGGCGGCAGTATCACCTATTCGTGCACGGTGGACGGCGAGGCGATCTCCTTCGACGTGAATACGTCCAAAAAGGGACATCAAATGGGTCCGCTCGTGGAAGGACGCGAAGCGACCTGCGAGAGCGAGGGCGCCCATGCCTATTACGAGTGCGGGGTGTGCCATCACAAGTATGCCGATCTCAACGGCGAGGACGAGATCGAGGATATCGTCATTCCCGCGGCGCACGTCTACGAGGCACATCCCTTGGAAGAGGCGACCTGCCAAAAAGCGGGCAAGCAGATGCACTACACCTGCGCGAAGTGCAATAAGTTCTTCGACGAGCATAAGACCGAGTGCGACGAGAGCGATCTTGTCATTCCGCAAATCGAGCACACGCAGGAATTCTTAAAAAACCATTACACGCCCGCCCAAATCAACGTGAACTACTGCACCGAGATATTTGAAGCGGAGCATTGGTACTGCACCATGTGCGAAAAATACTTCAATGCGGACATGGAACCCTACGAAAACGAAAGCGCATGGCAGCAACATGCCCCCTTGGGACACGATTTCGACGGCGCCGAATTGGTCCCCGCCGTGGACGCGACTTGCACGACGTCCGGCATGCCCGCACACTACGAGTGCAACAGGTGCCACGAGTATTACGCCACGAATGAAGCGGCGGCTACGAACAATACGCCCGTTCAGGAAATTCCCGCAATGGGACATCATTGGGTGAGCGAAGGCGAGCTCGGCGACCCTGTTCCCGGAGGCGGCAAGATCAGCATAAAATGCGACAATGCGAATTGTAACGAGAAGCAGGAGATCGACTACAAGGACGCGCCCGCCTTGACGGGGACAACCGTCGCTAACGCCGTCCAAATCGACGGCGCGGGACAGTACTATATCAAGGGTACGGCGGCAACCAATTTGCTGTTCTCCATTCCCATCACAAAGGCGGGAACGTATCACGTCGATTTCATCAATCTCGATGCAAGCAGCAGAAACATTACATTTGCCCAAGTATCAAATGGGATAGTACATGTATTCGATGAGGCGGGAACGTCGCGGATGACCGCACGTTTTACCAATCCTAGGACCGATAATAAATTCCCTGTAATGAGCAATACATACGGCAGTTTAACGGGAGAACTTTTGAGCAGTAGCGGACCTTACCGTTGGTTTGAGTTTCAGGCGGAGGAGTCGCTTGTGGGCGGAAAGATCGTGTTTGGTATCAAGTTAAACAGCGCAAGCGCGGACAGCCCGTTCCCCGCCGTTATCGACGTAAAGATCACGGATCCCGCACCCGAAGAGAGTAGCGCGCGCATCGCGGCGCACCTCGAAGCGATGCTTCCGACCGAACGCCAGCTTGCTCTGTACTGACAAAACATAGAAAATAAAAAGGGGACGCAACCTTGCGTCCCCTTTTTGTACATTTTTCGCCGCTCTTGCCCGTCTCTTTTCCCCTCGCCTTTCTCTCTCTTACCTCCCCCTCGCAACGCGAGGGGGAGGGTAGGGTGGGGGTGTGGCTCTTCACTCCTCGCCTTTCTAGGTCCCCCCTCGCAACGCGAGGGGGGACACATTGTTTTTTACCTTCCCCTCACCATGTGAGGGGGGACACATTGTCTTGTTTACCTCCCCTTACGATGTGAGGGGAGACACATAGTTTTTTACCTCCCCTTCACGAAGTGAGGGGGAGGGTAGGGTGGGGGTGTGGCTCTTCACTCCTCGTCTTTCCCGTTAGATCCGTCCCTCTCCGAGGGGGCGGAGATCGCGAAAAAAGGGGGAAAGCGCTTGCTTTTTCCGCGCCGTCATGCTATAATGTTCCAAGTGAATTTACGGAGGGATTTTATGTCTGAAAAAGAAAAGAGCGCAGGGCAAACGTTGGAGGAGAAACTCTCCTACCAAAAGAGGAACTATTACGAGATCGCCTCGAAGAAGGAGCTCGCGGAGATATACGGCTATGCGGAGGGGTACAAGAAGTTCCTCGACGAGAGCAAGACGGAGCGCGAGGCATGCGAAACTTCCGTCCGTCTCGCGCAGGAGAAGGGCTTTACGGAGTACCGCTTCGGCGATCCGCTCAAAGCGGGCGACAAGAAGTACTTCATCAACCGCGGAAAATCCGTCGTCGTGTTCCGCATCGGCACGAAGAATTTGGAACAGGACGGCATGCGCATCATCGCGTCCCACATCGACGCGCCGCGCGTGGACATCAAGCAGAATCCTCTCTATGAGGACTCCGGCATGGCGTTCTTGAAAACGCATTACTACGGCGGCATCAAAAAGTATCAGTGGACGGCGATCCCGCTCGCCCTGCACGGTGCGGTCGTGCTCGCGGACGGGAGAAAGGTGGACATCCGCGTGGGCGAGGACGCGGGCGACCCCGTGTTCTATATCAACGACCTTTTGCCCCATCTCGGACAGGAACAGATGGCGGGCAAGGCGACGAGGATCATTGAGGGCGAACAGCTCAACGTCGTCGTCGGCGGATTGCCCTATGCGGACGAGAAGGCGAAGGAGAAGATCAAGCTCACCGTTCTCGCCGCGCTCAACGAAAAATACGGCATGCACGAGGAAGATTTCCTCTCCGCGGAGATCTCCGCCGTTCCCGCCTATCCCGCGCGCGACATCGGCTTTGACAGAGCCCTCATCGGCGCGTACGGACACGACGACAGGGTGTGCGCCTATCCCGCGCTGACCGCCTTGCTCGACTGCGAGAGCGAGCACACCGTGCTCGCCATGCTCGTGGATAAGGAGGAGATCGGCAGCGACGGCACCACGGGCATGCAGTGCAAGGTGTACGAGGACCTCATGGAGGAGATCTCCGTCGCCCTCGGCGCGAACTTCCGCAAGGTGCGCTTCGCTTCCAAGTGCCTTTCCTCGGACGTTACCGCGGCGTACGACCCCAATTTTGCGGGCGTGTACGAGAAGAACAATTCCGCCATTCTCTCCTGCGGAACGGCGATGTGCAAGTTTACGGGTTCGCACGGGAAGTCAAATTCGAGCGACGCTTCCGCGGAGTTCGTGGGCGAGGTGCGCAGAATGTTCGCGAAGGAGAACGTCGTCTGGCAGACCGCGGAGCTCGGCAAGGTGGATGCGGGCGGCGGCGGCACGGTCGCGAAGTTCATCGCCAACCTCAATATCGATACGGTCGATTTGGGCGTGCCCGTCATCTCCATGCATGCGCCGTGGGAACTCGTCTCCAAGGCGGACGTGTACAGCAATTACAGGGCGTTTTTGGCTTTCATGAAGTAAAAGAGGAAAAGTTTTCCTTTAATATTCCCACAAAAAAATCTTTTGCGTGTGCGCAAAAGATTTTTTTGTGATTTATCCCCCCACCCAACCCTCCCCCCTTGAAAAGGGGGGAGGTAAATAGAGGAAATAAGAAAAAATTTCCTTAACTTTCCCCAGTAAACGGGGGGCTATAAATTACTGCGCGGAGCAGGGTCTCCCTGCGGTAGCGCACCCCATTTGCGCGATCCTTCGCGCTTATTGTCGGGGCGAGCGTATTCGAGCCGCAATTCGATATCCCATACAAGTTCCATTCCCACAAAAAAATCTTTTGCGTGTGCGCAAAAGATTTTTTTGTGATTTATCCCCCCACCCAACCCCTCCCCCCTTGGAAAGGGGGGAGGTAAATAGAGGCAATAGGAAAAAATTTCTTTAACTTTCCCCGCCTAAACAGGGGGGCTATAAATTACTGCGCGGAGCAAAACCGCGCTTTTGCGGTAGCGCACGCAATTTGCGCGATCCTTCGCGCTTATTGTCGGGGAGAGCGCATTCGAGCCGCAATTCGATATCCCATACAAGTTCCATTCCCACAAAAAAATCTTTTGCGTGTGCGCAAAAGATTTTTTTGTGAAAAAAAACTGTGAGAGCTTTTTTTGTTGCGACCCACCGAAGCGGGAACGCGACAGGTAACTCCGACAAAGCTACCTTATGGCACACGTGCGGCTCCGTTTAGTGCTGCTGTATCCCTACCCTGACACGGTTCGCGGACGCGCGTTGCATAAGACCTTGTTATCAACATTCCTTATCGCGTGCAGCCTTCCATAGACCACACCGAGAAAAGCGTTCGGCTCTGCTATAGCGGATTGCAGATACAGGGCACCGCTAACTCCCCACCTATCACAGCAAAAATAGTATAGCCGATTTCGGAGTGTTTTGCAAGCGATTTCGGGAGGGAATTTTCAGCGTTCGTGCGCGAAGGAGACGAGAAGTTCGAGTTGCCTTTCGGCGAATTTTTTCGATTGCGGATCCAAAGATCGGTAGAGACGGACGAGTTCGCGCTCCTTCTCGGTGAGCGCATAGGGGAGGGGAGCCTGTTCTCTGCCCGCGAGATAGTCGAGCGAGCACTCGAAATAATCGGCATAGGCGATGAGACTGTCCAATTGCGGCATATGCGATTTTTCGTGCGTCGCGATCGTGGTCTGCCCGAGCCCGAGCGCGTCCGCGAGCTGTTTTTGCGTTAAGCCGTTTTCTACCCTCAATTCCTTCAAACGTTTATTGATCGTCATATTTTCCATATCTCAAATTTAGCATTATTATGCTTAAAAGTATTGACAAATTATCAAAATGTCGTTATAATAAGAAAAAATATCAAAGTTTTGATAAAAAACAAAAGGAGAACAATATGTCATTGATAAAGCGTCCCGAATGCGGGAACGAGGTCTCGGACAAGGCAAAAACGTGTCCTCATTGCGGGTATGAATTGATCGCCGAGCCCGCAAATTCCGTCCCCGCCGCCCCGCAAGCGTCCGCGCCTGCGCAAGGAAAGCAACCCTCTGCGTCCGCAAACGCAGCCCAAAAATCCGCTCCCGCGCCGAAAGTATCGTCCGAAAGGGATTTGGGCAAGGCATGGGAGGCGGCTTGTCCCGTGGATGTAAAGCGGAAAAAGAGCCTTCGGACATTGGATATCTTCCTTGGCATATGCGTCGGTATCCCGCTTCTTCTTCTTTTATTGCAATTGATCGATGTGATCCTTCCCTTGAACAAAGAGACTTTGTTCGAGCCCGGCTATGCCGTGAAGTGCAAAAATTTTATTGACGATGTATTCACCGCGGGCATTGTTCTGTCTTGTGCCGCCTTCGTCGTTCGCTTTGTTCTATTGTATTGGCGGAGTTACGCGGTTGCGCGGTGGCTGAAAAAGGGGGAATTTGATGCGGCAACTTATTTCAAAAAGATAGGAGGTAAGTGGTATTTGGAGGCATATTGCGCGTTTGCACCTCACGGAAAAGCTGTGTTGGGGATCTATTGTCTTTCATTCAGTTTTACTCAAATCGGTTTCATCTTTGGGGATTGGGTGTTTCATGAAGGGGCAATCGCACGTTTGGAATATATGCTCATCGGGTCGGAAGTTTCCTTCTCGGCTATGGTTGTTCCGCTCATCGTTATGTTGGTATTTACCGTATTGACGTTTGCTATCGATCTTGCTATATATTTTACCTGTAAAAATTTCATTAAAAAACGCTTTCTCCAAGGCTGAAAAAAGCGCTCCGTTTTTGCCTCCCATGAGCGGGGAGGCTTTTTTGATTGCGGGCAAAAATGCGCCGCCGAAAGCCTTGTCTTTTCCCGTAGAAAGTGCTATAATAGGCGGGAAAGAAAGGAGGAAGCTATGGCAAATTGCACGCACGATTGCTCGACGTGCAGCGGAAGCTGTTCTTCGAGAAACAAAAATTCTTTCATCAAGCCTTTGCACAAGGGATCCCGCGTCAAGAAGGTAATTGCCGTCGCGAGCGGAAAGGGGGGCGTGGGGAAATCCCTCGTCGCTTCGCTTCTTGCCGTGCGCGCCGCCGCGCGGGGATATCGCGTCGCCCTGCTCGATGCGGACATCACGGGTCCCTCGCTTCCCAAGGCGTTCGGCGTCCATGCGCAGGCGACGGGCAGCGACGGCGAGATCTACCCCGTGGAGACGAAGAGCGGCATTCAGCTTATGTCGATGAACTGTCTTTTGGAGCACGAGGACGACCCCGTTGTGTGGCGCGGCGCGCTCATTGCGGGCGCGGCGGTCCAGTTTTGGACGGACGTCGTATGGAAGGACGTGGACGTCATGTTCATCGACATGCCGCCCGGCACGGGGGACGTGCCGCTCTCGGTGTTCCAGAGCATTCCGCTCTCGGGCATCGTCGTCGTTACGACGCCGCAGGACCTCGTGGAGATGGTGGTAAGCAAAGCCGTGAATATGGCGAAGCTCATGAACGTACCCATTCTCGGGCTCGCGGAGAACATGAGCTATTTTCGGTGCCCCTCCTGCGGGAAGGTCCACGAGCTGTTCGGTCCGAGCAAGGCGGAAAAGCTCGCGAAGAAGTACGGCATTCCCGCGACGGCGCGCATTCCCGTGGACGGCACGCTTGCCGCGCTCTCGGACGGGGGCAGGATAGAGGAAGCGACGACGGACGAATTGGCGGAGATCTTCGCCGAGATCGAAGGGGCGCGGACGATCGCAGATCACACGTCCCGTTGAGCGTTCTTCGCACGGAGAGATAAAAAAATCGGGGAGGCAAACCGCCTCCCCGATTTTGTTCGCTCTGATTATTCGTTGATGATTTCCAGCGCGTCCGTCGCGCCCCAACGCTTGGTGGATTCCACCGCGCTCTCGCATGCGGGACGGGAACGGTACGCCGAGCCGTTCGCAAGGATGGACCCTCTCGCGCTCAAAAGCTGGAAGATGAAATCCCCCGCCTTCGTCTGCGTGATGGAGAAATTGCCGGCGGCGATGTTGGTTTTATACGTTTGGATGCCTGCCTTTGCGCTCTGCAAGGAAGCATAGGGAACGCCGCTGGAAAGCATCGGCTCGCCGTTGTTCGCGATGAGATCGAACACATATTTCCCGTTCTGCTTGCGGATGACCCACTTACCGTTGACGGCGGAGACCTTCGCGGGCTCCTCCTTCTTGGGCGCGGGCTTTTCGGCGGGCTCTTCCTTCTTTGCGGGCGCGGCTTTCTTCGCAGGCGCCTTTTTGGGTGCGGGTTTTTCCGCGGGCTCCGCCTTCTTTGCGGGCGCGGCTTTCTTCGCGGGCGCCTTCTTGGGCGCGGGCTTTTCTACGGGCTCTTCCTTCTGCTCCTCGACGGGGACGGGTTCCTCCGCGGGCTCTTCCTTCTTTTCCTCGACGGGAACGGGCTCCTCCGCGGGCTCTTCCTTCTGTTCCTCGACGGGAACGGGCTCCTCCGCGGGATCTTCTTTCTTTTCCTCGACGGGAACGGGCTCCTCCGCGGGATCTTCCTTCTTTTCCTCGACGGGAACGGGTTCCTCCGCGGGCTCTTCCTTCTGTTCCTCGACGGGGACGGGCTCCTCCGCGGGCTCTTCCTTCTGTTCCTCGGCGGGGACGGGCTCCTCCGCGGGCTCTTCCTTCTGTTCCTCGGCGAGGACGGGCTCCTCTATGGGTTCTTCCTTCTGTTCCTCGACGGGGACGGGCTCCTCTGCGGGCTCTTCCTTCTGTTCCTCGGCGGGCGCGGGTCCTGTCGCGGGTTCCTCCGTCTGTTCCTCCGCGAGCGCGGATTGCTGCGCTTTCTTCGCTTTCACCGAGAGAACGATCATCGCGATGATGAGCGCGATGATGAGGACGATGATGATCGCCAAGATCACGGTGAGAACGAGATTGTCATTGAAGAAGTCGAGGAGACTTCCTGCCGCCAAGTTCATCATTTTCGTATGCTCCTTTTGCTTTTTTTCTTATTTTATCACGAAAAACGGACGCTGTCAATCCATTGACAAAAATTTCCCGTTGCGGTAAGATAAGATTATGGAAAAAATCGGGATCGTCGGAGGCGGCGCGGCGGGGCTTGCGTGCGCCGTCATGCTTGCGCGGAAGGGGGCTTCCGTCACGCTGTTGGAGCGGGGGGAACGCCTCGGGAGAAAGCTCGCCGCAAGCGGCAACGGACAGGGCAACGTTACCAATCTCAACATGGGGGCGGAACATTATTTTTCGGACGACGCGGAAAAGGTCGCCCGCACGCTCTCCCGCTTCGGCGCGGAGGATACGATCGCGTTCTTGCAGTCGATGGGGGGCGCGTTCGTGCCGGACGGGCGGGGAAGGGTCTATCCCGCGTCGCGGCAGGCTTCCGCCGTTACCGATCTCTTTCGGCGGGAAATTTCCCGTCTCGGTATCAACGTATGCACGGGGACGCAAGTGCGTTCCGCCGCATACGACGGCAAATTCACGCTCGCATGGGAGAACGGACAGATGTGCGCGGACGCGATCGTGCTCGCCGCGGGCGGCATGGCGGCGAAAAACTTCGGGACGGACGGGAACGGTTACGCGCTCGCGCGGGCGTTTGGTCACACGGTAACCGAGCTTTCGCCCGCGCTCGTCCAACTTCGGTGCGACCCCGCCGCCGTGCGGGGGATGCGGGGCGTGCGCACGGATGCGCATCTCACGGCGCGCCGCGGCGGGGACGTCCTATTCGAGGGACGGGGCGATATTCTCTTCACCGAGAGCGGGCTCTCGGGCGATCTGGCGTTCCGCGCTTCCTCCTTCGTGCGGGCGGGGGACGAACTGCTGCTCGACCTCGCGCCGGACGTCTCCGAAGCGCGCATTCGGGAGGCGGCGGCGAAGGGAACGCGCGAGGACTCGCTTCTCTGCATCGTGCACGGCGCGGTGGCGCGCGCCCTGTACGCCGCGGCGGGGGACGTCCGCGCGCTCGCCGCCCGCGTGAAACGCTTTCCGCTCACCGTGCGCGGAACGCTCGGGTTCGACTACGCGCAGGTAACCAAGGGCGGCGTTCCGCTTGCCGAGACGGACGATAATTTTATGAGCCGCAAACAGCGCGGGCTGTACCTTGCGGGGGAGATCCTCAACGCCGACGGCGAGTGCGGGGGTTACAACCTGCAATGGGCATTTTCGACGGCGTTTTGCGTCGCGGAGGGGCTCTCGTGAACCGCCTCGTCCTGCACAACGTCATCTTGAAACCGTACGAGAAGGAGAGCTCTCTCGTCTCGCTGTGCGCGCGCAAACTCCGCGCGCCCTGCAAGTATTTCCGCATTCTCAAAAAATCGCTCGACGCGCGCGACAAGGGGGATATCCGCTGGGTGTACACCCTCGAATGCGCGGACGAGCCGATCTCGGAGACGCCGCCCGCGTTGGAGAAAATTTCCAAGCCCGCGCCGCGCGTCGTCGTCGCCGGCATGGGTCCCGCCGGGCTGTTTTGCGCGCTCCGCTTGCTCGACCGCGGCATCGCGCCCCTCGTCGTCGAGCGGGGAAAGCCCGTGGAGGAACGCGCGCAGGACGCCGCGCTGTTCCGCGCGCGGGGCGTGTTCGATCCCGAAAGCAACGTGCAGTTCGGGGAAGGGGGCGCGGGGACGTTTTCGGACGGAAAACTGTTCACGCAGACGAACAGCCCGCTCAACCGTGCCGTGCTCGATACGTTCGTGCGGTTCGGCGCGCCGCCCGAGATCGCCTATCTCAACAAGCCGCACATCGGGAGCGACAACCTTCAAAAGATCGTCGCCGCCATGCGCGCGGATATCCTGCGGCGGGGCGGGAAGGTGCGATTTTCCGCCAAACTCACGGACGTGGAAATTAAGGACGGCAAGCTCTCCGCCGTGTTTCTGAACGGGGAGCGGACGGAGGCGGACGAGCTGGTCCTCGCCGTGGGGCACAGCGCGCGGGACACCTTTGAACTTCTCCTTTCCCGCGGGTTTCTCATCGAACAAAAGGAATTTGCGGCGGGCGTGCGCATCGAACACTTGCAGGAAAAGATCGGGCGCGCGCAGTACGGCGCGGGCTATGCGGGACTTCCCGCCGCCGACTATAAGCTCGTCTCGCACGCCTCCGCGCGCGCCGTGTTCACCTTCTGTATGTGCCCGGGCGGCGTCGTGCTGCCCTCTTCGGGCGAGGAGGGCGGCGTCGTCGTGAACGGCATGAGCGATTACGCCCGCGCGGGCAGAAATGCGAACGCCGCGCTCGTCGTGCAGGTCAAGCGCGAGGATTTCGGAAGCGAGCATCCGCTCGCGGGGGTTTGGTTCCAGCGGAAAATGGAGCGCGCCGCCTTTGCCGCGGCGGGCGGCGGCTATCGCGCGCCCGTCCAGCTCGCGGGGGACTTTCTCGCGGGGCGCGAGAGCTACTATTTCGGGGAAGTGCGCCCCACCTATACGCCGGGGACGTCGTTCGCGCCGACGGACGCCTATCTTCCGCCCGAACTGTGCGCTGCGCTCCGCGCCGCCATTCCCGATATGAACAGCAGGCTCGAAGGCTTTTCCGCCTATGACGCCGTGCTCACGGGCGTGGAGAGCAGAACAAGCTCGCCCGTCCGCATCGTGCGGGACGATACGTTGCAGGCGGCGGGCAGAGAGGGGGTGTATCCGTGCGGCGAGGGATGCGGCTATGCGGGCGGCATCACGTCCGCCGCGGCGGACGGATTGCGCGTTGCGGATGCGATCGCGAAGAAATACGCGTAAATTCGCCGCATTTTAATGCGCCTATCACAATTCCGACACTTTTATCCGCTATGATAAAAGCATAAAAAGATCCGCTTACTCTCCACAATTTTTTCATATTCTCTCAAAGGGAACGTCCTCCGCGATGCGGGGGACGTTCTCTGTTTTCTCCTCGCCGCGATTTTTCCCTTGCTCTTTTCTCCCGTCGTGGAAAAGCAGCCCTTTCTCCTCCCACCATGGAAAAGCAGCTCTTTCCTCCCGCCATGGAAAAGCAGCCCTTTCTCCTCCCACCATAAGGGCGGCTCCTTTTCACCTCCCCCACGCCTTGCGAGGGGGAGGGTAGGGTGGGGGTGCGGGCGCCCTCCCGCGGCGAATTTTTCGGAAATTTCGGCACAGCTATTGCAATCGGCGGCAAATTATGGTAGAATAGAACAAATCAGGATAAGGAGTGGTAATTTTTTATGAGAAGAACGGTCAAGATCCTTGCTATTGCCGTCGGCAGTCTGCTCGCGGTCTCCGCTTTGGCGGCGTGCGCGGACGAGAACAATAACCCCGACGGCAGCGCAGAAAAACTCTTCGCGCGCATCTGTTACGACAATCTTGAAAACGACGGCATCGATATCGCGGAGGCGGATACCAAGATCTCCATCCCCGGTGCGACCGAGATCAAGGCGCTCGGAACGGACAATTTCGGCAATCCCATCAAGAATACGGATACCATCGCAACGTATTCCGACGGCGTGTTCACGGCGAAGGGAACGGGCACCCTCGTGTTCAAAGTCAACGGGGAAGAGGGCAGGCTGGAAGTCGTTCCCGCGTACGTAACCGATCCCGGCTATCAGTACGGGCAGAAAGCGGGCGGGATCAGCGACGACCTCGACCTCAACAACAGCTCCCTGCTCGGCAACACGCACGACCCGTCTTTCATCGAGACGGTAGACAGTTACGGCTATCCCGTTTACTATCTGTTCTCCACCGGTTGGGGAACGGGCAACGACATCCATAAGTCTACCGACCTTCTCACCTGGACGTACGAGGGCAAAGCGACGCACGATTCGGCGGAGCTTCCCGCAGAGATCGCCGCATGGGAGAACGCGGAAAAGTATTCGGATATCGACTGGTGGGCGCCCGATATCGTGCCCGCATACGGCGGCGGCTACTGGCTGTATACCTGCCTTGTCTCGCACGATAATCCCTCCCTCGCCCCTTCTGCGGCGGAATCCGCTTGGACGCCCAACGACGTCTATTCCATGGCGAGCATCGTGCTCTACTACACGGATTCTCTCGATAAGAATTGGAAGGACGAGGGCGTCAACTTCGAGTACAAGGGCGTTCTCATGCAGTCCGTGATCCCGCAAAGGACGTTGCAAAAAGAGATGTCTGGCGAGATCGACGTCAACTCCATCGACCCGCAGATCATCTACACGCCCGACGGCAAAATGTACATGGCTTACGGCTCGTTCGGCACGGGCAACTGGATGCTCGAACTCAACCCCGAGACGGGTCTCCGCAAGGACGATGTGTATGCGGACAATCACTTTAAGGATTGGAAATATGTCCGCCGCCAGCGCAACAAGGTCGTCAGCGGCGATGAGGAGACCTTTAACGGCAACAAGTACAGCACGGATTTCCTCGCGGGGAACGCGGTAACTTCCGAATATTACGGCACTCTCATTTCCCTCGGTGCAATGGAAGCGCCCGTCATCGCCCGACACGACAATGTGAAGATCACGGATGAAAGCGGAACGGAACTCGAAGGGAGCGGCAAGACCTACTACTATTCGATGCACTCTTACAACTGGTTGGCGCAGAATTATCAGATGTGGGGCGGCAGGAGCGAGAGCGTCTGGGGGACGTATAAATCGGTGAGCGGCGGCGTCGTACGCAATGAGAACGTCGGCAACCCGTCCAACCAGGGCAACAAGTACATGGGCGCGTTCTGTTGGAGAGACGCCTCCAAGAGCGCGAACAACAAGGAGATCAACATCGTCCTGCCCGGGCACAACGACCTGTACACGACGAAGGACGGCGTGAGCCTCGCGGCGTATATCACCCGCACGTTCGACGCGCATAACGAGCGGTTCTGCGTCCAGCTCCACCAGTACTACCTCAACAGCTACGGCGACATCTGCATCAGCCCCAACCGTTACGGCGGCGAGATCGACCGCGCCGTTTCGCAGGAAGAGTTGTTCGCCTATACGGACAAGGGCAGATTCGAGATGGTCGTGCTCGCGAATGTAGAGGATGCACACATTCGTAACGCCGGCGCAACGAATTCCGCTCTGAACAGCTACGCGATCACCTCTTACGAAGTGAAACTCGAAACGGACGGCAAGATCACCAAGGACAGCGTGCAGATCGGCGAATGGAAGATGTACGGGAGAGGGTACATCAAGCTCACCTTCACGGAGACGTTGAAGGGCGCAACGAACGATGTGGACAGCGAAGAGACGGTATATTACGGCGTCGTCCGTCCCGCGTGGCTCGGCAACCGCAACCAATCCGGGTTTACGATCACGGCGATGGGTCATACGGAGGGAACGGACAAGAAGACCAATATGGGCCTCTTCCTCAACAACTATTCCACGATCACAGGTTCGGACTTCGTCGGCGACTAATAAAAAGCAACAAAGCGCCGCCCCGCATGCGCGGGGCGGCGCTTCCTTTACCCTTTTATTATTTACCCTCCCCCTCGCGTCGTCTCTCTTACTTTGCTTTATTGTTCCCCCTCGCTTCGCGAGGGGGAACAGAGGAGGGCGAAATGCCTAAATTACCTTCCTCGTTCTGCTTTATTATTTACCCTCCCCCTCGCAACGCGAGGGAGGAGGGGCGCGTCCTGCTCAACAGTCCGGTGGACTGTGAGCGCGCCACGACGGGAGCGCTGGCAAGCGCGACGGGGGTACGGCGGTTCCTGCCGCCGTACCAGGGGTAGGGGAGGGGGAGTGGCTTCTTTATTTCGCTCTTTCAACCCCCACCCTGACCTCCCCCTTTCAAGGGGGAGGTGCCTGTTCCCCCCTCGCGGTGCGAGGGGGGGATTTTAAGGACAAAAGAGCGTCAATCGACGAAGACCGTCTGATATTCGTTCTGTACCGCGCCCGTGAGCGCGGCGTACACGTCGCATGCGCGCGCGTCGAGCGCGAAACAGGCGAGCGCGTCCTTTTTCAGAAGGAGCGCGTCGCTCTTGCGGACGAGGACGGGATAGCTTCCCTCCCGCAGTGCGGAGAGGATCTCTTCCGCGCCCTCCCGCCGTACGGCGAGCGTCTTGATATAGAGGGGGGATTGCAACCATGCGCGCACGTCCTTCGCCGCGATCCCCAAGAGATTTTGCAGTAAGACGCGTTTGAGGCGGGAGAGCGTGTACCGTTTGGAGACGCATTTTTCGAGCATGTCCCGATAGCGCGGATTGCTCTTCATGAGCGCCTTCATGCGGTTTTCCAGCCCCTCGGAACAATCGGGCGTCGCCGCGATGCCGCTTGCGGCGTTGCACGCGAGGGCGCACATCGCCGCCTCTTCGTAGGGCGGAAAGAGCGCGCGTTCCGCGTCCTCCCACACGGTGCGGGGCAGGTTGCGTTTGAGCGCCTTTTTCGCGGCGCGGGAATCGTCCCGCAGGGCGCCGCGGAGCGCGGTCGCCGAGGAGAAGTCGGAATGCAGATCTGTGTCCGCATAGCCGCTCCCCACGCGGGGCACGGGGATGGGTTCCGCCTTGCTGTCCGCGGCGAGAAGGGCGCGGCAGTATTCGATGCCGAGGATGTTGTTGGGCGCGGTGAGGAGCGCCTCGTCCACGTCCGAGGAAAGGGCGAGGAGCGCGGCGTTGCGCGCGCGGATGTACGACGTGCCGTCCCTCATGCCCTCTTTGAGCGCGGAGCGGAACTCCTTCGTTTCGTTTAACGTCGCCGCGGCGGTCGAGAGAAAACTCTCCCTGTCCCCGCTTTCGCACCCGAAGGCGAGGGCGGAGACGTTCGGAAGGGATGTGAGAAGGTGCACTGCGCCCTCGGCGAACAGCTCGGCGGGGGCGGTCGCAAACGCGGCGGGAAGTTCCGCAACGACGTCCGCGCCGTTTTCCACGGCATGCCGCGCCCGCGTAAATTTATCGAACACGGCGGGCTCGCCGCGCTGGGTGAAGTTCCCGCTCATCAGGCAGAGGATGCGGTCGCACCCGGAGCGTTCCCTCGCCTGTTCGAGGAGATATTTGTGCCCGTTGTGAAAGGGGTTGTACTCGCAAATGACAGCACAAAATTTCATTTTTTTTACGTACCGCCTTTACAATTTTTTCGGAAGGGTGTATAATGGAAAAAGAACTTGTTCCCGACCTTTATTATACACGAAAGGCAGGGAAAAATAAAGGATTTGAGGTGAATTCTATGGCAGGATTTTTCAACGAACTCAAAAAGACGGTGAGCGCCGCCGCCCGCAAGATCAACGAGAGCGGCACGGTCATCGAAGAGATCAAGAAGAAGGCGATCGCCGCGAACAGAAAGATCGTCCTCTGCGAGGGCGAGGATCAGCGCGTCGTGGAGGCGGCGGAGGAGTGCGTGCGCACGAAGATCGCGCGCATCGTTCTGCTCGGCGATCCCGAACAGATCAAGGCGAACAATCCCGATATCGATCTCACGGGCATCGAGATCGTCGACCCCGCGAAGTCGGAAAAGCTCGACGAATATGCCGCGCTCTTGTACGAATTGAGAAAGAGCAAGGGCATGACGGAGGAACAGGCGAAGGAACAGGCGAAGGACAATACCTTCTTCGGCGCGCTCATGCTCAAAAACGGCGACGTAGACGGGCTCGTCTCGGGCGCGTGCCACTCCACCGCGAATACGCTCCGTCCCGGGCTCCAAATCATCAAGACGGCACCCGGCGTGAGTGCCGTTTCGAGCTTCAACCTCATGGTCGGCACGAATAAGTACGTGGACGACGGCATGCTCATCTTTGCGGACTGCGGGCTCAACCCCACCTACACGGCGGAGGGGCTCGCGGAGTGCGCGATCGCGACGGCGAAAAGCGCGCAGGAGATCGCGGGTCTCACGCCCCGCGTCGCAATGCTTTCCTTCTCCACCAAGGGGAGCGCGAAGCACGACCTCGTTACCCTCGTGCAGGAAGCGACGAAGATCGCCAAGGAGAAGGCGCCCGATCTCGCCCTCGACGGCGAATTGCAGCTCGACGCGGCGCTCGTCCCCGAGGTCGCCGCGCTCAAAGCGCCCGGCTCGCCCGTCGCGGGACACGCGAACGTGCTCATCTTCCCCGATCTCCAATCGGGCAACATCGGTTACAAACTCGTGGAGCGTCTCGGCGGGTTCGAGGCGATCGGTCCCATCTGCCAAGGGTTTGCGAAGCCGCTCAACGACCTCTCGCGCGGCTGCAAGAGCGCGGACATCGTGAGCGCGGTCGCCATTACGGCGCTTCAAGTCAAGTGAGGGACATATGAAAATCCTCGTGATCAACGCAGGGAGTTCCTCCCTGAAATACCAACTCATCAATATGGAGACGGAGGAAGTCGTCGCCAAGGGCACGTGCGAACGCATCGGCATCGACGGCGGCAAACTCACCCATAAGGCGCACGGCGAGACCTTCGTCGTAGAGCAGGAACTTCCCACCCACACGGACGCCATTTCGCTCGTTCTCAAAGAGCTCGTAGACGAAAAGGCGGGCGTCATTTCCTCGATGGACGAGATCGACGCTGTCGGGCACCGCGTCGTCGCTTCGGGCGAAGCGTTCAAGAAGACGACGCTCGTGAGCGACGAGGCGATGAAGAAGATGGACGAGATCGCGGAGCTCGCGCCGCTCCACAATCCCGCGGCGATCCTCGGCGTCAACGCCTGCCGCGCGGTCATGCCCGGCAAGAAGATGGCGCTCGTGTTCGATACCTCCTTCCACGCGACGATGCCCGAATACGCCTATCTCTATGCCGTCGATTACGACGACTACAAGAAGTATCAGGTGAGAAAGTACGGCGCGCACGGCACCTCGCACAAGTTCGTCTCGCAGGCGGCGGCGGAATACCTCGGGAAGGACCCCGCGGAGCTCAAAATCATCACCTGCCACCTCGGAAACGGTTCCTCCATCTCCGCGGTGAAGGGCGGCAAGTGCATCGATACGTCCATGGGATTCACGCCGCTCGCGGGCGTCCCCATGGGGACGCGCAGCGGGGACATCGACTATGCCGCCGTCGAATTTCTGTGCCGCAAGAAGGGGCTCTCGATGGCGGAGGGGCTCAACTACCTCAACAAGAAGTGCGGCATGCTGGGCGTCTCGGGCGTCTCTTCGGACTTCCGCGACCTCGCCGCCGCGGCGGACGGGGGAAACAAGCGGGCGCAGCTCGCGCTCGACATGTTCGCCTATTCGTGCAAGAAGTACGTGGGCGCCTACATGGCGGCGCTCGGCGGGCTGGACGTCATCGTGTTCACCGCGGGCGTGGGCGAAAACACGCCCTCCGTGCGCGCGGGCGTCGTCTCGGGGCTGGAAGCGTTCGGCGTGAAGCTGGACTATAAGAAAAATCAATATAAAAACGACGGCGCCGTCCACGAAATTTCCGCGGACGATTCCGCCGTGAAGATCCTCGTGATCCCCACGAACGAAGAACTCGTCATCGCGCGGGAAACGGCGGCGCTCCTCTGATTTTTCGCAAAATCTCGCAATTTGCCGTCAAAAAAGATTGACAAACAGGCGCAAACAGTCTATACTTTTTAAGTCAATGATTCCAAGAATAGATGTTCGGCTGTGCAATGCGCGGAAGGAGTACGTCGGGACGTTGGATTTCGAGTACGAGGGGGACGATTCCCTCATCGATCTGCCGGATACCCGCTTCTCCTCGCCCGTGAGGGCGCGGCTCCGCTACGAACTCTTCGAGGACGACAGCATCGAGCTGACGGGAACGCTCGTCTTTACCATTGAGGGACCGTGTTCCAGATGCCTGTCGCCCGTAAAAAAGGAGATCGCGGCGCAGGTGAACGCGACGTTTGTCGCGGGAGAGGACGACGGCGAGGCTTACGGATATCGCGGCGGCGTTGCGGATCTTTGCGACCTGTTGCGGGATACGGTGCTTCTCGCCCTGCCCATGAAGCTCGTCTGTGAAGGGGATTGCGAACTTCCCGTTTGGGAAAACTTATAAAATACGGAGAAGAGGTGAAAGAACATGGCAGTACCCAAGACCAAACAGTCCAAGAGCAGAACCAACAAGCGTTTTGCGAATTACAAGGCTACCGCTCCCACGCTCGTGGAGTGCCCGCATTGCCATGAGCTGAAAGTCGCGCACAGGGTTTGCAAAAACTGCGGCTATTACGACGGGAAGGAAGTCGTCGCTCAAAAAGAAGAGAAGAAGTAAGTTACGAAAGCGGACGGAACACGTCCGCTTTTTGCTATCGGAGGAACGATCATGAACATGACTGCCTTTTACAATCTCTCGTACGGGGTATATCTCTGTACGTCGTGGGACGAGGGGCGCCCCGTGGGGTGCGTTGCGAACAGCGCGATGCAGATCACGTCTTCCCCCGCGTCCATCGCGATCAGCCTCAACCGCGTCAACCATACGCACAAATGCGTGGAGGAGACGGGGTATTTCTCCGTCTGCGTGCTCGGCGAAAAGTGCGATCCGCAGCTTGTGGGCACGTTCGGCTTCCGCTCCTCGCGGGATACGGATAAATTCGCCGCCACGCCCTATGCCGTGCGCGGAAAGCTCCCCGTGCCCGACGGGTGCCTCTGCTATTTCGCATGCAAGGTGATCGGGAAGATCGAGACGGCGACGCACACCGTGTTCTTGGGGGAAGTGTACGAGGCGGAATCTCTGCACGGCGGCACGCCCATGACGTACGCCTATTACCACAAAGTCTTGAAGGGCAAGACGAGCGTCAACGCGCCCACCTACGTGGAGAGCGAAAAGCGGAGCGGGGACGGCGCGCGCTACGTCTGCAAGGTCTGCGGCTACGAGTACGACGGCGACATTCCCTTCGAGGACCTGCCCGAGGACTGGACGTGTCCGCTCTGCGGCGTCGGAAAGGACATGTTTGAAAAGATAGAGTAGTTTCGCCCTGCCGCAAAACGCCCGAAAAGTTTCGGGCGTTTTTTTGTGCGAATTTCTTGACATTTCGTCCGCGGGAGCATATAATATAAATACCCCAATGGGGTATAGGAGGAACGGCAATGTCCGAATGTTGCGAGAAAAGCAGAAAAAAGCCCCGTACTGCGGGAGAAAAGCGGTCTCTTTTGGTGCGGATCAACCGCATTACGGGGCAGCTCAACGGCGTTAAGAAGATGATCGAGGAAGATCGGTATTGCGAGGACGTGCTCATCCAGCTTTCCGCCGCGGACAGCGCGCTGCGCAGTCTCGCCGCGATCGTCTTGGAGGACCACCTCAACACCTGCATCGCGGAGAGCATCAAAGACGGCAACGTCGAAGTGGTGGACGAGCTCATGAAGCTGTTCAGGAGTTTTCGGTGAGAAAAAAATTTTCCGTCACGGGAATGACGTGCGCGGCGTGCGCCTCGGGCATCGAGCGCACGGTGAAAAAACTGGACGGCGTCGTCTCTTGCGCGGTCTCCCTCATGGGGGCGTGCATGGAGGTGGAGTTCGACGCCGAACGGACGGACGAGGGGAAGATCGAAGCGGCGGTCGTCTCGCTCGGATACGGCATATACGAGTTCGGCAAGGCGCCGCAGAAGGGGGAGCGCGGGCTCACGCTGCCCGTCCGCTTCTTTGTCTCGCTCGCGCTGCTCCTTCCGCTCATGTATCTTTCGATGGGCGGCATGGCGGGCGCGCCCGTGCCGCACGGCTGGCTCAACCACGGGTTTCAGATCGGGCTCTGCGCGGCGATCCTCGCCGTCAACTATCGGTTTTTTACGAGCGGCGTCCGCGCGGCGTGCAAGCTCGTCCCCAATATGGATACCCTCGTCTCGCTCGGGTCCTTCGTTTCCTTTGCGTACAGCCTCGTCGCGGTCTGTCTCGATCCTTCGCGGCACGAACTGTACTTTGAATCGGCGGGCATGATCCTGACGCTCGTCTGTCTCGGGAAGTGGATGGAGGACCGCAGCAAGAAGCGCACGGGGCGGGAGGTGGAGAAGCTCCTCTCCCTCGCCCCCGAGACGGTCTGCGTGGAGCGGGAGGGGAAGGAAGTGCGCGTTCCGCTCGCCGATGTGGCGGTTGGCGAATGCGTGATCGTGCGGCAGGGCGAGAGCATCGCCGTGGACGGCACCGTGGAGGAGGGGCACGGCTTTGCCGACCAATCCGCGCTCACGGGGGAGAGCCTTCCCGTCGAGCTCGCGGCGGGGGACAGGGCGATGAGCGCGTCCCTTCTCAAAAGCGGCTATCTCAAACTCCGCGCCGAGCGGGTGGGGGAAGAGACCCTGCTCGCGGGCATCGTCCGCATGGTGCGGGAGGCGGGCGCGAGCAAGGCGCCCATCCAGAAGCTCGCGGATAAAGTCGCGGCGATCTTTGTGCCGCTCGTGCTCGGGCTCGCCCTCGTCGCGTTCGTCGTCTGGATCGCAATCTCGCGGGACGTCGGCACGGCGTTCAACTACGGCGTGTCCGTGCTCGTCATCTCCTGTCCCTGCGCGCTGGGGCTCGCGACGCCCGTCGCGGTGATGGCGGCGACGGGGCGCGGCGCGTCGCTCGGGATCCTCTATAAAAACGCGGAGGCGTTGCAGAAAGCGGCTTCCGTGCGCGAGGTGCTCCTCGACAAGACGGCGACGCTCACCGAGGGGAAGCCGAAAGTCGTGCTCTTCGAGGGGGGCGAGGCGGAAAAGCGCATCGCCGCCGCGCTCGAAAGCAAGCTCAACCATCCGCTGGCGCAGTCCGTCGTCGAATTTTGCGGCGCGGGCGACAGGGCGGAACATGTGGAATACGTCGTGGGACGGGGTGCGGTCGGCGAAGTGCAGGGGAAGCGGTATTTCCTCGGCAATGCGCGCATGATGGAGGAAAACGGCGTCCTCTCGGAGGAGATGCGCGCCCGCTATGTTGCTCTCTCCGAAGAGGGCAAGACGACGCTCTTCCTCTCGGACGGGGCGCGCATCCTCGCGCTGTTCGCCCTCGCGGATACGCTCAAAGAGGGGAGCCGCGAGGCGGTGGAACAGCTCGTCGGCGGCGGGCGGAGACCCGTCATGCTCACGGGGGACAGCCGCGCCGTCGCCCGCTCCATCGCGCGGGAGGCGGGCTTCCCCGCGGGGGAAGACGTCCTGCGCGCGGAGCTCCTTCCCGAGGAGAAGCTCGGCTATGTGAAGGAGGCGCGCGAGAGGGAAGACGCGCGCAAGAAGCAATACGTTGCGATGGTGGGCGACGGGATCAACGACGCGCCCGCGCTCAAAGAGGCGGACGTCGGCATTGCGATGGGGAACGGGACGGACGTTGCCATCGAGAGCGCGGATATCGTGCTCGTGCGCGGAGATCTGCGCGCGTTGCCCCGCGCGTTCGCCCTCTCCGAGCGCGCGATGCGCATCATCAAACAAAATCTCTTCTGGGCGTTCTTCTATAACTGCATCGGGATCCCGCTCGCGGCGGGGGTATTGGCGCCCGTCGGCGTTTCGCTCAATCCGATGATCGGGGCGGCGGCGATGAGCCTGTCGTCGCTCTGCGTGGTGGGGAACGCCCTTCGGCTCACATTCTTCGACAGAAAGAAAAAGGAGGTCTATATGAAAAAAGTACTATCGGTAGAAGGAATGATGTGCGCGCACTGCGTAAAGCACGTGAGCGACGCGCTCTCCGCCGTCCCCGGCGTGAGCAAAGCGGACGTAAGCCTGCGCTTCAAGAAGGGGCGCGCCGTCGTGGAGCTCTCGCAGGACGTGGACGACGAGACGCTGATCGCCGCCGTGCGGGAAGCGGGCTACCAAGCGACCGTGAAAAAGTGATTGCTACGGGAAAATCGACAAGATCCGCCGCGTTGCGACGGATCTTTCGCATATGCGCGGGTGAACATATTTTATACTGTCATTGAAAAAACGACGGGAGGTAACTTTCAATGGCGGAACCGCTTCTTTTGGACAGGAGAACGCAGGGAATGGTGGAGGACTACGTGCCCGAGGGGGAGATCCTCTCCTCGCTCGTGCGCTTTTTTTCGGTATTCGCGGACGGCACGCGGCTGAAAATTTTGTCTGCGCTCGCCATTTCGGAGATGTGCGTAACGGATATTTCGCGCGTTCTCGGCATCAACCAGACGACCGTCTCCCACCAGCTCCGTTTTTTGAAGGACGCGGGTCTGGCGGAGACGGATCGGCACGGGAAGATCATTTTCTATTCCCTGCGCAACGACGTGGTGAACGACGTCCTCTTGAAGGGCGTGGAATTTTTAGGCGCATGAAACAAGCGGCGGTCCTCTGCGGACCGCCGCTTGTTTATTTGCCCGCCCTTTGTTACTCTTCTTTTCCAACCCCCACCCTACCCTCCCCCTTGGGAAGGGGGAGGTGTTTATATTCTCTCCGTGCCATCTTTCTCTCTCCCTCTTGCTTCGGCTCTTTTGTTACCCTCCCCCTCGCGTTGCGAGGGGGAGGGGTAGGGGAGGGGGAGTGAGATTTTCCCCTCGCTTTGTTCTTCTTGTTCCCCCTCGCAAGGCGAGGGGGGGAAACAGTTTCTCCAACCCCCACCCTACCCTCCCCCTTTCCAAGGGGGAGGTGGCTATATTCTCTCTTTCCCTCCCGTGGGCTCTCCCGCCTTCCCTCGCTTGTCCTTCTTATTACCCTCCCTTCGCTTGTCTCATTTGTTACCCTCCCCCTCGCCTTGCGAGGGGGAGCGGCGCGTTCTGCTCAACAGTCCGGTGGACTGTGCCCCGCGCGCACTATTGTTTACTAAGCGCGGCACGAAGTAGCGCGCCGCGACGGGAGCGCAGGCAAGCGCGCCCCGCGCGCACTATTGCCTACCAAGCGCGGCACGAGGCGCATCGCGCCGAAGTACGGTGGGTGCGGCGGTTCCTGCCGCCGCACCCGAGGGGTAGGGGAGGGGTAGGGGAGGGGTAGGGGAGGGGGAGCGGCGGACGATCGTTCTCCTTTCGTTCCAAAAGAAATTTCGCCAAATTCTTGAAAAACCGTGCGATATCGTGTATAATGGTACTATGGCGGAAAACGTACTGCGCGAAAAACTCAAATTGCTTCCCGCAACGCCCGGAGTCTACGTCATGTTGGACGCGGAGGGGACGGTCATTTACGTCGGGAAAGCGCGCGTTCTCAAAAACCGCGTGCGGCAGTACTTCCATTCCTCCGAAAAGCCGAGCAAGGTCCGCGCGATGGTGGACAGCATTGCCGATTTTTACTATATCGTCGCGCCATCCGAAGTAGACGCGCTCGCGCTCGAAAACAATCTCATCAAAAAATACAAGCCGAAATACAACATTCTCCTCAAAGACGATAAGACGTATCCCTACATCAAGGTGCACACCAAGGAGGAGTTTCCCCGCATCTCCGTTACCCGCCGCGTGAAGAAGGACGGCAAATATTTCGGTCCGTTCATGGGGGGCGTCAACTGCAAGGACGTCGTGGACGTCTGCGCGAAGGTGTACCATGTGCGGACGTGCTCTACGGCGATCGGAGAGAAGCCGAAAAAGCCCTGTCTCAACTATCATCTCAACCGCTGTCTTGCCCCGTGCGCGCATCTGTGCACGCGGGAGGAATACGCCGAGCGGGTGGAGCGCGTGCTCTCCTTCCTCTCGGGGAACTATGAGGAAGCGGAGACGTATTTGCGGGAGCGCATGGAAAAGTTCGCCGCCGAAGAGCAGTTCGAGCTCGCGCTCGATTGCCGCGACAAAATTGCCATGCTGAAAAAGCTGGGACAGCGGAGGATCACCGCCATGCCGCGGGACGTGGACGCGGACGTGTGGGCGTACGAGTCCAACGGGCTGTATGCGTGTGTGAGCGTGCTCGTAACGCGCGGCGGCATGATGCAGGGCAGCCGCAGTTTCGCGCTCGAAGAGGGGGCGGGCGAGCGCGCCGAGGCGGTGTTGAGTTTTCTCACGCAGTATTATTCGGCGCACGAGCTCCCGCACGAGCTCATTCTCGAAGAGGAAGCGGACGACGAGCTCTTCCGCGCGTTCGCGGCGAAGCGGACGGGGCGGACGGTCGAGCTCACCCGTCCCAAACTGGGCGTCAAGCGGGAATTGCTCGATATGGCGAAGCGGAACGCGCGGGAATATCTCGAAAAGTCCGTCTCCGCGATCGAGCACAAAAACGACATGACAAAGCGCGCCTGCGAGCGGCTGAAAATGCTGTTGGAGCTGTCCCGCTATCCCAAGCGCATGGAGTGCTACGATATTTCGGATATCTCCGGCGTGGACAAGGTGGCGAGCATGGTCGTGTTCACGGACGGCGAGGCGGATAAGTACGAATACCGCCGTTTCCGCATCAAGACGGTGGAGGGCGCGGACGACTTCGCGAGCCTCGCCGAAACGCTCCGCCGCAGGCTCTCCAAGTTGGGAACGAACGAGGAGGAGAGGTTCCCCAAGCCCGACCTTGTCGTGATCGACGGCGGCAAAGGGCAACTTTCCGCCGTGAAGAAAATTTTCGACGAACTCGGCGTGCAGGGGATCGACCTCATCGCGCTCGCCAAGCGGGAGGAGGAAGTTTTTACCCTTCGGCAGAGCGAGAGCGTGCGCATCGATAAGCGGGACTTCGCGCTGAAAACGCTCATCCGCATTCGCGACGAAGCGCACCGCTTTGCGATCACCTATTTCAGAAACGTGCACTCCAAGCGCAATCTCGCCTCCGCGCTCGAAGAGATCGAGGGCGTGGGAAAGCGCAAACGGCAGGCGCTCATGCAAAAGTTCGGCACGATCGACGCCATCATGAAGGCGGACGAGGCGGAACTCATGCAGGCGGAGGGCGTGGGGAAGGAACTCGCCGCGCGCATCCGCAACTATTTCGATACACTATGAATTACGATATTTTTCTCTGCGATTTCGACGGAACGCTTGTCCGCGGAGACGGTACGATCTCCGAAAAAAACAGGCGTGCGATCGAAAAATATAGGAATGGGGGCGGAATTTTCGCCGTTTGCACGGGTAGGATGCCCGCGTCCATTCTCCCCCGCCTCAAAGAGCTGGGGATAGAGGAGGGACTCGTCGTCGCCTATCAGGGCGCGACCGTTCTCGACGTTGCCACGGGGAAGCCCCTGAAAAACGACGGCTTTACGAAGGAGCAGGCACAGCGCGCGCTCCGCTTCCTCGAAGGGGAAGATGTGCACATCCACGCGTATACGCTCAACGATTGTTACTGCAATCGGGACGACGAGGGGCTCCGCATCTACGAAAAAGTCTGCGGCGTAACGGGGATCGCGGTCGCGGAGCCGCTCTCGGACTATGTGGAGCGGAACGGGCTCCACATCGTAAAGGCGCTCGCCATGCTCCCGCCCGAGGAAAAAGAGGGGCTCCGCCTTCGGGCGCAGGTCGCGCTTGGCGACGAATTTTTCGTAACGTGCTCCTCCGATTGGCTCGTCGAGATCATGCCCGCGGCGCAAAACAAAGCCGCGGCGGCGGACTTTCTTTCGGCGTACTACGGCGTGCCGCTCTGCCGCGTCGCCGCCATCGGCGACCAGCTCAACGACTTGCCCATGATCGAGCGCGCGGGCGGAAAGTTCGCGGTGGAAAACGCGCAGGAGCCTTTGAAAAAAATCGCGCGCGTCGTCCCTTCCTGCGAGGAGGACGGCGTCGCGTATGCGATCGAAAAATATGCAATGGGGGAACAGTCATGAACGAAATCACGCTTCCGAGCGAATCGGTGATGCTCGATAAATTCGCATCCGATCTCAATCTCGAAATGCTGTACGCGGGCAGGGGGATCCTCAAACTCACGAGTATGAGCGTAGACCGCCCCGGGCTCCGCCTCGCGGGGTTTTACAGCTATTTCGATTCCCAACGCATCCTCGTGATCGGGCTGACGGAGCACGAATATCTCCGTTCCTTCTCGTCGGAAAAGCGACGGGCAAAGATCGAGCGGCTCTTCGACTGCGGCGAGATCCCCTGCGTCATATTCACGCGCGACCTTCCCGTTTTGCCCGAATTTATGGAGGGCGCGCGCGCCACGGGAACGCCCGTGTTCCGCACGAGCCGCATGACGACGGCGATCATGAACGATCTGTTCATCTATCTCTCCCGCCTGCTTGCGCCCGCGACGACGGTGCACGGCGTGCTGATGGACGTGTTCGGCGCGGGCATCATGCTCACGGGGAACTCGGGCGTCGGAAAGAGCGAGACGGCGATGGAGCTCATCAAGCGCGGACACCGCCTCGTCGCGGACGATTCCGTGCTCATCAAGAAGGTGGAGAACAAGCTCGTGGGCACCGCGCCAGAGCGCATCCGCTATTTCATGGAACTGCGCGGCATCGGCATCATCAACGTGAAGAACATGTACGGCTCCGGTTCCGTCCTCGGCGAAAAAGAGGTGGAGCTCGTCATGGAGCTCGAAAATTGGAAACAGGGCAAGGAGTACGACCGCATCGGCGGGGAGCAGAATGTCGAGGAGATCCTCGGCGTGCGCATCCCCAAGCTCGTCGTCCCCGTGAGCCCGGGGCGCAATCTCGCCATTCTCATCGAGGTGGCGGCGCGCAACCAGCGGCTCAAAAGCATGGGCTATGACGCGGCGCAGGAGCTCATCCAGCGCACGATCGGAAGATGACCTGCGAACTTCTCGCCCCCGCGGGGGACGAATCGTCCGCCTACGTCGCGTTGCGGTGCGGCGCGGACGCCGTATATCTCGGTCTTACCGAATTTTCCGCGCGGGCGAGCGCGGAAAATTTGGATATTCCCGCGCTCGCCCGCGTCGCGCGGTTCGCCCATCTGCTCGGCGCGAAGGTCTACGTCGCGCTCAACACGCTCGTGAAGGACGGCGAGACGGATGCGTTTTTCCGCGCCGCGCGCGAGGCGTGGAACGCGGGCGCCGACGCAATTCTCTTGCAGGATATTTTTCTCGGAAAAACACTCAAAGAGGCGTATCCGCAGATGACTTTGCACCTCTCCACGCAGGCGGGCTGCTGTAACGTGTACGGCGCGGAGATGGCGCGGGACTTCGGGTTTTCCCGCGTCGTCCTCGCCCGCGAGACGCCCGTCGCGGAGATCGCGCGCATCTCCCGCACGATCGAGACGGAGGCGTTCGTGCAGGGCGCGCTCTGCACGGCGTTTTCGGGACAGTGCTACCTCTCCTCGTTTGCGGGGAACAACAGCGGCAACCGCGGGCGGTGCAAACAGCCCTGCCGCAAGCGCTACCGCATCGATCGGGACGGCTTCCGCGAATGCGCATATGCGCTCTCGACGCGCGACCTCTCCCTCGGCGGCAGGCTCAAAGAACTGGCGGCGGCGGGCGTGCGCTCGCTGAAAATCGAAGGCAGGCTCCGCCGCGTCGAATACGTGGCGGCGGCGACGGAATATTATCGCGCCCTTTTGGACGGCGCGCCCGCGGGCGAGGCGTTTTCCCGCTTAAAGCGCGCCTACAACCGCGGCGACTACACCGAGGGGCTCGGATTCGGACAGAAAAATTTTCTCTCCCGCGACGTGCAGGGGCACATCGGCGAGCGCGTCGGGACTGTTTCGCTCGTCGGCGGGGAGCCGTTCTGCGCGAGCGCGTACCGCGCGGAGCGGGGAGACGGATTCAAAATCTTGCGCGGCGGCAGGGAGGTCTGCGGCGCCGCGTTCGGGCGGTCTGAAAAGGGCGGCTTTTTCCTCGAAGCGGAGGGGCGGCTGTCCGCGGGCGACGAGGTGCGCGTAACGACTTCGGCGGCGGACGGGCGCGCCCCGCGCGGGGAACGGGCGAGAAGCGTAAGGGTGTCGCTCTTCTTTCACGCGGGCGAAAAGCCGCGCGCCGTGTGCGGCGATCTCGCGGTCGAGGGGGAGACGCCGCTTTCCGCGGCGAAGAGCGCGCCGCTCACCGCGGAGGAGATCGGGGCGTGTTTCGCCAAGACGGGCGGTTTGCCCCTTGCGCCGACGCTGCAAATCGAAACGGAGGGCGCGTTTCTGCGCAAGTCGGAATTGAACGATTTCCGCCGCTGCTTCTATGCCGCGCTTTCGGAGCGGCTCGCGCCCGCGCGGGAGCCGTTGGCGGAAAAGACGTTTTCATGCCCGCTATATCCCGCCGCCGAGCCGCGCACGGCGGTCATCGCGCGGGAACGCGCGCAGGCGGACGTCGTTCTCATCAAGCCGCAGGATTACGGCGCGCTCGGAGCGCCGCAGGGGGAGAGTTTTCTGTATCTTCCGCCCTTTCTCACGACGGAGGAGGCGGACGGGATCCTCGCGCGCGCCCGCGCGCTCGGCTATGTCGGCGTCTACTGCGACGGCTGTTACGGGCTGTACGCGGCGCGAAAGTACGGACTTTCCTTTTTTGCGGGCACGGGGTTTCCCCTCACGAACCGCTTTTCCGTACAGGGGGTGCGGGCGGCGGGCGCAAACTATTTCGCGCTCTCCAAGGAACTCTCCTGTGCCGAACAGCGGGCGCTCTCCGCAGAGGGCGCTTTCGCGCTCTCGCTCGGGGACGTAAAGGTGATGGACCTCATCTATTGTCCCTTTGAAAGGACGTGTTCCCGCTGCGACAGGCGGGAGCGATACACGCTGACGGACGAGGACGGGCGCGCGTTCCCCCTGCGCCGCTACCTTGTGAACGGCGCGTGCCGGTTTGAAGTTTATAACTGCGCGCCGCTTGCGGCGTTCAACGGCAAGACGGGCGCGCTGGCGGATTGTTCCGTGTGCGACGCCTCGCTCGCGCGGTATGCCCGACGTCCCGAAGAGGCGGGGCTCGCGGGCGCGACGAAGGGGCACGCGGAGAGGAGCTTTTTATGACATCGGACGAAACCCGTCTCGAACTCGATAAAATTTTGGCGGCGGCTTCCGCCTTTGCCGTAACGGAGGGAGGGAAGCGTGCCGTTTCGGCGCGCCGTCCCGCGGCGGAACTTGCCGAGGCGCGGGAAAAACTCGCCTACACGCGGGAAGCGAGCATTCTCCTCTTCGAGGCGGGCGCGGGCGGCGTCGAATATTTCCCGCCGCTCGGAGACAGCCTCGAACGCGCGGAGAAGGGTGCGACCCTCTCCTGCGCGGAGCTTCTCGCCGTCTCCCGTCTTTTGCGCGCGGCGCGCGTGTTCTGCGCCTCCGTGGAGCGGGGGGACGCGCGCATCGTGAAGTTCCGCGAAGAGGCGGCGCGCATTTATACCGACGTCCGCTTGGAGGAGGACATCTGCGACAAGATCGTCGGCGAGAACGAACTTGCGGACCACGCGAGCGAAACGCTGTTTGCGGTGCGGCGGGAGATCCGCCTCATCGGCGAGCGCATCCGCGCGCGGCTCAACGCCTTCCTCACGGGGGAAGAGCGCAAATACTTGCAGGACGACGTCGTAACCGTGCGCGGGGACCGCTACGTCGTGCCCGTCCGCGCCGAATACAAGCGGAGCGTGAAGGGCTTCGTGCACGACCGTTCTGCAAGCGGCGCGACGGTGTTCATCGAGCCCGAAGAGGTGTTGGAGATGAACAACGAACTGCGCTCTCTGCGCCTCGACGAACAGCAGGAGATCGAGCGCATCCTCTCCGAACTCTCGGCTTCCGTCGGCAGGGCGCGGCGCGCGCTCGAACGGGACGAGGAGACGCTCTCCGAGGCGGACGCCTCCTACGCCTGCGCCGAATACTGTTACCGCCTCGGCTGTACGGAGCCGACGCTCAACGACAGGGGCGTCGTGGACATCGTGAAGGGACGCCACCCCCTTCTCGACAGGCGGACGGCGACGCCCGTCTCCGTCTCGGTGGGGGAAAAGTTCCACTTTCTCCTCATCAGCGGGGCGAATACGGGCGGCAAGACGGTAACGTTGAAGATGTGCGGACTGTTCTGCCTCATGGCGGCGTGCGGATTTTTCGTGCCCGCCGCGGCGGGGACCCGTCTCGCCGTGTTCGGCGGCGTCTATTGCGACATCGGGGACAGCCAGTCCATCGAGGAAAACCTCTCCACCTTCTCTTCGCACGTCGCGCGGCTGCGCGAGATCCTCGCCCGTGCGGACGGGCGGAGTTTCGTGCTCATCGACGAGCCGGGCGGCGGCACCGACCCCGAGGAGGGACAGGCGATCGCCCGCGCCGTGCTCGACGAGCTCCTCTCCCGCGGGTGCAGAGGGATCTTTACCACGCATTATTCCGCGCTCAAAGAGTACGCCTTTGCCGCGGATGGGGTCGAAAACGGCTGTATGGAGTTCGACGAGCGGGATTTCCGTCCGCTCTTCCGCCTCAAACTGGGCGCGCCGGGCGCGTCCAACGCGCTCGCGATCTGCACGCGGCTGGGGCTGGATCAAGCCCTCGTGGAGCGGGCGCGGGGATATCTCACGGAGGGCGCGCGCTCCTTTGAGAGAACGGTGCGGGCGGCGGAGGAGAGCGGGATCCGCGCGGAGGAAGCGAGAAGGGAAGCGGAGGCGCGCGAGCGGGAATGGCGCGCGCGGCTGGAAGAACTCGAAAAGGAGGAGACCGCGTTCCGCGCCGAGCGGGAGAAATTTTTGCGCTCGTCCAAGGCGCAGGCGCGGCGCATCGTCAACGAGCGCACGGCGCGCGCGGAGGAGCTCCTCGCCGAGATGGAGGAGGTGTTCCGCAAGGAGACGCTCACGGAGAGCGATCTCGTCCGCGCCCGCACGCTCAAAAACAAGATAAAGTCCCTTCCCGAAGAGGAAGAAAAGGAGAAGGTGCGCGCGATCCCCGTCGATGCTTCCGCCGTCAAGGCGGGAGACCGCGTCTTTGTCGGCGCGCTGGGGACGGAGGGCGTCGTGCTCGCCGTCAACAGGGAGAAAGCCACGGCGGAGGTGCGCGCGGGACAGCTCCGCGTGCGGAGCAAGTTTTCGGACCTCTACGTCGCGCGCGGCAAGAAGGAGGAGGGGAGCGTGCGCGTCGCCCTGCGCGTCTCTTCCCCCGCGGACGCCGCGCGGGAGTGCGATCTCATCGGGCTCAACGTGGAGGAGGCGCTCGAACGGCTGGACGGGTTCCTCGACGCCGCGACGCTCGCCTCCCTCGAACAGGTGCGCATCGTGCACGGCATGGGCACGGGCAAACTGCGCGAAGCCGTGAAAAATTTTCTGCGGAAGGACAGCCGCGTCAAGGAGTTCCGCCTCGGCGTGTACGGCGAGGGGGAGTCCGGAGTTACCATCGCCACCCTGCGCTGAAAGGCATTTTGTCCGCCTTTTTCTCATAGAATGCAATAACATCGAAGAGAAAGAGGTAAACTGTTTGAAACGGCTCTCATCCCGCGCCGTCGCGGCGATCACCAACGCGGCGCTCGCGCTCGTCCTCGCCGTCGTGGGCGCGGTGTGCTTTCTGCCCGCCGTGTCCGAGGCTTCCGGCGTCCGCGACAAGGTCTATTACCGCGGCTCCTCCGAGGACGGCGTCTCCCTCATGTTCAACGTGTATTGGGGCACCGAGCAGGTGTACGGCATTTTGGACGTGCTCGACGAATACGGCGCGAAGGCGACCTTTTTCCTCGGCGGCTGTTGGGCGGACGACAATACGGACTGCGTAAAGGAGATCGCGCGGCGCGGGCACGAGATCGGCACGCACGGCTACTTTCATCGGGAACACGACAAACTCGATTTTTCGCAGAATCTCGAAGAGATCGAGCGGAGCGCGCGCTTTTTGCACCTCGCCGCGGAGCGGGAGATAAGGCTGTTCGCGCCGCCCTCGGGCGCGTTCTCGGACGACACGGTGAACGCCGCCGAACAGCTCGGGCTGAAAACGGTGATGTGGAGCAGGGACACCGTCGATTGGCGGGACAAGGATCGGGAATTATGCCTGCGGCGCGCCACCGAGGACGTGAAGGGGGGCGAGCTCATCCTCATGCACCCCATGGAGCACACGCTCGCCGCCCTGCCCGCCGTCTTGCAATATTATCGCGAAAATTCGCTTCGCGCCGTAACCGTGGGGGAGAACATCGGGCTCGGCGCGGAATAGAGCATACAAGGAGAAACACATGGTACGGGTAAAAACGTTGGAAAACGGCGTGCGCGTCATCATAAAGCGCATGGAGGGCTTGCTCTCCGTTACGATGGGCGTGCTCGTCGGAACGGGCTCGGCATACGAGACGGACGCCGAGGACGGCATTTCCCACTTCATCGAACACATGCAGTTCAAGGGAACAACGACGCGCACGGCGTTCGAGATCTCGGGGGCGTTCGACGCGCTCGGCGCGCAGGCGAACGCCTTTACGGGCAAGGACATGACGTGTTATTACGTCAAGAGCACGACGGACAACGCCGCCGCGTCCTTTGCGCTCCTCGCCGATCTCTTTCTGAACAGCGTCTATCCCGAGGAAGAACTCGCGCGGGAAAAGGGCGTCGTGCTCGAAGAGATCCACATGGACGAGGATTCTCCCGAGGATCTGTGCCTCGATATGCTCGCGCGGGCGGCGTTCGGCAACGACAATTACGGCAGGAACATTCTGGGTCCCGAGGACAACGTGCGCGGCTTCACGCGCGAGGATATCTTCGCCTACAAGCGGGCGCGCTACTGTCCGCAAAACATCGTCGTCTCCTTCGCGGGCAACATCGAACTCGAAGAGGCGGAGGCGCTCGCGGAGCGCTATTTCGGGGATATGGGGTGCGATGTTTTTGTGCAGAGAGAGAAAAACGTGCGGCTCGGGCAGGGGAATCTGTTTAAGAAGAAGCACATCGAACAGGCGCATTTCGCGATCGGTTTTCCCTCTGTTCCGCGCGAGGATCAAACCTATGCCGCCACGCAGGTGATGAACGCGACGCTGGGCGGCGGCATGAGCTCCCGCCTCTTCAAGCGGGTGCGCGAGGAGCTCGGGCTCGCCTATTCCGTCTATTCGTACGGCGCGCACTATGCGGAGACGGGGCTCCTCGCTGTCTACGCGGGGGTCAACCCGCAGAAGGCAGAGGCGGCGGCGGACGCCGTGCTCCGCACGATCGAGACGTTCAAGCGCGAGGGCGTGAGCGAGGAGGAGTTCGTCCGCGGCAGGGAACAGCTGAAAGCGGCGAACATCTTTTCGCAGGAGAATACCTCGTCGCAGATGCTCGCCTACGGCAAACAGCTCCTCTACACGAACGAGGTGTACGATTTCGGCAAGCGCATGGCGGAGATCGCCGCGCTTCGCCGCGAGGACGTGATGGAAGCGATCGCAAACGGTCTCGACCTTTCGCGGGCGGCTCTCGCCTCCGTGGGCAACCTCAAAAAGAAGATCGCGCTATGAACGCGCGCAAGGAGGGCTTCCCGCCCGTATACACCGCGGACAGCCGCGTGCTCATCTTGGGGAGCTTTCCGTCCGTGAGGAGCAGGGCGGTCGGCTTTTATTACGGAAATCCGCAAAACAGGTTTTGGAAGACGGTCTGCTCCTTCTTCGGCGAGGAGATCCCCGAGACCGCGGAGGGCAAGACGGAGTTCCTCTGCCGCCGCAAGATCGCGCTGTGGGACGCGGTGCAGAGCTGCGAGATCGAGGGTTCGTCGGACGCCTCCATCCGCGCGGAGAGCGCGGCGGACGTCGCGGAGCTCGCCGAAAAGTGCGGCGCGCCCGTCATTTTCTGCAACGGAAGCAAGTCTTATGCCGTGTTGGAGGCGCAATTTCCCGCGCTTCTGCCGCGGGCGCGCAAACTTCCCTCCACCTCGCCCGCCAACCCGCGGTTCTCCGCGGAGGCGTGGTTTTCCGCGCTCGCGGAGGCTTTCGGGGAATTTTCTCAAAGGGGTTGACTTTTCCCGTCAAATAGGGTAAAATAAAGAAAAAATGCCCGCTCCCGAGGAGCGGAGCCGGAGGACAAAGCGTATGTTGGAAAAAGTTTGCAAAATGCTTGCGGATCAGCTCGGCATTCCCGCGGATACCATCAAACCCGAACAGGAAGTCGTGAAGGATCTCGGAGCGGATTCTCTGGACGTCGTCGAACTCATGATGGCGCTCGAAGACGAGTACGGCATCACTCTTCCCGAGGGCGACGTCGAAAACGTGAAAACGGTGCAGGACATCGTTGACATGATGGAAAAACTTACGAAATAATAGGACCCGAAGCCAAGGGGCGGGAACATTGCGTTCCCGCCCCTTTTCCGTGCGCGGAATTTCAGCTTCGGTCGGGCGTCTTTGCGCCCTCCGTCTCCCTTTGCAGGCGGCAGAGTTCTTTCCATACCCAAATCATGACGGGGACCGTCGCCGCAAACGCCGCCGCGTCTGCGATCGGCGCCGCCCACGCAACGCCCATCACGCCGAGCCCGAGCGGCACGAGGAACGCGCACACGATCACGAGGATATCCCGCAAAAAGGAGAGCGGCGCGGCGATCTTCGCCTTCCCGATCGATTGCGTGAAGATCGCGCAGACCTTTTGCAGACAGGTGAACACGATGAACATGAGGTAGATGCGCAGGCAGGGGATCGCAAACTGCATATAGAGGTCCGCGTCGAGCCCTTCCGCCCCGCCGCCCGCGCCGAACATGGCGATGAACACGCGCGGGATCGCCTCGAACAGCACGGTGCAAAGAAGGCAAATTCCCCCCGTCCACAAGAGGACGAGTTTCAAGAGCCGTTTCACCCTGCCGTAGTTCTTTGCGCCGTAATTGTATCCGACGATGGGCTGTGCGCCCGCCGCGATGCCGATCGCAACGTTGAGGACGATCTGAAAGAGCTTCATGATGACGACGAACGCCGCAAGCGGAATGTCCGCCCCAAACGCGCTCTCCATGCCGTAGCGGACGAATTGGACGTTATTGACGATTGTCGTGGCGACGATGCACAGCTGCGTAAGAAAACTCGAAAGCCCCAGCGCCATGATCTTGCGCAGAATTTTGAAGTCGGGCACAAAACTTTTCCATTGGATTTTGAACGTCTTACTGCGCAGAAGATAGAGGGCGCAGATGACGAAGCTCACGAACTGCCCGATGATCGTCGCATACGCCGCCCCCCGAATGCCGAGCCCGAGCGCATAGATGGCGATGGGATCGCCCGCGATATTGAGGACTGCGCCCACGACCATGGCGAACATGGCATAGCCGGGCGCGCCGTCCGCGCGAATGATCGCCGCGAGACAGTTCTGCACGAGCGCAAGCGGCATCATCGCATAGATGATAACGCCGTAATCATGCGCAAGCGAGATGTTCGCTTCCGTGCCGCCGAGGAGCATCAAGAGACCGTCGCCCCAGAGATAGGCGATGAGGATGACGATACAGCCCGATAAAAAGGAGACGAGCATGGCGTTCCCCACGCCGCGGTGGATCTTGTCGCCCTTTCCTTCTCCCAAGGACATCGAGAGCCACGCCGCCGCGCCGTCTCCGAAAAACAGGGAGAGCCCCCAGCCGACGACGGTGATGGGGAAGATGACGCCCGTTGCGGCGTTGCCCAAATATCCGACCTCGCTGTTCCCCACGAAGATCTGATCTACAATGTTGTAGAGGGCGGAGATGATGAGGGAGAGGATGCAGGGCACGGCAAACTTCACGAGAAGTTTTCCGACCCTTTCTTTGTCTAAATAATCGCTGTTTTCCATAAAGACCTCCAAGGCAGAGCAAAACGGCACGCAGAGACTGCCGTGCCGTTTTCATACAAAAAAAGGACACGCATGGCAGCTTCTGTACCGTATCAGATTTACGCGCAAAAGCGCCACTTGTGTCGTTAAGCTCTATGAAATTTACCCGTCTATTTTAGCAGAACGCTCCGAAAAAGTCAAACCGAATGCGCAATTTTTATCGCAAAATTTGCGGATAGCGCGCCCGTTTTCAATGCGGGCGGTATTCGTTGGGGGATCTCCCCGTAAGCGACTTGAAACTGCGCGAAAAATGATAGACGCTGTTATATCCCACGAGCGCCGCCGTCTCCGTTACGCTCGTTCCCTCCATCGAGAGGAGATATTTCGCGCGCTCGATGCGCCTGTTTTGCAGATACTTATGCGGCGATTCGCGGAGATATTTCACGAACTCCTTGGAGAGATACACCGCGCTGATGTTGACTTCCGCGGCGATCCGCGCGTTTGTCAGGGTCGGGTCGGAGAGATTCTCTATGATGTAGGCGATGCTGTCCGCGACGTGCTTGGGGAGGCGGAGTTCCTCCTGCGATTGGCAGATTTCCTCGATGATGCGGTAGAGCCCCGCGCGGATGAGCGTCTGATAGAAGGGCAGTTTCATGGAATACAGTTCGACGAGGCGGCGCGCCTCGTCGAGGACCGTGCGGTTGGGAACGGAGAGCTGGACGATGCGGTCGGGATAGCGCTCGCAGTCGAAATTCAAGCAGGGACAGACGTCGTATTTATCGCCCGTGAGGAAGTACGTCGCGCCCTTGGGGACGAACAGAAAATGGTCGGGATCGGTGAAAGTCGTCCGCTCCCCCTCGTGGTACAGAACTTTCCCCTCCGTGGAGAACAGAAAACCGCAATAGGGGCGTTCGTGCATCGGTCTGTACGCTTCGGGCGGCGTAGGAACATTTGCGCAACCGTGAATGTTTGTTATAATCATATTTTCAAAAGATTCGTCCATATGTTCATTATAAACAATTTTGGATAAGAGGTCAACAAAATGCTGAAAATATTTGAAAAAAACAAAAATCGGACGTATCGGGCAAAAATAGTATAGAAAATGTTAAAAAGCATATGAAATGTGGTATTGTCTGGTTTGTTGTGAAAATGATAAAATAGGATTGAAAAATGCTCGGGAGAAACAAGATGAAAAAAAAGTTTGTAACAATGCTCCTCGCGCTGGTCTGCGCGATCGCAATGACCGCCTTTGCGGCATGCAACGAAGAGGATCAAAACGAAGATCCCACGCCGCAGGGCAACACCTATACGGTAACGTACAGCCTCGGCTCGTGCGGGGAAACGGCGTACGCGGGTACGACCGCACTGCCTCCGAGCGCGACGGCAAACGAGGAGAACGCGCACACCGTCGTCCTGCCCGCCGCGCCCGTTTGGACGGGGTATGCCTTCGGCGGTTGGTACGACGGGACCGCCAAGGCGGGGGACGCGGGCGCATCCTATACGGCGGAGCGGGACGTCTTGCTCACCGCGCACTGGTCTGCGATCGTGTACGCCCTGCAATTCGACGCAAATAAGCCTGCGGGCGTTTCCGAGGAAGTCTCGGGGGATACGACGGCGCTTTCCGTCACGCTCCAATCCCCTTCCAAAACGCTTCCCGCGCTCTCCCTCCAAGGATACGTGTTCGACGGGTGGAAGCGGGACAACGCGGGCGACGCCGTGCGGAGCTTCACCCTCACCGCCGCGCTCATCGAGGGGCTCGGGGACGCGACGGCTTTCCGCTTTACGGCGCAGTGGACCCCCGTTCCCCCCGACCAGTATGCGGTTCAGTTTGAACCGGGCGCGGACGACGGCACGGTCGTAGGAATGCCGAACAACACCTCCGTTCAGGCGGGTCCGTACGCCATTCCTGCCCAAGAGCCCGCGCGCGAGGGCTATACCTTCAAGGGCTGGGAGGTGGACGGCGACGAGAAAATATACAAGAAGGACGGCGTCAACACGGAATATCCCGTCACGCAGTCCGTCGTTTTCACCGCGAAATGGGAAAAGAACAAGTACACCGTTACCTTTGTGTACGGCGAGGGGACCGAAGAGCAGGGCGAAACGCAGTCCGTCGAGTGGGGCGCTTCGGTCTCTCTGACGGAGCCCGCGCCGAAGCGCGGCTACCGCTTCGACGGCTGGACGGTGGAGAAGGCGCAGGGGACGGTGGAAGTTACGGAAAACAGCTTCATCATGCCCGAGGAGCCCGTCACCGTTACGGCGAATTGGGTGCGGGTGTACGGCGTAACCTATTCGGACGGCGTGGAGAACGAAATGATCGCGGTCCCTTCGGATACGAAGGAGTATGCGGCGGGCGAGCCCGTCGAGATCAGCGGCGAAGAGCCTGTCCGCGGCGGGTACGACTTCACGGGCTGGAAAGTCAATGATACGGAGACCGTCAAGCAAAAGGGCGAAAGGGTGGAGATGACGGCGGGCGGACTCACGCTCACCGCGCAGTGGAAGCCCGTCGCACCCGAGGTCACCTATTGGGAGATCGGTTTCTACGATTACGACGGCGTGCGCCTTCTCTCGACGGTGCGCGTCAAGAACGGCGATCAGATCGTATACGACAAGGAGACGCCCACGCGTACGCAGGATGTACAGTATACCTACAAATTTGCGGGTTGGAGCAAGGAGAAGGGCGGCGCGGCGGAGCCGCTTCCCACGGCTTCGGAGAGCACGAGCTATTACGCCGTCTACACGGAGACCCTTCGCAGTTATACGATCACGTTCAAAAACGGCGATGCCGTCGTGGAAACGGTTTCGGTAAACTACGGCGAACGCCCCGCCTGCTCGCAGACGGTCGCGGACAAGGACCTCACGCAGATGCTCGTCGGGAAGCACGGCGGCTGGGAGCGGGACGGCGAAACGTATACGGGCGAACTCCCCGAAGTGCACGGCGAAGCGACGTACAACGCCGTCTTTGAAGAGTATCTGAAAGAGGGCATGGGCACGCAGGATACGCCCTATCCCGTCACCGAAAAGGCAGACCTTGCATACCTTGCGCAAGAGACCGCGGGCGGCGAGGACTTTTCGGGCAAATATTTTGAACTCAAAAACGAAATTGAGGCGGGCGAGCTTGCCTCCATCGGCACGGCGGAGACGCCCTTCGCGGGCACGTTCGACGGCGGCGCGGGCGGCGAATACAAGATCGTCTACACGCAGGAAAGCGGCGCGGGACTGTTCGGCAATCTCTCGGGCACGGTGAAAAATCTCAAAGTGGAGGCGACGGTGCGCGGCGGAACGGTCGGCGGCGTCGCGGGCAAGAACGGCGGCACGGTGGAAAACTGCACCGCAACGGGCAAAGTTTACGGCACGCGGGCGGCGGGCGGGCTCGTCGGCGAAAACACGGGCACGGTGAAATTCGGTTCCTCCTCCGCGCTCGTCTATCTCAACGGGAAACTCGAAATGTCCGCCATGGCGGGCACCGAGGAAAAGGCGGCGGGCGTGCTCGTTGGGAAGGGCGGCACGGTCAAACTTGCCGAGGCGGTCTGGGACGGCACGGCGGTCTCCGAACAGCTCAGCGGCGATGGCTCGTCGGCGGAATCGCCCTACTTCATCGCTTCGGGCGCGGATCTCGCCTATCTTCGCGATAATTGCGCTTCGAGCAATAGTTACTTTGCGGGTAAGTACTTTGCCCTCGCCGCCGATATCGACCTCAACTGGCACGCATGGGCAGGCATCGGCGGCGGGAGCGAAAACAATGCCTTCGCGGGCATTCTCGACGGCAAAGATCACGCCATCTACAACGTGAGCATCACGGGAGAAAGCGGGCGGTACGGCTTCTTCCGCAGTGCGAAAGGGGAGATCAAAAATCTCGTGATGCAAGGTTCCGTGATCAATGCGGGCGACTATACGGGGCTTCTCGTCGGAATTAGCTATGCGCCCATTGAGAATGTCACCGTCTATGCGGACGTGCGGGGCGCGGGCAGCTATGTCGGCGGGCTCGTCGGCGGCACGCGGCAGAATGTTACGAACTGCACCGCCTACGGTTTGGTTACGGGCGTGAAGGCGGTCGGCGGCATCATCGGTTATGATTTTGCTACGAGCGGTACCATCGGCGATCTCACGAATTGCACGAACTATGCGACCGTTTCGATTGTCGCGGTCGACTATGGAAATTACAACGGCCACGGCGGCATCGTCGGGGTCATCGGCTCGGGCGCAACGGTGGAAGGTTGCAAGAACTACGGCGACATCTTCGGCGCGAGCGGGACGAAGTGCGGCTCGGGCGGCATTGTCGGAAATCTCTATGTCTCCACCGTACAGAATTGTTACAACTACGGCACAATTTCTTCGGGCGAGTACACGGGCGGCATCGTCGGCTATGCAAAGAACAATAGCGGCGCGGGCACCGTAACGGAGTGCGTCAACTACGGCGCGGTCACGGGAGCGGGGCAGTACACGGGCGGCATCGTCGGCGAAGGCAAGGGGATTACCATCACCGATTGCACGGTCGAAGCGGACGCTGTCATAACGGGCACGAGCAACGTGGGCGGCATCATCGGCTGTACGCAGAGCGGGAGCGTTCCCACCATAACGAGGAACACGTTCAAGGGCAGCGTTACGGGCGCGAGCGACGTCGGCGGCATCATCGGCTATAACTCCTATCCGCTCTCGGGCTGCAACACCGCAGAGGGCGCAAAGGTGAGCGGCGGGTTCGGCGTCGGCGGCATCGTCGGCTACAACACGGGCACGGGCGCGCTCACCGATTGCGACAACTATGCGGAGATCTCCTGCACCGCGGGCGGCGCGGGCTATTGGATCGGCGGCATCGTCGGCGTGAACGGCGCGGGATGCACCGTAACGTCGTGCGACAACCACGGCGCGGTCCTCTCGGCGGAGAAGGACGGCAATACCGAAGCGCAGCACGGCGTGGGCGGCATCGTCGGAAGCAACTACGGAGACGGTTCGGTCGTGGATACCTGCGTCAACTACGGCGTCGTTTCGGGCAGAAAATTCCTCGGCGGCATCGTCGGCGACAACCGCAACGCCGGGGCAGAGGTCAAGAACTGCGAAAACCGCGGGAATATCGTCTGCTCCCTTGAAGAGGGCGAAGCGTACGTCGGCGGGCTCGTCGGGTACAACGTCGGCAAGGTCGCGAAGAACAAGAATTACGGCGCATACGAGGCGGCGGAAGGGCTTCAAAAAATAGACTACCTCGTCGGCTATTCCGAGGCGGGGGAAAATCTCGTGTACGAAAACACCGATCTGCACGAATGAGAACAGGAGATCATGGCATGAAGAAATTTTTTGCGGCGATCCTTTCGGTCGCGCTCTGCCTCTCCGTCGCGGCGTGCGGCGGCGCGGCGGCGGACGCAAATGAAAACGACAACACGGAGACGGGCGCAACGCTCGTCTCCCGTACCGTCGTGGAGCCCACCTGCCTTACGGAGGGCTACACGGAAAAGGTATATTCGGACGGCTATGTCTGCCGCGACACCTTCGTTCCCAAGACGGATCACAAATTCGAGGAATACCGTCTCGGCGCCGACCCGAGGGGGCTCGTCCGCTCGGCTTGCCGCTATTGCGGGACGGAGCGCGTCTCCTACGTGCTCGACGATATCTCCACCGACGTTACCGTCGATCCCGCGAGACCCCGCCCCAAATTCACGGCGCGCGACGACCGCATGATCGTCGCCATGATACAGGAGACGACGGCGGACGACTGCATCCGCTCCATCCGCGCCGCCGAGCAGACGGGGGCGTACGGATTTATGGTGTACGTCTCCAATCTCATTCCGCAGGAGCAGACGTTCGGGCAGATACAACGCATCATGTACTGCACCGATCTCCCCGTCCTCGCCATCGCCTACGGCGCGGGCACGCACGAACAGATGGCTTCGCTTCTCAAACTTTCCGTCTCGGCGGGCGCCGCCGCCGTCGATATGCAGGGCTTTATGTGGGTGAACGGCGATATCAAGGCATTGCAGAGGACATATCGGAGCTATTGGGAGGAGCGGGGCTACGACATGAGTTTTGTGAGCTCCGCGCCCGCGGAGGTATGCACCCAGCCCTCCGCGCTCGAAAAGCAGGCGCAGTTTATCCGTGAAATTCACGCATTGGGGGGCGAAGTGCTCGTCTCCATGCACGTCGGCGTCGCGATGAAGGCGGAACAGATCGTTGCGCTCGCGCAATTCACGGAGGGCGTAACGGAGGGCGTGGACGTCATCAAAATCGTGCTCACGGGCGGGACAAAGGATACCGTCGTCGAGCACTTGAAGGCGTGCATCACGCTCGAAAAGACGCTCAAATGTAAGTTTTCCGTGCACGGGCAGAGCACGCTCTCCCGCATCATGTGCCCGATGTTCGGTTCCTATATCGCGTTCTGCGTGGACGATTACGATACCGTCGCGACGAGCATTCAGGCGGATCTGCAAACCATGGCGGATCTCTTCAAGGGCGGCGAACCCTCGTGCGACCTGCAAACGCTCGTCGAACTCTTCGATTCGCCCGATCTGCGGGGGGACGTGCGATGAAGCGGACCCTCATGGCGATCTCGGCGCTGCTCGCCGCCTTTCTTTTGGCGGGGTGCGGCGCGCCTCCGCCCTTGCCCGAGACGGGAAGCGGCCCCGCGGAAGATCCCGCGGAGCTCGCCCCGCCCGTTGCGAAGGCGAAGGTCATCTTGCTTGCGGGAGAGGGGAACTGCGTGGGGAACACCTACTCCTATTTTCTCACCGATAAGCGCGATGATTCGCGCAGTGTAACGGGCGAAAAGTATGCGGAATACCAAACGGGGTACGAAAACGTGCTCGTCTCCTACCGCAACGAGGTCCATCCGGGGAACGTCAATTCCGAGAGCGGCGGCTTTGTTCCCGTAAAGCTCGGGCAGGGGAAGAGCAACCTCTCGGGCTACGAAAACGGGATGTTCGGTCCCGAAGTCGGGCTCGCCGAGTATTTTGCCAACCGCTACGAGGAGACGACGTACCTTGTCAAGTACGGCGGGGAGGGGCTCTCGCGGCTCGCCGTGGAGTGGTCGCCCGCGGGCGGCGGCTATTACAGCGGCATGGTCTCCTACTTTCGGCAGGCGCTCGCCTCGCTCACCGAGCGCGGCGTTTCGTTTGAGGTTCCCGCCTTTCTCTTTTTGCAGGGCGAGAGCGACGCGAACGGCGATCTGCAAAATTACGGCACGGCGCTCGAAACGTTCTCCACGGCACTCCGCGCGGAATTTGCGGCGTACGCGCCCGAAAACGGCATCGCGTTCATCGACGCGGGCATTCCCACCTATCATCGGAACAGCGACAAGATCGACGCCATCAAGCGCGCGAACGCCGAGACGGACGAGCGGAATTACTTCCTCGACAGCGTGCGCGCGGGGCTCACCCACGATCGGGACAGCCGCAACCGCCGCTATTGGGACGCGCTCTCCGAACTTCGGCTCGGCAATTTGCTCGGGGGGCTCGTGCAGGAGAGCCTTCTGTACCGTCTCGACTGCGCGACGCTGCGCGGCGAGGGCGAAATGCCCGCGCTTCCCGCGGACGGATATGAACTTTCCGCCTGCGCGGACGGCGGGATCGCGCGCTCGTCGTGGAAGTTCGACGCGGACGGCGGGCTTGCCCTGCAAGTGTCCGTCGAGGACGGCTGTATCACCGCGGGGGACGGCGTCGAACTCACCGTTACGCCGACCGTGCGGCAGAGCCTGCTCGCGGAGGGCGCGTTCAAACTCAAAGTTACCGCAGACGGGAAACAGAGCTTCTCCGTCTTGCAGGGCGGCGTGTTCCGCACCGCAAGAACGCGCGCCGTCTGCACGGCGGAAGTGTACGGGAACGGCTATACGTTGGGGATCTCTCTCCCCGAAGAAGCCCTTCCCGCGGGCGGATATTCTTTAAGTTTTTCCCTCTGCAACCGAAATGCGACTTCCCACACCGCCTGCTATACCGCGCTCGGCGCCGACCCCGCCCGCGCCTATACCTATATGCGCGTCGAGGGCGACCGCCTCTCGGCGGGATATGCCCAGCTCGGGGAGACCTTCGGCGACGGCGGCATCCTCCGCGCCAAGGAGGTCTGGGACCTTACGGGGGACGACGGAACGCAAAATGCGTCCATCCGCATGACTGCGACGAACGGCGACAACGATCTGTATTTCTTCCGCAGCAACGCGCAGACCTTGACCGCAGAGGTCGCGCTTCGGGCGGACGCGGTGTTAAACGGCGAGCAGTGGGGGAAGTTCGGCATCAAGATCACGACGGAGGAGAACGCGGGTCTGTTCTTCTACGTGGACGCATGGGGCAACGGCGCGGACATGCGCGGCTTTGAGCTCGGCTATGCGACCTTCAAAAACGGGGTATGGACGAACGATTGGACGAATTTCGCCTCCACGCCCCTCACTTCCGCAGGGGAATATACGGAGGGCTATATCCGCCTGAAACTTTGTCGGAAGGTGGACTCCTATGAGTTTTATTGCAACGGGAAGCTTCTCGCCACCATCGAAGACCCCGCGAACATCGGCAACGCCAAGGCATATTTCGGGCTCGCCTCCTTCAACATCTTGCTCTCCGCAAAGGATTACTCCCTTACAGCCTGAATTATCGCACCAAGGGGCGGGCGCCCTTTCGGGCGCCCGTACCTTTGCAGAGATATTTCACGGAGTGCGAACCGTGTCACATAAAAATGCTCGCTCAAAAGAGTGAGCATTTTTAATGGTGACCTTGCCGGGAATACTTCGCGGGCTTTGCCCGCTCGTGCCGCCCTTCGACGGCATATTATGTGCGGGCGGGGCGAACCCGATGGGCTCTTCTGCTGCCCGTAGCACATCACATGAAAATGCTCACTCAAAAGAGTGAGCATTTTTAATGGTGACCTTGCCGGGAATCGAACCCGGGATTGCGCCGTGAGAGGGCGCCGTCTTAACCGCTTGACCACAAGGCCGACTATTCAATTTGCTGTTCCCTTGCCGGGAATACTTCGCGGCTTTGCCCGCTCGTGCCGCCCTTCGATCACAATAGAAATGCGGGCGGGGCGAACCCGAGGACTCTGCCGTGAGAGGGCGCTTATCTTACGCTTGACCACAAGGCCGTCGAAAATTCGTGCGGGCGCGCAGGGGCGCGTTCCCGCTCAAATGCTTGTTGATTATACCATATCCGCGCGCATCTTGCAACCGATTTTGCGCGAAAATGCGAATTTTTTTTGAATGTGTTTTATCGAACGAAAAAAAGACATCCGCCTGTGCCGCGAATCGGAAAAGGTTAACCCGCTTCTCGCAGGTGGGTGCACCGCGGCGGGGTATCAGACTTTCCGTTGCAATAACAGACCTTGCCTAACCGCGCCGACGAACGCTCCCGATGGTACTTTGTGGATCACGATTCTCCGAATCCCGTACACCGCAGGTGTCCTTTTTATTATAGCAAATGCCGAGGGGAAACGCAACGCTTCGCGCGAAAATTTTCGCGGAAAAGTTTGGAAGCCGCGCCCCGCGGGAACGCCGCGAGGCGCGGCGGCGACTTTCGGCGCTTTTTCCGCCTGCGGGAAAGACTTTTCCCGCAGGTGTTATTTCTTTTCCTTGAATGCGTCGGTGAGGAGATAGAGCTCGCGCTCGTAGTTCATGCCGTACTTTCTGTCGGAGACCTCTTTTTCGGTGCGGAGGATGGCGCGGTAGCAAAATTCCGCGGAGAGGGTGAGCGATTCGCGTAGCCCGAGCCCGCCGCCGATACAGCCCGCGAACGCGGCGGCGAACACGTCGCCCGCGCCGTGGAAGGAGCCCTCGACCTTGCGGATGGGGAGGCGGAACCTTTCCCCGTCGTAATAGTAGATAAAATAGCCGTCGGGGGCGTCCGCACCCGTGATGACGGGGTGCGGGCACACTTGCGCGAGCGCGGCGAGCGCCCTGTCGAAGTCGCGTTCTCCCGTCAAAAGATAGCTCTCCGTCTCGTTGGGAAGGATATAGTCGGCGACGGCGCAGAGCGATAGCATCTCCTTCGCAAAGTCTTCGTCGAAGCCTTTGTAAAATGTAAAATTATCGCCGAGCACGGGATCCACGACGAATTTGCCGCCCTCTTTCAGGAACCGTTCTTTCAGGCTCTTGACAAAGGCGATCTGCGCGCGGCTACCGAGATAGCCGCTGTATATCACGTCGTATTTGAGCCCGAGCGTCTCCCAATGGTCGCAAATTTTTCCCATTTCGCCGTCGAGATTTTTGAAGGTATATCCCGTGAAGCCGCCCGTGTGCGTGGAGAGGAGAGCGGTGGGGAGGATATCGACGGTCGCGCCGCATGCGGAGAGTACGGGGAGCGCGACGGTGAGAGAACATTTTCCGACGCAAGAGATATCGTTGATCGCAAGAATACGCATATGCGCCTCCGAAAAGATCGATAAGCAAATTATATCCGCCCGCCCGCGCTCTGTCAAGCGGATCGGCGCGAAAGAGGTTTACAAACGCGGCAAAGCGTGGTATAATCGGACTATGAAAAAGGTGATCGAAGTAGAGGGCATGTGTTGCAAACGCTGTGCGGAGCGCGCCGAAAAGAAGCTGCTCCTTTCAGACGGCGTTTCGGGCGCGCATGCGAATTTCAAGAAGGGCGTCATTTTCGTCGAAGCGGCGCTCTCGGATGCGGAACTTGCCGCGTGCGTCGAGGCGGCGGGATTCAAGGTCAGGGAAGTGCGTCCGCGCAAGGGCATTTTCGGGTGAGGCGCACAAATTTTTCGGGAATACTTGCAGAAAACGGGAATGCGTGTTATAATGGGGTCGCAAAATAAAATCGGGAGATAGGGGACATGGGAATTTTTATCAGAAGGAACAATATGTCCGCAGAGTACAGGAACGCCTTGCGGCAGATCCGCCAAAACCGTTCCAAGCTCTATCGCAGCGTGCGCATCGCGGTCATTCTCGTCGCCGTGCTCGCGGCGGTGTTCCTCGCTCTGGCGATCTCGGTGGAGTCGCTCCGCGCGCCCGCTTCGTTCAAGGTGAGCCTTGCCGTCTTGGCGGTCTGCGTCGGCGGCGCGGCGTGCCTTCCGTGGATCACGCAGTTCGAGCGCGACAGGCGGCGCAAGGCGAGGGGAGAAGAGGTCCCGCAGTGGCGGTTCATTTTGACTTATGCCTTCTTTGCGTTCATCGGCGTGTGCACCCTCCTTTGGGTCATCGCGGTGTTCGTCGTGGGGGACGATATCATCAACAACATCATCAACAGCAGCGGCGAGGGATTCTCGGCGTCCACGTTCACCTTCCTGCGCGTCGCCATCATCTTTTCGTTGCAGGCGCTCTTCGGCTCCGTCATCGCGACGGGCATTCTCCGCCACGGGAAGAGCAATCTCCCCCTGCGCGCCGTCATGTATGTTACGATCGCCTATCTCGACGTTTGGCTCTCGTGGGTCGCGGGCGGCATCACGGTCGCGGGCATCGAGGACGGAACGTTTTTGCCCATCTCGTCCACCCCGCTGTGGGTCATCGCGGTCCTTACGGCGGTCGCGCTCTTCGCGAGCGCGAGCATCCTCGCGGGGCAGACGCGCCGCAAGGAGATCGAACTCATCATGAAGGGCGACGTCTCCGCGCTCACCGAGGGCGACGTCAACCTCATCGATACGCAGGCGGCGACGGCGAACATGTACCGCGCCGACGCGCCCGCGCCCGCGCCGACGCCCGCGGGAGAGCCCGCGGAAGAGGACGCCGAAACGCGGCTCGAAAGGCTCGTCCGCATGCGGGACAAGGGGCTCATCTCCGAGGAAGAATACGAGGAAAAGCGCAAGGAGATCCTTGCAAAGATGTAACAAAATTCCCTCCGCCCGTGCGGAGGGAAAATTTTTTATGCGAAACGCTTGCCTTTCTCGGAAGAAAACTCTATAATAGAATCAATCGAATAGGACGTGGAAGAGGACGCGTCCCGGGCGGCAAGCCGTTTCCAGAGAGCTCTCGCAAGGTGGAAGGAGGGCATCGGTGCGTTCGGGGTATCACCTCGGAGTCTGCGGGGAGAAAGGAAAGTAACTCCGCACGGCGTCGCGGACCGTTATCCCCGCGGCAAATGGTAGTTTGTTTTGGTGGTCGATATGCCTTCGCGTATTCCGAAACGCGAGGGTCTTATTTTTTGGAAGGAGCGAGCCATGTATAAGAAAGTAGATACGTCTTTGAATTTCGCGGCGCGCGAAAGGGAGATCGCCGCGTTTTGGAAGGAGAACGGCGTCTTTGAAAAGTCGGTGGAAAAGAACGAAGGAGGAAAAGAATTTTCCTTCTTCGACGGACCGCCCACGGCGAACGGCAAGCCGCACATCGGGCACGTTCTCACGCGCGTGATGAAGGACGCGATCCCGCGCTACCGCACGATGAAGGGGGAGCATGTCCTCCGAAAGGCGGGCTGGGACACGCACGGGCTCCCCGTCGAGCTCGAAGTGGAAAAGTCGCTCGGCATGGACGGCAAAAAGGACATCGAAAAATACGGCATCGAGCCCTTCAACAAGAAGTGCAAGGAATCGGTGTGGAAATACCAGAGCGAATGGGAAAAGATGTCGCAGGCGGTGGGCTACTGGGTGGATATGGAACACCCCTACGTTACCTATCACGACGACTATATCGAATCGGTCTGGTGGGCGCTCAAAGAGATCGCGAAGAAGGGGCTCTTGTACCGCGGGCACAAGATCGTTCCCTATTGTCCGCGGTGCGGCACCGCGCTCTCCTCGCACGAGGTCGCGCAGGGGTATAAGGACGTAAAGGAGATTTCCGCGGTCGTCCGCTTCAAGGTGAAGGGGCGGGAGAATACCTACATCCTCGCGTGGACGACGACGCCGTGGACGCTTCCCTCCAACGTCGCGCTCTGCATGAATCCGGACGAAGATTACGCCGAGATCGAGGCGGACGGCGCGCGGTATATCCTCGCCGAGGCGCTCGTCCCCAAATTTTTCGAGAACTATGAGTTCGTCTCCCGCCGCAAGGGAAGGGAGTACGAGGGGACGGAGTACGAGCCGCTCTTCGGCTACGCGGCGGGGAGCTTCCGCGAAAAGGCGTACTATGTCGTCTGCGACGGGTACGTAACGCTCACGGACGGCACGGGCGTCGTGCACATCGCGCCCGCGTTCGGCGAGGACGACTACAAGGTCGGGAAGAGGTACGCGCTCCCCGTCGTACAGCTCGTAAACGAGCGGGGCTGTTTCGACGAGCGCTGTCCCGAATGGAACGGCATGTTCGCGAAGGATGCGGATAAATTCATCTTGCAGGCGCTGCGGGAGAAGGGGCTCCTCTTCCGCAAGATCCCCTTCGAGCACAGCTATCCGCACTGTTGGCGGTGCGATACGCCCCTTCTCTACTATGCCCGCGCGAGCTGGTTCATCAAAGTTACCGAAATCAAGGATCGGCTGATCGCCGCCAACCGCTCGGTGCGCTGGATCCCCGAGACCATCAAAGAGGGGAGAATGGGCAACTTCCTCGAAAACGTCATCGATTGGGGACTTTCGCGCGACCGCTACTGGGGCACGCCGCTCCCCGTATGGGTCTGCGAGGACTGCGGGGCGGCGGAAGTCATCGGCTCCCGCAGCGAACTGCACGAAAAGACGGGCGCGCCCTTGGATACCGAACTGCACCGCCCGTATGTGGATAAATTCTTCTGCAAGTGCGAAAAGTGCGGCGGAAAGATGTCGCGCACGCCCGAAGTCATCGACTGTTGGTTCGATTCGGGCTCTATGCCCTTCGCGCAGTATCACTACCCGTTCGAGAACAGGGAGCTCTTCGAGGAGACCTTCCCCGCCGACTTTATCTCCGAGGCGGTGGACCAGACGCGCGGCTGGTTCTACACACTGCTCGTCATCTCCACGCTATTGTTCGACCGCGCGCCCTTCAAAACGTGCATCGTCTTGGGACACGTCAACGATAAGAACGGCGTCAAGATGAGCAAGCACAAGGGCAACGTCGTGGATCCGTGGACGGTGCTCGATAAGCAGGGCGCGGACGCCGTCAGGTGGTATTTTTATACGAACAGCGCGCCGTGGATCCCTTCCCGCTTCGGGGAGGAGGCGGTCTCCGAGGTGCAGAGGAAGTTTCAGGGCACGCTCTGGAACACCTATGCCTTCTTCACGCTGTATGCGGAGATCGACAAATATGACCCCTCGAAACACGATTTGAAGCAGTGCAAACTCACGCTCATGGACAAGTGGATCCTCTCGCGGCTCAATACCCTCGTGAAGGACGTGGACCGGATGCTCGCGGAGTACGATCTCACCGATAGCGCCCGCGCCATTCAGGACTTTTCCGATGAACTCTCCAACTGGTACGTCCGCCGCGGGCGGGACCGCTATTGGGGCGGCGGCATGACGGCGGACAAGGAGGCGGCGTATACCACGCTCTATACCGTCCTCGTTACCCTCGCCAAGCTCCTTGCGCCGTACACGCCGTTCATGGCGGAGATGATGTACCGCAATCTCGTGCCCGCGTTCTTCCCGTCCGCGCCCGTCTCCGTGCACCTGTGCGACTATCCCGTTTGCGACGAGAGCCGCCTTTTGCCCGAACTCGAAGCGGGCATGGAGGACGTTTTGAAGGTCGTGGAGCTCGGCAGGAGCGCGCGCAACAGCGGCGCGGTGAAGAACCGCCAGCCGCTCGCCGAACTCATCGTCGCGAGCGCGCATCCCTTTCAGATCACGGGCGAACTCGAAGCGGTCGCGCTGGACGAGCTCAACGTGAAAAAGCTCTCCTATGCGGCGGGCGCGGAGGAGCTTGTGCGCTACGCGCTCAAACCCCAGCTCCGCACGCTGGGTCCCAAGTACGGCAAAAAACTCAAAGCCATCACCGAATTTCTGAACGGTTGCGACGCGGGCGAAGTCGTGCGCGCGGTGCGGGAGAACGGCTCCTATTCCGTCGATCTCGGCGGCGAAGTCGTCCTGCTCGAAGAGGACTTGCAGATCTTTACCGAGAGCAGGGAGGGCTACGTCGCGGCGACGGGCGGCGGCATTACGGTCGCGCTGGATACCCGCCTCACCGAACAGCTCTTGGACGAAGGGTGCGAGCGCGAGCTCGTCTCCAAGATCCAGACGCTCCGCAAGGAAGCGGGCTTTGAAGTTACCGACCGCATCGCCGTGTCCTACGCGGCGGAGGGAAGGGCGGAGCGGATGCTCCGAAAGGGCGCCTTTGCCCCCGACGTTCTCGCCGTCCGCATCGCGGAAGGGGAAGCAGAGGGGACGGGCGAGGGGATTACCCGCACCCTCGACATCAACGGCGAATCGGTAACGCTGACGATCCGAAAGGTTTGATGTTCTGCCATTGAGATCCGGACCCGTATGTTCTGAAATTGAATTTTGCGAATGGATCTCGGCATTGAAATTTGATAGTTTCGCCGCGCGCCGACGGCTCTGTCGTCGGCGCGCGGCAAAAAAAATGCCTGCACGCTATTTCCCCTCGTTCACGGGAGCTTATTTGCCCTCTTTCATGGGGAGCTTTTTTTACCCTCCTCAATGAGGGTAGGGTAGTTCTCTTATTTACCCTCCCCCTCGCAACGCGAGGGGGGATTCTATTATTTTCTCTCTCTTAAAAGGAGAGGGCAATTTTTCTATCTTACCCTCCTTAATGAGGAGACTTTCTTATTTACCCTCCCCCTCGCAGCGCGGGGAGGGGTAGGGGAGGGGGAGCAAAGGCGCACCCGCGCGTCCATACATAAAACAACCACCCGCATGGGTGGTTGTTTGTTCATTTCGTAAGCCGTTCGATCGCCTTTTTGTAGAGCGTAAGAAGCAGTTTCACGCGGTCGACGGAGATATATTCGTCCGCTTGGTGGACGACGGGGTCGTCGCCCTCCATTTCGGGACCGAACGCGACGCCGTTTTTCAGCGCGCGGGCGTAGGTGCCGCCGCCGATGGCGATGGGCTCCGCCTTCTGCCCCGTGCATTCCTCGTACACCGCGAGCAGGGCGGAGACGAGAGGACCGTGCTTGTCCGTAAAGAGGGGAAGCTGTCTGTGCGTTACGCGGTAGCGCGCGCCGCATGCGTCGAGCACGGAGAGCACGTCGCGCTCGGAAAGCGTCGCGGGGTAGCGGATGTCGCACGTAACGGAGATCTCGTTCATCCCGCCGCGAATCACGTCGGGGGAGAGGGTGAGCGCGCCCGTCTCGTCTTTCAGCGCGCCGAGGCGGGTTTTCAGCGCGTCCAGCATGGCGAGCGCGCCGTCCGCCCCGAGATATCCGAGGATGGGATAGATGGCGTTCACGCCCTTCTCGGGCGTGGAGCCGTGCGCCGACCTCCCGCGGGAGACGACCTTTCCCGCCGCGTATTCCAGTCCGAAGGCGCGCAGTTTTTCGGGGAACGCGGGCGCCGCCGCTTCGCAGAGATCGCACACCATGTTGGGGCGCTCGCCGCCGCGCAGGGTGGAGAAGTCCCCCTCCGCGGGGAGCGCGAGCTCGATTTGCAGGATCCCTTTTTCGGCGTAGATGACGGGGAAATCCGCGTCGGGCGAAAATCCCGTCTCGGGCATGCGGGCGACCTTGTTGTAGTGCTCGATGCACCGCCAGCCGCTCTCCTCGTTGCAACCGACGATGAGCTTGATTTTTGCGGCGGGGACGAACCCCTCGTCTTTGAGCTGTTTCAGGGCGTAGAGGACGCAGATCGCGGGTCCCTTGTCGTCGACCGCGCCGCGGCCGTAGATCTTGCCGCCCTTTACGACGCCGCCGAAGGGGGCTTCCGTCCAGCCGTTGCCCGCGGGCACGACGTCGAGATGGGCGAGAACGGCAAACTCCTCCGTCCCGTCCCCGAAGACGACTTCGCCGGCGTAGCCGTCGTAGTCGTGCGTTTCAAACCCCATGCGCGCGGCAAGCGCGAGGAAGTGCGCGAGACATCGGGAGACGTCCTCGCCGAAAGGCTTCCCGGGAAGGGGCGGCTGTTCGGTGGACGGAAAACGGATGCTCTCGCAGATACTTTCGATCGCTTCGTCGAGATACCGATCCATAGATAAATTTCCTCCGCCCCGTATTGTACCACAGGGAAAAAGGGCTGTCAAGCGGCGGGAAGGGACAAAAAATTTTACAAACGTCCCGCGAATTTCGTGCAAAGCGGGCAAAAATATGTTACAATAAAAGAAAACGGGGACATCCATGCACGAAGGACACAGACAACGCATGACGCAACGTCTCGTCGCAGACGGGGCGGGATTACAGGACCACGAGCTGTTGGAGATCGTGCTGTACGGCGTCATTCCGCGCAAAAACACCAATGGCGTCGCGCACGCGCTTCTCTCTGCGTTCGGGAGCCTGCGCGGCGTGTTTTCCGCGGAATACGGGCAACTCAAAAGCGTGGAGGGCGTGGGGGACGCCGCGGCGTCGCACCTTTGCGCCGTCGGCGCGTGTTTTTCCCGCATGCGCGCGCAGGAAGAGCGACCCCCCGAAACGTTCAACGTCGAGACGTTCACCGCCTATCTGCGGGAGCGGTTTTCCTCCCTCACGGAGGAAGCGGTGGAATTTTACTGCCTCGACGCGCACGACCGCATCCGCCAGAGCAAGCGGTTCACCACGGGCGAGCGGAGTCGCGCGGCGGTCTCTCCCGAGGAACTCAACCGCTTTTTGGTGGCGGCGGCCCCGCACGGGCTGGTGTTCGCCCACAACCATCCGCACGCGAATTGCGCGCCCTCCCGCGAGGACGACCAGTTTACGGCGCAGGTCCAGATGCTCTGTTCGATGAACAACGTAAAATTGTACGATCACGTCATCGTGGGAAAGGACGGAAATTACAGCTACCGCCTCGTGGGGCGCATGGAGGAGATCCGCCGCGAATTTGATGTGAGCGCGCTCCTCACGGAGAAGGGACTTCCATGAACAAACCCGTAAAACAACTGCAATTTGAGAATATTCCCTTCTTTATCACGTTCGGAAGGGTCATTATCTTCTGCCTGCTCGCGCTCGTCGGCATCGTGCTCGTCGTCAACAATTGGAGCGCGCAGCCCTTCGGCGGGATCTCCGCGTGGTACATCATCCTGCCCGCGCTCATCTGCCTTCTCGCGGAGAACGCGGTCAAGACGTGGGCGCTTCGCAAGTACACCCATAAAATCGTGTGCTACGTCCTCGACGTGCTCCTTCTCATGCTCCTCACGCTGTTTTCGGACGGCACGCTCATTTCCCTCCTCTATATCATCATCCTCTCGGAGTTCTATCTGAACCAGGAATCTCTCTCGGGGGATATCGCGATGTGCGTTTCGAGCATCGTTCTGTTTCTCGTAACATTCATCGTCTCGGCAGTCTTCAAGAGCCGCTCGATGAGCGTGGAGGATATCCTCTCGGTGGCGGCGAACGCGTTCGGCGACCTGCTTCTTATCGTTCTGCACTTCCTCATCATGAACCTCTCGTTGCAGATATATAGGAAGAACACCGAGATCACCAAGACGAACGAGGAACTCAACCGCACGAACGCGCGCTTGCAGGAGATGAACAAGGAGTTGCAGGAAGTCGCCGCCCTCGAAGAGCGCCAGCGCATCGCGAAGGACATCCACGACACCGCGGGACACTCCATCACGACGGTCATCATGCAGACGGAGGCGGCGCGCCTCATCGTGGACGAGAACCCCGAGGAGGCGAAGCGGCGGATCGCCGCGGCGAACTTGCAGGCGAAGCACGCGCTCGAAGAGCTGCGGGAGAGCGTGCACCTTCTTTCGGGCGCGACGGAGAGCCTCACGCTCCGCGAGATGCTCGAAGGCATCGTGCACGATTCCATGGACGGCACGAATATCGTGATACGGAGCGAGATCGAGGATATCCCCTTCTGCGACGCAAAGCGGAGATTTCTGTGCAACAGCTTGAAGGAGGGGGTCTCCAACGGCATGCGGCACGGCGGCGCGACGGCGTTTTGGTTCGAGTTGAAGCGGGAGGGCGGCAATGCGCGCTTCCTGCTCTCGGACAACGGGTGCGGCGCGGGCGGCTCGTTCACGGAGGGCTTCGGGTTGAAGAGCATGCGCCGCCGCGCGGAATTTCTCGGCGGAAGTTTCTCCGTCTCTTCGGAGCCGGACGAAGGATTTGAAATTCATATCTCGTTGCCCTTGGACGAGAAAGGGGAGAAATCATGATAAAAGTATTGCTCGCGGACGATCAGGCGATCCTTGCGGACGGCATCAAGAGCGTGCTCTCCACCTGTCCCGATTTCGAGGTGGTGGGCATCGCGGCGGACGGCGTTCAGGCGGTGGAGCTCGCGGGAAAACTCGCGCCGGATATCGTGCTCATGGATATCCGCATGCCGAATATGAACGGCGTCATCGCCACGCAGGAGATCAAGCGCCGCCATCCCGAGATCAAAGTGCTCGTGCTCACCACGTTCGACGACAGCGAGTATATATTGAGCGCGATCAACAACGGCGCGAGCGGATATCTCTTAAAGGATACCTCGTCGGCGGCGCTCATCGATGCGCTTAAAAACGCCTATTGCGGAGATACCATTCTCCCCGCAAAGATCGCGCGCCGCATTGCGGACGCCGCGCGCATGGTTTCGAGCGACCGCGAGATCAAGCTGAAAAAGCGGTTCGGGTTTTCGGATCGCGAAGTGGAGATCGCACTCATGATCTTCGAGGGATTCACGAACAAGCAGATCGCCTCCGCGCTCAAACTGACGGACGGCACGGCGCGCAACTATATTTCCGCCATTTACGTAAAACTCTCCGCGAAGAGCAGAGCGGAAGCCGTGGAAAACATGCGCAAGATCATTCACGATTAAAAAGAGGGGACGCCGCTATGCGGCGTCCCTTTTCTCTTTTGCTCTTGCTTCGTTCTCCTTTGTTACCCTCCCCCTCGCGCTGCGAGGGGGAGGGGTAGGGGAGGGGGAGCGGACAAAGAAGCGCGGCGACGGACTTCAACCCCCACCCAACCCTCCCCCTTTCCCAAGGGGGAGGTACCTATAATTTTTCCCTCCTCGTCCGACGCGCTTATTCCCTCTTTGCTTTCCCTTTCTTTTTTCGCTCCGTTTCTTTGTTCCCCCTCGCGTGCGAGGGGGAACACTCTATTTTCTCTCCCGCTCCCGTCGCTCTCGCCCTGTCTCT
>CANQMN010000004.1 GCA_947624965.1 uncultured Clostridia bacterium
GCGCACGGCGGAAGTGAATTCCGCCTAACGCAAGGGGGTTTGAGGGATCCGCAAAATTCTTTCTTATCGGAGCCCCCTGCGGGGAGCATTCTGCGGGCAAAGAATTTTCGTGAGGGGTCTGCTGTCAACATCTCACTTTCCTTTCGCCCGCCCGCCGCCTTGTCCTCAAAGACAACAAGCGCATGAATGCGCAAATTGGGTCGCGCACGGCGGAAGTGAATTCCGCCTAACGCAAGGGGGTTTGAGGGATCCGCAAAATTCTTTCTTATCGGAGCCCCCCCCCTGCGGGGAGCATTCTGCGGGCAAAGAATTTTCGTGAGGGGTCTGCTGTCAACATCCCACTGCCTTTTCGCCCGCCCGCCGCTTTGCCCTCAAAGACAACAAGCGCATGAATGCGCAAATTGGGTCGCGCAGCGCAAAAACAGTTTTGCTCGCGCACACTATTTGGAAACTTTCGCCTGCTTACTTCACAACGACGACCTGCGCAAAGCGCAACACTTTGCCGTTCTGCTCGTATCCTTTGAGATACACTTCGCGCACGATACCGCTCTCTTCGCCCTCCGCGGGGTCCACCGCCATCACGGCCTCGCACTTCTCCGCGTCGAAGGGCTCGCCGAGCGGACAGATCTCCGAGATGTGCTCCGCTTCGAGCAACTTCTCGAATGCGGCGATAACGAGTTCGACGCCGCGCTTCGTTCCTTCATCCTTACAGCTTTGCAGCGCGCGCCCGAGGTTATCCGCAATGGGAAACAGCCCTTTTACGACGTCCGCCCTGCCCTCCGCATACTTTTGCGAAGCGACCGACGCCGTGCGCTTGCGGTAATTTTCGTACTCCGCGGAGACCGAATACCACTTGCGCTTGAAGTCCTCCGCGTTCGCGTTCGCCTGTTCGAGTTCCGCTTTGAGTTTTTCCTCCGCGCTCTCCTCGGGGACGGGCTCCGACGCGCACGCTTCGGCTTGTTTGCTCTCTTCCTCTTCGGAAACCGTCTTTTTCTTTTTGTCCACGTTTTTTTCCGCCGTTTCGGTTTTCATTCATCTTTAATATAAGGTAAATCGCCGCGCGTTAAACGGTTTTTCGGAAAAATTTCCCTTTTTTTGCGAAAAAACTTTTCCGCGCGCCCTTTACAATCGGGGAAAATTGTATTAAAATAAAAAAAGACCCGCAAAAGGAGGGCGCACCATGGAAACGAGAGCTTTCGATCTCTTTGCAAAACGCAACCGCAGCGTGAGTATCCGCGTGATCCCCGGACACTTCGCGACCCAACACTCCCATGTGAATTACTGCGTCGATATGACCCGCGTAAAGACGGAGATGGTCGCCGCGCGCTCCGCGGCGCGTCTGTTCGCGGAGAGCTTTTCCAACGTCGCCGTGGATACCATCATTACGCTCGAACGCACCAAGATGGTGGGCGGCTTCATCGCCGCGGAATTCGCTTCCTCGACGGGGCTGAATATGAACCAGGACATCGCGGTCATCTCCCCCGAGATCACCGCGGACGAAAAATTAATTTTACGGGACAACCTCATCCCCTATGTGAAGAACCGCCGCGTGCTCCTTCTCGTCGCCACGGCGACGACGGGGCTCACCGCCGTCAATGCGATCCGCGGGATCCGCTACTACGGGGGGGACCCCGTTGGCGTCGCGACGGTGTTCGGCGGCAAGTTCGAGATCCCCGGCATCCCCGTTGTGCGGCTCGTCGGCGTGGAGGACTTGACGGACTACCAGTCGTACCGCCTCGGTGAGTGCCCGCTCTGCAAGGAGGGCGTAAAAATCGACGCGCTCATCAATTCGTACGGTTACAGCAAGATGTAAGGAAAGAGCAACGCGCCCGCGGCGAACGCCGCGGGCGCGTAATATTTTTAAGGTTATCCACCCGCACAACGGGTGGTATTTTTTTTGGATGCTTCGGCAGATACGAACAGCGCGGGAGAGTGAAAAACCACTCCCCCCACCCTACCCTCCCCCCTCGCACTGCGAGGGGGGAGGTAAAATAGAGACAACGCGAGGGAAGTTAAAACTACACAAGAGAGCTAAAAAAGAAGAAATCGAGCAGATGAAAAGGTGAAATAAAAACAGGAGGAAAGACAACGCGAGGAGGCGGGAAGAATAACCAACTCACCTCCCCCTTTTAAGGGGGAGGGTTGGGTAGGGGTTAACGGAAGGGACGAAAACGTGGGGAAGAAGCCGCTCCCCCTACCCTACCCTCCCCCCTCGCTTTGCGAGGGGGGAGGTAAAATAAAGACAACGCGAGAAAACAGGGAGAATAACCAACTCACCTCCCCCTTTTTAAGGGGGAGGGTTGGGTGGGGGTTGACGGGAAGGAAGCAGAACGGGATCGCTGTGCGCGGCGGTACGCAAAAAAATGTCACCCGAAAGCCGAAAAGACGAATTTTCGCGTTACAATAGGTTTGCGGCGGGAAAAGAGGCGATGTTATGACGTTTTTACAATTCCTCTGCGCGCTTCGCCGGTACAAGGTGGACGTGCTGCTTCTCGCGCCTGCTGTGAGCTTGCTCACGGCGCTTCTCAAAAAGACGGCGCCCGAAAAGATCCCCAAAAAAGTTTTTGTGTTCGCGCCCTTCCTCATCGGGACGTTGGCGTTCGCGATCTATCGCATGATCGCGACCGCGAGCGTCTCCCCGCTCACGGAGACGTTCGGCGAGACGGCGGAGGGCGGACTCTCCTGCGGCAGTGCGGCGACCATCCTCTATGTCGCCTACGAACAGTTTCTCCGCAGGAAGAAGAGCTCGCCCGTCGCGCCCTTCCTCGAAGGCGTCGTGCCCGAAGCGGAACGGCAACGGGTCGCGGAAGAACTTTTTGCGGGAGCGGCGGCGCGCGATAAAGACGCGCTTTACGGGTTTCTTCTCGAAACGCTGAAAAAGAGCGCGCTCCCCGCGTGCACGGAGGAGGAACTCGCCGCCTGCGCGAAGGCGGTGGAACTCTTTCTCCTCTCCCTGCAAAAAGAATAGCCGTCTTTTCCCCCTCCGCGGCGCGGAGGGGGTTTTCCGTTTTGTATAAAATTATTTCAGTTCTTCATACTTTTTTTATGAAAAACGTTACGGGCAATTTGCAACGCGATCTCGAAGCCCTCAAACGCATTCTCCCCGCGGAGGATATCCTCACATTCTCCTTCGCTTCGGAAGAGATCGATTTCGCGTGCGTATTTGCCGATCCCATTACGGATAAAGAGTTGTTGGGGGAACAGGTCGTCCGCCCCCTTCTCCGCTATACGGGGGAGCGGAAGGCGGAAGCCGTGAAGAAAAAGCTCACTTCCCCCGAAGTCAAGACGGAAAGATCTCTCCAAACGCTCGCGGAAGAGGTGCTCGCGGGAAATCCCGTGCTCCTGTGGGAGGGCGCGGACGAGGGCATCGTCGCCGGCACGAAGAAGGTGTTCATCCGCGCGATCGCGGAGCCCTCGATGGACGTTGCGGTAAAGGGACCGCGGGAGGGATTCATCGAGGACGTGAAGGTGAACACGTCCCTCGTGCGCAGGCGGCTGAAAACGCCCGAACTGCGCATCGAGATGATGAAGCTCGGCAGACGGTCGGATACGTTTGTCGCCGTCTGCTATCTCGAAGGCACTTCCGTGAAAAAGACGGTGGAGGACGTGAAGAAAAAGTTGAGTGCCATCGACATCGACGTCATTCCCGACAGCTCCTATCTCACGCACTTTCTCTCCTCCCGCCCCTTCTCCCTTCTCAAACAGGTGGGGACGACGGAAAAGCCCGATATCTTCTGCGCGAAGATCGCCGAGGGAAGGGTGGGACTCATCGTGGACGGTTCCCCCATCGCGCTCACCGTTCCGTACCTGCTCGTGGAGGACTTCCAGTCGGCGGAGGACTACTTCGTGCCGCCGTACCGCGCGACGTTCACCCGTCTTTTGCGCCTTTTTGCGCTCATCGTCGCGGTGTATCTGCCCGCCTTCTATGTGGCGGCGCAGCTGTTCAAACTGCAACTGTTCCCCGTGCGCCTGCTCCTCACGATCGCGGGGAGCATCCGCGATATCCCCCTCTCCCCGTCCCTCGAAATGCTGCTCGTTCTGCTCGTCCTCGAAGTTCTGAACGAGGCGAGCATCCGCATGCCCAAATACGTGGGAATGGCGCTCTCCGTCGTGGGCGCGCTCGTTTTGGGCGAGACGGCGGTCTCCGCGGGGTTCGTCTCCACGCCCGCCATCATCATTATCGCGTTTTCGGGGATCGGGCTGTACGCCGTGCCCAACCTCATCGAGCAGACGAGCGTCCTGCGCCTCGTCATGCTCCTCGTCGCGGGAAGCGTGGGAACGTACGGCATCATCCTCGTCACCGCGTTTCTTCTGCTGTATCTTGCGACGGCGGAGAACTTCGGCGCGCCCGTGCTCGCGCCCTTCGCCCCCATGTTGGGGAGAGATCTGCGCGATTCCCTCGTGAAATACAACCTCGGCTCCCTTCCCATGCGCCCCAAGACGTTGAAGAGCCCCAACCGCAGGAGGCTGAAATGAAAAAAATATCCCCCCGTCAACTGTTTTTCTTCCTCGCCTGCATCGCGCCCGTGGGGAAGCTCGTGCTCATGCCTTCCCGCCTCGTCGTAGAGGCGAAGAACGATCTGCTCTTCCCCGCGCTCGTCGGATTCGCCGTGCAGACGGGCGTCGTATTTTGCGTACTGCTCCTCGCCAAGCGCGGCGAGAGCTTTGCGGACATGCTCGCCGCCACATTCGGAAAGATTGCGGCGAAGGTCCTCCTCTGCGTCTTTGCGGCGTTTCTGCTCTTTGCGGCGTTTCTTCCCCTGCTCGAACAGAAACTGTTCGTGCAGAGCGCGTTCTACGATACGCTGCCTTCCGTTGTTACCTTCGCGCCCTTCTTCCTCTTTTCCGCCTATCTGTGCGCCAAGCCGCTCGGCTCTCTCGGACGGATATGGGATATCCTCGCGCCCGTCTCCATCGTCGGATTCGCGGGCATCATGCTCCTCTCGGTGGGGAGCGCGGACTACGGCGCGCTCCTGCCCGCGGGCGCGGCGGGCGCGGGCGGATTTTGGCGGGGGCTCGCGGCGGCGGCGAGCTGGTTCTTCGACGGCGCCCTCCTTCTCCCCTTCCTCGGCAAGATCGATTACCGCCGCGGAACGGCGTGGAAGGGCGCGCTCGCATACGCCGCGGGCGGGGTCGCCGTCCTCTTTTTCCTCGCTACGTTCTACGGCGTATTCGCCGAGATCGCGCTCAACCAGCCCTTTGCCTTTACCAAGACGTCCAAATATTTCTCCGGCATCACCGTGCTGGGGCGGATCGATTACCTCTTCTCGTATGCGCTCGCGCTCGTGATGGCGTTCTTCGTCGCCCTTCCCGTGCAGGCGTGCGTGGACTGCGTGAAGCAGGCGTTCGGCGCGCCGAAATATCTGCCCGCCGCCCTCTCCGTCCTCTTGAACCTCGGACTGTTCTTTCTCGCGCTCGGGCTGGACTATCGGTTCGTCGAGATCATGCAGGTGTTTGCGCAGACGCTCTTCTGGATCTTCCCCGTTTTCTGCGTCGCCGTGCCCCTGCTCTGTCTGCTGTTAAGGAGGAGCCATGCGTCTCAATAAATTTCTGAAAACGGTGCCGATGAAACTCTATGCCATCCTCGCCGCGATCGTGCTCCTCGCCTTCTTCTCCAACGATTTCGGGCTCGTGGACATCCAAAAGACGGCGATCATCCTCGCCGTGGGCATCGATAAGACGGAACAGGGGGTCGCGCTCACGTCGCAGATCGCCGTGCCGAAGGGGAGCGACCGCACGACGGGCGGGACGTCCAGCGTGGAGATCCGCACGGAGAACGCCACCGTCTCCGACTGCATCTCCGATCTGCAAGCCCGCACGGGCTGGGTCCCCAAGCTCGTGTTCTGCAACCTCATCCTGCTCGGCGAAGAGGCGGCGCACGAGGACGTGGCGGAATACCTCAACTACTTTCTCCGCAACGAATATATGTCCGATTCCTGCCTGCTCGCCGTGTGCGAGGGGACGGCGGAGGAGGCGATCTCCTCGCAGAGCGCGCTGGACGACGCTTCCTCGCTCGCCATCACCAAGCTGTTCTCCGATTCCTCCGAAAAATCGGGCACGGTGATGAAGAACACGCTCAAAGATTTTTCCATCGGCTATTACGGCGTCTCGCAGAGCTCCTATCTCCCCTTTATCCGCACCTATGTGCAGGAGGGCGCACAGGGGGCGCAACAGAGCGGCGGGAGCGGAGGCGGCGGACAGGGCGAAGAGCAAAAGATATACGGCGCGGAGGAGACGGCGATCTTCTCGGCGGGCAGAATGGTCGCGCTCCTTCCCAAAGAGCAGACGCTCGCGTTCAGCATGCTGAAAGGAAACGTCTATGCGGGGACGTTCAACACCGAGGAAAAGGGCGAGATCGTAACGCTCACCGTGCTCAAAGACGAGGGGAACGTCTCCCTCTCCATGGACGGCGCGCCGCAGGCGAAGCTGTCGCTCGACGTGCAGGTGCGCCTTTGCTGCCGCGGATCCGCCGCGCCCATCGAGGACGTCTCCACCGACCGCGTGCCCGACGAAGCGCTGAAAAATGCGGAAGAGACGCTCCGCGGTTACGTTGCGGATCTGTTTGAGAATTGCAAAAAAAGCGGGTGCGACCTGTTTGAATTCAAGCGGATGCTGTACCGCTCCTCCCTCCGCAAATACGCGGAATGGAAGGATACCCTCCTCGCCTCGCTGACGGCGGCGGTGGAGACGCGCGTGACCTCGCTCAAATAGCCGCAAAAATTTTTTCCGAAAAATTTTTCCGAAAACTATTGACAGACTGATTTTCCATGCTATAATAAAGGTACAAAAGGAAAATAACTTACAGAAATTGTTATTTTCAAACAGGACGGAGACTCCGATGCACAGGTAAATTGATCCGGATAACGGGCAACAAAGTGAGAACGCGGACGGGAAAGTTCGCCATCGCAGGGAGGCAGGCAGAGGAAGAGACGTCTCCGCAAAAAAATCATATCGGGAGGTACGACGGTATGAAAAAAATTCTTCGGGGCAGAAAGATCTCGTAGAAGGAGGACAGTCCAATGTACTATGATATGATAGGGGCGGAAAGATAAGTCGACCGAAACATCGCGCGGACGCAGGAAGCGCCGCAATGGGAGTAACCCGCAAAAGGTCGAGAAGAGCCGAGGAAGGCTCCGCCCGACACAACAGAATAATGAAGATAGATCCCCCGTGCGGTGGCGCGGGGGAGTTATTTTTCTCCGCCCTCCCCGCCGGACGGGCGGTTTTTTCGTTCTTCGACAAACAAAGACGCATTCCCCGCACGTTTTCCGCGGCGGATCTCCTATAATTTTCGCAAACCGTAAGGAGAACTCGTGCATGAAACACTTTTCCGCTCGCCGCGGCGCTTTTTCGGCAAAGCGCGCGGCGCAGTACGCCGCGCTCTTCGCCGCCATGGCGCTCTTGAACTTTTCCCTCCCCTATCGGGAACCCGTCGCCTTTGCGCTCTTCTTCGCCGCGCTCTTCAACGGCATGCAGCCCTTTCTCTGCGCGGCGGGATACCTCGTCTCCTCCGCCGCCGCGGTCTCGCTGTACGCGACGCTCGCGTGCGCGCTACAAGCGGTTTTTCTCGTGTTCGTTTGTCTCCTCTACCGCCGCTTCCCCCGCAAGCCGGGATTGGAGCGCGCGCTGTACGCCGCCGCCGCACAGCTCCCCTTTATTTTTCTTTTTTCGCACCCCGGGTACGGAATTTTTTCGTTCGGCGCGACGGGACAGAAGGCAGTGGAGTCCCTTCTTCTGTTTCTGCTCGCCATCCTCTTCGACGGCGCGCTTTCCGCCCTCCTGCACCGCGCGTTCCGCTGCCGCCTGACGGCGGGGCAACTCGCCGAGATCGCCGTGCTTTGGACTTTTACGGGACTCGGGGTCCTGCACGCGTTCGGGGGGCTCGCCTTTGAAGCCGTCCTCATCTTCGTTCTCCTGCTCGCCGTGCTCCTAATGAAAAGCGCGGCGGCGGTCCCCTTCGCCTGCGTGCTGTCCGTTCCGCTCTGTCTCGCGGAGCGGAGCGCGGTCCCCCTCGCGCTGTGCGCCGCCTATTCGTGCGTCGCGCTCCTTCTCTCCTCGTACGGGAAGATCCCCGCCGCGCTCGGGCTGTTCCTCTCCTTCCTCGCCGCGCAATACTTTTCGGGGCTGTACGGACGGAGCGCATGGGAGATCGCGCTTACCCTCTGCGTCTGCCTGCTCCCCTCCCTCGTCGCGGCGCTTCTGCCCGAAAAATGGTACCGCCGCGCGAAAAATACCCTTCTCTTCTACCGCGAACGCTCCCTGCCGCGCATCGCGGTCAACCGCAACCGCCGCGCCGTGGGCGAACAGCTCTACGAGGTCTCCGCCCTCTTCCGCGAGATCGAGACGGCGTTCGACTTCAAGGACCCGCCCGACCGCGCGGGCGAACAGCTCCGCGAAAAGCTCGTCTCCTCGCTCTGCACGGGCTGCCGCGGGCGCAGGAAGTGCGAGGAGGCGCACATCCGCGAGAGCATGGACAAACTGATCGCCGTCGGGCGCGCCAAGGGACGGGTCAACCTCATCGATCTGCCCGCCGAGCTCTCCTCCCTCTGCGTCAATTCCGCGGGGCTCCTCTTCGCGCTCAATAAAAATCTCGCCGAATATCGCAGGTATACGGCGGAAATGGAGGCGGCGCGGGAGGGACGGCGTCTGCTCGCGCGGCAGGCGCGCGGCATCAGCGAGATCTTGCGCGACATCGCCCTCGAACAGAGCGAGGAATACGCCTTTTCGGAGGAGGAGAGCAAACTCTCCCGCGCGCTCACCGCTTCGGGGTATCTGTGTTCGGAACTCTTCATATACGGCGAGGGAAAATCGTTCACCGTGAGCATGACGATGGACAGCGGGGCGAGCGGCAAGACGCTCGCGGAAGTTGCGGGCAGCGCGCTGAAAACGCCCCTCGCGCTCTCCGAGAAAATTCCGCTCACCGCCGACCGCGCCTGTTTCGTGTTCAAGCGCAAGGCGGCGTTCGACGCGGCGTTCGGCATCGCGTCCTGCCCGAAGAGCGGACAGACGGCGAGCGGGGACACCCATTCCATTTTGAAGATCGACGAGCGGCGGTTCCTCGTCGCCCTCTCGGACGGCATGGGGAGCGGCGAGGAGGCGCGCGCCGTCTCCGACCACACGCTCTCCCTCATCGAAAGCTTCTATAAGGCGAAGATGCCCTCGGAGACGGTGCTCGGCACGGTAAACCGCCTCATCGCGTTTTCCTCGCAGGAGACCTTCTCCTGCCTCGATCTCGCGGCGGTCAACCTCGACACGGGCGTCGCCGACATCGTGAAGATCGGCTCGCCCGCGGGCTACGTGCTCTCGGAGGAGGAACTGAAAGTGCTCGAAGGCGAATCGCTCCCCATCGGCATGCTCGAAGCCGTCCATCCCGCCACCATGCGCGTGAGCATGAAGGAGAACGACTTTCTCCTCTTCATGAGCGACGGCGTGAGCACGGCGTTCGGCTCGACGGCGGAGCTCTGCGCGTATTTGAGCAACCTGCGCCCGCTCAACCCGCAGTCCCTCGCCGAGGAAATTTTGAAAAACGCCCTCGGGCGGTACGGCGGGAAGGCGGAGGACGACATGACCGTCCTCGCCGTAAAACTCACCAAGGCAGCGTAACCGCCCGCGCGGAAAGCCCCGTTTCTAAAAAGCGCGCGCCCGACGGATGCCGTCGGGCGCGCGCTTTTCGGGCGACTTGTCCGTAAATTTCCCGCTATGGCGCTTGCCAAGCGTTCTGCATAAAACCGCCGCGCTTATCTCGGATAAGTGCGGCGGTTCAACCGATCTCTATCTGGCAGCTCTTCATTGCCGAGAGCGCCGCCTCGTGTCCGCGCGGCGTGATGCCCGCGCAGGCGCGCGCCGCGACGCGGATCTCCGCTTCGGGCAACAGCGTCCGCAACAGCACGGCGTTGGCGAGCACGCATACGTCGGTGCAAAAGCCGCACAGCGTGATGTCGCCGAACCCCTCCCGCGCGGCGTATTCGGCGAGCGGAAGGCTCCCGAACGTCCCCTTCTCAAAGATCGGGCTCCCCGCGCGGTATACCTCGGGCAAGATCTTCCAACCGTCGCTCCCCCGAAGCGCATGCGGCACGGGGAGAACGCGCCCCTCGCGCGTCTGCAAATAATTTTCGCCGTGCGTATCCTGCGTGTAGACGACGTGTTCCGCCGCCCGCACGAGCGACAGGATCTCCGGGAGCGCGGCGGCCGCCTCTGCCGAGCCGAGCGCGCCGTCCACGAAATCCTTCTGTACGTCTACGACGACGAGCAGTTTCTTCATAAGACCTTCTTCAATTCCTTTACGACGAGGTCGGCGATATAGCGGCATCCGCGGTGGGTGGGATGCACGCCGTCCGTCGCGAACTGCGCAGGATCGATATCCTGCGTGATCCCCGTGAAGATCTCGTCGAGCGGGATGTGCGCGAGCTGCCGCTCCTGCGCGAGTTCGTGGATGATCCCGTTGAACGTTTCGAGATAGGGGCGGAACCGCTTCTTATCGCTCATCGCGAGCGCGAACGGCTGGATGAGCAAGAGTTTCGCGCCCGTTGCGGAGATCTTATCGAGGAGGGCGGCGTAATTATTGCGGAACTCTTCGGGCGAGACGATCGCGCCGCCCGCAAAGCGCGCCCACACGTCGTTCACGCCCACTTGGAGCACGACGAAATCGGGCGCCTCGGCGACGACGTCCCTTTGGACGCGGGCAAGAAGATCCGCCGTCTTATCCCCACCCACGCCGCGGTTGACGATCTCGAACGGAGAATCGGGATAGAGCAAACGGAGCTTCGCCTCCGCAAACTTCACGTAACCCGTCCCGAGATCGTTCGGGTCCGAAAAATTTCTTCCCGCTTCGGTGATGGAATCCCCGAAAAATACGATTTTCATAACATTCCCCCTTTAATGAAACTTATCCCGATATGCCTGCAAACATTTTTTGATGATCTCCACCGCCTCGTCGCGGTGGGCGATCTCCCGCACCGTCGTTTTCTTGTGTTCCAACGTCTTGTATACTTCAAAAAAGTGCATCATCTCGTCGAAGATGTGTTTGGGCAGTTCGTGGATATCGTAATATTCGTTGTAGGAAGGATCTTTCAGCGGAATGGCGATGATCTTTTCATCCAGCTCCCCGCCGTCTATCATCTTGATGACGCCGATAGGATAGCAGGAGACGAGCGTCATCGGAAAGATCACTTCGTTCGTGAGCACGAGCACGTCGAGCGGGTCTCCGTCGTCCGCCAGCGTACGGGGAATGAACCCGTAGTTGGAGGGGTAGACCGTGGAGGTGTAGAGAACGCGGTCGAGCCGCAACAGCCCCGTCTCCTTGTCGAGCTCGTACTTCGCCTTGCTCCCCTTCGGGATCTCGATGAGCGCCTCGAATTGGTTGGGCTTTATTCTGTTCTCCCCGATATCGTGCCAAATATTCATGACAAGGCTCCTTTTCGTCTCTTTATTTTATCATACTTTCCCGTTCATCGCAAGGGCTCGCCGAAATTTTTCTCATTTTTTTTCTTTTTACGGAGAATATACTTTGACAATTCCGCCGTTTTATGGTATATTGATAGGGCTTGCGGAACGAAGCCGCCGCAAGAGCGCATTGCGCCCGAGACGCTTTTGATCGAGGAAAGCGCAGGACAAGGGCGCACGCCGTAAACGGAAGATCTGCGATCCTCGCAAAAAAGATCGCGGAGCTTGCCGCGACGTGCAGAAGTACCCAAGAGGCTCAAGGGGCTCCCCTGCTAAGGGAGTAGTACCGTTACAGGTAGCACGAGTTCGAATCTCGTCTTCTGCGCCAAAGCCGCCCGAGGTTTTTCCTCGGGCGGCTTTGGCTTGGGACGAGAATGAACTCGTAGAGTTCGCGCGAGGCGAAGCCGACGCTTTCGAGCGCGTAGCGCGAAGAAAATCTCGTCCGCGGCGGAGAGGTCCCCTCTCCGCCGCGTTTTTTCAATTTACGTTCCATTTGGTACGCCACGGAAAGGCACCCATTGCGGGTGCCTTTTCTCGTGGCGCGGAAGACGAGCAGAAAAGAACCCGTATCCCACGAGTGCGCCCCGAGCGAGGTTTCTTTTATTATATCGAAGCTCGGCACAAGTTCCCCATCGGGGAACGAAGTACTCTCGTCTTCTGCGCCAAGTGGGACGTAAGTTGAACGACTTACGTCTCATTCTTCTATGCAAAAGGCGAGGACAAACGCCCTCGCCTTCCTTGTATTCCGCTATATTGAAATTTAGCTTATGAATTTTTGATAAGCCTTTCTCGGACTTCCATCCTCCACATAAATGATGCCACACTCCTCAAACCCGTTTTTTTCGATTAGGTGTTGCATGATTTTGTTATCTTGGTGCGTATCAATTCGGATATTCGATATTTTGCTTTCGCAATATTTCAGGCACAACTCGAAAATCCCTTTTTCTTGCCCATTACTTGCTATCCTATGGATCGTGCCGTATTTATTGTTGTTTTTCCAACTGCCTTCAATTCTCTTGTATGTGGGTTCATCTCCAATTATGAAAGTGAATACGCCGACAATCACGTCATCTCGTTCAATCACATAGCTATGATTGCAATCTATATCGTCAGAGATCGTACTTGCTTCGGGAAATTTGTCATACCACTGATTTGGGTTGCCGCTTCGCCGCATTTGTTCCCTTGCATAACGATAAATTTCCATGACAGTTTCAAAGTCATGCTTTTTTGTCAATCTTATTTTGAGCAAAGTATCCTCCGCTAAATTCCTGTTTATCAGTATTATGATTATACCATAAACCAACATGAAATTCAAGCGGTCAAAAAGTGATTTTGGCATTTAGGCGTGAGCCTGTCTATGACAAGCGGGGCGCTACGCGGTGCGGAAAAACTCACGCTTACAACCGCACCGCATAGCAAAGACGCCCAAAAAGCCTGTTCATACCACGCCGAGCGGGGCGTAAACGTCGGCTTACGTCCCGCTTTTTTGTAAAAATATGTAAAAGAGAGAAATTTTCACGGCGTCGGGGCTTGCTTTTCCCGCATCCCTGTGCTATAATATAAGAAAGGCGCGGGGTTTTTCCGCAAGCGGCAGGAAGGAAGTACGGTAGCCTCCTCGCCCGCCGTTTTGCCGCAAATTCTTGCATTTTCCCTCTTTTTTTGAAAATTAAGCGCAGATCTTCGTTTGTCCGCTTTCCGCGCGCTATATCGGATATCGCTTTTCAAGATCGCGCGGGAGCTTCTTCCGCAACGTTTCATCCTGTTCTTCCAATAGTTCCAAACACTCGACGAACGCCGTCTTTTCTCCGTGCACGAATTCGCTGTTCGGATATGCGTTGAGCGGCAAATTGAGTTCTTCCAAATTTTCGAGAATGCTTTCGACGAAATCATCCAATGTCGGACGTATGCTTTTTTTCACGGCTTCTCCCCTCTTTTCGGATCAACTGTAATTTTACACGATATCGGGAGAGGTTTTTGACAAAGTTTGTCGAAAATACGCCCTGCGATCCACTGTTTTTGCGGCGATGAAGACATATCATATCAAAAGGATTGAAAAATTGATCCTCGCGGAACTCGACAGAGGCAACTTTTGCGTGCACAACGCTTTGAGCAACGCCGTGCGGTATTTTGCGATCTTCGACAAGTTGGAACATACTCGTCATTCCGAACTCATGCGCAAGCTGTACTGCACCCCTCCCCGCATGCGCCGCTCCATCCTCAATCTCTCCTTGGAGGAACATTTGAGCGACCGCACGCTGTACCGCTACCGCGAAAAATATCTCAACTGTCTGATCGCCTTTCTCCGCCTCGAAGCGGAGCGCAACGCCGCCGCGGTCTCCACGCTACGCGCGCTCAACGAAGCGCGCACGATATCGCTTGACAAAGAGGAAGCGGGCGAATATAATTCTTTTGAAATAAGATAGCGGGAGCGGGAACATGTCCGACAGGTTTTCACGGGAAGAGTTGCTGCTCGGGCGGACGGCGTTGGAGCGGCTGAAAGCGAGCCGCGTGGCGGTGTTCGGCGCGGGCGGCGTGGGCGGCTATGCGATAGAGGCGCTCGCGCGGGGCGGCGTTGGCGCGCTGGATATCTTCGACGACGACAGGGTGAGCCTCACCGATATCAACCGCCAGCTCTATGCGACCGAAAAAACGCTGGGGCGTTACAAAGCGGACGTCGCCGCGGAGCGCGTGCTCGACATCAATCCCGCGGCGAAAGTGAACGCGCAAAAGCTGTTCTTTTTGCCCGAGACGGCGGATCGGGTGGATTTTACGCAGTACGACTACGTGGTGGACGCGATCGACACCGTGGCGGGGAAGATCGAGATCGTTTTGCGCGCGCAGGCGGCGCATGTCCCTGTCGTGAGCTGTATGGGCGCGGGGAACAAGACGGACGCGACCGCCTTCGAGGTTGCCGATCTCTTCCGCACGTCCGTATGCCCGCTCGCGAGGACGATGCGTTCGGAACTCAAAAAGCGGGGCGTTACGGCGCTGAAAGTCGTCTATTCCAAGGAGCCGCCCCTCTCGCCCGCGCCGTCAGGCGAAGCGAGCCCGAAACGGCAGGTCCCGGGGAGCCTCTCCTTCGTCCCCTCCGTCGCGGGGCTCATCCTCGCGGGGGAAGTTCTGAAAGACCTCGCCGCCGCCCCTTCCAAACCTTAAAACCCCTGCGAAGATCCTCGCAGGGGCTCTTTTTGTATATTCGCGAAACGGGTCATCCGGAAAACCGACCCCATTTGCGCGTTTTTCCGCAATATGCTTGCGCGGCGGCAATCCTTGCGCGCCCTCTTATACGCGGTCGAGCGCCCGTGAAAGGTCCTCGATCAGATCGTCCGCGTCCTCGATCCCGACCGAGAGACGGACGAGGTTGGGCGCGATGCCCGCGGCGATGAGCGCTTCCTCCGAAAGTTGGCGGTGCGTCGTGGAGGCGGGGTGGAGCACACAGCTCCTCACGTCCGCGACGTGCGTCTCCTGCGTGATGATCTTCAACGCTTCCATAAAGCGGGCGCAATCCGCGGCGGATCCCTTGATGCCGAAGCTCATCATGCCGCCCGTGCCGTCGGGGAGATATTTCTTTGCGAGCGCGTGGTGGGCGTCCGTCTCCAAAGAGGCGTACCGAACCCACTCGATCTTGGGATGCGCGGAGAGGAAACTTGCGATCTTTTCGGCGTTGCGGCAGTGCTTTTGCATGCGGAGCGCGAGCGTATCGCACCCGAGGAAGGTGAGAAAGGCGTTCTGCGGGCTCATGATGGCGCCCGTGTCCCGTATCATCTGGGCGCGGCACTTCGTCCCGAACGCGACGGGAAGATCGGAATACACGAGCCCGTGATAGCTCTCGTCGGGAAGGTCGAAGGAGGGATAGCGGGGGTTCCCCTTGAAGCGGAAGTTCGCGCCGTCTACGATCATGCCCCCGAGCGCGGCGGCGTGCCCGTCGATGTATTTGGTCGTGGAATGCACCACGATGTTCGCGCCCCACTCAAAGGGGCGGCAGAGAACGGGCGTCGCGAGCGTGTTGTCCACGACAAAGAGAAGGGAATGCCGCTTGCAGATTGCGGCGATCTTCCCGAAGTCGAGCACGACGATCGCGGGGTTGGCGACGGTCTCCGCAAAGATGAACTTGGTGCGGTCGTCCACGAGTTTTTCGATCTCCTCCGCGGGCGCGTCCGCCTCGAAGAAGCGGCACTCCACGCCGAGGCGGGGCAGCGTTACCGCAAAGAGATTGAACGTGCCGCCGTACACCTGCGACGCGCAGACGATGTTGTCCCCCGCGCCGCAGACGGTGAGCGCCGTCAAGAGAATGGCGGACATGCCCGAGGCGCACCCCAGCCCGTATGTCCCGCCTTCGAGCGCGGCGATCTTCCGTTCGAGCGCTTCCACGGTGGGATTGGCGAGACGGGAATAGAAGAAGCCGTCCGATTTGAGGTCGAAAAGGTCCGCCATCTTCTGCGAATCGCCGTAATAGAACGTCGTGCTCTGGCAAATTTGCGGAATGCGACTCTCGCCCGTCTCGGGGCGGTAGCCCGCCTGTACGCAAAGCGTTTCTTGTTTCATTCGTATGTTCTCCTTTGGGACGTCCGTCCCGCGATCATAAACTCTTTTCGAGAATTTCGAGGATCTCTTCCCGCGTGAGCGTCTTGTAGCCGCCGTCCATGACGAGCGTGCTCGCCGCGATCCCCTCCAACATATCGCGCGTTACGCCGAGCGCGCCGAGGGACATCGCGAGCCCCAGTTTGCGCATCCACGCCTCCATCGCGTCCAGCCCGCGCCGCGCCGTCTCCTCCTCCGTCTCTCCCGCGGGGACGTTCCAGACGTTTGTCGCATAGCGGGCGAATTTGTGCGTTCCGTACGGGAGAATGTGGCGGTAATACGCCATGGAGACGGCGGAGAGCGTCATGCCGTGCGTCGCGTCGGTGTGCGCGCCGACCGCCTGCCCGAGCATGTGCACCTCCCAGTCGGTATCCTTTCCCTTCGCGACGAACGTGTTGAGCGCCCACGTCGCCGTCCACATGAGGTTGGAGCGCGCCTCGTAATCGAGCGGGTCCTCCGAGGCGATCTCCGCGCTGTGGATGAGCGAGCGGAGCAGTCCCTCCATCACGTAGTCGGAAGTGTTGTCGTCCGTGCCCGAAAAATATTGTTCGAGAATGTGCGACATGATATCGTAAATGCCCGCGATCATCTGATAGCGGGGAAGCGAATAGGTAAATTCGGGGTCGAGCACGGAGAACTTGGGATAGACCGCCTCGCCGAATACGTGCCCGATCTTCATCTTCTGCGCGCGGTTGGTGATGACGGAGCCCCCGTTCATCTCGCTGCCCGTTCCCACCATCGTGAGGACGCACCCCACGGGGATGAGCTTCGCGTCCGCGGAGGGCTCCTCGAAGCGGATGAAATATTTCTCCCACGGATCTTCCCCGCAATAGGCGGACACGGAGACCGCCTTCGCATAGTCGCAGACGGAGCCGCCGCCCACGGCGAGAATGAGATCCGCCCCGGCGCGCCGCGCGCGTTCGCACCCCTCGGCGAGCTTTTCCGTCGTGGGATTGGGCATCACGCCCCCGTCCTCGAAAATATTCTTGCCGCATGCCCGAAGGAGCGCGACGACCTTATCGTAGATCCCGTTCCGCTTGATGGAACCGCCGCCGTAGACGAACAGAACGTTCTTCCCGTATTTGGGGAGTTCCTCTTTGAGCCCATCGAGCGCGTTCTTCCCGAAATAGAGTTTGGTAGGATTGCAATAGGTGAAGTTTCCCAGCATAGCCGCCTCCGTGCGGGACGTCCCGTCCCGCGCTTTTTTACGGTAATATTATAAGATGATTTGTGGGCGCAAGTCAAGAAATTTTTTCAAAAAACCGCCCGCACAGCAGGCCTTCTATTCTGCTCTCGGCTGTTTTGCACCTTTCTCCCCCCTCCCCTATCCCTCCCCCTCGCGTTGCGAGGGGGAGGGTAAGAAGGGACAAAGAGGGAAAGAAAAGAGACAAACAAGGAAGAGGGCAAAAACGGAGAGCAAACACAAGTTCCACTCCCTCCCACTCGCGTTGCGAGTGGGAGGGTAAAAAACAAAGGGAGAACAAAAATAGACACCTCCCCCTTGGAAAGGGGGAGGGTTGGGTGGGGGTTGAAATGTGCCGCGGTGTTTCTCTGTCCGCTCCCGCTCCCGCTCCCCCTCCCCCCCCACCCTACCCTCCCCCCTCACGATGTGAGGGGGGAGGTAAGAGAGACAACACGAGGGGGTGGGTAAGAAAGGAAAAAACGTGCGGCAGGAGAACAAGAGAGACGGCGCGACGGGAAAATAGGCGCTTATCCCCTTTCCAAGGAACGAAAAACAACAAGGAAAAATAAAAAACAGAGAGCAAAAATAGACACCTTCCCCCTTTCCAAGGGGCGAAAAACAAGGGAAAATAAAAGGAAGGTAAAAATGGGACAGCGGAGATCCTTATAAAAAACCGACCGTGCGGACGGTCGGTTTTTTTATTCTGTTTTCTCTTCACGATTCCGTTTTCTCTTCCGCGCGATGGAAGTATCGCAGATACGCCTTGCGGCAATATTTGCAGACCTGTCCGTCGTCGGCGGGAACGCCCGCGAATGAATACGCGCCGTTGACGCGCCATCCGTTGAGAAGGGAAATTTTGAGGGCGTCCTTGGGACAGCTGAACGCGCAAGCCATGCACCCCGCGCACGAATGCGCGAAAAAGGGCTTCCCGTCCTTCATGGAGATATTCCCCTGCGGACATTTCTTTTCGCATGCGCCGCACCCGACGCATGCTTCCGTCGGCTTGAAACGGTGTCCGATGACGGGCATTGCGGTGTGTTCGATGCGGAGCGTAAACGCCGCCATGCGCTTGAAAACGTTGACGCCCTTTTTGTTGCGCGCCCCCTCCGACATTTCCCGCGCATACCTTGCGGCGAGCAATTCGGCGTCTCGCCACATGCGCGCTGCCATCTCGTCCGAGTGGCGGAATATGATATTATAGGGCATGACGAAGTGAAATTCGCCGCGCACGTCGTACCCTCTCCGCTTCAAGATCCTGCGGGGAAGAATGACGGAAGCGTCGTTCATCGTTACGGGCTCGCCCGACGTCTTGAAGAAATACACGGGCTTTTTCGCCGAACGGGGCATTTTTTTACAGAAGGCGAGCACGGGCGCGGGCGCGTTGAACGCATGCACGGGATAGCCGATCGCGAGAAGATCGTACGCCGCCGCGTCGGGATATTCGCTCCCCGCGCGGATGAGCGCGACGTCCGCCTCGTGTCCGAGCGCGCGCCACTCTTCGGCGAGCCGTTCGGCGACCTTCTTCGTGTTCCCCGTGCCTGTAAAGACGTAGAAAAGAGCTCTCATTGCGCGTCGTCAAGCCGCCTCATGACCGACTTGCCCTCGTCGTCCAGATCGTAGACATAGTTCTCCTCCGTCCCGTGGGAATCGTACCACACCTGCGCGAAGAAGGGGACGTGTTTGGAGAGGCGGTCGAAGTCCCACGGCGTGGGCTGGCAGCAGACGGGACACCAGTGCCCGCCGCGCAGCACGGTGTAGGGGCTCGCCTCGAATTCGTGCCCTTCGTGGCACTTCCACAAGATCTTGCGGTACGCCGCGCCCTTTTCCATCTCCTCGGTGAGCGTCTCGCCCCCGCGGAAGCGCGCCGCTTCCCGCATGTCCTCGATCGTCCACTCCGAAATGTCCTTGCTCTCGTCGTACCCGTGGTCGAGGAGGGCGGCGTTCTCCGTCTTTCTCATCTCGTCGTAATCGCCGAAGTCCCCCTTTGCGATGAGTTTGAAGCCCTCCCACTTGTCGGGCAGAGCCTTCGCCTGCTCCATGCTGCCGAACGTCGCCGTAACGCGCGCCGTGTCGCCGTTTTTGACCCAGCGGTAGGGCGAATTTTTATGGTTGCGGAGCTTGCGGAAGAGGAAGAGATCGATGAGCCCCTTGGGCACGAACCGCCCCAGCTTGTACAATTTGTGCTGTGAACCGATCCACTTCCAATACTCATGCACGTCGTCGCGCTGGTAGTGGAAGAGCTCTTCGAGTTCGCCGCCGTCATAGAACCACAGTCCGTGAAAGTTGCGCGAGGCGAGGTATTTGGGCTTGAAGAACTTTTCCGCCGAGCCGCCGATGATGGCAAACCCGTCGTTAAACGTATCGTAGCCCGTCTCCATGCCCTTGAATCCCGCGCCGATGTTGTAGATCTTTTTCCAAAATCCCGGCACCTCGCCCGCGTCGTCCCGTTCCAAGATGCGCTTGATGAGGTAGCCGCTGTCGCGCGAGCTCACCCATTCGAGGGGAGCGTTGGGCGCGGTGTGGAACATGAGCCCGTCGGAGATGTTGTCGTGCATCATGTTGGGATGGAGCATCGCCGTCTGGCGGAGCACCGCCCAGCAGTCGAGCCCCGCGTCGAGACAGTACCGTTCGCCGTACAGTTTGTGCATGGCGTAGTGGTCGAAGGGGCTCACGAGCAGGGGATCGCCCACCCGCCCGAAGGGATGCTTTTCGTTGCGGTTGCCGTAGAGGGCGACCGTGGAGATATGGATATATTTGGGCTGCGGCGAACACCGTTTCACGGCGTCCACCAGCGCGACCGCGCCGAGCAGGTTGCACGCGTAACTCGCCGCGGGGCTCGCGTCCGAGCGGGGCGGAATGACCGCCGCCATGTGCACGACGTGCGTTACGTCCTTTACGAGCGCATCGCAGACAGCGGCGTCCGCAATGTTCCCGCGCACAATCTCGATGCGCTTGCCGTATTTCTTTTTGAGTTGTTTCGCGAGCTTATCGTTCTTGCTTTTATCGGAAAGAAGCACGCGCGCAAGCTCGACGCATGCCAGTTCCATACTCTGTGCAAGCGCTTCTCTTCCCATGTTCCCGCTCACACCCGTCATTGCGACTTTCATACCGTCCTCCGTGTTTCATTGGCGTCGTATTTCAGTATAAAATGTTTGCACGAAAATGTCAACCGCTGTAATGAATTTATATGACGGAATTTCGCTTTTTTCCGCCTATCGCGCCCGCGCGGAGGAAAACTCCGCCCGCCTGTTGTGCGGACGGTTTTTATTATCCTTCGCCTTTTGGCTGTTTTACGCCTTGTTTGTCCTCTTCCCCTCGCGTTGCGAGGGGAAAGTGAAACCACCCCCCCCTCCCCCTCGCAACACGAGGGGGAGGGGAGAGAAAGGAAAAGCGCGGGAGGGTACCAACTTACCTCCCCCTTTCCAAAGGGGGAGGTAAAAAAGACGAGCGAGCGGGAGAGTAAGATAAGACCATAGAGGGAAAGAGGAGAGACGAACGAGGGGGAGAGGAACAAGAACAACAAAGCGACAAGAGAAAATAGACACCTCCCCCTTTCCAAGGGGGAGGGTTGGGTGGGGGTTGAGACTGCCGCGGCGTTTCTTTGTCCGCTCCCCCCCTCTCTATCGTTCGCACGTATTGTGCCGCCGAAGGGCGACACGAGGAGCGAAGCGACGAAGTACCCCTCCCCCCACCCTACCCTCCCCCCTCACGATGTGAGGGGGGAGGTAAAAAAGACGAACAAGGGGAAGGGGAACAAGAACAACAAAACGCAGGGGGAAAGTGAAACCCCTCCCCCCACCCTACCCTCCCCCCTCACGATGTGAGGGGGAGAGGTAAAAAGACGAACGTGCGGGAGCGGAACAAGAACAACAAAGCGACAAGGGACAATAAGTATTTTCCGCTTTGAAAAAACCGCGCGGCGAGCGCGCGGTTTTCGATTGGGTAAAAACGGGGAAATGCCGTCTGCCCCCGAAAATTTCCGTGCCGAAAGGCAAAATTTCCCGCCTACCGCTCCCCGCGCCGATCCTTGCGCATCGTGAGCGAGATCCTGCCCTTCTTTTCGTCCGCTTCGAGCACCCAAACGGTTACGACCTGCCCCACCGAGAGCGCCTCCGAAGGGTGTTTGAGAAAGCGGTCCGAGATCTGCGAGATGTGGACGAGCCCGTCCTGATGTACGCCGATATCCACAAACGCGCCGAAATCGATGACGTTGCGCACCGTCCCCGTGAGCTCCATGCCCGGTTTCAAGTCCTTGATTTCGAGCACGTCCGTGCGGAGAAGAGAGGCGGGCAACTCCTCGCGCGGGTCGCGCCCCGGTTTTGCGAGCTCGGCGGCGACGTCCGCGAGCGTGGGTTCGCCCACGCCGCACGCCTGCGCCGCGCGCGCCCTGCCGTATTCCCCGATCCGCGCGGAGATGTTCCCGAGCCGCCCCGCGCGCACGTCGTCCACGGTATAGCCGAGCAGGGAAAGCAACTTCTTCGCCGCGCCGTAACTTTCGGGATGGACGGCGGTGTTGTCGAGCACCTCGTCGCTCTCGGGAACGCGCAAAAAGCCCGCGCACTGCTCGAACGCCTTCGCGCCCAGCCCCTTCACGTTGAGAAGTTCCCCGCGCGCGCGGAACAAGCCGTGCTCCTCGCGATATTTCACGACGCGCTCCGCCGTGGCGGCGTTCAGCCCCGAGACGTGCGAGAGAAGGGAAGCGGAGGCGGTGTTTACGTCCACGCCGACCGCGTTCACGCAGTCCTCCACCACGCCGTCGAGCGCGGCGGAGAGGCGGTTTTGGGGCATATCGTGCTGGTACTGCCCCACGCCGATGGACTTGGGGTCTATCTTCACGAGCTCGGCGAGCGGGTCTTGGAGCCGCCGCGCGATGGAGACCGCCGAGCGGAGATTTACGTCGTATTCGGGAAATTCCTTCGCGCCGAGCGGGGACGCTGAATAGACGGACGCGCCCGCCTCGTTGACGATGGCATAGGAGACGTTCGCGTCCTTGCCGAGCTGTTCGATGAGCTCCGCCGTCATGCGCTCCGTCTCGCGGCTCGCCGTGCCGTTCCCGATCGCGATATGGGAGACGCCGTGCTTTTTCACGAGACGGGTGAGCGTTTGGATACATTCCCGCTTCTGCCGCTCGCCGTGCGTGGGATAGACGACCGCCGTATCCAGCACCTTGCCCGTTCCGTCCACGACCGCCACCTTGCACCCCATGCGGTAGCCGGGGTCCAGCCCCATCGTTACAAATCCCTTGACGGGCGGTTGCATGAGAAGGGGCTTCAAGTTGAGCGCGAACTGCCCGATGGCGCCCTCCGCCGCGCTCTCGGTGAGCATGGCGCGGACTTCGCGCTCCGCCGAGGGTGCGATGAGGCGGTCGTAGGCGTCCTCCGCCGCCGCCCGCACGAACGCCGAGGACGCGCAGGGCGTCCGCTTGACGACGCGGCGGCACACGATCCCGACGGCGGCGTCGCGGTCGGCCTCCACCGTAACTTTCAAAACGCCCTCCCTCTCGCCGCGGTTGACGGCGAGCACCTGATGCCCGCGGATCGCGCTCACCGCGGAGGAGAACGCGTAATAGTTGCGGTACACGGTGTCCTCGGGGTCCTTTTTTGCCGCGGAAGCGGAGAGCCGCCCGTATTTCGCCCAAAAGTCGCGGACCGCTTTCCGCACGGCGGCGTCGTCCGAAATGCGTTCGGCGACGATATCCGCCGCACCGCCGAGCGCGGACGCCGCGTCGGGGACGCCCGCCTCCGCGTTCACATATGCCTCCGCCGCGCGGAGAGGATCGGGACAGGAGGGCGACTGCGCGAACAGCGCGTCGGCGAGCGGCTCCAATCCCCTTTCCCGCGCGACCGTCGCGCGGGTGCGCCGCTTTTGCTTGTAGGGGCGGTACAGGTCCTCCGTCTCCGCGAGCGTGGGCGCGTCGTCGATCTCCTTTTCGAGCGCGGGCGTGAGTTTGCCCTGCGCGGCGATCGCGCTCTTTACCTCCTCCTTGCGCGAGACGAGGTTGCGCAGATAGACAAGGCGGTCGGCGAGTTTGCGGATGGTCTGGTCGTCCATCGCGCCGTGCATCTCCTTGCGGTAGCGCGCGATGAAGGGAACGGTGTCCCCCTCGTCGAGCAGGGAAACGATGTTTCCCACATATTCTTCCTTGACGCCGAATTCGGCGGCGAGCGTTTTACGGATATCCATATTTCTCCTTTTTTGCGTGCAAAACGCCCCTTCCCGATGGGAAAGGGCGGCTTGGTCAGGACCTCAAAACGACGAGCGCGACGATGACGGCGACGACCGCCGCCGCGCCGAACACATACCCCGCGATCTTCCACTTTTTGCGAAGCTTTTCGTCCATGGGGCGGTACCCGAGCGGCGTAAGTTCCCCGCCGCAGTGCGGGCACTTCGTCATGTGGTCGAGCGCGTCCCCGCCGCAGTGCGGACAGACGACGACATGCTTTTGCATGCGCGCCCGCTGTTTTTCGGCGCGCTTCGCCCGTTTTTGCTCCTCGTCCTCGCGGACGGTCGTTCCCTTTTTCATTTACATCGTCTCGTGGATGGTGCGGGCAATGACGTCGTTCTGCTGTTCGCGCGTGAGCTTGATGAAGTTGACGGCATAACCGCTCACGCGGACGGTGAGCTGGGGATATTTTTCGGGATGCGCCTGCGCGTCCAGAAGCGTGTCGCGGTTGAATACGTTCACGTTGAGATGATAGCCGCCGTCGCTCACATAGGCGTCGAGCATGTTGACAAGATTTTCGGTCTGCTTTTCGGACATATTCGTTTTCTCCTTGATTTTATCGTCAGTCGTCTTTCCCGAGGGAATCGGGCGTAACAGAGAAGGTGTTGGAAATGCCGTCCCGCGCGTGGTCGTAGGGAAGTTTCGCGACCGATTCGAGCGAGGCGAGCGCGCCGCTGCTGTCCCTTCCGTGCATGGGATTCGCGCCCGGGGCGAGCGGCTCGCCCTTTCTGCGCCCGTCCGGCGTGTTGCCCGTGTTCTTCCCGTACACCACGTTGGACGTGATCGTGAGAATGGACATCGTGGGAATGGAGCCGCGGTAAGTCGTGTGTTCCTTGATCTTATCCATGAACGTGCGCACGAGCCAGACGGCGATGTCGTCCGCGCGGTCGTCGTTGTTGCCGTACTTGGGGTAATCCCCCTCGATGCGGAAATCCACGACGATGCCGTCCTCGTTGCGCACGGGATAGACCTTTGCGTATTTGATCGCGGAGAGCGAATCCGCCGCGCAGGACAGCCCCGCGATGCCCGTCGCGAAGAAGCGGCGCACCTGCGAATCGTGCAGTGCCATTTCGAGCGCCTCGTAACAATATTTATCGTGCATGTAGTGGATGACGTTGAGGGTGTTCACGTACAGCCCCGCGAGCCAGTCCATCATGCAGTCGTACTTCTTCACGACGGTCTCGTAATCGAGCGCGCCGTCCCCCGAGACGGGCGTAAATTCGGGCGAAACTTGCAGGGGGGCGTTCGTTTTGGGGTCCTTCAAGAGCTCGTCCTTGCCGCCGTTGATGGCATAGAGGAGACACTTCGCGAGGTTGGCGCGCGCGCCGAAAAATTGCATGTCCTTGCCGACGCGCATGCTCGAAACACAGCACGCGATGCAGTAATCGTCCCCCATTTCGGGACGCATCAGATCGTCGCTCTCGTACTGGATGGCGGACGTCTTGATGGAGGTCTCCGCACAGAATTTTTTGAAATTATAGGGGAGCTGTTTGGACCAGAGCACCGTGAGGTTGGGCTCGGGCGCGGGTCCCAAATTTTCGAGCGTGTGGAGCACGCGGAAGCTCGATTTCGTTACGAGCGTCCTGCCGTCCAGCCCCATGCCGCCGATGCTCTCGGTTACCCATGTGGGGTCGCCGCTGAACAGCTCGTTATAATCCTTCGTGCGCATGAATTTGACGACGCGCAGTTTCATCACGAAGTGATCGATGAGCTCCTGCGCCGCCTCCTCGGTGAGCGTTCCCTCCGCGAAGTCGCGCTCGAAATAGATGTCGAGGAAGGTGGAATTTCTGCCGATGCTCATCGCCGCGCCGTTCTGATCCTTCACCGCGCCGAGATAGCCGAAATACAGCCACTGCACCGCCTCCTGCGCCGTCTCCGCGGGGCGGGAAATATCGAACCCGTACATCATCGCCATCTCTTTGAGCCGCCCGAGCGCCTTGATCTGCTCGGCGATCTCCTCCCTGTCGCGGATCTTATCGGGCGTCATGTCCCCGTCGAGGAGCGTCTTGTCCTTCTGCTTGCACGCGATGAGATAGTCCACGCCGTAGAGGGCGACGCGGCGGTAGTCCCCCACGATCCTGCCCCTTCCGTACGTATCGGGCAATCCCGTGAGGATGTGTGCGTGGCGGGCGCGGCGCATCTCGGGGGTGTACACGTCGAACACGCCCTCGTTGTGCGTCTTGCGGTATTTCGTAAAGATCTCGCGCACCTCGTCGTCCAGCTCGTATCCGTACATGTTGAGCGCCTCTTCCGCCATGCGGATGCCGCCGAACGGTTGGAGCGCGCGCTTGAAGGGCTTGTCCGTTTGAATGCCGACGATCTTTTCGAGACTGCGGTCGAAATAGCCCGCGTCGTGGCTGTTGACGCGAGAAACGATGTCCGTATCGGCGAGATACACGCCGCCGCGGGCGCGCTCCTCCTTGGAGAGCTCCATCACCATGTTCCACAGCTTTTTCGTCGCCTCCGTGGGGGGAGCGAGAAAGGAGCCGTCTCCCTCGTACGGCTTATAGTTGCGCTGGATAAAATCGCGCACGTTTACATTGCCTTCCGACCACTTTCCTTCCCGGAATCCGCGCCATGCCTTTTCAAACATTTCCATCACCCGTAAAAATATATAGTATCGTCTATGCCCGCGCCTCCGCGAGCTTTGCGTCCAGCCAAAGTCCGAGGATCTCCTCGGGCTGATATCCCGTCGCCACGGCGAAGGGCGCGCCGTCTTTGAGCACGACCGTCGCGGGGACGCGGTCCACGCCGAGCGCTTTTATGCGCGCCGCCGTCTCCGCCGAAGCCTCGATCGTCTGCAATTCCACGCCCCGTTCGCGCGTGAGTTTTCTCAAAAGGGGAAGCATCGACACGCAGTTCGCGCATCCCTCCCCGCTCACCGAAAGTACGACGACGTTCATGATCCCTCCGCATATTTCCCGCAGCGCAGGATGCGCCGCGCGTTCTCCACCCGTTCCCGCGCGGGAGGGGCGACCCCTTCGAGCGGGTACGCGATGCCCAAACGGCGGTATTTTTCCACGCCCAGCGTGTGATAGGGCAAAACTTCCGTCCGCTCCACGTTCGGAAGCGTTTGGATGAACGCCCGCGTGCGGGCGAGCGCACCGTCGTCGTCCGTGATCCCCGGAACGAGCACGTGCCGTATCCAGACGGGCACGCCCTGCTCGCAGAGATATTCCGCGAAGGCGCGCGGCGCCTCCCCCGAACAGCCCGTGAGCGCCCTGTGCGCCTGCTCGTCGATATGCTTGATATCGAGGAGAAACAGGTCGGTGAGCGAGACGAGCCGCCCGTAGCGCGCGTCGCCGCGGCGGAAGCAGATCCCCGAGGTGTCCACGCAGGTGTGCACGCCGTTCGCTTTGAGCAGGGTAAAGAGCTCGATGAGAAAGTCTATTTGCAGCAGCGGCTCGCCGCCGCTCACGGTAACGCCGCCCTTCCCCGCGAAATAACTGCGGTATTTGAGTGCTTCCCGCGCGACTTCCTCCGCGCTCTTCTCCGAGCCGCCGCCGATCTCCCACGTATCGGGATTGTGGCAATACTTGCAACGCATGGGACAGCCCTGCATGAACACGACGAAGCGGATCCCCGGTCCGTCCACCGTGCCGAACGATTCGTACGAATGAATGCGCGCCATGTCCCCTCCGCGAGGCGTTCCGCCGTACCGATAATAAAAAGGCAATTTCTATCTTTCCCCCGATAAAAATTGCCCAGACGAACGGCGAAAAACGCGTCCTGCGGTCTCACGCGGTGCTCCGCTTTGTATCGTCAGATCCCGCAGGCGTTTCAAGTTGTATCTATCATATCACCGATATGGGGGTTTGTCAAGCGAAAATCCGAATATTTTGTGGAAATTTTTTGACGCAACCACTAAATATTGTGGTTCAAATAATTTTGAACACAATTTTCGGGCACGCGAAATTCGGGAAAACGCCTTGGACGGGCAAAGTTTCCGCGGCTTGAAAAAATTTCCGCGGACGGTTTTTTTCGTAAAAGTCTTTACAAAAACGAAAAATGCGTGTATTCTTATAGTACGCGAGGCGAACGATGAAAAAAAAGAAACAGCAGGCGGCGGAAGTTCAAACGCCCGAAACGGAAGAAAAGAAAATGACGATATACGAGTACGAGCAGAAGTACTCCAAACCCATGAACGCGCGGGGGGCGAAATTCCTCGTGCGGTTCCTTGCCGCCATCATCGGCATCTTCCTCTTTATCTGTCTCTTCTTCGTTACGATGAAGGTGTACGACATGAACGAGTACGCGGGCTACGCCGTGGGCGCCGTCGCCGTCCTCATCTTTATTTTCTTCTATATCGTACCCCTCGTGAGAATTATGCGGCTGGGACACTTCGTCACCAACGTGAACGCCTATAACGCCCGCAGCGCGCAGAAGCACAACAGGAAGGTGCGCCGCGACGTAGCCGAGAAAATTATCGACTTTACGGCGAAGGTGGAGGGCGTGGGCTGGTACGATTCGGAAGTCGTGGGGCGGCTCGCCATCGCCGTGAACACGAACGACGAGGAGAACATAAAATCTACGCTCACCGAACTTTACAAGGGCTGCGTGAAAAAATCGGCGAAACGGCTCATCGCGAAGAGCTCGCTCAAATCCGCGGCGTATTCCGCGATCTCGCAGGCGGCGAAAGTGGACACCATCCTCGTCATCGTCGTCAATTTGCAACTCATCAAAGATATCGTGTTCCTGTACGGGTTCCGCCCTTCGGACGCCCGCCTCGTGAAGATCTTCGCGCGCGTTTTGCAAAACTCCCTCATCGCCTACGGCTTGGGCGGCGTGAGCGTGGGGAACAGCGTCGTAAAGACGATGGGCGACGCCGTGAAGGGCATCCCCCTCCTCGGCTCGGCGATCTCCGCCATCGTCGATTCCTCCATCCAGGGACTCGTGAACGGCACGCTGACGACGGTCATCGGCTACCAGACCATCCGCTACCTCAACGAGGAATACCGCTTGCAGGACATCCTCGACGGCGTGGACGTCTCCGAGACGCCCGTCGAATTGGAGGAGGCGTGCTCCGAGCTCGAAACGCAGCTCAAAAAGAAAAAGAAGCTCGCCGAAGCGAGCTGAACCGCGCAGAAATTTCCAAACGCAAAATTCAAAAAGGGAGGCTTTTTCGCCTCCCTTTTATCTGTTTTTTGCCCGACGCGTCAACGCATCGCGATCTTATCGAAGAGCGCGGCGTTCCCAAGCGCCCTTCCGCCGCCCAAAACGATGGACATCTGCGCGTCGCCCAAAACGTGCGTCTCCATTTGCAGTTTCTTCGAGAAATAATCCTCAAACCCCGCGAGCGCCGCGACGCCGCCCGAGACGTAGATGCCGCTCTTGTAGATGGCGGCGGACACCTCCGCGGGCAGTTTTTTGAGAATGAGTTCGGTGTATTCGAGGATCTTGTCCACATACACCTGCACGGGGAAGAGGATGTTCTCCGACGAGACGAGCACGGAGCGCGGCTTCCCCGTCGTAACGTCCCGCCCGTTGACCGCCGTGCTCTGGTTGTCGTTGGGAATGAGGCTCCCCACCGTGTTTTTGAGTTTTTCGCTCGTCTGCGCGCCGATTTTGAGATTGTAGCGGTCGGCGATATGGTCGATGATGTGCACGTCCATGTTCGAGCCGCCCACGTTGATGGTGATCCCCGCGATGATGCCGTCCAGCGAGAAGGCGGCGACGGACGTCTTCCCCGCGCCGATATCGACCGTGAACACGGGGTTGCTCTCCGAGAGGGGGACGTCCTGCCCGAGCGCGACGAGATAGGGCGTCTCGGCGAAGTTCACGCGGGAGATGCCCGCCTCCTTCGCGACGCGGTAATATTTTTCGCGCGCGCTCTCCGAAAAGCCGCAGGGGACGCAGAAGAGCGCCTCCACCGCAAAGCTCCGCCGCGTGATTTTGGAAAGAAAGTATGAAAGGAGCGCGGCGGCTTGCTTCTCGTTTGCGATCTCTCCCTCGTATACGGGGAAATTTACGTCGGTGAGTTCCGCCGTCTTGCCGAGCAGACGCTTCGCGTCGTTGCCGAACGCGCGGATCTCGCCCGTATCCCTCTGCACCGTAACGCACGTCGCCTCGGCGAGCACGATGCCGCTCCCGAGCTTGTAGATTTTCGTGACAGATGTGCCGAAATCGATGGCAAGTTTCAACATTTGCATCCTCCGAACGCCCTTTTCAGCATGGCGTCCACTTCCCGCGCGGGCAGGCCCATGACGTTTTCGTATCCCCCCTCCTCGCACCGTACGAACGGGGAAAGATCCTGTATCCCGTATGCGCCCGCCTTGTCGAGCGGGCTCCCGCTCGCGCAATACCGTTCGATGAGCTCCTCGCCGAGCGGGGCGATCTCGACCTTCGTTTTCACGACCTGTTCCTGCCGCCCCTCCGCGGAGAGCAGACAGACGCCCGTGTACACAAAATGTTCCCGCCCGCTCAAAAAGCGGAGCATGCGGCGCGCGTCCGCCCCGTCCTTCGGCTTGCCCAAGATGCGCCCGTCCGCCTCCACGACGGTGTCCGCGCCGAGCACGAGCGCGGACGGAAAGCGGGAGAACACCTCCTCCGCCTTTCCCCGCGCGAACGTGAGGACGGTATCGCGCGCAGAGAGCCCCTTTGCCGATTCCTCGAACAAAGAGGGCTCCACGGTAAATTCGTATCCGAGTTTTCCGAGCAGTTCCCGCCGCCGCGGCGACGCGCTTGCGAGAACGAGCGCGCGCCTCATAGAATTTCGAGATTCTTGCGGAAGGCGCGCTTGAATTCCGCGTTCGCGAGCATTGCCTGCCTGATCTCCAACGCGGCGTCGCCCGCGAGCTCCGTCTTCATGATGACGGAGTCGCCCAAAACGTCGCAGTTGATGCCGGTTACCATGCCGAGCCCGTCGCGGTCGAGACATTCCGCGATGCGCAGGAGCACGCCGAGCTTTTTCACGATGTCGAGATCCTCTTCGTTTACGATGTCCTTGTACTTCGCCCACTCGGAGAGGTTGACGTCCTCCTTGCGGTGGCATCCCGCAACGAACGCGGCGAGAACGATCTCGCGGTGGGTCGCGCCGTAGATGCCCGCGTTGAGGATCATGTAACGGCTGTGGTTCTGGTGGTTATAGTAGCGCACTTTCAAGCCGCAGTCGTGCAGGCTCGCGGCGATTTTGAGCACTTTGAGATAGATGCGCGGGAACTTGTGCAGTACGCGCAGCTGTTTGAAGAGCTGGATGGAGAGATGGACGACGTGCTCCACGTGCTTTTCGTTGCAGCCGTAGTATTTTACGAGCGTGTTGAGCGAATAGGACAAGACGTCCGAAATAGGGCGCTCCACGGTGAGCGGGATCGCCTGGTTGAACATGATGCCCTCCCGAAGCCCGCATCCGCCCACGGTGAACGATTCGATGTGCAGATAGTCGGTGAACGCCTTCACGATGGCGAGCGCGGCGGGCATGATGTCCGCGCGGGCGGGCGACAGCCCGCGGATGCGCTTGCGCTTTTCCACGTCCAGAACGCGCACCATCTCGTAGATGGAGCGAAAGTCGTCCGTCGCAAACTGGTAATTGTGCACCGTATCGAGCGGATATTTGCGCACGATGCGGTTGATCTTGTAGAGATTGCGGAAGGAACCGCCGACGCCGATCATCTGGGTGTCCGGTTCCACCTCGGAGAGCCACTCTATCTTTTTGAACTGCTCGGTGAAAAATTCTTCGATCTTCGCCGTTTGCTCCTCGGGCGAGACGCCGTCGTCCGCAAAGAGATCGGTCAGCGTTACCGCGCCGAAGGCAAGCGTTTCGTGGTGCAACACGCACCTACGGTTGTAATAGATGATCTTCGTGCTCCCGCCGCCGATTTCGAGGATGATCCCCTTGGGAATGTCCATCGAATTGATGACGCCGCGGTAGACGAGGGTCGCCTCTTCGTCCTCCGAGAGAACGTCCACGCGGATGCCGCAGGTCGCCTGGATCTCGTCGAGGAAGGAGCGCTGGTTCTTCGCGCGGCGGACCGCCGCCGTCGCGACCGCGATGATGCGCTCCACGCCGCTCGCGTCGCAGAGCCGTTTGAACATTTTGAGCGTGCGGATCGTCTCCGCAACCCGCTGGGGTTTGAGGAAGCCGTCCCTATCCATGTCGTGCCCGAGCCGCACCGTCTCTTTGAGCTCGTCCTCTACCATGAAATGCCCCTCTCCGAAGAGCTGCACGATGACCAATCGCGCGGAATTCGAGCCCAGGTCGATGATCCCGATTTTCTCCATTCTGTCCCGTCCTTTTCGGCTTATTTTCTTTTCGGTCCGATATCTCCCTACTATAAACTATCCTGTTGACATTTTAGCATATGAAATGCCGTTTGTCTATACCCTTTGAAAAAATATTTCCCCTTTCGCGGGAACTTTTTCCCTATTTCGGACGTTTTTCGGGAGCGGAGCAGGCGCGGCTCTTTTCTTTCGTCTGCGCGAGCGCGCCGCGCAGTTCAAAAAAGGACAAAACGACGAGAAAAACGCCGAATCCCTTTTTCAGCGCGGCGGCGGGCAGCGCGACGGCAAGAAGGGAAAAGAGCGCGGAAAACAGCAGTGCGGGCAGGACGAGAAAGGCGACGCCCTCCCGTCGCACGAGCCCGTTTTTCGCGTGCACGGCGAGCGCGGCGGTCGCCATGGGGAGAAAGGACAGAAGATTGACCCCCTGCGCCGCCGTCTGCGGGACGCCGCACGCAAGGGTGAGGAGCGGGATGAGCGCCGCGCCGCCGCCCATTCCCATTCCGCCCAGCGCGCCGCCCGCGACCCCGCACAAAAAGAGCACGATGAAGGACATCAGAACACGCTCCAAAGCCCCGCGGCGAGCATGAGCGCGGCAAATGCGAAGCGGAGCGCGGGCGCGGGCAGACGGGGTAGGAGCCGCGCGCCGACCGATCCCCCCGCAAAGACGCCGAGCGCGACGGGGACGAGCACCGCGACCGGGACGAACCCCGAGAACAGATAGATCGCCGCGCTCACGCAGCAGACGGGAAAAATTACGGCGAGCGCGGTCGCATGCGCGCTCGCATCGGAGAGCGCAGCGCGGCGCAGGAGCGGGACGGCGACCATTCCCCCGCCGCCGCCGAAGAGCCCGTTCGCCGCGCCCACGAGCGCGCCGCCCGCGAGAAAGCTCTTTTTTTGCGCCGTCATCCGTCCGCACCTCCTTTTTTGCCGCTTTTCGCGCGCCCGCAAGCGCGCTCACGCGTGGCAGTTCGCTTGCAGTTTGCCCGAAACGCAAAAATTTTTGCTTTTTTTCGGCGATTTCACGCGGAATTGCTTGCGTATCCTCGCAAATTATATTAAAATAGACGTATCTGTGAAAATTTAACTCGGGTCGGCGGCGTTTTGCGCGCCGCCCGCAAAAGGAACGTTCTATGGCAAAACTGTTTCAAAAGGGTAAAGGCAGAAAGCGCGCGATGACCGCGCTCTCCGCGCTCTTGGCGGTCTCCCTTTCGTTGGGAGTCGCCGCGGCGTGCTCCACCGCCGCGGAGAAAAGCGACGACGACGCGGACACCGCGACGTTGCCCGTCGATTCCCAACTCATCAAAAACGGAAACTTCGAGTTCTACGACGAAGTCGTAAAAGAGGAAGTGAAGGAGAAGAAGAACCTCATCTCCACGCCCAACAGCTGGACGTTCTATTCGGGCTCCCCTTCTTCGGACACCGCCTCCGGCATCGTCGACGCCGAGGAGTGGGGCTACCTCTCCGCGACGGGCGGCAGGACGCTGCAATCGATCGACGACGCCGTCGCCCACTGGAACGACGACGACGTTACGGCTTACGACCGCCTCAAATTTTACCGCGATTTCAAGACGGACATCGATGCGCTCGAAGACGGGTCCGAGGCGAAGGAGCTGTTCGACGAATACAGCTTCCGCGTCGATTTCGAGGACCTCGAATATCTCAACGAAGCGGGTACGGAGCTGAAACTCCACAACGACGCCGCCCAGCGCCAAAACGGCGACACAAGCGTTCTCATGATCCACAACCGCCGCACGTCCGAGAGCGTGCGCGGCACCGCGCAATATTATAATTCGAGCACGACCGTCACCCTCGAAAGCGGCACGGCGGCGGAGCTCTCCGTATGGGTAAAGACGGCGGCGCTCTATCACTACAAGGCGAACGCCGATCCCGAGGACGATATCTCCGTCAGCCGGCGCGCGGGCGCCTATATCGGCGTTACGCAGACGGTGGGCGGCACGACGCTCGAAGAGATGCGCGTGAAGAACATCAATACCGACGGCATCGTGAACGACAACGGCTGGCAGCAGTACACGATCTATATCCGCGCGAGCTCGTATGCGACGAGCACCTTCCGCATCAAACTCGGGCTCGGGCTCGGCTCCTCCGACGACAGATACGAGGCGGTGGACGGCTTCGCCTTCTTCGACGACCTCGAATGCAAGCTCATCTCCTCCGCGGAATACGATAAAAAGACGGCGACGACCCTCGTCCCCGAAAATCACCAGTGCTCCATCTTCTCGCGCGTTACCTCGAAGATCAACGAGAAGGAATTCGATATGGACACGGTGGAGGGCATCCCCGCGTTCGCGCTCGATCTCGACGGTGCGAGCTCTTACGACACCTATTCCATTGCGGACATCACCGACGCCGACATCACGCTCACCGAGGAAAAATCGGGTAGAAAGACGTGGACCTCCGCCGACAACGGCGCGCCCGACAACCGCACCGAAGCCTCCGTCCCCGAGAACGAGCGCAACATCGCGACCAAGACGACGTTCGCCGACCTCGCGACCATGGAAAACGGCTACCTCGGCTCCATCTACGAAGAGTCCCTCGCGGACAAGTTCCCCTTCTACGATGAGGCGACGGGCGATGTGAACGAGGACGAGGACATCATCTTCATCCTCTCGGCGAACGGCGCGGCGTACACCGCGAAGCTCCCCACGATCACCCTTGCGGCGGGCAAGAACATGCTCCTCTCCTTCTGGGTGAAGACGGGCGACCTCCCCTCCGACAAGAGCGGCGCGGGCGCCATCCTCGTGGACGGGGAGAACAAGACCATCGTCTCCCCCTTCGACACGAACGACCTTGCGACCGTCGATCTCGACGACGAACATAAGGACATCTATCTCGGCTGGACGCAGTGCTTCTTCTTCGTTTCCAACGAGACGGAGACCGCCAAGACTTTCCACATCGAACTGACGTACGGTCCCACCTCCCTCGCGAGCGCGACATCCGAGAGCTTTGCGGGCGGCTGGGCGGCGTTCACGCGGTTCCGCTGCCATACGGACTTCTCGGATACCCTCATGAGCTACGCGCCTTCGAGCGGCGACCGCGCCAAGAAGGTGAGCCTCAAAGGGACGGTGGACCCCGCGACGCGGTTCGACACCGTGAAGGCGGGCGAGGACATCGAGCACGATCTCGCGCTTCCCACCAACTTTACGGGCATCGTCTCGGGCAGCCGCTATGTGGATCCCGAGGGCAGCGCCGAAAACGTGCGGCCGGAGGGGCTCTACGCAGGGCTTCTCAACAAGGGTTACGCGGCAAACTATGCGGAGACGACGGGAGACACCCCGGAGCAGACGGCATGGAAGTCCAAGCTCGGGCTCACGGGCGGGACGGACGGCGCGGCATGGTGGACGAATACATTCGGCAACGCGAGTCAGCCGCTCGCGATCGTAAACACCGCGGAAACGCCCGTCGCCTCGTACGGTTTCTTCGCCAACGAGAGCACGATCGCGGCGAACTCTTACCAGAGCGTCTCCGTGCGCGTGAAACTCTCCGAGGGCGCGACCGCGTACGTCTATCTCACGGATAAGTCCGATCTCAAAAAGGGCTTCGGGACCCGCCTTTCCACCAACCTGCCCGCTACGACCTACTGGTACGACGACGAGGGCAACGTGTGTGCGAAGGATCCCGCGGACGACGCGTTCAACGCCGAAACGGATATCCTCTACTATCTCGAAGAGAACGGTCTGTACACCAAGAAAGGGGATACGAGCGGCGACTACTATGCCAACCTCGCCAACTACGAGGTGAAGAACGGCAACCTCGTAACGAAGGACGGCGCCGACGCGTTCTACGGCAAAACGGACAACGGCACGACGACCTACTACGCCTATTACGACAGCGACACGAAGGAATATTCCCTTCCCGTGAAGCCTCTTCCCGTCGTGGACGAAGAGGGCAACTCCATCACGCGTTACGCCTATACGTCCGCGAACACGAAGGAAGCCGTCATCAAGGTAACGGGCGGCGCGACCGAGGAATGGGTGGACGTCCTGTTCTACGTGCATACGGGCAACGAAGCCAAAACGTACCGCCTCGAAGTTTGGGCGGGCGCGCGCACGGACGATCCGACGACGACGGAGAACGAGGCGCAGATCCCCGCGGGGAGCCATGTGTTCTTCGACAACTATAAGACGCCCGACGTCTCCTCCGACTTCTCCACGTTGCAGCAGGAAGCGGTAGACGCGCTCATCGGTAGCGGCGCCGCGACGGACGAGGACGACCGTCTCACCGACGGGAACATCGCGCTGTATTACACCTATACCTTCTACGATTCCCCTTCCTATCTCCGCTACGACAAGAACGAAGATACCGAGGAGCGCGGCAATCCCTGGATCGACTACAAGCAATCCGACTATTCGGAGACGCTCGTCTACCTCTACTGCGCGGACGCCGACGGTTCCCTGCTCGGCGCGGGCGCGTCCCATTCCATCTTCCTCGACTACTCCGCCGTGGACTTCAAGCCCGATGAAGCGGAGCTCGACGACGCGGATGCGGAAGAGGACGAGGAAGAGGCGACCGAATCGGAGACGAACATCTGGCTCGTCATTTCTTCGGGCGTGCTTGCGTTCGTGCTCATCTTCGCGGTGTTCGCGGTCGCGATCCGCATGATCCTCAAAAAACTTCGCAAGAGCGGCAAGATAAAGCCCAAGCAGCCCAAGGCGAAGAAGAGACCCGCGCCGCAGAAACAGCAGCCCGCGCCCGAAGAGGAAAAGGCGCCCGAAGCGCCCGAAAAACCCGCGGCGGACGAGGACGATCCTTACAACGAATAAGCAAAAAACGGCAACGCAAGTTGCCGTTTTTCATCGGTGGAACATGAAAGCATTGAAAGCGTTTTTCCGCTCGTTCACCCCTTTTGAATATGCGCTGTGGGTCGCCTCCGTGCTCGCCATCGTGCTCTCCTTCGTACTGTGCGGAAATTCCGATTGGCTCAATCTCGCGGGCTCCCTGCTCGGCGCGACGGCGCTTATCCTCGTCGCCAAGGGGAACGTCGCGGGGCAAATGCTCTGCGTCGTGTTCGCCGCGTTCTACGGCTACGTCTCCTATGCCATGCGCTATTACGGGGAGATGATCACCTATCTGTGCATGTCCGCCCCCATCGCGCTCGCCGCTGTGATAAGCTGGCTGAAACACCCCTTCCGCGGCAAGAGGACGGAGGTCGCCGTCGCGAAGCTCAAACCGCGCGATCTCCTCATCGTGTTCGGGCTCGCCGCCGCCGTCACCGTCGCGTTCTACTTCATTCTCCGCGCGCTGGACACGGCAAACCTCCTATGGAGCACGATCTCCGTCGCCACAAGCTTTACCGCCGTCGCGCTCACCTTCCGCCGAAGCCCCTACTATGCCGTCGCCTATGCGTGCAACGACGTCGTGCTCATCGTGCTCTGGTCGCTCGCCGTCGCCGAAAACAGGGAATACGTCGCCCTCGTCGTCTGCTTCTGCGTCTTTCTCGTGAACGACGTCTATGGGTTTATCAACTGGCTCCGCATGCGGAAGAGGCAGAGTGAGCCCCCCGATCCCGACCGATGAAAAGGGAGCGGCGAAGTTCGCCGCTCCCTTTATTTTATCGCTCTCAATCCCTTCGGGAGATGGTTTTTGATGACCCCGTGTACGCATTTCCCGAGCCCGAGGGGGAATTCCTCCACGCAGACGGCGCACCAACCGTCGGCAAGGTCCGAGGGGACGGTCTCCCCGCGGAGATATGCGAGGCTCGCCGCGCGCGAGAGATGTTCCTGCCGCTTCGCCTGCGCGCCGAACGCCATCGCGAGCGCATGGGCGGGCTTGAACACCCTTCCGTCCCATTCCCCGAGTTCCACGCCCAGCCGCAAAACGTGCGCATCGAGCGCGGGCATCCCCGCGGGAACGAGATACATCCTTCCGTCCGCGAGCGTTGAGATCTCCCCTTGCGGCGGCGTCCCGAAAAAGTCCTCCGCGAACGTTCGGAACGCTTCCTCCGCCGCGCGGTCCCGCCGCACGGGGAACGGCTTCGCCCCGCGCGTCCCGCCGCCCTTCTTTTTGAGGAGCGCGATGAAATGCCCTTCGCCGCGCACCTCGTGCGGATAGTAATAGCGGGCGCAGACGAGTTCCGCCGTCCCGTCGCGGTCCGGCTCGATCACGCGCTCCATCGTCTCCTCCTCCGCAAACGTGCAGGTGGAATAGACGAGTTCGCCCCCCTCGCGGAGCATCGCAAACGCGCTCGCGAGGATCTCTTTTTGCCGCGCGGCGCACAGTTTGACGTTCGCCTCGCTCCAATGGGAGAGAGCCTCGGGCTCCTTGCGGAACATGCCCTCGCCCGAGCAGGGCGCGTCCACGAGGATCTTATCGAAATAACAGGGAAGGCTCTTTGCGAGCTTTTCGGGGGAAGCGCTCACCACGGCGCAGTTTGTGATGCCCATCCGCTCGACGTTCTGCGAAAGGATCTTCGCGCGCGCGCCGTCTATCTCGTTCGCGACGAGCACGCCCGTGCCGTTCAGATCTGCCGCGAGACGGGTCGTTTTTCCGCCCGGCGCGGCGCACAGATCGAGCACGCGCTCCCCCTCGCAGACGCCGAGAAGGGGGGCGGCGCTCATCGCAGAGGGCTCCTGCAAATAATAGAGCCCCGCAAAGTGATAGACGTCCCCGCCCGCCCGCTCTTCGCCGTGATAGAAGCCGTTCTTTTCCCACGGGACCTTTCCTCCGAGCGGAAAGGGCGAAACGGCGCAAAAACGCTCCGCCGAAATTTTCAGCGGATTGACGCGGAGCCCCTTTACGGGGGGCTCTTGAAAAGCGGCGAGAAAAGCGGCGTATTCCTCTTCGCCGAACCGCCGCTTCATGCGCTCCGAAAATTCTTCGGGTAAATTCATACCGTCTCCAAAGATTCGGCGATGCTTTCGAGCGAAACGAACGCCGCGCCGCCCGCGAGGGCGTTTTTATAGCGTTCGCCCCCCTCGCCGCGCGCGATATACACGTTGCATTGCGCGGGGTGGGATGTATATTTCCCGCCCGAATCGAAGATCGCCTTCACGAGCTTGACGGAGACGTCCACGTCGTCCTCGACGTCGCGCGCGAAACAGAATACCTTGCCTTCGAGCGCGCCGCCCTTTCTGCGCCGATCCTTGTGCTTGTTCACGAAGCGGTAAAACTGCTCGTGCGCGCGGAAATGCGCCTCCTTCTCCTCGTTTTTTTCTGCATAATATTTGCGCTGACCCGCGGAAGAGGGCTGGCGGATCTGGTAGTTTTCGAGCCTGCCCGCCTTGATGCGGTACCGCTCGACGAGCCCCTTCACATCCGTTCCCTCCCGCCGGCACAGCGCTTCGCATACGCGCATGGTCGCGTACGCGTCGTCCACGGCGCGGTGCGGCGTAAATTCCACGCCGAGCGCCTCCGCCATCGCGCCGAGCCCGAGCTGCTGCCCGTACTTCCCCTCCGTGTTCATCCAGAAAAACTGCGTATCCAGCCAGTCGAAGCGGAAAGAGGGAAGGCGGTAACGTTTGGTTTCGAGGTTGAGATAGTTCACGTCGTTGAGGGTCGCGTGCCCGAGGACGACGGCGTCCTTCTCTTCGAGGATCGCCTTGATACGCCTGTATTCCGCGGGGAAGATCGGGTACTTCTTAAAATCTTCATACTCGTAGGGAAGCACGAGCCCCTCGTGCCCCTTGCGGTCGGTGAGATGAAATTTCCCCTTTGGGTTGAGGAGAATGTCCTCCCGCGCCAGCAGGTTGAACTGTTCGTCCGTTACGACGTACCCGAAGGCGCAGATCTTCGCGACGCTCTTGAAAACGCACGCGCATTCGATATCGAAAAATACGTATTTCATGCGGGAATTATTTTACCGAAATTTCCGTCTTGCCGCCCATGTACGGGCGGAGAACTTCGGGAACGGATACGCTGCCGTCGGCGCGGAGATGGTTTTCGAGGAAGGCGATGAGCATTCTCGGCGGCGCGACGACCGTGTTGTTGAGGGTATGGACATACGCGCTGCCCTTCTCCGTTTTATAGCGGATATTGAGCCGCCGCGCCTGCGCGTCCGTGAGGTTGGAACAGCTTCCCACCTCGAAATATTTCTTTTGGCGGGGAGACCACGCCTCCACGTCCACACTGCGGTATTTGAGGTCGGCGAGATCCCCCGTACAGCATTCGAGGGTGCGGACGGGGATCTCCATGGAGACGAACAGCTCCACGGTGTAGTGCCACATCTTGTCGTACCACGCCTCGCTCTCCTCGGGCTTGCAGAGGACGATCATTTCCTGCTTTTCAAACTGGTGGATGCGGTAGATGCCGCGCTCCTCGATGCCGTGCGCGCCCTTCTCCTTGCGGAAGCAGGGGGAATAGCTCGTGAGCGTTAAGGGGAGCTCCTTTTCGTCGAGCGTCTGCCCCATGAACCTGCCGATCATGGAGTGCTCGGAGGTGCCGATGAGGTACAGATCCTCCCCCTCTATCTTGTACATCATGCCGTCCATTTCCTCGAAGCTCATCACGCCCGAGACGACGGAGGAGCGGATCATGTACGGCGGAATGCAGTAGGTGAAACCCTTATCTATCATGAAATCGCGCGCATACGTGAGCACGGCGGAGTGCAGCCGCGCGATGTCGCCCGTGAGATAGTAGAAGCCCTGCCCGCTCGTGCGCCTTGCGCTGTCGATATCGATGCCGCCCAGCTTTTCGAGGATATCGAGATGGTAAGGGACCTCGAATTCGGGCACGCGCGGCTCCAAAAACCGTTCGCGCTCCACGTTCTCGCTGTCGTCCCGCCCGACGGGGGTATCCTTGCTGACGATGTTGGGAATGCGCATCATCACGGCTTTGAGCGAGCCGAGGACTTCCTCCGTCTCCCGCTCGACCGCGGCAAGGCGCGCCGCGTCCGCCGAGACCTGCGCTTTCGCCGCCTCCGCTTCCTCGCGCTTGCCCTCGCGCATGAGCTGCCCGATCTGTTTGGACAGCGTGTTGCGGGAAGCGCGGAGCGCGTCCCCTTCTATCTGCAATGCGCGGCGTTTCGCGTCCAGCGCGAGCGCCTCGTCCACGAGGGGAAGTTTGCCTTCCTGAAATTTTTTCCGAATGTTTTCGCGCACGAGTTCCGGGTCGTTGCGAAGAAGCGCGATGTCGATCATGCGGTCACCTCTTTGATTTTCTCCATTATACAACTTTTTGCGGAAAATGGCAACGCTTTGTCCGCTCCATTCGGCGCAGACACGGAAAAAATTCGCAAACTGCGCACGGTTTTTTTGACTTTTCCGCTCAATGCGTGTATAATAGGGAATAGTAGGCGGTATTTTCGCCGAAAGGGGAAAATTTTGGATAATAACATACCCGTTCCCGAGGAGGCGGGCGAAGCGCAGGAACTCCGCGCCGAGCCGCACGAGCCGAAGCGCAGGAAGTTCGCGGCGCGCGTGCTCGAACGCCCTTCCGCCGAGCTCTCCGAGACGAAGGAACGCAAAAAACTTATGAAGCGCTTCAAGAAGGCGAAGGAGATCCCCTCCGAGACGGACGTGGAGCGGTTTACGCCGCCCGTGGACAGGGGGCTCACCGCCGATCAGGTGAAGACGCGGTTCGATCAGTTCCTCTTCAACGACGTCAACAAGCGGTATTCCAAGTCGTACGCCGCCATCTTTATCGGCAACATCTGCACCTTCTTCAACCTGCTGTGCGTGATCGTCGCGGTCATGCTCGCCATCGCGCATGCGGGCATCACGCAGTTCCTCTTTGTGGCGATCTTCGGCGCCAACCTCTTTATCGGTATCTTGCAGGAGATCCTCGCGAAGCGGCAGATAGACAGGCTCTCCGTCCTCGTCTCCGCGACGGCGAAGGTCGTCCGCGACGGCGTGGAGACGGAGATCCCCGTGCGCGACGTCGTGCTCGACGACGTCATTCTCCTCGAAGCGGGCAAGCAGGTCCCCGCCGACTGCGTCCTTGCGGACGGCATCGTGGAGGTGAACGAATCCCTCCTCACGGGCGAATCCGTGCCCATCAAAAAGCAGATCGGGGAGACGCTGTACGCGGGTTCCTTCATTTCCAGCGGCGCATGCCGCGTCCGCGCAGACAAGGTGGGCAAGAACACCTACCTCAACTCCCTCACTTCCAAGGCAAAAAAGTATAAGAAGCCGCGCTCGGAGATCATGAACTCCATCCGCCTCTTCATCCGCGTCATCGGCGCGGTGATCCCCGTCATCGCGGGGCTCATGTTCTGGGTGAACTGGGAACAGACGGGGCACCTCTTCGACGAATCCGTCCAGCTCACGGGCTCCATCGTCATCGGCATGATCCCCTCGGGACTTCTTCTTCTCACCTCGCTCGCGATGGCGATCGGCGTACTGCGGCTCGCGAAGAAACATACCCTCGTGCAGGACCTCTACTCCCTCGAAATGCTCGCCCGCGTCAACGTTCTGTGCCTCGACAAGACGGGCACGATCACGGACGGCAGAATGACGGTGAACGACTGCATGATCCTCAACAACTTCACCGAATATTCCCTCGACGACATCATGGGGAGCATGCTCGCCGCGCTCGACGACAATAACCAGACATCCATCGCGCTCAACGCGCGGTTCGGACACTCTGGCGCCCTCTCGGCGACCGCCGTTCTGCCCTTCTCCTCCAAGCGCAAGCTCTCCGCCGTAACCTTCGGCGAGATAGGGACTTTCGTGATGGGCGCGCCCGAATTTGTGCTCCGCCCCATGCCGCCCAAGGTGGACAGGATCGTAAAACAATATGCGCAGATGGGGTTGCGCGTGCTCGTGCTCGCCTATTCCCCCAACGCTCTCAACGGAGACAGGGTGCCCGCGGTGCTCCGCCCCGCCGCGATCATCACGCTGGCGGACAACATCCGCTCGGACGCCGCGGAGACCATCAAATGGTTCCGCGACAACGACGTGGAGATCAAGATCATCTCGGGCGACAACCCCGTTACCGTCGCCGAGGTCGCGCGCCGCGTCGGCGTGAAGAACGCGGGTTCCTACGTCTCTCTGGACGGGCTCACCGACCTCGAAGTGGAGAACGTCGCCAACCAGTATACCGTGTTCGGGCGGGTCACGCCCGAGCAGAAAGCCATCCTCGTGCGGGCGATCAAAAAGCACGGGAGCACCGTCGCCATGACGGGCGACGGCGTGAACGACATCCTCGCGCTCAAAGAGGCGGACTGCGCCGTCTCCGTCGCGTCCGGCTCGGAAGCGGCGAGAAACGTCTCCCACCTCGTGCTCCTCGACAACAACTTTCTCTCCCTTCCCTCCGTCGTCTACGAGGGCAGGCGGGTGATCAACAACATCAAATCGTGCGCGTCCCTGTACATCATGAAGACGCTGTTCACGACGCTCCTCGCCATCATCTGCGCGTGCATGTCCTCGCCCTATTTCTTCCGCACGAACAACATGCTCCTCTTCGAGGTGCTCGTTGCGGCGGTCCCCTCTGCGGTCATCGCACTGCAACCGAACAGCAACCGCGTGCACGGGAAGTTTATCCTATATGTCCTATCCCGCGCGATCCCGGGCGCCATTACGCTCATTTTGTGCGTGATGGGCATGTATCTCGGCGTGCAGTTCATGCCGCAGTCGCTGGGCACCGCCATGTGGCTCGGCGATGTGGGCGAGAACATCTCCCCGCTCTTCGTGCTCGCCGTAACGTTCGGCGGCGTGGTGATGCTCTACCGCATTTTGCAGCCCTTCAATCTCATCCGCGCCGCGGTATACGCGCTCTCGCTCGGCGTGTGTATCCTCGTGTTCGCGGTGCCCGTGCTGGGGAATATCGTCTACACCGACTGGACGGCGGCGCGCGAGACGCTCACGCTGACACAGCTTCTCTACCTCATCTGTTTCCTGCTCGCGGCGTTCCCCGTCTCCAAGGCGCTCACGAGACTCTGCGACCTGATGAACCCCGATTGACATCGGCGACAAAATGCCACCCGCTCGGCGGGTGGTATTTTAATATGCGCCGCTTTTGCGCCTACCCCCTCCCCTACCCCTCCCCCCTTACAAAGGGGGAGGGTAAAAGGGGAACTCCTCCCCCGACGGAAAACAGAACACCCCGAGGAGAAAACGCCCCGAGGGGAACGGAACGCCTCTAATAAAGGGGGCGAAGATCCCCCTCGCTTTGCGAGGGGGGAAGTAAAAACACAAAGGGCGAAACCGAATTGCTTTCCCAAAAAAAAGAGACCGTGGGGTCTCTTTTTATCGCTCGATCGTGATGATGGGAACGTGCGGACGGTTGTTGAAACGGAAGGGAAATTCGCTCTTCCCGATGCCGCGCGATACGATCATGCGCGTGCGCTCCGTGAGGCGGTACATGCCCGACGTGTATTTGGGAAACAGTCCCTGCCCGGGCGCATACAGCCCCCGTCCGAAAAAGCGGAACTGCCCGCCGTGCGCGTGTCCGCAGAGGACGACGTCGGGTGAGAGCGCGCCGCTCTGCACGATGCGCGCCGCGCGCTCGGGGCGATGGATGAGGAGCACGACGCAGTCCTCCTGCGCGAGCGCGGGAAGTTCCGCGCGCTCCGATACGCCCGCCAAGACGATCGTGCCCGCGCCCGTCTCCACCCGCTCCGCGCGGTTGTCGAGCACGTGTACGCCCGCCTGCATAAGCCGCGAGAGGATCTCCTCCGACGAATCGTTCTTCGCGTCGTGGTTCCCCTGTACGAACCAGACGGGAAAGCGCGCGCACAGCGCTTCGATGAAACGAAACGCGCCGCTTTTTTCCGCGTCCGTGCTCCGCACGACGAGATCGCCCGTGAGCGCAACAAGGTCGACGTTTTCCCGTTCGAGCGCGGCGAGCAATCCGTCCGTATCCACCGCCTGTTTGGGAAAATGCAGATCGGAGAGATGCGCGATACGGACGCTCCCCCGCTCCGTCCCGAGGCATATGCGGAACCGCTCGTACGTTATCGTTTTATTGTCCGCAAAGACGATGAGGAGCACGGCGACCGTGACGGCGAGCGCGCCGACCGCGCCGAGCGCGATGTACCACCCCATAGAGACCTCCCGAAAGCATATGCGGCGCGGCGGAAAACGGTTACCCGCCGAGCGCGATCATGGCGTCCACGCACCTTATCGCCTCTTTCGCGACGCGCTCGTCGAGGACGATCTCCGCGCGCTCTCCCCGCAGGCAGGCGAGCGCGTCCGTCAGCGTGGCGAGCCGCATGTTGTGGCACACGAGATCTTTACACAGCGGATAGAAAGACTTCTCCGCGCAGTCCAGTTGCAGATGTTCGAGAACGGTATTCTCCGTCCCGATGATAAATTCGCGGGCGGGGCTGTTCTTCGCGAACGCCATGATGCCCGTTGTGGAGCCGACATAATCCGCCCGCTCCCAAACCTCGGGCAGGCACTCGGGGTGCACGAGAAGGAGCGCGTTCGGATGCGCCGCGCGCGCCGCCTCGACGTCCGCCCGCCGCGCCCGCAGATGGGTGGGACACCCCCCGTGGACGAAGTGAAACGTCTTTTCGGGGAGCTTTTTCTGCAAATATCTGCCGAGGTTGATGTCGGGCACGAAGAGAATTTCCTTCTGCGGAAGGCGCGCGATGATCTTCTCCGCCGAGGAGGACGTAACGCACACGTCGCACACCGCCTTCAATGCCGCGGACGTGTTGATGTAGGCGACGACGGCGGCTTCGGGGTATTCCTCTTTGAGCGCCGCCAGCTCCTCCGGCTCGATCTGTTCCGCCATGGGACAGCCGGCGTTCTCGTTCGCGAGATACACCTTTCTCTCCGGCAAGAGAAGTTTTACCGTCTCCGCCATGAAGCGCACGCCGCACACGACGACGTCGCCCTGCGCCCCCGCCGCATACCGCGCGAGCGCGAACGAATCGCCCGTAAGATCCGCAACTTCCGAGAGTTCCCGCTTCGCATAGGTGTGCGCGAGGAGCAACCGCCCGCGCGCGCGTTTTTCCCGCACGATCTCATCCTGTAATTCCCGAATCGTCATAGTTCCCTTCCCGAATAACTTCGCGAAAATTATACTCCCGCGCCGCCCCTTTGTCAAACGATTGCGCGGACCCCGCAAAAAAACGCCTCTCCCCCCACCCTACCCTCCCCCCTCGTTCCGAGGGGGGAGGTGAAACAGAGCGTCCTCTCCTTGCAAGGGTGCATGTAATAAGCTTTACCCCCCTCCGTTCCGAGGGGGGAGGTGAAACAGAACACCCCTTGACGAGGGGGAAACACCGCTCGGTGAGGAGTTAAAAAAACGCCCCTTGGGCGCAAATTGCCCCCCTCATAAAAGGGAAATACAATAACGTCCTCCTTTTACAGTCGCGTTACTTCTTGCGAGAGGGATACAATAAGTCCCCTTCGCAAGGGGGACATGCCATAGCGTTACCCTCCCCCTTTGCAAGGGGGAGGGGTTGGGGAGGGGGTAGAAAACAGAGGGCGAAAAAAGCGGGGACGGCGATCCGTCCCCGCAGGTCCTATTTTTCCTCTTCGAGCGTCCATGTCCACGCGCAAAAATCTTTTTGCCGGGGAAGCGGCAAGCCCGCGTTCATGAGAGTCGCCCCCGAATAGGTCTCGCCCCGCTCCGCAACGCGGTATCGCTTGTCCGCGTTCAGCCCCTTCAACCGAAGCCGCCGCGCGACGGGCGTCGCTTCGGCGTGCGCCGTCATCCCCGCGACATAGGCGCGGGCGGCGTCCGCGGAGACGAGTTCCTCCGCAAACCAATTCCCCTCGAAGGGGTCCAAAAGGCGGTAGAGGTCGCCCGAAAGGAGCAGAGGCTCCACGGCGCGGTAGCGCGCGATCTGCGCGGGAATGCACGCGCGCTCCTCTTTGGTAAGTTTGGCAAAATCGAGTTCGTACCCCGTCGCGCCGAGGGACGCGATCGTCCCGCGCGTTTCAAAGGGGGTGATGCGCCCCGTCTGGTGGTTGGGACAGGCGGAGACGTGGCAGCTCATCGCCGAAAGCGGATAGGCGTACGAAGTCCCCCACTGGATCTTGGCGCGGTCGTACGCGTCGGTATTGTCGCTCGTCCAGATCTGCGGGAAATAGAAGAGCATGCCCGCGTCGAACCTTCCGCCGCCGCCCGAACAGCCCTCGAAAAAGACGTTCGGAAATTCCGCTTTGAGCGCGGCGGCGAGCCCGTACACGCCCAAGACGTAGCGGTGCTGAAATTCGCCCTGCTGTGCGGCGGGAAGCCCCTCCGAATAAAATTCGGTGAGGTGCCTGTTCATGTCCCACTTGACATAGGAGATATCGTTTTCGCGGAGAAGCGCCGCAATGCGCGAGTAGATCTCTTGCACGATCTCCCCGCGGGAGAAGTCGAGCACGAGCTGGTTGCGGCTCTCGCAGCGCTCCGTCCCGCATTTTCCCACCGCCCAATCGGGGTGCGCGCGGTACAGATCGCTGTTTCGGGAGACCATCTCGGGTTCGATCCAGATGCCGAATTTTATCCCCCGCGCCTTACACCGTTCGATGAGAGGGGTAAGCCCGCCCCGCAATTTTTCCCCGTTCACGAACCAGTCGCCGAGGGCGGAGCGGTCGTCGTTGCGCGCGCCGAACCAACCGTCGTCGAGCACGAAGGTGTCCGCGCCGAGACAGGCGGCTTCGTCAATGAGGGAAAGGAGCTTGGGCGTATCGAAGTCGAAATAGGTCGCCTCCCAGTTGTTCGCTACGACGGGACGGGGGCGTTTCGCCTCGGGCGGGGAGACATACTCCCGCAGAAAGTCCACCGCCTGCCGCGAGAGCTTTCCGAGCCCGCCGTCCGAATAGAAGAGCGCCGCCTGCGGCGTTACGAACGTTTCGCCGCCCGACAGTTTCCACGAAAAGTTGCATTCGTTGATGCCGCCCTGCAACCGCGCGCAGTCCGTCTGCGTGCGCTCCGCCGAGAGGCAGAAGGAGCCGCTGTACATGAGTTCCGCGCCGTAGCATTCGCCGAAGTCCTCGCAACAATCCTCTTGCAGGAGCGCGAGAAAGGGATTACTCTGGTGGGAAGAAGTTCCCCGCGCGGACTCCGCGCGGAACGTACCGTGCGCAAGCGGGATACGCTCGGGCGCGCGTTCGGCGCAATGCCTGCCGTGCAGGAAGAAAATATCCCGCCGCCCCGCGGGGAGGTCCAAACAAAAGGAATACGCCTTGCGGAGCACGAAGGGCGCATCGCCCGTGTTTTTGATGCGCGCGTGGCGCACGAGCGCATCCTTGCAGACGGTATAAACGAGAACGATCTCCGCGGGGGAGAGCGCGTCGGTCAACGTGATTTCGAGGGTCTCTCCCCGCCGCGCATGGGGCAAGACGCCCATCTCGGGCGGCGCGGGCAAAATTTGGTGGGAGCGGTACAAAAAGCGGCTCGCTCTCCCCCCGTCCTCCCGTTCGATGAGAACGGAAGGCGTGCGGAAATCGCCCTGTCCGTAGCCGCCGTATTCGGAGGCGGAGATTTCAAGGGAAAACAGTTCCTCCCCCGGCGGCATCGCGATGAAGGGGAGAAAGTACGGCTCGGCGAGCGCGGACAAATCGTCCCCGCCGATCTTTCCGCCGAAGTGGAGATGTTCGAGATAGCCCGCGGCGTTGACCCGCATAACATAGTCGAAGGTCTCGCCGCGCAGGAAAAAGCGTTCCCCGTCCCAAGCGATCATAGATCCAGCCCCCTTGCGCGGTAGACGACTTCCCCGCCCACGACGGTGAGAAGGACTTCGAGATCCTCGTTCACGACGGCAAAATCCGCGCGCTTCCCCGCGCGGATGCTGCCGATGGACCGTTCGAGCCCCAAATTGGTCGCTGGGACGATCGTCGCGGCGTCCACCGCCCGCGGGAAGGTCGCCCGCACCTCGCGGCGGAAATTGCGGACCGCCTCGTTCATTTTGAGCACGCTGCCCGCGAGCGTGCCGTTTTCGAGGCGCGCTTCGCCGCCGCGCACGATGACCTTCTGTCCCCCGAGCTCGCTCTCCCCGTCGCCCAGCCCCTTGGCGCGGATGGCGTCCGTAACGAGCGCGATCTTTCCGCGCGGCTTACAGCGCAAAAGGACCTGCATCGCGGGCACGGAGACGTGGACCGTATCGCAGATGAGTTCACAGCAGAGCTCGTCCGAGAGGAGCGCGCCGCCTGTTGCGCCGACTTCCCTGTGATGGAAGGGCGTTTGCGCGTTGAAGGTGTGCGTAACGCTGCGCGCGCCCGCCGCGACCGCCCGCCGCATATCGCCGTACGACGCCGCGGTGTGCCCCAGAGAGGCGACGATCCCGTGCGCGGAAAGATAGGAGACGAGCTCCTCCGCGCCCTCCCTTTCGGGCGCGAGCGTAACGATGCGGATGCGCCCGCCGCTCTCCTTCTCGAACACGGAAAAACGGGAGACGGAGGGCGGTTCGATGCAATTTTGCGGCTGTGCGCCCGCGTATTTTTCGGAGATGAACGGACCTTCGAGGTGCACCCCGAGCAGTCTCGCGCCCCTCTGCGAGGGACGTTCGCCGCTCTCCCGCACGGCGCGGAGCGCGCGCAGGATCTTATCCCCGCTCTGCGTCATCGTCGCGCCGACGAAGGAAGTCGTTCCCTCCTTCACGAGCGTCTCGGCGATCTTCGCGAGCGCCTCCTTCGTGCCGTCCATGACGTCCGCGCCGCCCGCGCCGTGGATATGCTCGTCCACGAACCCCGGGAGCACGACGGCGCGCTCGGGGAGCGCGATCTCCTCCGCATCCTCGCGCGCGTCCATCGAGACGACGTTCTCGCCGAACGTGAGGTCGCAACGCCCCGGGAGCCGCCCGCCGAAATAGACGGGAACGTTTACGAATTTTTTCATGACGCTTCCTCCTTCAAAAGGCTCGCCGCCGCCCTGTCCGCAATGAGCGTACAGTCGGGATGGGTGCGCAAAATGCTTGCAGGGAGCGATTCGTTCACGTCGCCCTCGACGAGGGCGCGCACCGCGCGGCTCTTGTTCTCCCCACTCGCGAGAATGACGATATGCTTTGCCTCCATGATGCTCTTCAAGCCCATCGTGAACGCACTGCGCGGCACCTCTTCCTCACAGGAAAACAGGCGCGAATTGTCGCGGATGGTGCTCTCCGCGAGGTCTACGACGTGCGTCGTGGAGGAAAACGGCGTGCCGGGCTCGTTGAACGCGATGTGCCCGTTGGAGCCGATCCCCAAAATTTGCAGGTCGCGGGGGAGCGAGCGCAGGAGCGCGTCGTAGCGGGCGCACTCCCCCTCCCGCTGTTCCGCCTTCCCGTTCGGAATGTGCGTGTTTTTGAGATCGACGTCCAGAAAGCGGAAGAGGTTCTCCCGCATGAAGCGGGCGTAGCTCTGCGCGTCGTTCGCGCCGAGCCCGACGTATTCGTCGAGATTCACCGTCTTGACGTCCCGATAGGAGACGCCGCCCGCGCGGTGATCGCGCGCCATGAGTTCGTACAGCCCGAGCGGAGTGCTCCCCGTCGCGAGCCCGAGCACGGCGTGCGGGTTCTCCGTTACGACCGCGCGCAGAATGCCGAACGCGCGGCTGCTCATTTCCTCGTAATTTTCCGTGATGATGACCTTCATATCTCTTCTCCTTCTTCCGCGGGTCCCTCGGGAAGGGACGCCGCGGCGATGCACTGTCCCACGCGGCGCCCCTTCTCGGACGGAAGGTGCAGGCGCGCGGTAAATTCGGGATAGTCCGCCGCAAGCGTCTCTTTGCAGGCGGAAAGAATGAGCTCCCCTCCCTTGCCGCTCATCACGCGCCCCAACAGGAGCACGTGCGACACGGGATAGAAGAGCGCGTAATAGGGCAGGGTATGTCCGAGGTAAACGCCCAAATCGGAAAACACCTGCGCCGCGAGCGGCGAGCCTTCCGAGAGCATTTTCTGCACTTCGGAGAGCTTCTGCGCGGGCGTGAGCCCCGCCGCGAACGCGTGCCCGCCCAGCTCCGCGAGGCGGATCACGGCGTCCTGCGAAAAATACTTGCACCCGACGCCGAGATCCCCGCTCCACTCGTCGCGCGCGGCGGACGCAGAGACGTCCGCGGGCGCGAAGGCGAGCTCGGAGAGCCAACCGTTGAGCCCCATCTCTTCGTTGATATATCCCGCCGCTTCGCTCGTCCCCATCGCGATGCCGAGCACGCGCCCCTCGCCCAGTTCGAGACTCCCCGCGAGCGCGGTAACGTCGCCGTCGTTCGCGACGACGATGGGCGCGCGAAACTCCTTCGCGGCGTCGAGATAGATGTTTTTCACCTCTTCGCCGTGCACGCTCTTATCCACTTTGAGGAAGAGGGACGCCTCCATTGCGCGGTTTCCGACGTAAACGCCCGCGGAGGAGACGCCGATGCAGTCCACGCGCGGCATCTTGCTCGCGGCGGTGCGGAAGGCTTCCGCGATCTCGCGGCGGTGGTAGGCGGGGTCGCTCTCCGTTTTGGGGTTCCAGACGACCTCCTCGCTGTATACGACGTTCCCGTCTATCACGGCGGAGACCTTTCTGTCGCTCCCGCCCGCGTCGAACCCGATGCGGCACCCGCGGGTAAACCCGCCCGCCCGCAGGAAGGGACGGACCGTCTCCGTGGGCGAATCGCAGAGAACGACTTCAAAGGGGCGTTCGTACACGCGGCTCATGAACGCCGCGTCGAACGCCCGCGCGCCGCCTATGCGGTAGTCCTCTTTGAGACGGCGGTAGACCGCCTCGCTCCCGCATACTTCGATCCGATAGCCGCCGTAAGCCCAGAGGAGCGTCTTGGCGATGCGCTCCGCAACGCAGCAGGCGCGCGCATCGCCCACGCCGTCCGCAAACGCCTCGAAGGCGAACGCCTCCGCGCCCTCCGTGCGCCTTACGCCGAGCACGACGGTCGTTCTCTGTTCGCGCGGGAGCGCGGCGACGTCCCGCCCGTACGCGCGCCAAACCGCGACGGCGGGGACAAACGTTTTGTCCAATACAGGTAATTTCATGGCTTTCTCCCTAAAAAACTCGGGCGCGGAACACCGCGCCCGAGCGGATAGACGTTATACGCCCTCTGCGGAGAGCAGGTCTCGGCGTTCTTCAAACACTTTCACGTAATCTCTCGTGATGTTCTGCGGGCGCGTGATGGCGCCGCCGATGATGACGTGCCGTATCCCCGCGTCGAGCACGGCGCGCAGTTCCTCGAAGGTGTGGATGCCTCCCTCGGCGATCGCCACGGCGCGCGTGAGCCGCTGTTTCAGCTCCCTGCAAAATTCCGCGTCGGGGATCTCCGCGCCCGCCGTCTCTTCCGTGTACGAGCGGAGCGTCGTGGAGACGTAATCGAACCCCATCTGCTCTGCCGCGACCGCCTCGTCGAGCGTCGCGATGTCCGCCATCAGCGCCTTGTCGCAGTTTTCGCGCAGGAAGTTGACGATCTGCGCCGTCGTTACCCCGCCCGGACGGCGGCGGAACGTCGCGTCGAGGGCGATCACCGAACAGTCCGCCTTCGCGAGCGCGCGCGCCTCCCGCAGGGTGGGCGTGATGTATACGGACGAATCGGGATAGTCCCGCTTGATGAGCCCGATGATGGGGAGTTTCCCGCCGATATAGCGATGGATCGCATTGATATCGCGCACGGTGTTCGCGCGGATCCCGACCGCGCCGCCGAGAAGCGCCGCCGCCGCCATTTTGGGAATGGTGTTCCCGCCGTACATCGGTTCGTTGCGGAGCGCCTGACAGGAGACGACAAGTCCCCTCGGAATAATTCCATTCATAACATTCTTTTCCTGTTTTTTTATTGCACGAGCGTCAGTGTTGCGCCGCGAAGCCCGCTCTGAACGCCTCGTGCGTGGCGCTCAAATCGTCGTAGCTTTCGCCTCGTTGTCCTTCGGGATCCGCAAAGCGGAGACGGTTGGTGATCTGCGTACCCGAATAGTCGTTGCAGTTGAACCAGACGTATCCCTTGATCTGCTTGACATAGGGTTCGGGCGAGGCGGCGTTGATGGCGTTGAACATATCGGTTACCCACTTCGCCTGCGCGCCGGCGTTGCGTCCGAGCGCACCCGAAGCGTTGCCGCCCGACCCGCACGCAAACTCGGAGAGAATGACTCCCCACCGGGAGAAGGCAGCCTTGTTCTTGTTGTAGAGGTTGCTGTAATGCGCCTGGAACGTCTTCATGCTCGCGAGCGCCGCCGTGTTGGTATCGTAGTTGTTCATCTCGTAGCTGGTGCCGCCGAGGAACTGCACGTAGTCCTTGCCGGGGAAATAGCAGAGGTCCTCGCCCCAAGAGGAATAGGGGCAGGAATCCGCGATGGGGTTCCAGATCCAAATGCAGTTATCCACGCCCTCCTCGCGGAAGATATCGTAGAGACGCTGCCACGTCATCACGAAGATATCGGGGTCGAGCAGGCTCATGATGCCGCTGTAACTCGTCCAGTCCGTATTCATCTCGTTGTTGAGTCGGAAGAGAACGGGCTTGCCGTATTCCTTGATGCCCTGCGCGAGCGCTCTGAACTTCTCGTCGTACTTGCCGCGGAGAATATCGAACGCGGGCGTAACTTCGCCGTCGACGAGGTTATTGTTCGTCGTGTACTGGTAGGTGAATTGCAGGACGGGCTTGTCGTTTTTGCCGTTCCCGCCCGCGAGCTCCTTCGCCATGTCCGTGGGGAAGGCGTGCTGGATGTGGGTGTACGTGGGATAGATATCGTACTTCTTGCCACCCCAGATCGTATTCTCGATGTACTCCTGCATTTCCTTGCTCTTGCGGAGATACTCGTCGTAGTTGGGCTGCCCCGCGTGGAGTTCGTTCTCGCCCCCGGGCATCGAATAGGAGAACACGCCCCAGCCGCCGAAATCCTGCGCCATGAGCTGGTCGAAGTATTCCTTGGTCTCCGTATTCCAATCGGGATCGGCAGTGGGGCTGCCCGCATCGAAGTAGTTGCGCGTTACGCCCTGCGCCCTGATCTTGGAATAGCTCTGCACGATGGCGTCCATCTCCTCGGACTTGTTCGACTTGGACTTCATCACAAAGAGCGCGAAGTTGATGGGGTCGTTCGCCTCTCGCACGATGGCGATGTTGTAGTAGGGACGCTCGATCTCGTCGTCGCCCTCATCCGTATCGATGCGAAGGTCGAAGCGGTACACGTCGTAGCCCGGCTTCACGGTGAGATTGCCCCTGTTCGCCGTGGGATAGCTGTGCGAGCCGTCGCTTCCCACCTCGAAGTCGAGCGACTTCAACCGCGTGATGCCGTTGTTGTTCATGAAATTGTCGTTGATGAGGTGGCGGTACAGCCACTCGTTGCCGTAGACGTGCCACGGGTCGGAGTTCTGCCCGTAGGGGTTGCCCGATTCCGCGCTGAACGTGAGAATGCTGTCCCCGAACGTGTACTTCGTACGGTACTTCGCGATCGAGTAGTCCGCCGAGAGCGAAGCCGTGGAAAGGGTGAACGCCATTCCCGCGGGCGCGTTGACGATGCGCGTCTTTGTCCCGTTGTAGAGTTCGAGTTTGAGGTCGTGGCGGGAGGAAAATTCGGTGTAGGTCTCCTTATATTTCCCGTTCAGGCAGAAGCGCGCGCCCGTGATGTCGCCCGCGGCGGAGAAGCCGTTCGCCTCGTCCTTCAACTCGCCCTTATCGTACATGTCGTTGAACACATAGGAGATGGATGCCGTGTCCGTAACGATCTCGTCGGAGACCGTGTCGTTCGGCGGCGTCGTCGACGACGGATCCTCGTCGTTCTTCTTGTCGCCGTCGCACGCGGCAAGGCAGCCCGTTCCGAGCAGCATCGCGCTCATTAAAATCGCCAAAAATTTTTTCATGGTTTTCTCCTTATCATGGTTTCTATGCAAGACGCCGTACGGCGGCTTATCCGTAAATGTTTTTTTGTCCAAAGTGCACAACGGCGTACGCCGCGCGCTTTTCGTTGCGCAGTTCCCGATGGGAATGCTCCGACCACGAGAGGGAGATCTCGTTGCCGAGATCGTCCTCGAAGTCGAACCGCCCCTCTCCGCTCACGAGGAAGGTGAGTTCGCGGTAGCGGGAGAGATCGTTCCCCACGTCCGAACACAGCTTCCCGCCCGCGAGATCGAGCGGAACGCATTTCCCCTCCCGCAGGAACACGGGCAAATGCCGCTCTTGGAGCGTTACTTCCGTCCAACCGCCCTCGTAGGCGCGCCCCGAATACAGGTCGAACCACTTTCCCTGCGGCAGATAGACGGCGCGGCGGTCGCAATAATCGCGGAGCACGGGGGCGATGAGAAGCGCGTCGCCGAGCATAAATTCGTCCTCGACGCCGAGCGCCTCGTCGTCCTCGGGAAACTCCAACGCGAGGTGCCGCATTGCGGGCGTTCCCGTTCTCGCCGAGCCGAGCATCAGAAGATACTGGTAGGGCAGAAGGTTGTAGTGCAGGAAGAACTGTTCGCGCAAGATCTCCAACAGTCTCCCGTCCTTGTGGTAAGCCGCAAGATTCCACGGACTTCTGTCGTTGCACGTCCATGCGCCCGTGAAATCGCACCTGCCGTTGGAGACGGGGTCGCTGTGCCACTGCATGACGGGGAGGAACGCCGCCGTTTGGACGGCGCGCAGATACAGTTCCCTGCTCGGGAGATATCCCGAAAAGCCCGCGATGTCGAACCCCCAACAGCTGATGCCGGAGAGCCCCGCCGAGAGCCCCGCCTTGATGACGGCGCGGAACTCCTCCCACGTGGACTCCTGATCGCCCGCCCAGACGACTGAAAAGGACGGGGTCCTCTGTCCGCCCGCGCGGGAGAAAACGATCCCCTCCTCGCCGATAAAGCGGGCGAACGCCTCCGTATACAGTTCGCAATATCTGTTCTGTCCTTCGAGCCCCGTCGTCCCGTCCGAAAACAGAACGCCGCGGTCGTGGATAAATTCGCCGCCATCCGTTTTGAACCCGTCTATGCCGAGCTCTTTGAGATAGGCGAACCGCTCGAACCAGCGCGCCGTCGCGCGTTCGCTCGTGAAGTCGGGTACCATGCTCCCCACGCACCACGTGTGCGGGATCTCATAGGGAGAGCCGTCCGCGTTTTTTACGCAGTCCCCCTCCCGTTTCACCGTCTCGTTCTCCCGAAGGCAGAGCGCTTCGTTGCAGCGCGTTTCCAAGTTGTCGCCCTGCGCGTAGACGGGGACCGTCCAGAGAAGGACGCGCAGCCCGTCCGCATGCAGGCGCTCGATGAGCGCGGCGGGGTCCCGCCACGGCTCACAAAAACGCAGCTCCTCCCGCGCGAACGCGGCGCGGTCGCGCGCGGGCGCCTCCGTCCCGTTGAACAGGCAATGCGTCGTGAGGTCGCTCCACGGCTCGATCACGAGCACGTTGTGCGGGAAGTTCAGCTCCTTGGCGAGCCTTCTCTGCTCCTCCACCTCGTCCTGCGTGTGCCAGCGGTTGGCGCTCATCCACGCGCCGAGCGTCCACTTCGGGAATACGCGGGGCATCCCCGCGAAGGAGCGGAACTGAAAGAGAATTTGCTTGGGCGTTCCCTCCGCGAGGTACACGGCGGGCACGCGCCCGTCGCTCTCCGCGGGGAAGGAGATCTCTGCCTGCCCCTCTTTCGTGAAGTCGAAGTCCACTTCGACATAGGTATCCACATACAGCCCGAACCCGTCCGGCGTGAGGAAACAGGGCATGGAGAGATAGGTGTATTCCCCTTGGCGGAAGCACTTCTCCCGCACGCAAGCCCGCACAAACTTTCCCGCTTGGTCGACGGCGTCGAACTTCTCGCCGAAGCCGTACGCGGCGCGGTATGCGCGGACATGGGTGTAGGAAAACTTCTCGCCCGTCCGTTTTATCAGGTTTTCGGGAATGCGTTTCATCATCGGGGGGTCCGCAGTTCGAGCACGAGATCCGCCTCGAACGTTCTGTTCCACGGGAGCGTGAGGGAGAGATCTTTCACGCGCGCCGCGCATCGGGGGTAGCGCGCCTGCATGAAGCGCAACAGTTCCTCCCGCGCCGCCGCCGCGCACCGCCCGTTCTCCCCGTCGAGAACGAACACGCTCTCGGCAAAGGCGGGCACGGCGTTGATATCGATATAGGTCCGCGTGTGGGAGCAGTATCCCACGTCGTCGTAATAGCGATGAAGAAGAAAATATTCGTTGCCCGCTTGGTCCCCTCCCGCAAGGTAGAGACAGCTCTCGGCGAGCACGGTCCCTATCGTGTTGGAACAGGTGTTCCAGCCCGCGTAGGCATGGATGCGGAACAGCAACCCCTCGTCGTGCATGAGGTCCATGAGTTCGAGATCGCTGTGCGAGGGATAGGCGACGTCCGCAACAGCGACGATCTTTCCCGCCGCGAGCGCGTCCGAGAGAAAATCGACGAAGGCGGGGAGATTTCTCTCCACATCGTAGGCGTTCGCCGTCTGCTCCCGCGTGCCCTCGCGGAACATCTCCGCGGCGATATTGACGGCGAGCACGATGTCGCATTCGGGTAGAGAGAACACGCGCGCGCACCCCGCGGCGCGGATCTGGCTGTTTACCGTCGCGTCCGCGCTCCTGTCCTCGAAGGAGGGAACGACGAGCGGTCCCCGCGCGCACGCATAGTGGACGAACACCTTCGGGCGGACGCCCTTCGCCTCGTTCGCCGCCCGCGCAAGGAGGGTGAGCCCCGTGTCGTCGGCGGCGGGATAGACGGGCACTTTCATGAGGAGACGCTTCTCCTCCAACGTCCTTCTCACCCGCTCCTGATCGAGCGCGGTGAATCCGTAGGGCGCGCTGTCGTCCTGCGGGACGATGAAGGAATTTACGACCCCCGTCTCCACCATGCCGAGCACGTGCGTCAGAACGTCGAGATTGACGGCGCGCCTCTCTGTATAGTCCGCGAGAACTTCCGCGGGGATCGCCGCCTTGATGCGGACAAGCTCCGCTTTTTCCCGCTCGTCCGCAAGCCCGAGCCGCTCCCTGTGCAGGTATTTCCCGTAGAGGTGGATCTCCGCGCCGTACTGCGCGTAATATTCGGGTTCCTCGTCGGAGAGGGAATAGAAGGGACAGCGCATGATCGTCTCGAACGCGTAAATGCGGGCATCGGGACGGACGGCGCGGAGCCTTCGCAAGATATCCGCCCGCGCGTACAGCGTTTCCCGCGATTCGCGGTGCAGGCGGGAGGGAATGAGCCCCCCGTACACGAGCGTATCCATGGAGAGCACGAACGCGTCCGCGTCCTCCGCCGCGCGCAGGAGCCATTCGGCGAGTTTTTCCGTATCGGCGGGGCGTTTTTTCGCCCCCATGAGCGCGCGGGGCGGGAGCGTGAGCTCGAACCCCGCGTTCGGCATGATGCACGGAAAGCGGGAATTGCAGGGCCGCTCGTCGAGCGGGACGAAAACGATGCGCTTCACGCGATCACCCCTTCACGGAGCCGATGGCAAGTCCGCTTCGGATATACCGCACGACGTAGGGGTAGAGCAAAAGGATGGGGATGATGCTCATCACCATCGCCGCCGCCTCGACGTTGCGCTGGTTCATAACGAGCCACGGGTTATCCTTGTTGAGCGCGGACCGCTGCAACAGCAGGTAGATATAGTAGGAGAGCGGCTGTGCGTCCTGTCCCGCGGCGGAGCCGGAGATGAACAGCATCGCGGTGCCGTAGCTGTTCCAGGTACCCACGATGGAGAAGAAACAGCAGCTCCCTATGATGGGCAGAGACATGGGCACGACGATGCGGAAGAAGAGCGCGATGTCGCTCGCGCCGTCCAGCCGCGCCGCCTCCTCGATGTCGGTGGGAATGCCCTCGAAGAACGTCTTGAAATAGAGCAGGTGGGTAACGTTGCTCACCGAGACGAGGATGATGGACCAAATGTTGTTCAACAGCCCGAAGGTGTGCATGACGAGGTAGATGGGAATGATGCCCGCGGAGAACAGCATGGTGATGATGAAATACATCATGATGGTGCCGCGGAAGGGACAATCCCGCTTGGAGAGCGGGTAAGCCGCCATCGCCTCGACGAGGTTGGACATGATGGTGACCGCCGCCGTGATGATGACGGAGTTGCCGAAGGAACGCCAGAAATGCTTGGAGATCTCGCCCGCAAGCACGTAGTCGAACGCCTCAAACGAGGGATGGACGGGGAAGAGCACCACGTCGATGTTGAAATTCCCGTCGTTGAACGCGAGCGAAAAATAGTTGAGGAGCGGGAAGAGCACGACGATGACCATCGCGGACAACAGCACGATATTGAGGATGTTGAGCCCGACGTCCACACGGCTCTCGTGGATCTTATTGGGATTCTTTTTGAAGAGCTGTTTCAAACTTTTCATCGCCGCCTCCTTACCACAAGCCGCGCTTCATCGTCTTCGTCGTGATGGCGTTGCCGATGAGCATGAGCGCGAGCGCGATGAGACCGTTGAATACGCCGAGCCCCGTCGCGAACGGGATATTCGTGCGGTTGACGACGGAGATCTCATACAGGTAGGTATCGAGAATGATCTGCGAGTCCACGAGGTCGGATTTCACCTGCATCATCGTATACACCTGCTCGAAGCCGACCGCCATCATGCCGCTGATGTTGAGCACGAGCATGAGCGCAATCGTCGGCATAATGGAGGGAAGCGTGAGATACCACGTCTTTTGCAGTCTGTTCGCGCCGTCGAGCGTCGCGGATTCGTAATACGTCTTATCGATGGAGGCGATCGCGGAATAGAACAGGATGCACCCCCAGCCCGCGCCCTTCCACGCGGAGAGGAACACGACGAGCGGCTTGAACCAGCTGTCCTCCGCCATGATGTGCCCCGTAAAACGCCCCAAAACGCCCACGTCCGGATCGAGCAATCCCGACCACGTCCCCACGACGATCGCCCACGAGAGGAAGTTCGGAATGGAGATGATGATGAGAATGGCTTTCGCGAGCTTCTGGCTCTTCAATTCGGAGAGCTGGATGGCGATGACGATGGAGAGCGGGAAACAGATGAGCAGGCGGAACACGTTGATGATGAGCGTGTTCGCGATGGCGCGGTAGAAGGAATCGTCCACGAAGATATCGAGATAGTTCTGGAACGTCCAACTTCCGTGCGTGAGGTTATAGAGCACGTCCGCCTTCGTAAGGTCGAATTCGGGACCCTTGAAGGAGAAGAGCACGCCGAGCATGGGGAAATAGGAGAACACGAGCGTAAAGAGCGCGGCGGGCAGGATAAACCACAGGAGCCGTTTATACCGCTTCACCTGTTTCCACTGCGTTTTCCAATACCCGCCCGAGGACTTTTCGTCCTTGCGGGTCTTTGTCTGTTTGACGGGGACCGCCTGTTCGGCGGAAGCGGTCTCCTCACGAACGCCGCTTTGCATAATTTACCTCTCTCGGTCAGCTTCTGTTGAGTTTGACTTCCCTGTACCAGTTCGTCATTTCGGCGACGATGGTATCGCTCCAATAGTAGTACCTTTCGTTGTTCTTCTTGGCGGAAGTCGTCCTCATGCCCTCGCGGGTATTTGCGATGGCGGCTTCGGGATCCGTCGCGTCGATCGCCGAGGCGATGCCGCGCTTCGCGGTCGTCCGCGCGAGGATGGAGATGGGCGCCCAGTGTTCCAGAGGCGGCGCCATCGTCATGGGGTTGGTGATGATGGTATCGTCCTTCACGGTTACGACCTGCCATCCGTCGAAGCCCGTCTCGCGGAGATGGAAGAGCGAATTCGCCTCCACCGCGTTGGTGCCGTTGCAATACTGCGAGTTGTTTACGATGTGGTCGATATACCGCTGGGTGAGTTGGCACCAGAAGCCGCCGCCCGAAACGGATACGGGATGGGGATCTTCCGCGGTGCCGTAGTCGTAGGTGTAAGAATAGGGACGGACGAAGATGATCTTCTCCGCGTAATTTTCGTGCGCGGTGAACTCCGCGTCCCGCTCCTCTGTGTATTCCTCGGCGGCGGGGGCGGAAGCGTCGAAGTCGGCGGGGGTGAGTTTGTTCCAGTGCGTGCCCTCTGTGCCGCCGTAGAACTGTGCGAAATGCTCCATCTTCTTGCCGAGGAAGTCGATGACATACAGCGCATCCTCCGCCATGTATGCGGGAATGACGGTGTAATAGCTCACGCCCGCGTCGTCCCCTTGGATCATCGCCTTTTCCTGTACGGGCGAACCTTCCGTGCCGTCGCCCCGCACGCGGAGCTGATAGCGGAGCACGTGGTCGCGCACGTTCTCGTATGTATTTTCCATGCCCATTGCCGCGGCGATCTTCTTGTTGCTCACCACGGAGTTCGCGAGCGGCGTAACGTACCAGTAGGGCTGGTAGGTGCAGGAGATGAGCTCGTTGGCGAACTTGCTGCAATTATCTTCCGAGGACGATTTTTGCCATGCGTCCGAAATGATTTTTTTCCGGCGAAGTCCGTTCATGTACTTCACGTACTTGGTTACGCCCTCGTGGAACACATACTGCTGGATGTTGCCGTCGGCGTCGACATAAAATTCGAGCGGGCAGCCGAACGCGGACATGATGGGGTTGATATTGCTCGAATTGGAGCCGGGAATGCCGAGCGCGTGATAGGTGGCGTTGTCCGCGCCGAACAGCGCCTGCAACTTTTCGAGCGCATCGGTAACCTCGCCCAACGTTTCGGGAATTTTGGCTTCGCCGTCCTCCTCGTATCCGATCTTCTTCAAGTGATCCGCGTTCCAGATGAGCGCGCTGTCCACCATGACGGAATAGCCGAAGTCCGGAATGCCGTACAGGTGCCTCACGCCGTCCTTATCCACATAGGCGGCGGCGTCCCAACCGTAATCCATGAGGTCGATGAGCGCTTTCAGCTTTCTGCCCGATTCCGTCTTTTCGAGGAGTTCGGTGAGGTCGAGGAAGGTCCCGTTCGCAAGATAGGGATGATATTGCGCCTCGGTGAGCTTCATGAAATGGAATTTTTCCTGCGTGGACAGATAGCCGTTTACCTCGTTGTCCTCGTTGAGCCCGAGCTCCTGATATTGGATCTGGTAGCCCGTAACCTCTTGGATGATGGCGGCGGTGTCGTCCGAGCCGAACGACGGCATGCCCGTCGTAGGATATAGCCCTTTCAGGGGAATGGGTTTGGAAAGATCCACGTCCCAGTTGATTTCGTGTTGATAGAGTTCGCCGCATCCCGCAAGAGCCGCCGCGCCCGAGGCGAGCATCGCTCCCGCAAGAAGGACGGAAATGATACGTTTCATAACTTTCTCCTTTTTCCCTCTATCCTCAATCGCGACCCCTTCCTCTCGGAAGAGGTCGCAAAGAGGTTCTCATCCTTCCGCGCAAGGGGGGTGGCGCGGGAAGGAGCTGCGAGTTGGTTCTCCCCCACGCCCGCCCTGCGGGCGCGGGGGCATCGGCTGTTTGCCGACGTTAATTCGATTTTGCGATCGTGCCGTCCGTTACCTTCCAGCCGCTCGCGTCCACGGTGCAGCCGTTCTGTTCGAGGAACGCTTTCACGACGCCGATGTAGTCCTTCATCTTAAACGGCTGGCTGTCCTCATCGGTCGTGAGCGTTCCGCCCGCGAGGGAGACGATCTTGCCGACGCGTTCGCTGAAATAGTCCTCAAACTGATGACCGCTTTCCCAGTTCCACTTGATGAGACCGTTGATGTCCTTCGTCCAGTAGGTGTTGAGGAAGGTGATGTCCTCGTCGGCGAGGTCGTCGAACGTCGTATAGGTGTTGTCCTTGATCTTCTGCGCGAGCTTCACGGTGCCATAGAGCTCGGTATACGCTTCGACGAAGCCTTCGTACCCGATCTGCGTGAGCAGGTCGTCTGCGAATTGCGGAAGATCCACATGCGATTCGTCGAGCTTGGATTTGAGAAGGTGGATATAGATCGCAACGAACCAGTTGTTGTCGCCGCTGATCACCTTCGTATGCGCCGTGTTCGCATCGTCGTTCTCCTCGCCCGTCCATTCGTCGCCGCGCGCGAGCCTATAAGCGTACTTCAACATTTCCTCGAAGATCTGCTCGCCGTTCAACGTCGTCGTATCATCCTTCCTGGGCTTGGAAGAGATGGAGAATTCGGAAATTTCCGAAAGTCCTTCGATCTCCGCGATCGTCGCGGGGATATCGGACGCCTCCGCCATCTTCACCCATGCCTTGATGGAGGTCTCGCTCACCGCGGCGTAGAGCTTGGCGAGCTTTTCGGGTTCGTTTTTCACGAGCTCGTACTTGGGCAATACGTTCGTCTTGAAATCGGACAGTTCGGAGTAGAGATACCCGTGATGATCGGTATCGGACGCCGTCCAGCCCTTATAATCGTACTGCGTGGGGTCGAAGTAGCCTTGGAACGCTTCTATCACGTCCTGTACTTCCTGCGGAACGGAGAAGTCGGGTTTTGCGTCGAGCTTGGTAACTTCCGCCGTTACGCCGAGCCCGTTCGCCGTGAGGACCGTTTCGGGACGGTCGCGCTTCACGATGTCGAGGATGACGTTGACGTTGGCTTTCCAGCTATCCTTATCCGTCGCGCCGAAGTAAATTTCGTAGTTATGAGCGGTGTCGCGGAGGTCGCCGTTGCCGTCGTCGCCATTACTGCCCGAATGGCAATTCCACATGAACCCTTCCTCGTTGAACCGGAAGTTCAAAAGATGGGTGTTGACAACGTTCTCCATCGTCTCGTCGAGCCACGCGTGATCGCTCTCATTGGTCTTTTCGATGCGCGCGACTTCCGTCATAATTGCATAGATGGCGTTGAAGTCCGAAACGAAATCACCTGCGCGTTTATCCTGCGAGCCGCGGTACGAGTAGAGCGTTTCGAGCGCATCGGGAAGATCGACTTCCTGCTTTTCAAATTCCTTTTGGAGGAAGAGCACATGGAAGGAACGCTCGAAGTAGCCGGTCTCCGACTGGAAGCCTTTCTCGGCGAGCTGCGTGCTGTACAGCACCTCGAACGCCTTTTCGATCGCCTGCAAGCCCGTGTACGTAACGGTGTTGTCCATGTCGATGTTGCCGAGCTTGAACGTCTTTTCCGCCATGGAGGCTTCAAGCGCGAAGAGCTGCGTTGCGAACGTATCCCACGCCGTGATCTCTTCCTCGGTGTACAGCTTGTGGAGGAGCGTCTTGTTGGGCGCGTCTACCGTATCGTACTTCGCCTTGACGCCCTGATCGCGGTAGTATTTCGCGGAGGCATAGAGGTATCCTTTGAGGTTCTCTTCGCCCACCGTATCCCAGCCGAGCCAAGCGTAATTGTTGTCGAGCTTGCCGATCTTATCCATCGCGTCCTTCACTGCCTGCGCTTCTTCGGAGAGCTCGGGTTCCCAAGGTTTCTCCACCGCCTCGACCTGTGCCGTAAAGCCGAGTCCGCAGTCGTTGAGCCCGGAGGCGTTTTCGGAATCGCGCTTCACGATCTCGCCGAGATAGCGGAGCGCCTCGTGGAGCGTGGGCATATCGGTGCCGAAATAGTTCTTATAGATGGTATCGCGTCCGTTTTCGCCTGCGTTGGGACGCTGTTCGCCGCCGCCGCCGTTGCCCCAGTTCCAAATAAGTCCGCCGTCGTGGAAGTTATCCCAGCCGACGTACTTGTTCACGACTGCGGTGAGCGCTTCGTCGAGGAAGGGCGTCGTGCCCTCCACGTCCAGCTTGTGGAGACGGGCATATTGTTCGTAGATGTCGATGAGGTAGGTCGCGTCCTTCACGAAGCCGTCCGTTTCCACGCAGTTGACCGCGGTGAGAAGCTCCTGTACGTATTCGGGAAGTTCGATCTCCTGCGCTTCCAATGCGCGCACCGCGTACACGAGGTGGAACCCTGCGACCCAGTGCGAGTTCGAGGAGAGAACTCTTTCGGTCTCGGCATATTCGTCGCGGATCTTGCCGCCGTCGTTATCTTCATCTTCGTAAGTGCCGTACTTGATTTTGAGCGCCCACTTGATGACGTCGCGGATCGCCTGTTCCGCCGTGAAGGTCTCGGGCTGTGCGGAATGGTCCTTGGTGGCTTTGAGCATCGTAACGGAGCCCTCCGCCTCTCTTGCCGCTTCGAGCGCGGCGTGCGCCTTCTCCCACGTTGTGAACAGCGCGTTTTCCGCCTTGTCGAGCTGCGTGGTAACTTCCGTCTTCTGCTCGGGCGTGAGCGATTCGTATTCGCCTTTCAGTTCGATCGCGGCGTTCACTTCGTCCTCGAAGTAGCCCGTCTTTACTTCTTCTGCCGTCGTCCAGTCGATGAAATGATAGTTGTCGATATCGGGAAGCGCGTTATACTTCGTGAGGAACGCCTGCGCCTCCTGCGAGATGGGGTCGGGCTGACCCTGCGTAACGGGAGCCGTAACGCCCGTCTTGTCCGCGGTGAGCGCGAGCCCTTCCGTGCGGCGCTGTGCGATATCGGTGATACGCTTGATGTAGTCGATGAGATCGGTGCCCTCCGAGAGCCCGAAATACGTCTTGTAGATCTTGTTGCGATAGGTGAAGTCCTTCGTCGCAAAGGCGCCGTTCGTGAAGTTCCACGCGAGACCCGCTTCCTTGAACCCGTTGTGGTTCACCATGTAGGTGTTCACGACTTCCGCCATGTGTTCGGTGATGTAGTTGATGGAGCGGTCCGCTTCGAGCTCGGCAACGACGGAGAGGACGTTGTAGAGATAGTCGAAGTCCGTCGCCCAATTCGTGTTGTAATAGCCGATGGTGTTGAGAAGGTTGCCCACGAGGGTGGGAAGTTCCACCTCCGCCTCTTCGAGCTTGTGGAGCAAGAAGGACATATGGAAGGAGACGAGCCAGTGGTTGTTCGAGTTCATCAAGTTCTCGTAATCCGCGCTGTCGGGCGCCGTGGTGTCGTCGCGCTCGCCTGCCTGCCAAGGATCTGTCGCCGTCGTCCACGGTCCCTTGATCTTATAGCCGTATTCGAGGATCCACTTCAACGCTTCCTCGCCGCTTGCATACGACTTGGTGCCGCCGCTGACGCCGACGGTCGTGAGCGTGAAGCCCGTATAATGCGCGTCCTCCGCAAGCGCCGCCATCTCCGTATCGAGCGTTGCCCAGCCCTCGAAGACGGCTCTGCCCCAAAGCCGCTTGACGTTTTCCTTGTCGTTGGGGTATTCGCCCGTGGTATCGAGCGCGTCGAACGCTACCTTGTATTCGCGGAACTTTTCGAGCTCGGTATACAGATAGCCCGAGATGTTCTGCGCGTCCGCCGTCGTCCAGCCCTTGTAGGCGTACGCCGTGATATTGGAGAGCGTACGGAAATTCGTAAGGACCGCCTGCGCTCCCTCGGAGAGGCGCATGCTCTCTTCAAAGGTCTGCTTTGCGGGTGCGAGCGGCGAGAAGTCCAAAAGATAGAGGTATCTCTGCTCGACCGTGGCGTTTTCGTGCGCTTCGCCCACGCCCTGCATGTTGGATACCTCTTCGATGAGCTCTTCCATTTCGAGCGCATTGTCGCCGTTGATCCCTTTGAGCAGATCGATCTTATCCTGATACGTTTTGAGTTTGCCGGAGATCTCGTCCGCCGAGACGGGCGACTTGGCGTAATCGAAGGAATAGTAATCCTTCCCGTCTCTCTTCGTGTAAGACGAGCTCGCATACGTATTCAGAATGGTGTAATCGTAGGTGCCCGGCGTCGCCTCGTCGTTGGCGAGGAGAAGATCGTGCCACTGTCCGCGGAGGGAAGAATCGATGGAACCGACGGTGTATTCGATGTCGGTGATCTCTTCCGTCGTGGGGAAGTAGACCTTCGCTTCCGTTACGGCAAGATTCAAAAATTGCGCGCCGTTGAAATAATCCGCAATGTCGGCTTTGGAAACAGCCTGGGAATTGTTTTTAATGTCCAGCCCCGCAATAAACACGAACCCGTTGTTCGGCGTAAGCGGAGAGCCCGGGAAATAATTGTTGATGAGCGAATCGGTGAGGCGGCGTTCGTACTTCGCGCCGTCCTTCAATTCGATTACGAGGTCGTCGACCCAATAAGTTTCTTCGTTGCCGTCTATCTCATCGACCATGCGCTTGGTCTGGATGGACATGCTGACTTCTTTGTTATCGGGTACAAAGTACCCCCCCCCTGCGTCATCGACCCACGTGGAGGTCATCACGCATTCGCCCTTGTTGTAAGTAACGTCGTTGAAACTGTCGTTACGGGAGGAGCCTTCAAACGCGTACCAGTTGCCCGTCGTAACGTCGCACGCGAGACCGACGGAAATGACGTAGTAATCTTCCCATGCGTGGAACCCGAAGAACGCGTAAACGGGATCGGTCCCCGCGTAGTTGGGAACGATCTTCACTTGGGAGAGGTCCAGTTTGTATTGGAGCCCGGCAACGCCCTTCTTGCGCGCGGGGAATACCTGCACGGCGGCGTCCATCGTCTTGGAGAGCTCCCAGCTCTGCGCCTGCGCGATCTCCGCCGTCGAGGGGATCTCCTCGCCGTACTCATCGAGGAATCCGTAGCCGTTCCAGCCCTGCACGGCGTCCATTCCGTGGTTTTGGAGCTCGCTGACGATGAGCTTGGTGTTCGTGATGAGCTGAATGCTCTCCGTTGCGTTCCAGCAGTCGTACGCGGCGAGCGAAGCGCCGTTTTCGTGATACCAAAACTGGTCGTCGGACGCCTCCGCATAGCCCTTGCGGGAAGTGAACAGCTTGCGCGTGCCGTTCTTCTTCTTGACGTAGCCGCCCTCCGTCGCGATGGGCGTCGTCGCCTCTCCGAAGTACGTTGCATCGGATGCGACCGCTGCTCTTATCGCCGCCGACAGCGTGGAATAGGAACCTATCTTCGCGTTCTGGCGGTCGTAGGCTTCGTACGCGTCCGCCGCGCGGTCGTCCGTGCGTGCGGGTGCGACGAAATCTTTCTTCTCCGGACCGTTGGTGATGCGCCCGAGCTCGTGCGTGCCCGAGTTTTTCCCGTTGGTGCCGTCGTCGTCGGAAGCGCATGCGGTGATGCCCGAAACGGCGGCGATCAGCATGACGGAACCGAGCAAAAGTGCGGTGAATTTTTTCATGATTTCCTCCTGAGTCCCCTTATCATATCCGAGGAACATAATTTGGTAGTATCATCTTAACACCAAAAATAACATTTGTCAACAGATTTTGAAAAAAATTTTTGTTTTTTGTAAGATAAAACTTTTTTATTTCCAAATATTACCAGAAAAACTTATTTCAAAAGAAAAAAAGTTTCTTTTTCTTTGTGAACGATTGTTTGATGTTTTCGTCTTATTTTTTCACTCTTATGAGAATTGTTAATTTTTAACATAAATTTCTGCACCCCTCCCCCCACCCTACCCTCCCCCCCCTCGTTCCGAGGGGGGGAGGTAAAACGGAGCGTCCTACCCTTGCGTTAAGGGGGCGGCGAGGTGTCTCTCCCCCTACCCTACCCTCCCCCCTCGTTCCGAGGGGGGAGGTAAAACGGAGCGTCCCCCCCTTGCGAGAGAGACATACCACGTTACACCCCTGCAAGGAGCATACAACAGCGTTACCCTCCCCCTTACAAAGGGGGAGGGGTTGGGGAGGGGGTAGGAAAACACTCCCCCGTTCGCCTCTTTGTAGCGACCTCCCCGTTCTCCCCCCCACCCTACCCTCCCCCCTCGTTCCGAGGGGGGAGGTAAAACGGAGCGTCCCCCCCCTTGCGAGAGAGACATACCACGTTACACCCCTGCAAGGAGCATACAACAGCGTTACCCCCATAAGAGGGAAATACGATAACGCCCTCTTTTTACAGTAGCGTTACACCCCTTTTCAAGGGGGACCTACCACGTTACCCTCCCCCTTTGTAAGGGGGAGGGGTTGGGGAGGGGGTAGAAAAAAACCGCCCGCGGAGATCTCTCTCCGCGGGCGGACAAAAGGAGGGCGGGTAGGCTTAAATCAGTTTTCCCGCGGTCGCGCGGCTGCTCTTCGCAACGGCGGCGTCGTAGCGGGATTTCTCCGAACGGTGGATGCCCGTGGAGAGCACGTCTACCAAGAAAAGCTGCATCACTTTCCCGGACATCGCGCCCGGTTCCATGGGGGAATCCATGGGAGACGCGGAGATCACGAGGTCGGCATACCGCGTGAGCGGGGACTTCTCGTAACAGGTGATCACGATGATCTTCATGCCGTTGGCGCGGGCGAGCTCCGCCGCCTCCACCGTGTCCTTCGAGGAGCCCGAGATGGAGAAAATTACGATGAGGTCCTCTTCCCCGCGCGAGGAGATGAGCACGTTCTGCATGTGCGTGTCGCGCTCGCAGTGGGTGAGGAGCCCCATCATCATGAGGCGGTTATGCAGTTCGAGCGCGGCGAGATAGGAATGCCCCACGCCGAAACAGCAGATGCTCTTCGCCTTCGAGATGAGCTCGATCGCTTCCTCGATCTGCGTTGCACTCAACGTGCGGCGGCAATTCTTCATCGCCGCGATGTACGTCTCGGCGATCTCGCCCACGTAGCCCGTCCCCTCCGGCTCTTCGTGCCCGATCTCGATAATGCCCTGCGCGAGGCTCAAACGAAATTCCTGATAGCCGTTGAACCCGAGGGAGCGGCAAAACCGCAGAACGGTCGCCTCCGCGACGCCCGTCGCCACCGCAAGGTCGGTGATGGACATATAGATGACTTGCCTTAAATCGATCCCCTCGAAATAATCGAGGAGCCGCTTTTGGCTCTTCGTGAGTTTCCCCGCACGGAGCGTTGCAAGTTTGTTTCTGATGGATACGTTCGGCATAGCTTTCTCCTCCGTTCCGCCGTCGCGCCCCGAAAAGCGAGACTGTCTTGTTTATTTTAATCGAAAGAAACGTTTTTGTCAAGCGTTCCGCATGCCGCGCCCAATTTTCCGCCCGCCGAAAGATACGCTTTTACCGCGCGGCGGAGCGACGTGTCCTCGGGATAGTCCTCCACGGCGCGCGCGCCGCCGAAGAGAAACTCTTCGTAACTGCGGTCGTCCTCGAACACTTCCCCGATGCGGAACCGCTTTCGGAACTGCGCGATGCGGGAGCCCTGCGGCAAGAATTGCCCGAGCGCGGGCGCAAGCAGCCACGAATGGCACTTGCGGGGTGCATCCGCATAGCGCGGCGCAAACGCGCGCAGAAATTCGTCCGCCTGCGCGAGCGAGCGCGCCACGGAGGGCGCGGAGAGGTCGGCGTCGGAGGGAATGTGCAGAAACACCGCCTCGCTCCCCCCTTCGTCCGTCGTCTCGTATTCGAGCGTCCCGATACGGAAGAGCACGAGCGAGAGCATGCGCCCCGTCCAACGGTAGCGGTCGAACCCGTATTCGCCGAAGTCCTTTTTATGTTCGCGCACGAAGCGGGAAAAACATCGGAACGTCTCGGTGAAAACAGATTCGGGAATGCCCGCCTCCCGATATTTTTCGCGGGAGAGCAGGGCGGCGTCGAGCATATAGGCGAGCATCGCGTCGCCGTTCTCGCCCGTGCGCGCGGCAAGTTCTTCCACCGCGAAGGGATATTCCTTGGGAATGGTGAGCCGCTCCCTGTACCGCGCCGCGTCGGGCACGGGCGGGAGCCTTCTTCGCATCTCCTCCGGCATGCCGATCTGCGCGCAGAGCGCCTGTATCCCGTCCACGTTACTCGTTCACGTTGACCGAGCTCATGCGCCGCCAACGCCATTCGCACTGGTCGTAATCCTTTTCGTATTCCTTGCCGTGCCCCGTGAAGCAGAGGAGCTCCTCTTCGAGCTCGGGCACGGACGCCGCCTCGCCGCACAGCCAGCTCTCCGTCTTTTCGATCGCCGTGCGGATGCGCCGTTCGAGCGCGCCGAGGCGGATATCCTGCACGTCGAACCCGTTCGGGCGGTTTTCGCGCTCCCACTGCGCGCGGAGCGCCCTGTAAAACGCCATTAGACGGGGCAGGACGTCCCGCTTCATCACGCAGACGAGCTCCTTGACCTTCTCCCTGTCCCCCGCCCGATAGGCGGCGCGGAGCTTTATGCCGAGCTCCGCCTTGACGCTCAACAGGCGGCACAGCACGTACTGCGTTTCAAACAGATAGTCCCACTTCCCCGCGCGGCTCTGCGCGCGGGCGATGCGCGCCGCGTGCTCGCGGTAGAGCGCGTTGAGCCCCTCGGGAACGAGCGTATCCAGCGTCCCGAGCAAAACGTCGTTGAAGAGAAGGAATTTGTTCGCGCTGTTCTTTTCCTCCACGTCGCCGTTCCGCGTGAGGCGGTTGGCGAGGTCGAGCTTCATGAAATCCTTGAAGGGAAGCCCCGCCAGCGACAGGAAGGCGCGCTCGAAGCGGCGGTCGGCGTCGAAAAAGCCGAGGTTGAGGCGGGAACAGTGGTGCAGCGCGGGAAGCGTCGCAAAGACGGAGCACTCCGCGCCGTTGTCCCCCCAGCCCGTAACGATGAACTTGCGCACCCCCGCCTGACGGCAGGCGCGCGCCGCCGAAGAACTCGCCGCGATCGCATAGCGGTTATCGGGCGTGTAGCCGAGCCACTTCCACGCGCCGCCCGCAAACGCGATCTCGTTGCGGAACACGCGGTGTCTGTGGAGATTTTCCATATAGTGTGCGGCGGAAGTACTGCAATAGTCCCAATAGACGAGCTCCACGTTGCGCGGAACGCGCTCCGCGAGCTCCCGCGGGAGCATCCCGCCGTACTGTGCGTCCATGGTGAGGGAGAAGAACATATCCGACCACATCATGGGGTGTTCGTAGCCGTATTTTTTGCAGATCTCCAAGACGCGCGTGAGGTGCTCCATCATGACGTCGAAGCGGTTGCGCGCGCCGTGGCGGTCCATATAAACGCCTCTGCCGAGCATGTACGCCTCGTCCATGCCGATATGGATCTCGCGGGACTTAAAATAGGACGCGCACGCGGCGATGAGCGTCTCCAAAAACGCGTACGTCGGCTCCTCCCCGACGAGAAGAATGTCGTTGCAGTCGAACAAATGCTGCATGGAGGGATGGCGGGTGAGCGTGTTGAAGTGCGCGAGCGTCTGGATATAGGGCACGAGCTCGATGCCGAAGAGGTCGCAATACGCCTCCGTCCGCGCGATCTCCTCCCGCGTGAACGGGTTGCGCAGATATCCGAAATAGGGAAGCGCGGGCACGGCGAACGTATCCTCCATATACAGCCCGAGCGCGTTATAGCCGAGGACCGCGAGATGGCGGATGAGCTCGAACAGCGTCTCCTCGCGGGGAACGGCGTTGCGCGAGCAATCGAGCATATAAGTGAGCGCGAAGCGGGGTTCGAGCACGGCGAAATATCCGTCCCGCGGCGCTCCCTCCGATTCGTCCGAAAAATATTTCAGCGCAAAAAATACCTGCACGCGCGCGGAGACGATGAGTTCCAGCGTCCCGCCGCGATAGGACAGGACGATCCCCCGCCCTTCCTTGACGACGACGGGAATGCCGCCCGCGCCGCACTCGAACCCGAACTGCCCCGAAAGCTCCTCCGCCCCGCGGGCGTACGCTCCTCCGATCTCGTACTTTATCATAATTTACTCTCCGATTTTCTCTCCGTAAGCGGCTCCGTATATCCCCGCGCGCACCCCGAGACGGGCGAACGCGATGTCCGAACTGTCCTCGATGAGCCGCAAAAACGCCTGCTGCGACTGCGCGATCCCGCCGCCCAAGAGGATGACGGAGGGGGCGACCGCCGTTCTGATCACCGAAAGCAGGCGGTTGAGCGCCGTGCGGAAGGGGGATAGCGCCTCCTCCGCCGCCCGTTCCCCCTCGCCGAAGCGGAAAAACAGCTCCTTTACGTCCGCGAGCGCGGGAATGCGCTCCCGCCCCGCGCGCAGGATCGCCGCCGCGGAGAGATAGCTCTCCGCGCAACCCCGCTTGCCGCACGAGCAGGGCGCGCCGTCCGGCACGAGCACGACGTGTCCCCAGCGCGCGCCGTCGAAATTTTTTCCGCGCACGATCTTTCCGTTCACGAGGCTCGCGCCGCCGACGCCCGTCCCGAAGGTGAGCATCGTAACGTCGCGCGCGTCCGCAAGCAGGGTAAGTTCTCCTTTGAGCGCGCAGACGGCGTCGTTATCGGCATGGCACGGAAGCCCGTACCGCGCCGAGACGCGCGCCGCGACGGGCGCGCCCGTCCAGCCGCGCAAATTCTCCGTCGCATACACGCACGTCCCCGTCGCGGGGTCGATATTGCCCGCGGAGGAGATCCCGAGAGACGCGACGTCCCTTTCGATGAGCCTGTCTATAACGGCGAAGATCGCGCCGAAGATCGCCTCTCTCCCCTCTTGCGCGGGCGTGGGCGCGCTCGCTTCGCACACGATCTTGCCCGCTTCGTCGAACCGCGCTCCCTTTACGGACGTCCCGCCGACGTCCAAACCGATCACTTCCACGTTTCCCCTCCGGGCGTGAGGCGGATATCCGCCTCGAACATTCTTCTCCACGGCATGGAGACGTCCACATCCTTCACATGCGCGGCAAGCAGGGGGAACCGCTCTCCCATGTATTTCACGATCTCCTCTTTCACGAAGCGGGCGACCGTTCCGCGCGCGCCGTCCGCATGGAAATAGTCCAGCCCGAGCGCGGGCAGACGTTCGGTAACCTTCGCCCGCACGGCGCCCATGTACGCCATGTCCTCATAGTAGCGGTGCAACAAAAAGCGGATGCGCCCCGCATCGTCGCCGCCGAGGAGGGAAAGAACGCTCTGGCAGACCGCCGTCCCGATGGTGTTGGAGGAAGTATTCCAGCCCGCGTACGCGTCCAAACGCAGGAGAAGGTCTTCGTCGTACAACAGTCCGAAGAGTTCCCCGTCCGCGCCGTTGCACGTGGCGACGTCCGCCACGGCGACGCGCTTGCCGCACGCGAGCGCGTATTCGAGATAGGAGACGAACTCCGCGAGGTTGCGCTCGACGTCGTACGCCGCAGAGCGGCGCGGGTCGTTCTCCTCCGTCATCGCCGAGCCCATGTTGACGGCTAGCAGGATATCCGCCTCCGCGAGGGAATACACCTGCGTGCAGTGCGCGGCGAGAAGGTGGTATTTTATCGTCTCGGCGAGCGGTCTGTCCTCGAACCACGGCACGACGGCGCCCGCCATCTCCGAGGCGTATTTCACAAAAACCTTGGGGCGCGCCCCGCGCGCCTCGGCGATCGCCCGCGCGAGCAGAATGAGCCCCGTGTCGTCCGCGGACGGGTACATCGCCGTCCTCAAATGCAGTCTGTTCTCTTTGAGATATTCGCGCACGGCGAGCTGGTCCATCGTCGTGAAGCCGTACACCGCCGCGTCGTCCTGCGGGACGATGAAATAGTCCGCCGTCCCGTCCTTGGCGAAGCGGAGGTCCCAAAGGAGCGCTTCGCGGTTGACCCTCCGCCGCTCCGAAAAGTCGCGGAGAACTTCGGGGGGAATGCACGCTTGGACCCGCGCAAGATCTTCGCGCTCCTCATCGGTGAGAATGCCCAGCCGCTCGCGGTGGGTATACCTTCCGAGCAGGTGGAGCTCCCGCCCGCACACGTCGTAATATTCGGGCTCCTCGTCGGAGAGCGAATAATCGGGACAGCGCATGATGAGTTGGAAGAGATAGAGTTTGAGCGCGGGATTGTTCCGTTTGAGCGTCTCCACGACGGAGGAACGCGCCTTCAACGTCTCCAAACTTTCGTGATGGAGGCGGGAAGGGACGATGCCGCCGTACAGCAGCATATCGAGGGAGAGGATGCAGGCGTCCGCATCCTTCGTCTCCTCGATGAGCCACGCGTGCAGGCGGGGAAGATCGGCGGGACGCTTTTTGTCGCCGAGCATGTCCCGCGGAGGCAAAATCAAACTGTACCCCGCCGCGGGCATCAAAAGCGGATAGTTGTAGTTGCAAGGCCGCTCGTCCAGCGGCGCCATCACGATCTTCATGGGGTCCTCTCCCGCAGAACGGGACGAAATTCTCGCTCGTAAAGCGCGGCGATCGCCGCCATCCCCATATCGTTGGGATGGACGCCGTCCGTCGTATATTCGGTGAAATTTCCTTCAAAAATATTGCCGCCGTCCGCAAAGCGCACGTCGTAGCCCTGCCGGGAAAACTTTTCCGCGAGCATGCGGAGATGCTCCGCGCACCGCGCCGCCAGCGCGGCGCGCGCCCCGTCGTAGAGATCGAGCGCGAACTTCACGCGCGAGAAGAGCACGACGGACGCCCTCCCGTTGCGGGAGAGGAAGGCTTCGAGAAAGCCCTCCGCATTGCGCTCCAACCTTTCGTCTACGCCGGCGTTGGGCTCCGCGTCCACGGCGAGCGCGTCGAGCCGCCGCCGCCCGAGGATCTCCCCCATCTCGCGTTCGAGGAACGCCACGCCGGAAAACCCGAAGTTGAGCGTTTCACAGCCGAGACGGCGGGATAAGATGTTCGTATAGGCGAGCCCGGGACGGGACGCCGCGCACCCGTGCGTGATGCTCGTGCCGTACACGCCGATGCGCAGGTCCGTTTCAAATCCGTACGGCTTTACATACGCGTCGCGGTCCAGCCCGATCTCCAACGCGTCCACCGCCATGTACAGCGGCAGATGTATTAAAAAACGGCGCGGCTTCTTTTCCGTGAAATGGGAGAGCGGCACCTCGTAGCGGGTGGCGTCGAAATCGTACCGCGCGACTTCGTGCAGTGCGAACCCGTTCACGCGGTCGTCCCAAACGTACAAATCGAGCCCGCACTGCGCGATCTGCGTCATATTCGTCATGTCGAACTTCCCGCGGAGGACGACCCGCACCGCGAGCGAGACGGAATCCGTTTCAAAGCGCAAAGAGATCCCGGCGGAATGCTCCCCGAACCACGCCGCGCCGTCGTTGACGGGACGAAGAAAGTCCCGCTCCTCCCGCGTGAGGCGGCAATATCCCTCCTCGTGCAGTGCGTCCGAACCGAACCGCGCGAACGCCGCGTCCTTTCCGCTCCGCCAGACGAGCGCGCTCAATCCGCCCTCTTCGTTACCAGCAGGGAATTGAGAACGGGACGGGTGTTTTCGAGCCCGTCGCTTCCCGTATCGCTGGAACGGACGAGCGTCTTGCCGCTCGTCTCCCCGTCGCCGCGGACGACGAGATGGGAGGAGCCGCCGCCGTCGAAGTTCGCCGCCTGTTTACAGCCGTAGAAGTAGGCAAATTCGGCGAGTTCCGGCAAGTTCATGCCGTGCGTGTCGCCCGTTTGGCTGCGCCCGCCGTAGTACATCGATTCGACGCAGAACACGACGACGGTGTGCGCGTCTTTGTCTTTGAGCCCCACCGCCGTGCGGGGCACATCGGGAGATTGCGCCCCGTTGCTATGCTCCGAGGAGACGGTCGCGGCGATCGCATCGTCGACGACGAGCGCATGGCGGCATCCCAAAATGGTCTCGTAACCGTTCCACGCCCCGTCCTCGGAGACGACGGAAAGGGATACGCTGTCGCCGACGGCGAGCTTATTTAACCATACGCCCGCGGCGCCCGATGCGGACCCCGCGACGAGCCAGCCGTACTCCGTGCTCGTCTCCAAATTCGTTCTTCCCGAAATCACTTTTTTCTCGCTCACCGTGAGCGCGGTGATGCCGTTCGCGCGCGCCACTTTCACCGCGACGCCGCTGAACGCCGTATAGTCCGCCGTGCGGAAGGAGAGCGTCTCCCCGTCCGCCGAGGGGTTGCTGTTTTCCGAAACGGGAATGTAATTTTTCCCGTCGTATACCGCATAGGAGAGCTTGCTCTTGACGAGCGTCTCCTTCACGGAAGCGGACTTGGGGTCGCCCGTATAGGCGCGGATGGGCGCGATCTGCGCGCCGTCCCCCTTCACGCCGAAGAGCATGGGCGCGGAGGCGGGAACGTCGTGATCGTCGTTCGTATAATTGTAGCCGCCCTTGTCGTTGTGCCCGTCTTTGAGAATGACGCCGTCCTTTACGAAGGCGTTGACGGGCTTGAATACGTTCGGCGTTACCTCGCCGAAAAAGTCGGCGTTGACGCTCGCATAGACGTGTCCGCCCGTCGCGCTCTCCCACGCCTTCGCCTGCGTATAGGGCGCGGCTTTTTTGGTGTAAACGTTCGGAAGGGCGGGATCGCTGACGATGCTGTTCCCCGTCGAACCCGCATGGATCTCCGCCTTGCGCAGATCCACTTCGATGGCATAGACGACGGAGGTGTTGCCGTTCGTCTTGACGACGGTGTTCTTCACGAGATGAACGCCGTCTCCCAGTTTGGTCACCTCGTTTTGCACGCTCTTGCCGAATTTTTGCGGCTCGTAATCGCGGTAGACAACGGTAAAGGTATCCGCGGCGGGCGGGGGCGTTTCGCTGCCGTCGGGAGGCGGCAATTCGTTTTGGGGACCGCCCGTCGGCGTTTGAGGCGCGGGTTCTTCGTCGCACGCGGCGAAGCACAGCATGCCGGAGAGCGCGAAGCAGACGGCAAACGCAAGCAGTTTCTTTTTGGCAAATCTCATAAAGTTCCTCTGTCGTCCGTGATAGCACACGGGAATTTTTACACCATGATTGTAACGGATAAAACTGCTTTTGTCAACGGTTTTGAAAAAAATTTTCTTATATTTTTCCGCTTTTTTGCAAAAAACTGCCGTAAATTTTGTGAAACAACTCAATTTTGCAAAATATTTTCATTATATCAAAGAGGAGAACGCCCGTACGAGACGACCGTCTCTGTATCCCCACCCCGCTGTTTTCCTCACGAAAAAAGATTTTGCGCCGCGGCTTCGCCGCGGCGCAAAAGGTTTTTTGTGAACTTACTTTCTCGGATTCTTAATGTTCGCCTGTGCGGCTGCAAATGCGATGTCCGCCCTCATAGAACAAGGACGGACTTCGTTTTTCTTGGTCGTTCGGGCGTTCCGCACGGCGCTTGCCGCAATCTTACTTTCTCGGATTCTTAATGTTCGCCTGTGCGGCTGCGAGCCGTGCGATCGGGACTCTGTACGGCGAGCAGGACACATAGTTGAGCCCGATATCGTGGCAGAACTCGATGGACGAAGGATCGCCGCCGTGTTCGCCGCAGATCCCGCAATGGAGCTCCTTGCGCGTGCCCTTGCCGAGCTTCACCGCCATGTCCATCAGCTTGCCGACGCCCGTCGTATCCAATCTCGCGAACGGGTCGCTCTCGTAGATCTTGTTCGCGTAGTAGGCGGGAAGGAACTTGCCTGCGTCGTCGCGCGAGAAGCCGAACGTCATCTGCGTGAGGTCGTTGGTGCCGAAGCAGAAGAATTCCGCCTCTTTCGCGATCTCGTCCGCGGTGAGCGCGGCGCGCGGGATCTCGATCATCGTGCCGACTTCGTATTTCAGCTCGGCTTTCGCCGCCTTGATGACTTCGTCCGCCGTCTTCACGACGATATCCTTGACGAACTTCAATTCCTTGACTTCGCCCGTGAGCGGGATCATGATCTCGGGGTAGACCTTTACGCCCTTCTTCTGCACGGCGATCGCCGCCTTGATGACCGCTTTCGTCTGCATAACGGCGATCTCGGGATAGGTGACGCACAGGCGGCAGCCGCGGTGCCCCATCATCGGGTTGAACTCGTGCAGATCGGAGATGATCTGCTTGATCTGGGCGACCGTCTTGCCCTGCGCCTTGGCGAGCGCCTTGATGTCCTCTTCCTCGGTGGGAACGAACTCATGGAGCGGCGGGTCGAGGAAGCGGATGGTTACGGGGTAGCCGCCGAGTGCCTCGAAGAGACCCTCGAAGTCCGCCTGCTGCATGGGCTCGATCTTGGCGAGCGCAGCCTCTCTCTCCTCCACGGTGTCCGCGCAGATCATCTCGCGGAACGCGCCGATACGGGCGGGGTCGAAGAACATGTGCTCGGTACGGCAGAGCCCGATGCCCTGCGCGCCGAACGCCGCCGCCTGCTTGGCGTCCTTGGGGGTATCCGCGTTGGTGCGCACGCCGAGCGCCTTGTATTTATCGGCGAGCGCCATAATCCTGCCGAAGTAGCCCGAGTTGGGATCGGCGGGAACGGTGGGAATGATGCAGTTGTAGATCTTGCCCGTGGAGCCGTCGAGGGAGATGCCGTCCCCTTCCTTATATACTTTGCCGGCGAGGGTGAATTGCTTGTTCTCCTCGTCCATCTTGATGTCGCCGCAGCCGGAGACGCAGCACGTTCCCATGCCGCGCGCAACGACCGCCGCGTGCGAGGTCTGTCCGCCGCGCACGGTGAGAATGCCCTGCGCGAACTTCATGCCCTCGATGTCCTCGGGGGACGTTTCGAGGCGGACGAGCACGACTTTCTTGCCCTTCTTGCCTTCCTTCACGGCGTCCTCTGCGGTGAACACGACGGTACCCGCGGCGGCGCCGGGAGAGGCGGCGATGCCCTTGCCGACGACGTTGTTCTTATCCGCTTCTTTGAGCGCCTTGGGATCGAACTGCGGGTGCAGGAGCATGTCCAAAGACTTCGCATCGATCTGCATGAGCGCTTCCTTCTCGGTGATCATGCCCTCGTCGATGAGGTCGCACGCGATCTTGATCGCGGCGGCGGCGGTGCGCTTGCCGTTTCTCGTCTGCAACATATAGAGCTTCTCGTTCTCGACGGTGAACTCCATGTCCTGCATGTCGTGATAGTGGTTTTCCAGCGTGGTGCAGACCTCTTGGAACTGCTTGTACACTTCGGGGAACACCTGCGCCATCTGGGAGATGGGCATGGGGGTGCGGACGCCCGCGACGACGTCCTCGCCCTGCGCGTTCGTGAGGAACTCGCCCATGAGCCCCTTCTCGCCCGTCGCGGGATTGCGCGTGAACGCAACGCCCGTGCCGCAGTTGTCGCCCATGTTGCCGAACGCCATCATCTGGACGTTGACCGCCGTGCCCCACGAATAAGGGATGTCGTGGTCCATGCGGTAGACGTTCGCGCGGGGGTTGTCCCACGAACGGAACACCGCCTTGATGGCTTCAAAGAGCTGTTCTTTGGGGTCGGACGGGAAGTCCTTGCCGAGCTGCTTTTTGTATTCCGCCTTGAACTGGTTGGCGAGCGCTTTGAGATCGTCGGCATTGAGCTCGACGTCCTGCGTAACGCCCTTCTTCTCCTTCATCTCGTCGATGAGCTTTTCAAAGTATTTCTTGCCGACTTCCATGACGACGTCGGAGAACATCTGAATGAAACGGCGGTAGCAGTCCCACGCCCAGCGGGGGTTTTGAGACTTCTTCGCGAGGACCTCGACGACCTCTTCGTTGAGACCGAGGTTGAGAATGGTATCCATCATGCCGGGCATGGAAGCGCGCGCGCCCGAACGGACGGAGACGAGGAGAGGATTCTCCTTATCGCCGAACTTCTTGCCGGTGATGTGCTCCATTTTATCGATGTATTCCATGATCTCCGCCTGGATCGCAGGGTTGATCTGACGTCCGTCCTCATAGTACTGGGTGCACGCCTCGGTGGAAATGGTAAAGCCCTGCGGAACGGGGAGCCCGATGTTCGTCATCTCCGCGAGGTTCGCGCCCTTCCCGCCGAGAAGTTCTCTCATGTTCGCGTTGCCCTCGGTGAAGAGGTAACAATACTTTTTTGCCATTAAAAAATCCTCCTGAAAAAATTCGTTTTAGACTGTTTCTAATTGTACAACAATTTTATAAAAATTTCAAGCCTTTCACAGGAGAAAATCGGAAATTCGACAATACATTTTTTACGGAAAGAACGTCCGCCCGCGCGGCGGGCTTGCCTTGTCCGCCCCTTCCCCGCCGCCCGCCCGTATTGCGGCGCGAAGGAAGGGCATAGGGTGGGGGTTGAAATATCCCCTTCGCGCGCCTCTGTACTCCCCGCGCCCCACCCCGAAGGAAAGCATGGACGAGGCGCAAAGGCGCGCTCCCCCCTCCCCTACCCCTCCCCCTCGCGTTGCGAGGGGGAGGGTAAAACAAACGAACGCACCCCTATGCTACGGGGATAAAAAGCTCGCTACCCCCCCCCGCGTTGCGAGGGGGAGGGTAAAAATAAGCGTATCCCCCATGCTACGGGGGTAAAACAAATGAGCGTGCCCCCGTGCTTCGGGGGGTAAATCAGACGGGCGTGCCCCATGCTACGGGGGGGAATAAGCGCGGAGGAAAAGAAAAAGCGGGAAAAGAACAAAATATAAACACCTCCCCCTTTCAAGGGGGAGGGTAGGGTGGGGGTTGAAATATCCTCTTCGCGCGCCTCTGTACTCCCCGCGCACTACCTCGAAGGAAAGCATGGACGAGGCGGCAAAAGCTCGCTCCCCCTCCCCTACCCCCTCCCCCTCGCGTTGCGAGGGGGAGGGTAAAAATAAGCGCCCCTCATGCTACGAGGGGTGGGGTAAAACGAACGGGTGTGCCCCCATGTTGCGGGGGGATAAAACAAACGAGCGCGCCCCCATGCTACGGGGATAAAAAGCCCGCCACCCCACCCCCCTCGCGCTACGAGGGGGTGGAAATCTAACGGAGCCCCCTCGCGGCGCGAAGGGAGCACAAGACAAAACACAAGATAAAAACGCCGACCTGCTCCTATGGAAGAAAAGAAGCCGCCCTGATTCTGCGAAGGAAAACACGCGCCGCGCGACAAGCGTGCGGCGTTCGTATAGACAAAAATCGGTCCTTCCGAAAGGACCGCCCGCCGTTAAAACCCATTTATGCCTTTATGAAATAATACGTCATCGTTGCGTCGGGCTGTACCTCCACGATGTGAAGTCCGTCCTCCGCTTCCTCGGCATACATGAAGAAATTGTCATCCCCGGGGAACTGTTGTTTGATCATCTCGAAATATTCGCCCCCGATCATATACCTGTCCCCCTCCTTCGTGTAAGTCATCTTCTGCGTCGCATCTCTTATCGACCATACGATCTTGCCGTCGCCGAATTCGATATAACTGTCCTTGTAGATGTTATTTACCACCCTCTCGGTCTCCGCCGCGCTCTCTTCCGAATGCTCCATAGACGGATCTGCCGGCTGCATCTTCGCCTCTTTGAACGTATATTTCACAACTGTGTTTTCCCCGTCCGTACCGTCGCCGTCCGCGTTTTCGCCGCACGCGACGAGCGCAAGGCAGAGGATCGCCGCCGCCAATACCGCGATGAAGTATTTAATTGCTTTTTTCATGATTTTTCTCCTTATCCGATGTTTTCCCGCCTTGCGGCGACGAAACGGACGCAATCGGGCGGGTCCGCATTCCATTATAGCGTCCCCCCCCGAATGTCAAGCGTTTTTCCACAGATGAGAAAAAATTTTCGGGGCGGACTTTTCACGACACAAAAAAATCGCCCCCACGGGGCGAAAAATCATGCGCTATCGGAACCCTTCCCCGAATGCGGGCAGGAGAGAAAAAATTCCCGCGTTAAGCCGCGCGGGAGACGGCGGGTTCGCCGCCCTGCTTTTTCCGCGTGTTGCGGGGCTTTCCGTCCGAACGCTTCTTCCTGCGGTGCGCGACGAAGAAGTACGTCGCCAAAAGAAAGATGTCCGCAAACAGCCATGCGACCGCATTGGAGAAGCAAAATCCCGTAAATCCCCAGATGCGCACGAGCACGAACGCGGTGAGCGCGCGTCCCGCGAGCTCCGTAACGCCCGCGAACATCGCCACCCCGCTCTTGCCCATGCCTTGCAGGGCGTTGCGGAACACATAGATGACCCCGAGCAGGAGATAACAACCGCTTTGGACGAGGAGAAACTCCCGCCCGTAGCCGAAAATTTCGTTATAATAGAGCTGCAACGTCTCGCTCGTCTCCGTCTTCAAAAAGAGCCGCATGAGGGGATAACACAGCCCGTAGCAGAACGCAAATCCGATCGCCGCGGAGAGGGCGGCGTAGACCATGCCCGCCACGATCCCGCGCTTCACCCGCGCGAAATCGCCCGCGCCCGTATTCTGCCCCACATAGGTCGCCATCGCCGCGCCGATTGCGACGAAAGTCTGCGTCGCAAAGGAGTCTATCTTGCTCGACGCAACATACGCCGTAACGGCGCCCGGGTAGACGCTGTTCAGCCCGTTGAGCGCCGTCTGCTGGAAGATGGAGCCGATCGCCGTGATGGAAAATTGGAGCGCCATGGGGAGCCCCACCGCGAGGAGCCCCCACGCAAGGCGGAGATCCCACCGGAAGGAAGCGCGCGAAATGCGCAATTCGCGGTAGCGTTTGAACATATAGACGAAGCACGCGACGCCCGAGAGCAGTTGGCTCACGACGGTCGCGAGCGCCGCGCCGTGATAGTGCAGTTTACAGCCGAGGATGAAGGCAAAGTCCAGCCCGACGTTGAGGCAGGCGGCGGCGACGAGGAAGAAGAGCGGCGTCTTGCTGTCCCCCACGGCGCGCAGAATGTTCGCCCCGAGGTTGTAGAGCATGGACGAAGCGATGCCCGAAAAGATGACGAGAAGGTAGCTTTCCGCATAGGGGAAGTACTGTTCGGGCGTCTCCATGAGGCGGAGCAATGGCCCCGTGCAGGGGACGGCGACCGCGGTAAGCACGACGGTGAGCGCGCCGCCGAGCAGAAGCGAGAGCCCGATGGCGTGGCGCATTCCCTCGTAGTCCCCCGCGCCGTAGCGTTGGGCGATCTTCACGCCGAAGCCCGTCGTTATACCGTTGACGAAGCCGAGCACGAGGAAGGTGATGGCGCCCGTGGAGCCGACGCCCGTGAGCGCGTCCGCCCCCACGGTATGACCGACGATGAACGTGTCCGTCATGTTGTAGAGTTGCTGGAAGACGCAGCCCGCGAACACAGGCAGCGCAAAGAGCAGGATAAGTTTGAAGGGATTCCCTTTCGTAAGATCTTTCATGATCGTCCGCACGTATCCGCGCGTGGTATATTATAAGTTCTCATTCTGAAAAAAGCAACTTTTTTCGCGGAAAAAATTGCGCGCCGCGCCGATTTTCCCAATATTTTCACGGGTCTGCGTTTGACATTTTTTTTCTGCCGTGTTACAATGTTACAAAAGAACAAAAAGAGGTAATTTTATGATAAGGTACACGATGCGCGCCATCACGGCGGACGAGCTCTCCTTTAAGGTGAATCCCATCAAAGCGGCGCCCGATACGAAGTTCGAGATCAAGCCCCTCTTCTCCCGCGAAATAAGGCGGGCGAACGAAAATCCCAAGATCAACATCATCGTCTTGACCTGCAAGATCGAGGGCACGGAGACGGAGCCCAAGCCGTTCAACCTCCTCGCCCGCTTCGTGGGCGTGTTCGAGGTGGAGGATATGAACACGGACGAGGACAGGCGCATCTTCGCCGTCAATGCGACGGAGACGATGTTCCCCTATCTGCGCGCCTCGGTCGCCAACCTCACGGCGGACGCGCTCATCAGTCCCCTGCACCTGCCCGTCGTCTCGGGCGCGACGCTCTTCCCGGAGGACAGACCCGCCAACCAGTACACGTTCAACGTGGACCCCAAGGCGCTCAACTGACAGTTGAATATAGGTGTAGCCGTCGATAAGGTAATCGCTATTTGAAGATTTCGCACCCAATAGCCTTCTTACTGATCGGCGGCTGCTTTTTTATTTGTCATCGAGCGCGAACGCTCGATATGCGGCATAAAAATTCCCCGTCGTTTTCTTGAAGGCCCGCCCGCGCGATCTTGCGCGGGCGGGCCTCTTTTTGCGATACGACGCCAAAAAGCGCGCCGCCGCCCATTCGGGCGGCGGCGCGGAGGCTTACGAATTTTCCTCGAAGAAGCGGAGCACGGCGTTCCATTTCTCTTCCCTGCCGTCCCTCTCGTTGAGGAACTCGTGGCGGGAATTTTCAAAGAGGACGAGCTTTACGTTCTGCATGCCCGCCTTCTCGGTATAGAAGCGGTAGAGCCGCTTTACGCCCTTCCCCTTTTCGCCGACGGGGTCCTCCGCGCCCGAGACGAGGAAAAGCGGCATGTCCTTTTTGAGCCCCGCAATGTATTTTTTCGTGTACAGCGATTTGAGCCCCTTGAAAAAGTCGCGGTAAAAGCGGTTGGAGCAGGTGAACCCGCACAGCGGATCGGCGGCGTAAACCTCGTTGTTCGCGGCGTCGGCGGAGAGCCACTGCCCGTCCTCGAACTGCTTGGAATACGCCCCGAACGAGAGCTTTTCGATGAGCTTCGCGGGCTTCTTCTCCCCCTTCAACCGGGACACGACGGAGCCGAGGTACACCTCGAAATCCTTTTTGTGGTTGCTCCCGCCGATGACCGCGGCGTCCGCGAGGTCGGCATGCTTCGAGATGAAACTCTGCGTGAGGAAGGAACCGTACGAAAACCCGAAGATGAAATATTTGCTCGCGGGAAATTTGGCGCGGTAGTATTTTGCGATCTCCGCCTCGTCGCGCACGGTGTCCGCGAACATGTTCCCCGCAGAATAGCCGAGCGTGTCCCCGTCCGTCTTGCCGTGCCCGCGGTGATCGTCCGCGACGACAACGTACCCGTGCCCGTTGAGAAAGCGCGCGAACGCTTCGTATCTGCCCGCGTGCTCCGTCATGCCGTGCACGATCTGCACGACGCCCTTGGGGCTCTCCGCTTCCAACCATTCGTGAACGAAAATCTTCTTTTTGTCGAAACTCTCGAAAATCATAGCTTCCTCCTTCCCCCTATTATACACGATTTTCGCAAGTTCGCAATCGGGCAAGCGGAAAAAAGCGGGGATTTTTCCAAAAACCCACCGTCATAAAACCCTTGATTTCCGCTTTTGCGTGTGTTATACTCGTCTATCCGCGAAAAGGAGGAAACGACACATGAAAAAATTTGCCTTGCTCGGGGTCGCCGCCCTGCTCTTTGCCCTTCCGCTCGCCGCGTGCGGCGGGGAGGGAAGCGCGCTTCTTCGCGACGCGGCGGACGGCGGGCGCGCGGCAGAGGAACTGTTCCCCGCGGTCTCGCAGCTCCCCGCGCCTTCGGAGCCCGAAACGTCCGCGCCGACCCGCGCGGAATATATTCTCACCGAGACGGACGGCTTGAACGTCCGTGCGGGCGCGGGCGTATCCTGCGCCGTGCTGGGCGCCGTGCAAAAGGGCGTTCTTCTGCACTTGGACGGCAGGGAGGGAAACTGGTACAGGACATGCTACCGCGGCGAAACGGCGTATGTGAGCGCAAACGAAAAGTACGCCTCGGTCGCCGCGCTGGATGCGGGCGACGAGCGGACGGAGCGCGTCGTGCGCGAGGGGCTGCGCTTACTCGGCGTCCCCTACGTCTATGGCGCGACCCGCCTGCACGACGGGACGGGCACGCTTTTGCGCGGCTTTTCGGCGGAGCGGTTCGACTGTTCTTCCCTCATGCAATACATCTTTTACCGCGGCGCGGGCGTTCTTCTGGACGTTACGACGCGCACCCAGATCAAACAGGGCGAACACGTGGAGTGGTCCGACCTGCGGCGCGGAGATCTCCTGTTCTTCACGAACGCCGCGCGGCAAAATAAAACGGGTTTGGAGCGCGTGGGACACGTTGCGCTGTACCTCGGCGAAAACTATATCCTGCACACCGCTTCCGACTATGCGAAGGCGGAACAGATCTCCGCAACGCGCCGCGGATACTTTCTCGAAGCCCGCCGCGTATTGTGAACGGTTCCGCGCCCGTGCGGGAAGCGGCGGGCGGACATCTGTCGCCTTCAAACGCTTGCAGTCCCGCGGCGGGCGTGCTATAATGGCGGCATGACGGATCTGCATGTACACACGACGTTTTCCTCCGACGGAAGGTCGACGCTCGAAGAGATGGTCTCCGCCGCCCGCGCGCGGGGCATGCGCTATCTCGGCATCACCGAGCATTTCGACCGCGAATACCTCGTCCAGCCCGTAATGATCGACGGGAAAGCCATCGTCCAAACGACGGACGGGGAGGCGTACTTCCCCGCCGCCCGCCGCATGCAGGCGGAATATCCCGCCCTGCTCGTCGGCGCGGAGCTCGGCTATTTCCCGCACGAAGCCGTGTTCGACGCGCACGGGGAGACGATCGCGCGCTATTCGCCCGACTTCACGATCAACAGCGTCCACACCGTGGGCGACTGCGACTGCTGGGCGCACGAATATTTTGCGGGAAAGGACAAAAAACGCGCCTATGGGGACTATCTCCGCCGCGTGCGGCTCTCCCTCGAAGCGCCCTATCCCTACGATATCGTGGGACACCTCGGCTATTGCTGCCGCAACGCGCCCTATGAGGACAGAAAAATGCGCGCCGAAGAGTTCCCCGAGCTCGAAGATATCCTCCGCACGATCGTCGCGAAAGACAAGATCCTCGAAGTCAACACGGCGCGCGGCGGCGCGGGGGAAGGATTTTTGCCCGACGAGGAAATTCTCTCCCTCTACTACGCGTTGGGCGGGCGGCTCGTCTCCTTCGCTTCCGACGCGCACCACGTCTCGCGGCTGTGCGAAGGGCGGGAGAAAGTGGTCTCCGCGCTCAAAAGAATAGGATTTTCCGCGATCGCCGTCCCGCGCCGCGGAGAACGCATCTTCGTTCCCCTCGCATAAATGAAAGCTCCCTTGTGCGAAGGGAGCTTTTTTATTTGAGGATGCGCTGGGATACGAGAACGTCCGAGAGCGTTCCCAGCTGCTTTGGAGAAAGCGTCTCTCCGCGGACGCCCTCGGGGACGCCCGCCGCCGAGAGCGCCTCGCGCGCCTGCGTCCGCGAAAGGCGGAAGGTCTGCATCAAGTTGTTTTCGAGCGTCTTTCGCCGCGAGGCGAACGCCGCGCGCACCGTCTCGCGGTACGCCTGCACGCTCGCCACGGGGAACTGCTCCCCGAAGTCGGCGCGCACGACGGCGGAATCGACGTTGGGGCGGGGGGTGAACATCGTGCGGGGGACCTTTCTCACCATCCTGCACGTCCCCCTGCGCGCGATCGCCGCAGAGACCGCGCCGTACGCGGGCGACCCCGCCTGCGCGCAGAAGCGTTCGGCGACCTCCTCCTGCACCATCACACAAAATCCGAGACAGCTTTCCGCCTCCTCGACGAACTTCATGAGAAGGGGCGTCGTGATGTAGTAGGGAAGATTGGCGACAACGCGGTATTGCCCGAGCTCCCCTTCGAGCCTCGGCAGGTCCTCGCGCATGAAATCGCGGAACACGACCTCGACGTTCTCCGAGCCCGACAGCGTTTGCGCCAAAACGGGCTTCAAATCGGGGTCTATTTCGTACGCGACGACCCGTTTTGCGGTCTTCGCGAGCGCGCGCGTGAGCGCGCCCGCGCCCGCGCCGATTTCAAGTACGGTGGTATCGGGCTCCACGCCCGCGTCGCGGACGATGGCGTCCAAGAGGTTGGCGTCCGTGAGAAAGTTCTGCCCGAACTTCTTTTTGAAACGGAATGCGTTTTCCATCAATTTCCTCGCAAAGCGGCGCGGCGCGCCGTCCATACTGCTTCGGAGGGGACAGCCCTCCCTACCGAAGAAAAGAAAAGCCGAAGCCCCGCTTCGGCTTTTAATCGATCATCGGGCGGACGCGGAGCGGAATGCCCGTCTGCTGTGCGATCTTCCTGCACTTTTCCACCTCTTCCCGCCCGATGCAATCCACGACGGAAAACCACGCGTTCAGCCCCGCCCGCTTGCAGGCGCGCGCGAAGGAGAGCGTCTCCTCATAGGCATTGGGGATGCGCGGGCGGCACAGCGCGCCGTAATTTTGGGCGGAGGCGGCGTTGAGCGAGACGTTCACGCCGTCCACGAGCCCGCACAGCGCGGGCGCGATGTCCCTGCCGTTGATCGCCGAACCGTGCCCGTTGGTGTTGAGCCGCGTCTTCCCGCCCTGCGCATGGACGAAGCGGCAGATATCCAGCATCGTTTCGAGGCGGCACGTCGGCTCCCCGTAGCCGCAAAAGACGACCTCGCGGAAGCGCGCGGCGTCGCCGATCTGCTCCTTCACCTGCTCCGAAGAAGGCTCGCCGCCTTTCAGCCAAAGGGAGTAGCCCTCGTAGGTCTCCTTCTCCCGCACGCAGAACGTGCAACGGTTGGTGCAACGGTTGGTGAGATTGATATAGAGATTGTCCCCGATCTGATAAGTATACGTATCTTTCATGACAATTTGAACAGCGCGCGGGCGTTTTTGTCCGTCAACGCGCAAATTTCCTCAAAGGAGCTCCCGCGGATCTCCGCAAGGCGGCGGCAGACGGCGGGAATGTTCGCGGGCGTGTTCTTCTCCCCGCGGAAGGGGGAAAGATAGGGGCTGTCCGTCTCGGTGAGAAGCCTGTCCGCGGGGCAGACAGCCGCCGCTTCCGCGGCGCGGCGGGCGTTCTTGAAACAGACGACCCCGCCGAACGAGAAACTGCCGCCGAGCTCCGCAAACGCCCCGAGGTTCTCCCGCCCGTACGAATAGCAGTGCATGAGAAAGCCGCGCCCGAGCGCGCCCCCGTGCTCCCGAAGCACGGCGAGCGTATCGGCGCAGGCGTCGCGGGAATGGATCTGCACGGGAAGCGCGAGCTTCTCCGCAAGCGCGAGCTGCCTTTCAAAGAGGGCGAGCTGCGCCGCCCTGTTCTCCGCGCCGTAGTGATAGTCCAGCCCGATCTCCCCCACCGCGACGCATTTTTCATGCAGGGCGAGGGCGCAAAAGTCCTCTTCGGCGAAGGGCATTCCCGCAAATTCGGGATGGACGCCGACGGTAAAGTACGCGCCGCCGTGCGCCGCCGCAAACGCCGCATGCCACGCGGCGTGTTGGAGCGTATCCGCGGCGAGGATCACCGCCTTCACGCCCGCCGCCCCGATCTTCTCCCATTCGGCGGGAAATTCGTACCCCTCCTCCGCAAAATGGGCATGGACGTCCGTCATCGCACTTCGCCGCCGCTCGAAATATCCCGCTCGGGGGAGACGAGGCAGAGCCCGCCCTTCCCGTCCTCGGCGCAGAGGAGCATGCCCTCGGAGAGCACGCCGCACAGCTTTACGGGCTTCAAGTTGGTCACGACGACGACCTTTTTGCCCACCATCTCTTCGGGCGTATAATATTCCGCGATGCCGGAGACGACGGAGCGCACTTCCTCCCCTATTTTCACCGTCTCGTGCAACAGTTTTTTCGCCTTGGGGACCCGCTCGCACGCGATGACTTCGCCCACTTTCAGCTCCGTCTTTCCGAAGTCGTCGATGGAAATTTCTGGCTTCTTTGCGGGCTCCTTTGCCTCGCTCTTCACGGCGTTTTGCGGTTTTTTCTGCTCTTTCACCAGTTTCTCCACTTCCGCGAGCTCCTTTTTGAGGTCGATACGGGGGAACAGGGGCGGCAGTTTTATTACTTCGGCGCCCTCTTTCAGCCCGCCGAACGCGAGCGCGCCGAAGCCCGCGTTTTCGTCGCACGAAAAGCTCTTCAAGATGCGCGCGGGCGCGACGGTCAAAAACGGTTTCAGAAGAACGGCGCAGATGCGGCACACCTCGGCAAGGTGATATAAGACCGTCCCCAGCCGCGCCCTCTTTTCGGGATCCTTGGCGAGGATCCACGGCGTCGTCTCGTCGATGTATTTATTGGCGCGGGAGACGAGCGCGAAGATCGCGGCGAGCGCATCGGGCGCGTTGAGCGCGTCCATCGCCGCCTTCACTTTGCCGAACGTCTCCTCCGCGAGCGCGATGAGCTCCCCGTCCTGCGCCGCGGGCGTTCCGCGCGGCGGGACCGCGCCGAAGTTCTGCAAGATCATCGCCTGCGTGCGCGAGACGAGGTTGCCGAGATCGTTCGCAAGGTCGGCGTTGACGCGGAGCAAAAACCGCTCCGTCGTGTATTCGCCGTCCGAGCCGAAGGGAATTTCGCGCAGAAGATAGTACCGCACGGCGTCCGCGCCGTAACGCTTTACGAGTTCGTAGGGATCGGTGAGCTCGGGGCGGGCGTTCTCCTTGGATTTGGAGAGCTTCTCCCCGCCGATGAGGAGCCACCCGTGCCCGTAAATTTGCTTGGGGAGCGGCTCGCCCAGCGCCATCAAAAGGGCGGGCCAGATGATGGCGTGGAAGCGCACGATCTCCTTCCCCACCATGTGCAGATCGGCTTCCCAATACTTTTGATAGAGGCTGTCGTTTGCCGAGCCGTACCCGAGCGCGGTGATGTAGTTGGAGAGCGCGTCGATCCAAACATACGCCGTATGCTTGGGGTCGAAGGGAAGGGGCACGCCCCACTTCACCGTCGTGCGGGAGACCGAAAAGTCGTTGAGCCCCGCCTTCAAGAAGTTGTTCACCATCTCGTTGACGCGGGACTTCGGCTGTAAAAATTCGGGATGCTTTTCGTAGTGTTTGAGGAGCGCGGGCGCGTACTTGGAGAGGCGGAAGAAGTAGCTCTCCTCCTTTTGGAGGGAGACCTCTCTGCCGCAGTCGGGACACTTGCCGTTTACAAGCTGTGTCTCCGTCCAAAACGATTCGCACGGCGTGCAATAGTAGCCGCTGTACTCCGCCTTGTAGATATCGCCGCTCTCGTAGAGTTTTTGATAGATATACTGCACCGCCCGCACGTGGTCCTCGTCCGTCGTGCGGATAAAGCGGTTGTACCCGATATCGAGAAGCCGCCACATGTCTTTGAGCTCGGCGACGAGCGGGTCGATAAATTCGCGGGGGGTGATGCCGCGCTTTGCGGCTTCCTTCTCCACCTTCTGCCCGTGCTCGTCGGTGCCCGTGAGGAAAAACACGTCCTCGCCGAGGAGCTTATGAAAGCGGGCGAGCGCGTCGCAGATGACCGTCGTGTAGCAATGACCGATGTGCCAGTTGCCGCTCGGATAGTAGATGGGCGTCGTGATGTAATACTTCTTTGCCATAGCTTACCTCATGTGTTTCCTATTATAGCGCAATTCACCGCAAAAGTAAAATTATTTTCGGGCGAAGCGCTTGCAAATTCTGCTGTGTTGTAGTAAAATGGAATTGCGACACAATAGAATATCTGATAACGAAAAGATACAACGGGCATCGGTGTATCCTTATTTCCTATTTCGTTATCAGGATATTGTGTCGCAACAATTCGGGGATACTCGAAGCGGGCGCCTCGAATTGAGGCGTCCTTATTTTTTACCCGCAAAAAAAGGAGAACAGAATATGAAAAAGAACTTTTGGCTCATCGGGTTTGCGGTTGTGAGCGCGCTCTGCCTCTCGTTGGGGCTTGCCGCCTGCGGCGAAGGAGACCCCGAAGCGGAAAAGGGTGCGGACGGACACACGCACGTCGCCCAACTGTTCCGCGCGGACGAGAGCGGGCATTGGAAGGTCTGCACTGTCTGCGGCGAAAAATTTTCCGTCGGCAGCCACAGTTACAATTCCGAAAACGCTTGCGAGACGTGCGGGTACAGCATGGTCTATACGAAAGGACTTGCGTACGAACTCGACGAAGACACGGACACCTATACGGTAACGGGCATCGGCGAGGCGACGGATACGACCGAGCTCGTTATTCCCGCCTATTACGAGGGCAAGGCGGTGACGGCAATCGGGTATCAGGCGTTCTACTATTGTAGTAGCCTGACGAGCGTTATCATTCCCGACAGCGTTATCTCGATCGGAGAGCAGGCGTACCAAAATTGTTATAGGCTGACAAGTATTACTATTCCCGACAGCGTCACCTCAATTGGAGGGAGTGCGTTCTTCCAGACGGCTTATTATAACGATGCGAGCCGTTGGGAAAACGGCGAGGCGCTCTACATCGGAATTCATCTCATCCGGAACCGGACATATCGGTCGGACGCGTATACCGTCCGAAACGGAACAAAGACGATAGCAGACCATGCGTTCGACGGTTGCTACACCCTGGCAAGCATTACCATTCCCGACAGCGTTACCTCGATTGGGAATTGTACGTTCAACGGTTGTTTCGGACTGACGGACATTACCATTCCGAACAGCGTTACCTCTATCGGGAATTATACGTTCAACGGTTGTTTCAGAATGACAAACATTACCATTTCCAACAGCGTTACCTCCATTGGGAATAGCGCGTTCTACGATTGTGGAAACCTGACAAACATTACCATTCCCAACGGCGTTACCTCGATCGGAGAGCAGGCATTCTATGGTTGTAGCAAACTGACGAACATTACCATTCCCGACAGCGTTACCTCGATCGGACATTATGCGTTCAATGGGACGGCTTATTATAACGATGCGAGCCGTTGGGAAAACGGCGAGGCGCTCTATATCGGAAATCATCTCATCGAAGCAAAAGATACGATTTCAGGCGCGTATACCATCCGAAACGGAACAAAGACGGTAGCGGATTATGCGTTCTTCTATTGCGGCAGTCTGACGCAAATTACCATTCCCGACAGCGTCACCTCAATCGGGGATTATGCGTTCTTCCCTTGTATCAGGCTTGAAAACATTACGGTAGACGAAGGAAATCCGAATTACAGTAGCCAAGACGGGGTCTTGTATAACAAAACAAAAACGGAAATTGTACGCGTCCCACACGCCAAGAGCGAGGTTACCATTCCCGACAGCGTTACCTCAATTGGAGATTCTGCGTTCCAAAATTGTAGCAATCTAACGCAAATTACCATCCCGGACAGCGTTACCTCAATTGGAAGTTATGCGTTCTACGATTGTGGCAACCTCACGAATATTACCATTCCCGACGGCGTTACCTCAATTGGAGATTCTGCGTTCCGCTCTTGTAGCAACCTGGCAAGCGTAACGATTGGGGGCAATGTTATCTCAATTGGTAAGCAAGCGTTCCGCGATTGTCTTGGGCTGACAAGCGTAACGATCGGAAACAGCGTTACCTCAATTGAGGATGAGGCGTTCTACGGTTGTAGCAAGCTGACGAACATTACCATTCCCAACAGCATTACCTCAATTGGGAATAGCGCGTTCTTCGGTTGTAGCAGCCTGACGAACATTACCGTTCCCGACAGCGTTACCTCAATTGGAGATGACGCGTTCTACCGTTGTAACAGGCTGACAAGCGTAACGATTGGGAACAGCGTTACCTCAATTGGGAATGACGCGTTCTCTGGTTGTGAAGGGCTGACGAACATTACCATTCCAAATAGCGTTACCTCGCTCGGAGATTATGTGTTCCAAAATTGTAGAAACTTGGCAAGCGTAACGATCGGGAACGGCGTTACCTCAATCGGAGAGCAGGCGTTCCAAAATTGTAGAAACTTGGCAAGCGTAACGATCGGGAACGGCGTTACCTCAATCGGAGAGCGAGCGTTCCGCGGTTGTAGCAACTTGGCAAGCGTAACGATCGGGAACGGCGTTACCTCGATCGGAATGCAGGCGTTCTCCGGTTGTAGTAGCCTGACGAACATTACAATTCCCGACAGCGTTACCTCGATCGGATATTCTGCGTTCTATGGGACGGTCTATTATAACGACGCGAGCCATTGGGAAAACGGCGAGGCGCTCTATATCGGAAATCATCTCATCCAAGCAAAAGATACGATTTCGGGCGCGTATACCGTCCGAAACGGAACAAAGACGGTAGCAGATAGTGCGTTCAGCGGTTGTAGCAACCTGACGACCATTATTATTCCCGACGGCGTTACCTCCATTGGAGAGGGCGCGTTCTACGGTTGTTATAGCCTGACGAACATTACAATTCCCGACAGCGTTACCTCAATTGGAGATTCTGCGTTCCAATATTGTAGCAATCTGACGCAAATTACCATTCCCGACGGCGTTACCTCGATTGGAGAGGGCGCGTTCGGCGATTGTGATAGTCTGACGAACATTATCATTCCCGACAGCGTTACCTCGATCGGAGAGTGGGCGTTCCGATATTGTAGCGAGCTAACGGATATTCAATTCAAGGGGACGGTTGCGGCGTGGCAAGCGATTGAAAAGGGAACCGGTTGGGATTCCGGTACCGACGCCTACACCGTCACCTGCACGAACGGGAAAGTAGCCAAAGATGGCACAGTAACCATGAACTGACAAAAAAATTACAGCGCCCCGCGGCGTTCGCCGCGGGGCGCTTTTTATTGCCGCCGCCCGCATTTTCCCCTCCCCCCTCCTCGGGAGGGGGCAAGGATGAGCGCTCCCTCTTTCCTCACTTCGCCCCCGCCCCCCTCATTCCCAACAAACGGGGGAAGGGGTGCGGGAACAAGGGTGGGTTATACGGCGGGGGGTTATACGGGGGTGCCTTCGGCGTTGCACCGTCCGCCGCCGACGACAACGGGCGAACCGCTGTCTTCGTGTGAAACGAGGTACCCGCACGTTTTCGCATTTCCGATCTTCAAAGGAATATCCTTCGCGGCGGTGACCGTCGTTCCGCACGTGATCGTGGCGGTTTGAAGCATGTAGCAATTCTCCACGCGGGCGCGGTTGAGTCCGACGACCCCGCCCACATACTGCGCTCCTTCGCTCGCGACGATGTTCCCGAAGTTGTAGCAATTTTTCACCGCGGTGCCCGTGCCGACGCGGAGAATGCCGACGATCCCGCCCACGTATGCCTTACCGCCTGTTACCGTCCCGTAGTTCTTGCAATTTTCCACAAGCACGGTGGTGCCGTCCTTGGAGCCGATGATGCCGCCCGCCATCTGTCCGCTGCTTGCGACGGTGACGTCGGCACGGTTGATGCAGCCGTCGACATGCAAGTTGACGTCGTTCCCCGTCCAGCCGATCAGCCCGCCCGAACGGGAGTTTGCGGCAACGCTCCCCCGCACTTCGACGGAGCGAACGGTCACCGTCCCCCCGCTCACCGAGCCTGCCAGCCCGCCCGCATTGGAGCCGCTCGCCGTGATGTTGACGTGCAGTTTGAGGTTGAGGAAGGTGCCGCCCAAGAGCCTGGAAAACAGCCCGACGCTGTCCTGCCCGTCCGCTTTGATATTGGAAATTTCAAAGTTCCCGCCGTCCAGCGTGCCGAGGAAATTCCCGCCGATGGGCGTCCATTTCATATTCTGCAAGTCGATGTTCTGCGTCAGTTTGAAGAACTTGCCCGCAAACGTCTCCCCGTTGTTGACATCGGAGGCAAACTTCTCGAAGTCGGCACGGCTCGAAAGAAGGTAGGGATTGCGTTCCCCGCCCTCTTCGTCCCCTCCGTCCGAGGCGGAAACGTAGAGGGTGATCTTCCCCCCGCTCTCCGTTGCAAGGGAAAGTTGAAAATCCGAGAAATCGACGGGCTTCGTGCGGTCTTCGTCGTAGTACAGCTCCCTTCCGAAGGTCATCCCCTCGTAGTGCAGCCTCGGAATGCGGACCTTGCTCCCGACTTGATAGTAGGGAATTTGCACCGTGTAGCCCTCGATGCCCGTTGCGATTTCGATGGTGTAGATTTCCTCCTCGGCATGCGTCCACTTCGCATAGAGGACGGCGAAGGGGGAAGCCGCCGCGGTGTGATACACTTCTTCCCCGCTTGCGGAGAGGGTGAACCAGCCGCGGAAGGTATATCCCGCCCTCGAAGGTGTGGGAAAGGGCGTCTCGTTTACGCCGACCTTCTTCTCCGCGGCGTCCCCTTCAAAGGTGCCCCCGTTGGCGTCGAGGGTGACGGTGCACGCTTCGGCAGAGGTGACGCGGGGGGCGAAGAAGCGGACCGAGCGCGTCTTTGAACGGAAGCCGACCGCGGAATGGGAGAGAAAGCTCTCCGTGAGCGCGGCGTGTTCCTTGACGGCGACGGACAAGACTTCCTCGCCCTCGATCCACACCGTCCATGTTTTCGCGGCGGCATCGGGGCGGACGGCAAACGAGAGCGTCCTCTCCCCGCCCTTCTCCATCCACGAGGTGAAGATATCGTAGTACTCCGTTCCCCAAAGGGAGGAGAGGGGAACCTGTTTGATCCTCACCGTACTGCTCGTGATGAGGTAGAGCTGCAAACTCCCCGCGGAGGCGGAGTTGGCGTTCGCCACGAAGAGTTGCAGATAGTTGGAGAAGGCGCCGTCGTAGTTCTCCGCCGCAAAGGTGGGACCGCAGTCCCCCGTGTAGGAGGCGGGGTCGGCGGGAAGGACCATCTCCACCGAATAGACGGAATTTGCGGAGAGCGTGCAATCGGCAAGCCCGCCCTCGGAGAGCGTCTTCACGGGAACGTATCCCCGCTCGGTGAGCGTGTAGTCGCTCTCGCCGCTCAACATGCCGTTGCCGTAGACCGCATAGAGGGAGACGTCGCGCCCCGGCATTTCAAACGGTTCGGCGACCTTTTCCCCCGTGGCGGCGTCTGCCCAATACAGAAATTCGCAATCCCGTCCGCCGAACTGCTTGCTCCCGCACGCGGGAAGTTCGACCGTCTCCCCCTCCGCATATGCGGCGGAGGGAAGGAAGACGTCCTCCCGCACGGCGTCGAAGCGCACGGTGTACGTGCCGCCTCCCTCGACTGCCGTGGGGGTTGTTGCGGCGGTTGCGAAGAGCATGCCGCCCGCAAGGCAGACCGCACAGCCCGCGGCGAGCAGAATGCACAATGTTCTATGCTGTTTCATACGCCCTCCTTCGCTTCATAGAAGAGCATCTCTCTGATCCAGAGATATTGATAGGTGGAAGTGTTCCAATAGTTCCCCGCCGTGAGCTTCACCCGTTCACAGCGAAGCGGCGAGAAGGATATCTCGTCGAGATACACTTTGGGGGCTTCCTTCTCCGTCGTATCGCGCACGGTGTGCCATGCGGAGCCATCGTAAATTTCGATCTTATAGCGATAGGAATAGCTCGCATGGAGGATCATCACGATGCGGTCGAGCACGGGCGGTTCGGCAAAATCCACCGTGAGGGTGACCCCTCCCCCTCGGTTGAGCCCGCCGCCGCGGAAGCTCTCCCCCTCCTCCTTGGATTGCCAGCTCCCGTTGACGGCGTTCTCCACCCCGTTGTTGGGCATGGCGGTGTACTCGGTCGCGTCGGTGGAAGGGAACATCACGCCGCGGTACCAATCGCCGTCGAGCACGCCGAAGCGGTTGGCGGAGACATCCATGTCCTCATTCGGGGGATCGAGAACGGGCGCCTTGTAGTCTTTGCACAGCCGCATGAAGCGGGAAAGCCCCATGAGCGTAAGCCCGACGCCGTAGCTCACCGTGTTGTCTTTGAGTTCCTCCTCCGTCGTATACGAGGAAGGGGAGCCTGCGGGGGGCTGGCAGTATCCCACCCGTCCGTCCGCACGGATGCACACGCCCGTGATGGTATCGTATGCCTTCTGCACGACGGGGACGTAGATCTCGGGTTCGAGGATGCCCAGCTCTATGCCCGTGCAAAGCCCGTACAAAAAGCCCCCCGTTCCCGTCATTTCCTTGCCCGCCTTGTGGGTATCGTCGCCGAGGTTGACGTTCCATATCCCGTCTTCACGGCGGGCGTCCATCAGCCCCTTGCTCATCATCACGAAGTCGTTTTTGTAGAAGGGATAGGCGGGATCGGATTGGTCCATGTATAACATGCGCTGGGTGAGGGTGACATACACCCACGTGTTCCCCCTGCTCCAAAGCACCTTCTCGGCGTTGTCGAGATTTGCCCAATTGCTCCCCGTTTCGGGGACGAACGTCCAATCGCGGAACCAGAGCCACTGCTCCTCATCGAAGAAGCGCTCACGGTAGTAGCGATAGGAGGCGAAATCGACTTCACTGTATTTTTTGTCCCCCGTCACCTTGGAAAGGTAGCTGTGGGCAAGCCCTGCCATGTAAAATTCATCCACCCACGAATAGTCGTCCATGCCGTACGAACAGATGTAGTCGAGCGCACGGCGGACGTCTGCGATCTTGTAATCGTTGGGGGCGAGGTCGTACAGCATGCAGTAGACGAGGGAAGTGGCGACCGCGTCGAGATAGGTGCTGTCCGTGCCGCCGTTGACGAGCCAGCCGTATTCCTCGGCAATGTCATAAGCCTGTTCGTAATATTTCTCATTGCCCGTGGCACGGTATGCCTCGATGTCGCCGAGATAGTAGGTGGCGGTGAGCCAATCCCACCCCGTGGAGAAATCGCTGCAACCCGTGTAATACGTTTGCACCTTGTCGATGTACCCTTCAACGTCTTCCGCACGGTAGTTCTCCATGCCGCCGAACTCGCTCCGCGTTGCGGCGTCGAACACCGTGCCGTCTTCCACGCTCACGATGCCGTCCTCCTGTGCCGAAGCGAAGAGGGGCGCCGCCTGCAAGCCGATGCAGAACGCCGCCAAAAAGGCGAACGCCTTGAAAGATCTCTTCATGATACCACCTCCGCCGAACGATCGTGCACGGTGACGAGGGCGTCCTCCGCGAACACGCCCGCGTTCACCGAAGCGGCGCCGAACACGTCTTCATCGAGTTTGAACGCAAGATAGCTCCCCGCAGAGAGGGAAATGCCGCCGCCCGTCCTCTCGATCGTGAGGGAGATTTCCAACCCCATGTTCCCGTTTTTACTCATCGGGATCTCCTTGGAGGCGGTGAGAACGCCCCCTTCCCGAAGTTCATAGCAAAGCGACCGTGCGGTGAGCACGCCCGCCTCGTACTGCTCGCGGACGAAGAAGTACAGCCTGTTTTCTCCGTCGGTGAAAACAAGCCCGAAGCACGCCGTGCGCCCTCCCTCGGAGGAGAACGCCGCGGAGAGCCGCGTCGCCCCGTCCTTCACCCACGCGATCTGTTTGCCGCCGTCCGCGTAGTGTGCGGAGAGATCGTCCCCCTCCGCCTTCCAGCCCGCGGAGGATACGCCCGTCCCTAGAAGGGCGGGAAGATAGGTGAGATCGAGCGCCTTTGCGATCTCCGCAATGTAGCGGTCGCATCCCTCCGCGGTGAGTGCGCCGTCCTCATACACATAGGGGGCAAGCCCCTCCTTTTTGAGGGAGGAAACGGGGTCTGCAACGGTGATGTCCGCCCCCGCCGCATATACCGCAACGATGCTGTTGAAGGTTTCGTACGCCTCGGGTTCGGAGTCGCCCTCCGCATCGGGCGGGAGAGCGCACCACACGAGCTTCGCCCCGGGCACAGCCTCCTTTATCTTTGTGAGCGTGCGGACGACGCGGTCTGCCGCGGTGTAGGCGGAAGCCCCGCCCTCCATGTCCGCCCTGCCGAAAGAGAGCACGAGGGCGGCGGGCGCAAGCTCCCCGAGGGCGGAGAGCGCTTCGTCCGTAAAATCGGATGAGAGCAGCCCTTCGAACGCCGCACGGCGGACATTCCCCGCCGCAGTCTTTTCAAAGGTCCCGAAGCGGGGCGATGAGAACAGCCCGTCTCCCAAGAGGAGAACATCGGCATGGGAATACGCCGAGGGGCGGGTCTTCCCGCCGATGGGAAGGTAGGTGGAGGGGTCCGTCTCCGAGACGCCTCCCGCAAGCAGACTGCCCATCGTCCCCTCCGTCCACGAGGCGGCATATGCGGAGCCGTACGAAGTTTTCCCGCCGTCCGTTCCGATGCAGTTGTAGAGGGCGGGGGCATAGACGTAATTCCCCTTCACCCCGCCGAACAAGCCGTAGCCGAGGAAGACTTCGACGGCGTATCCATCGAAATTGTTCTTGGAGAGAGTGCAGAGGATGCGCTCCGCCGTGAACGTCGTTCCGTACCCGTAATCGATATCCTTTCCGCTCTCGCCGAGCGTTCCGTCCGCAAGGCACTTCCGCAAGAAGAAGGTGCCGTCTGCCGTGACGAGGCAGTGAAGGGCGTTCGCCCCGTACAGCGTCCGGAGCGAACTTTCGGGGCAGAGGTAGAACTCGATGTGATCCCTCTGTTCCGCTTCGAGCCGCCCGTTCTGCACGACGGTCCCGTCCCGCACGAGGACGCGGAGGAAGATGCCTTCCTCCCTGTATTCCGTCTGCCAATAGGAGATCGCCGTCCCCTCCCTCGCCTGTGAATAGGAGGCGTCGAGCACATAGCCCTCCTTGGCGCCGAGGGTGGGATTTTCGGCAAACTCCGCCGAAAAGACGAGCGGTCCGCCCTGCATCGCCGCCCGTGCACGGTACACGAAGTCTTCCTCCTCGGCGAAGGGAACTTCCGAACCGTTGGCGAACACCCTGCGGAGGCGGTACCCCTCGTCCGCTCTGATCTCGGCAGCAACGACGGAGCCTTCCTGTGCCCGTTCGGAGGCGGGAAGGATGCTTCCGCCCACACACGCCTCCGCCGTCACCGCATAGTAGCTGCCCTTGGAGGCTTCCACGTAGACTTCGATGTCCCGTGCGGGCATGATGAAGGTGGAGGAGGAGAGCGATTGTCCGTCCGCCTCGATGGCGTGCAGCGCGTACCCCTCTTCCAACCGAACGGTGAGCGACACTTTTTCTCCCGCCGCCGCCAAGGGGGGCGCCTGCACGCTCGCCCCAACCGAGGCAGTACACGCGATGCTGTACATGCGGGGCACCCGTTTGTTCCCCGCCGAGCCCGTTATGATCATGGCAAGCCCCACCGCAAGAAGGGCTGCGGCACACACCGCCGTGAGGATGACGATGACAAGTTTTGCTTTTTTACTCATGTCTGTCCTCCTTGGAGGGGATCTTCTTCATGAGGATGAGGACGACGGCGAGGAAGACCGCCGCAAAGCCGATCGCGACGGAGCCGATGATCACGCCCGGGGAAACGCTCTCCCGCTCGAAGAGAACGGTGATCTCCGCATTGCCCGTCACGGTAAAGTAGTTGCCCTCGATCTTCACCCCGTTCACATAGATGCCTTCGAGAACGTACCCCGCCGAAGGCTTGGGGAATACGGTGACGAGGTCCCCCTTGTCCGCTCTCTCCCTGCTGAGGACGAAGGTGCCGTGCACGGAGGGCGCCGCGATCAAGACGAATTGCCCCGCTACGATCGGCTCGAAGAGCGCCGTGACGACGCTGTTCCCCGTGACGGTGAAGGTGTTCCCCTCGATCGCCTGCCCGTTGACGTAGATGCGGACGAGCTTGTAGCCCTCCTCGGGAAGCGCCGTCGCCGTGACGGTCTCGTTGTCGTATGCCGTTGTGAGGTCCACTTCCACGGTGCCGTGGGAAGAAGTCCCCACCGTCACCGTGTAGCCCGCAAAGGATTCCCAGTGTGCCTGCAAGGTGATGTCCTGCCGCACGCTTCTCTGTTTGAATGCCCATGGCGTAGTCTCCCCCGCAAGGTACCACCCGACAAGGCGGTACCCCCGCTTCACGGGGACGGACGGCTCCTCCGCACTCATCCACTGCGGGACCTTCTGTTCGGGAACGGCGCTCCCGCCCGCCGTATCGAATTTCACGGTGTACGTCACCGTCTCCTTCAAGCCCGTCATCTGGGCGAGGACGTCGGCAAAGCGGTTGCCCATGGCGAGGCTTCCCTTCACGGGGAAGTGCCAGCCGTCGTTGTTGTCTTCCGCATCGGGAAGGGTGAAATCGTACGATTCGACGATACGGACGTTTTCCTCCGTCGCCGCGACTTCCTGCATCTGATCGAGCACCGTCTCGCGGTAGGGGGCAAGTTCGAGGCTCGCCGCGATCTTCCCGATGACGAAGGGAAGGGAGGCGCAGTCCTGCGGGTAGCCCGCTTCTTCAAACACCTCGGTGAGGTCGGTGCGGACGTCGTGAATGAGATCGGTGAGATTCTGCCCGTACATGGGTGCGAGAAAATCTTTGGAGGCGTCTTCACAGCCCTGCATCCAGAACATCCCCTTCACGACGGGTTCATACCCCTTTTCGACGAGGGAAGAGACCGCCATTTGAACGGTTTTGAGGAAATTTTGATAGAGCAAACCATTCTGCACGCCGCTCTCCGCCAGTCCTTCCCGCTCGATGCGTTCAACGCCCGTGGGGGAGAACCAGTTCCCCGCCGAGCGCGTCATGGCGGTGCTTTGGTATTGGAATCCCGTGGAGCCGAAGGCATACTTGATGAGGGCGGCTTTGCCGTTCTCCCCGCCGTAGTAGGGGGAAAGCGCCTCCGCAAAGCCCAGCTCGGGACCCATCATCTGCGGATTGGTCCCCTGCCCCGGCTTGACGTAATCCCACACCACGCCCGCTCCTTCGGGGGCGGGCGTGCGGCAAACGCCGTAGTACATCACATCGGAAAATCCATTCTCGAAGGCGGCGAGGCGATCTTCATCCATCGTTCCTCCGTAGTTGTACGGGGTGTAAAGCCCCTTGGCGGGGGTGTATCCCGCCGCGTTCGACTGCCCCGCAAGGAGGTACACGTCCACCTTCTTCTTCGCCGTGAATCCCGCCTCGACGGTGTGATCCTTCGTGATGTTGGAGAGGGTGAAGGAGCCGTTCCTGCCCATCTCCACGCCGTCGAGCTTCACATAGTCTACAACGTAGCCCTCCTCCGCTTGCACCGTAACTTTCACTTCGGAGTGTGCGGGGAAGGTCTGCGAATCGGATGCTGTCTTCCCGTTGAGTTTTACGCTTCCGTGCTGCCCCGCCGTAACGGTAACTTTCCGCGCGGAAAGGGAAGGCTCGGGCGGGAACCATATCCCTTCCGTATACGTCTCCCCGCCCGTGTAGCTCGTGTTCTGTGTGTAGTATCTGAAATCGTCGAAGTGAAGGGGCTTCAAGTCCACCGTACAGTTCGCCGCAAATCCGCAGTACCCCTTTGCCGTGGGGCAGCGTGTGAATTTGGACTGCTGTGCCTCGGACATGAGCACGCCGTCGAGCCAAAAGCGGCACATTGTTTCCGTCGCTTCGATGCGGACGGTGTGCCATTCCCGCCAATCGAAGGTTTCGCCGAACTTGTCTTTCAGCTGCACCGCGGAGCCGACCCAGCCGCTGCTCTCCGCCCCGCTCTCGTAGAAGCCGACGGCGTAGTTCGTGATGCACACGCTTCGCCCCGTGTAGGAATTGTACGCGGATCCCGAAGGCGTGGTGACGAAGAAGGGGATCGTCGTATTGAGGGAGAGCGGCGTATGCCCCGGATGGGCGGCAAGAAAGCCGCCGAGCGTTTCATCGACGTCGGCACGGACCTTCACTTCGAAGGCATAATTCGTGATGTTTGCGGTGCCGTATAAAAATTTCCCCGAATCGAGGACGGTATTGCGGGCGAACACGATGTGATCGTCGCCGTAAAATCTCCAATCGCGCACGGCGTTCGTTCCGTTCTTGGGGTAGGAATTTCCGCCCTGGATCAAGCGCCAGCCGCTTTTGAGCGCGCCGTCGAAGGGATCTTCGAAGTCGAGTTGATAGCGATAGGTCTCCGCGGCGGAAGCGCTCCCGCGCAGAGAAAACGCGCCGAGCGCACAGCAGAGCGCGGAAAGGATCATAGCGCACAAAAGGATGTTGCGCCACAGCCTTGTGGTTCCATTCATTCCTTCCCTCCTTATCCCCATTTTATATAACGGGATAGCAATTGTCAAGACAAAAAATCCGTGTGATTTTTTGCCTATTTTTGTACTTTTTGAACGTAATCCCCCACTCCTTTTGTCAGAACGCCCCTTTTTCTCCCCTCAACGACACCTTTGAACCGTAATTGCCCGTCATGTTGAGCCGCTGCGCCGCGGTTTTGCGGCGCAGCGTGCCGAAACATCTCATCCTTATTATGATGAGCGGTTTCTATACAGAGATTTCTCGACTTCGCTACGCTCCGCTCGAAATGACGGACGGGGGCGCTTCGCCCCCCCTCTCGGCGCCCCGTCGGGGGAGCTGGCGCCCGACGCGTAGCGGCGCACGAGCCGAAGGCGAAGTAACGAAGCGTAGCGTAGTGAGATTGAGGGAGTTCCCAAACAAAAAAGGAGGCAACTGCCTCCTGTTTCAGCGGGTCAGGGATATCTTTGTGAGGAAGGTGCGGGCGCTGCCCTGCGGGAGGCGGAGAAGCCCCAACCGTTCGGGGGGAAGGGAACGGTGGAAACAGTCGATCGCACACGTCTGCGGTTCGGCGACGAACAGCCCCTCCCGCGCATACAGCATGCGGTAGCGGAAGGAAGGGTCCGCCGCATACGAGACGGCAAGTCCGCTCCCGTGTTCGATGCGCACTTCCCCCCTTCCCTCCATGAGTGCGGAGAGGGGTCGGTCCGCGGGAAGCTCTCCAAGTCCCAGCGCCCGCACCCGCCCGTCCCTTCGCCACTCGTCGGTGGGAAGAAAGTCTGCCCCGCGCACCTGTTCCCGCTCCGCCGCAAAGCGCACGCGGTACTCCTCCTTCCCGGTGTTCGGGAGGAAGGGAATGCGGAAGGTCGTATGGTAGGCAAGCATGAGGGGCATTGCCGAGGGAGAGCGGTTGCACACCGTCGTCTTTTCCGTTAAGCCGTCTTCGCCGAGGGAGAACTCCCGTTCGAAGGTGAAGGCGTGCGGAAAACCGAGGTACTCCCCCGTCTCCGCACGGAAGCAAAAGCGGACGCCGCACGCCGTGTATTCGGCGGAAAAGGGCAGCGCATACAGAGCGCCGTGGATGTGGCACCCCGTAGAAGGTTCGTTGACGGGGAAGCTGTACTTCCTTCCCTCAAAAACAAACTCCCCGCCGCGGATGCGGTTGGGAGGGAAGAGCACGGGCACGCCGTAGAGAAGGGGGTCTGCCGCCCGCTTTTCTTCCCCCTCGTACCGAAGAAGGGAAGCCCCCGTTGCAAGGTGGGAGAGGGTGAGGGCACAGCCGCCGAGGGCGGAAAAATGCGCCGCATACCCGCCCCGTTCCACAAAATATTCCATACTTAAAATTTGAGATCGTACTTCGCGATGAGGTGGAGAAGTTTTTTCTTGGAGGACACGCCGCCGTTCTTCAACATGATGTGGATGCGGTACTTCACGGTGTTGATGGCAAGATTTTCCATCTCCGCGATCTGTTCGTAGGGGGTACCGTCCGTGATGCGGTGAAGGATGCTCATATCGAGATCGTCGCACTTCACGAGCATGTTTTCGAGCAGTTCGATCTCGCGGATGGCGCCGTCGCCGTAGAAGTCCACATTCTTCCCGCCGTAGATGAACCCGCCCGTCACGGCGCCGCTCTCCGTGCGGACGCCGTCGATGATGAGGTCCATTTCGAGGGTCATGAAGGTGGAGCTGATCTCGCTCCTCTTTTCGAGGAAGAAGTACAGCTCGGAGAGGCGGATGCCCGCCTTGAAGTAATCGATCGTTGCGGTGGCATGCGGGAAGTTGAGATATTCGCCCAGCTTCATGTCGCTGCAACTGCACACGCCCCGCCCCTCACAGAGGTCGGGCCTCGTGTTGTGAAGGATGATCGCGACGGCGTCGTTCCCGCACACGATGTTGCCGAACTCCTCCGCTCTCGCCGCAAATTCTTCGATGCATGCAAGGATATCCCCCCTGTTGAAGAAGGGAACGCACTCCGTCCCCGCCTCCTGTGCGGCGTACTCCGCACCCGTGAGTTTGAGGCGGTCGGGCATGGAATCCTTGTTGTAGCCCAAGAACGCCATCTTCCCGCTGTTCTTCCCGAGAAGGTGCCGTGCAAGGAGATACGTCGTTTTGGTATAGGTGAGATTGATACAGCTGTACGGGTACATCGTATCGATGGACTGGAACCCGAACAGAAGGGGATGGATGCCGCGGAGGGCGAGGCGGGCGATCGCATCGGTGACCCACTTCAAGGAAGCGCAGATGAGGATGACGATGCGCGCACCCTTCTCGATCTTGTCTTCCCGCATACATTTATTCACGGCGATGCGCTTTTTCCGTGCGACCGAAAGGATCCCTTCGAGCAGACGGTTGCACCTGCTGTTGTATTGATATCCCTCTTCGATGAGTATGTTGACCATTTCCGCCTCCGCCGTTATTTTAACATATTCCGCAGAAAAGTTCAACAAATTTGTAAAAATCGGGCGGGAAAGTCCTTCGCCCCGCCGGCTTCATAGGGTGAAATCCTCGATGCAGAGGGCGTATCCGTCCCGTTTGGCAATGCGCATCCTGCGCTCCGCCTCCTCCTTGTCCCCCAAAAACGCACTGTAAAGGGCGAGCGGATAGGAGAGCGCCGTTTGCCGTGCACGCCGCGGCTCTTCGATGTAGCTGATGAAGAAGGGCGTCGTTCCGAACGGTCCCGTATCGCGGAAGGAGACGGCTCGCTCCGTCTTCTCCTTGCATTCCCGCACGATGCGTTCGCCCGCGGCACGGTCGCCGAGAAGATCGTACGCCCGCCCGACATAGTAGGGCAGCGCGGGAAGATACATATCCGAGAAGTAATCGATGCGGAACTTCTTGAAGTCCTCCAAAATGCGCTCCGCCTCCGCCCGCTTCCCCATGGCGATGAGGCACATCGCCTCGAAGTAGCGGAAGGGCACTTCCTTGCATTCGTTCCAGAATCCCGCGCCGAGGGAGGCGGGAAGGGTGCGGGCGAGGCGGAACTCCTCCGCCGCTTCGCCGTATTTTCCCTCCCCATACAGCGTTTTTCCGAGCAGATAGTGCGCGTACGAATACTGATCGGCGATGTAGTGTTCCCCGCCCTCGCAGGCAACGAAGGGGCGGGCGAGGAGAACTTCGAGCGCACGCTCTCCCATGCCGCCCAAGTTGTAGGCACGGGCGAGTTCCACGGTGAGATCGTCGCGGTCGTGCCCCGCCTCTTCGAGGAAGCGGGCAACTTCGAGGGGGGCGACGCCCGCATGGAACATCACATACGCCCGTTCGAAGACGAGCTGTTTGTCCCCCGAAAGGCTCTGAGCCAGCCCGAGGTAGCCGAGCGCTTGCTTGGGGCGGTGAAGGCGGGAATAGGCGTACACCGCCATACAGCGGATCGCCCGCACGTTCCCCTCTTCCGCCGCGGCGGCGAAGAAGCGTTCGCCCTCTTCATAGCGGCAGCTCCCGTACAGAAGGCAGCCGAGGAGGAAGGCGGCGTTCCCGTCCTTTCTCTTTTGAAGCACAGCGCGGAGGGCACGCTCTTCCACGGAGCGGGAAGGAAAGGCGATGCCCTCATGCAGGGCGGGCGTCCTCTCCCCCGTGAGCCATTCGTACACATAGGCGGAGGAAGCGCCGAGCGCTCCGAGGCGAAGCCCCTCGCCGAGAAGGCGTGCCGCCTCCCCCTTCATCCCCGCTTCCAGCATGGGTTGTATGATATCGAGCACGACCCCCTCCGCGTCCGTGCGGACGTAGCCGTAGAAGGGTTCCCCCTTCACGGTGCAGAGAATGGCTCGGGCATACAGATCGAGCGGATCGCGGGAGAGCGCCCCTTCGAGCGCTTGCTCTCCCCTTCCGCACAGCCATGCGGCATATCCGCGGAACGCATCTTGCACGGCGCCGCATCCCGCAAGGGCGAGCTTTTCGCATGCCTCCGCAACATCCCCCCGCCGCAGCGCAAGAAGCCCGAGGTGAAAGTGTGCGGCGGCGCGGGTATCCGCACACCATGCCGCATGGGCGAACATGGCGTCCGCCTCTTCAAAATTTTCAAGTCCCAGCTCGGCGAGGGCGAGAAGGTAGTATGCCCTTCCGCTCTCCGTGCGGGCGTTGAATTTCGTGAGGCGGGCGAGCGCCTTCTTCGCCTCTTCCTCCGCCTCTCTCCAATCTCTCCTTTTGAGAGCGAGTTCGGCGAGGGCACAGTGCGAAGGGGCGTGCATGGGGTCCCGCTTCAACGCCTCGCGGAAGCACGTTTCGCCGCGGTATTCGGGGGAGCGGTACTGCTCCATATGTACCCCTTCGAGATACAGCTCCTCCGCATTCTTCTCCTTGGTATGATCGGGAAGTTCCTCGCGCGGGGCGGGAATTTCCCGCGGGTAAGCGCAGTCGAAGGTGTAGCGGAGAAGGAGGGAAGCGCCGTCGAAGAGGGCAACTTCCGCCCCATCGGGCAGATCTTCGGTGAGAAGGACGGTCTCATAAGCGGGAAGGGAGAGTGTTTTCGTCTCCTCTTTTCCCTTGCGGACGGTGAAGCGAGCTTTCTCCACGGGACGGACGCTCTGCACGAAGAGCTTTCTCCCCTCACGGAAGAGGGCAAGATCGCGGTTGGCGACGGCGGGCGTTCCGCAGCCGTGGATGGGGAACCACCTCTCCTCGAAGGTGCGGCACTCGTACGGTTCGAGCCAGCAAAAATCGGGCTGATTGTCCGAATAGCACCCCGCCATGAGTTCGGCGTACTGTCCGTCGCTGTCCGTGAGGGCGCGTTCCCACGTCTTGGAGAGCTGATTGTACCCCCATGTGAACATCTTCTTCCCGGGGGAAATGCGGTGATCGGCGACGTGCACCACCCCCGCCTTCTTCCCCTCGTCGTACCCGCCGAAGTAATCGAAGCGGGACTCCGCACTGAAATAGCTCGTTGCGGGGTGGGTGTTTTCGTGGCGGGAGATATCCGTCTTCCCGCCGAAGAGGATGCCGTTGTAGGCGCCCCTCTCGTTATCGGCGATGGGGAAGCTCGTCACCGACCGCTTGTAGTGGAAGCGGACGTAGTTCACGTCCTCGGGGAAAAAGATGCGGTAGCTCTTGTTTACGGGAACAGCCGCGTTCTCCCACCAGAGGAAGGAACGGCGGAGGGGGGTGGTGTTATCGAGCTTCACCTTGGTGGTGAAGGCGCACTCCCCCGCTTTGAGGCTCACCCCCACCATGCCCTTCATGCGGTCGAAGGGGTCGTGTTCGGAGAGCCATACCGTGATCTCCCCCTCTCCCCTCTCGATGAAGTAGTCCACGGGCATGAAGGTGGATGCGCGGTGGTGGAAAGGCCAGTTAAATTCGAGCCCGCCCGAGGTCCACGAGCCGAGCACCCCGATGAGCGCGGGCTTTATCACGTTGTTCTTGTAGAAAAACTCGTAGCCGTTCACCCTGTCCCGTGCGTACCATATCTTCCCGCCGAGCGCGGGGAGAATGCCGATTTCGAGAAATTCGTTTTCCAGCTTGATGAGGGTGTATTCCCGCTTCTCCCGCACGCCGCGCTGCGCTTCCAGAACGACTTTGTTGGGATAGGGGTCGCCCGAAGTGCGCTGATGGACGCGGTTCTCCGCAAACATGGGGAGGTCTTCCCGCTCCGCCTCGGGATAGGTATCGATGAGGATGCGCTCCTCTGTGCAATTCAGTCTCATAGTGTCTCCCTATGGCAAATTTCTCAAAGCAGTGCGCCGAGTTTTTCTGCGAGAAGGTGCCCCGCGACCGCGCTCTCTTCGAGGACGGGATGTGCGCCGTCCCCCATGATCGTATCCTCGAATTCCACATGGATGAGGTTGGGAAATTCGGAGGCGAGGCTGCGCTGTACGTCGCGCATGACGTCGTCAAGCCCCGTCAAGCTCTTCATCATCATGCCCGAACAGAGGGCGATGGGGATGTCCTTCCCGTAATATGTTCCGATCACGTCGCGGAGAAAGCGTGTGGTCTCCGCCTTCATGCCATCCGTCGTGAATCCGCTTTCGCTCCGTTTGATATAGTCGTTGGTGCCGAGATAGACGACGACCGCATCGGGACGGAAGCTGTTGTAGTCGTACGGATAGACGGCGGGGTCGAGATCGACCGCAACGGCAGCGGGGTTGCGAAGGACGGCATTCTTCTCGCCCTGGCGCGTGAAATAGAGCGAAATGCCCGAACGCCCGTATACGCGGAGGTCCATATCCAGATCCGCCGCCGCAACGCCCGCATAGGATTGGAACACGTTCTGCGTCTCGCCCCTGTAATCCCCGCTGTCTTTCAACTCCCCTTTCTCGTCCCTGTACTTTCTCAAAACGCCGAGACCGCACGTGATGGAATCGCCGAACACTTCGATGGTGCGCTTGGTGCGTTCGGGAGCTTGGAGGAAGACGCCCTCCGCCGTGAGCTTTTCGAAGTACGCCGTGTTGTAGAGGGAATCCGTCCGCTTCAACACCTTGATGGTGTGTTCGCCCTCGGAAAGCCCCTCCGCAAGGGTAACGGCGGAATAGCCGAAACTGTTCGAGGGCACGGTTACGACGTGGGCGTTGGAATCCTTCTCCCCGTCGATGAACACGGAGAATTGGCACGCCGCACCCTCCCGCAGCGTCGCCTTCGCCGAGGCTTTCAGCCCCGTCCCGCGGATGCGGACTTCAAAGCCCGCCGCACTGCAAGCGATGAGTTCGCCGCCCATGGACTCGGAGTACATCGTCCGCCCGTACAAATTCACACGCTCGTAGTCCCCGAGATCGGAGACGGTGGCGATCTCACGAAATTGATCTTCGGGCGGCGTCTGCTCTTCCCCGCATGCGGAAAGCCCGCCGAGGGCAAAGAGCATCCCCGCCGCAACGCATGCCGTTTTCATGAACTTATTCATTTTTTCCCTCCTTCCGATGCGTCTGCAAGCGCACAGAAGCGCTTGACGATCGCGAGCTCCTTCTCCGAATAGGGTTCGCCGTTGAAGCGGAACAGATCGTGCTGCCACTTCGTCATGTCCAGCTCGGAGCCGGGCTTCTTGCACTCGTCATAGTAATATCCCCACGGCTCGTACGTCTGCGAATATCCAGCCATCAGCCCCCAATGGTAGGAGCCGATGCGTTCGAGCCAGAAGAGCGGGAAGATGTCTTCCACGCGGTTGCCCGCAATGCGGTTGAGCCACTCGTTGTTGATGAGCGGACGCCCGTATTCCTTCAAGTTCTTGATGAGCACCACCATGTTTTGGAGCGAGCCGTAGTAGTGGAACGTGACCACATCGGAAAGCTCGATGGCACGCCTCTCGATGTTGCGGGCGGGTACCATATCTGCGGTGTAGCTCCAACAATCCGCCGTGAGGGGCTGGATGGGTTGGTGCGAGCGGATGATCTCAAAGAAGCGTTCCATGGCATGAAGGCTCTTGTCGTACCGCTTTCCGTTCCCCGGTTCGTTCCACACGTCCCATATCTGAATGCGGGGATCCTTGCAGTACTTCGCCGCAAGTTCATCTGCCATTTCGTAGTATTTCGGCTCGATGGAAGGTTCGTCGAGAAGGTAGTATCCCTCCGTGTTGTACACGACGGAATGGGCGCCGCGGCGGATCCCCCCGTGGTATCCCCAATCGACGGGCTGTTCCCCGAACACGGCGGGCTTGAACAGCTCCCGCGGCACCGAGCAATCGTTGCCGAGGCAGAGCATCACGCCCAGCCCGTACTTGGAAGCGAGGGTCAAATATTCTTCGAGATTTTGCATGAAGCTGTCGTGCTCGTAGTACCAACACTCGAACTGGATGATCGCCCGCACGGCGTTGAAGCCCGTCTCCTTCGCAAGCGCGAACTCCCGTTCGAGCTGTTCCATCACTTCGCCGTGTTTGTAGCTCTGCCACATCGCAATGCGGTTGACGCAGTTGGAGGGGTATCCGTTGAACCCTCTGATCCAAGGTACGGAATGGTACCATTCCCACGCCCGCTCACGGCTCCACTGTCCTTTTTCCATATTTTCCTCCTTACGGCTTGTGCCGCACGGTTTGATTGATCTCTCTCAGCCGTTCGATCGGCATCTTCGGCTCCCGCGCCTCGGTGAGGAGCCCGTTCTTTTCCTGCATGACATCGGTAAACTGGGTGAGGCAGTACCCCTGCGCCTCGGTATCGACGATCGCCTGCGTGAGCTCTTTGAGCCGAGAAAGGAGTTCCTCCCCGTCCCTTGCCGCAGTGCCGTATCCCCAGCCTTCCGGGGTGCCCTTCTCATAGGCGACCCCGCCGTATTCGCTCACGATCACGGGCTGGCCGCCGTATTCCCATCCCCGCGCGAAGGGAGCCCGCGAGTGCGTCTCCCCCGAAAATCCGCCGCGGAGGGCGCGCGCCATGTCGCCGTAGGCGAGGCGGAGTTCCTCCCCCGTCTGCGCATAGTTGTGGAGGGTGACGATGTCGCTCTTCGTGTGTTCCCAACCGTCGTTGGAGATGACGAAGCGGGTGGGATCGAGCGCCTTGGTGAGGGAGTAGAGGGAAGAAGTGAACGCCTGCATCTGTCCGTTCTCCGCCGTCTGCAACACGCCCCAGCTCTCGTTGACGGGCACATACGCCATCAAGGCGAGGTACCCGCGGTATTGGCGGACGATCTCCGTCCACTCCTCGGTGAGGGCGCTTGCGCTCTCTGCGGTGAAGTCGTACACGGCGGGCATTTCCAGCCAGAAGAACAGCCCGAGCATGTCGCAAAAGTAGTAGAACCGCTCGTCCTCGATCTTCTGATGCATCCGCACCCCGTTGAAGCCCAGCTCCTTTATGAGCATGCAGTCGCGCAGAAGTTCCTCCTCCGTCGCCGTCATGCCGCCCGCGGGATAGTACCCCTGTGCGAGCACCATGCGGAAGTAGCGATTGGGAAGATAGTTGATCTCGATCGCGTTCTCCCGCGTCCCGTAGCAGACGAGCCCCGTGTAGGAGCCGACCTCGTCGAGCACCTCATCCCCCTCTTTAAGGAAGTAGCGGACGTCGAAGAACTGTGTGCCGCCCGCATACCACGGCTTCATGGGAAGCACGCGGCGGGGAAGGGTGAGATCGATGCAGATCCTGCCGTAGGGCGCCGAGGGCTGCGTTTCGGTGTAGGAGACAAGTTCCCCTCCGAAGGAGAGTTCCACGCCGAAGCGAAGTCCCTGCCGCCAGTGGGCGATCTCATATTCGAGGCGGAGCGCACAGTGCCCGTAGTCGCACAGTGCGGAGACGGAGGCAAGGTAGCTCGCTCCCACCACTTCCGCCCACACGCTCTTCCATATGCCCGAAGTATCCGTGTAAAAGCAAGAGACGTTTTTCTCGACGTACCGCTGTTTGCCCCGCGGCTGCAAGAGCGAGCGCCTGTCTTCGCACCGCACGACGAGCAAGTTGTCGCCCGCCTTCAAAAAGTCGGTCGCGTCCAAAGAGAAGCGGGCATAGCCGCCCCTGTGTGCGCCGAGGCACCTTCCGTTGAGCCACACCTTCGCAAGATAGTCGACTCCCTCGAAGTGAAGAAGGAGCCGCTTTCCCTGCGGAACTTCTGCGGAGAAGGTGCGGGAATACCAAAGCACGGGGTGATATTCGTCCGTTCCGATGCCGCTCGCCGCCGCCTGATAGGCATAGGGAACGTTGATCGTCCCGTCGAACTTTCCCCCCTTCTCCCATGCTTCCCGCTCGCCCCTCTCTTCGTCGTCGAAGGCGAAGTTCCACACGCCGTCGAGGGAGAAAAAGCTCTCACGGACGAACCGCGGACGGGGATACCCCGCCCTGTAACATTTTGCATGATTCATGTCTTACCCCTTTATGCCCGAGATCGCCATCCCCTCGATGAAGAAGCGCTGGAAGAAGAGGTAGATGACGTAGAGCGGGATGCAAGAGACGACCGCCCCCGCAAACGCAACGGGCAGTTCCCCCTTCGCCCCGCTCGAAAGCGCCTTCAACATCACTTGCAGCGTCTTCATTCTGTCCTCGGTGAGATAGAGCGAGGGAGCGAAATAGTCGTTCCAATTGCCCACGAACATGAAGATGACCTGTGCCGCCACGGCGGGACCCATGAGCGGGAGCATGATCACGCAGTACTGGGTGAAGTACCCCGCGCCGTCCACTTTCGCCGCCTCGAAGATGGCGCTCGGAATGCCCCGCTGGAACTGGATGAAGAAGAACATCATGGAGACCCCGCCGAACATGGAGGGCAGAATGAGGGGCCACAGCGTGTTCACAAGCCCGAGCTTGAAGTAGGCGCGGTACAGCGGAAGCACCACGCACGCATACGGGATCATGAGGGCGGAGAGCTGGATCATGAGGTGGACGTTCTTGTGCTTCATATCGAGCTTGGAAAAGGCAAACGCCGAAAGCCCCGAAAAGAAGACGCACAGCGGGATGGTCCCCACTTCCACGATGAGGGTGTTGAGCAGCCCTCTGAAAATGTTCTGCTTCTCGAAGACTTTGAGGTAGTTGTCCCACTGCGGCGTCTTGGAGAAGAAGGTGAGGGTGATGCTGTTCTGCATTTCCGAAGGCGTCTTTACGCTCGAAAGGAGCATCCAGAGGAAGGGAAAGAGGCAGGTAAAGCACATGGCGATGAGGAAAAGATAGGCAATGGTGATGCCGATCACGCGGGAAGGGCTTCTCTTGGTGCGGGCATGTTGTTCGTGTTCTTCCATATTCCCCTCCTATTCGCTGTAAACCCACTTATCCTGCACGCGGAACTGGATCTCCGTAATGATGAGGATCGCGATCGTGAGGATAACGGAAGCCGCCGAAGCGATGCCGTAGTAGCTCCGCCGTATGCCGAAGCTCCAAATGAAGTACACGATGGTCTGCGCTCCCGGAAGCCCGTTTGCGAACACATCGGAATCGACGTAGCTTTGAAGGTTGCCGATCATTCCCGTGATGAGAAGGTAGAAGAGGGTGGGCGTGATGAGGGGGACGGAGATCTTCAAAAACTTGGTGATCTCCCCCGCCCCGTCGAGTTCCGCCGCCTCGTAGTAGTCCTTCCCCACGTTGGTGAGGGCGGCGAGGCAGAGCACCATGGTCTTCCCGAGCGACCCCCACGCCTCCTTCAAGATGATGGCGACTTTGATCCAAGCCGCATCGGTGAGCCACGGGATGTTCAGCCCGAACATCATGTTCACGATGCCGTATTCGTTATCGAAGATGTACCGCCAGATGATGTTCATCGCGACCGCCGAGGAGACCACGGGGACGTAGATGAGAAGGCGGAACACCCGAGAACCGCGGATGATATCGTCCCGCGAGAGGACGACGGCGATGACAAGCCCGCCCACGATCCCGAGCGGCACCCCGAGCAGAAAGATGACATTGTTGAGGATCGCTTGGCGGAACGCATCCGAGTACATGACGCTCCCGAACAGATCGGTGTAATTTTTGAAGTTGTTCCAAAGGGACGTGAAGCGATCGAGGAAGCTCCCGCCTCCCGCCGAAACGATGATCCCGTTGTAGTTGGTGAGGCTGTACAAGAGCGCAAAGAACACGGGCAGCACGGTAAACACGATCAGCCCGACGTACTTCACCGAGATGAAGGCGAGCGCCGTGAGATGTTCCCGCTGCTTCAACTTGCTCTTCTGCTTGGGGACGCGCGGCGGTTCCCCGTGCAGAAGCGCCTCTCCCTCGGGTGACAGCTCCTCGGGAGGCAGCTCCTCCGGAACGGCAGACATCCGTTCATGTTCCATAGTGTTCTCCTTTTACGGTCAAGGGCATACGTAGACCAAGTTCGAGTATTGATCGTCGAAGTACGCCTGCATGGTGGGCTGGAAGGCGGTGAGGCTGGTGCGGACGTCCACCCATGAGCCATCCCCCTTCTTTTGGTAGATGTCCCCGGTCTCCCCCGTCGAGAGCCAATTCTTGAACTGGGTGAGCCACATATCTTCGAGCGTGTAGCTCTCCGCACCGTACTTGCCCGAGACGACGTCTGTGGCGGAAGTGCCGTTCACGGCGTCGATCCACACCCCTCTGTTCGCGGGGCAAGGCGACGTCTTCTTGGATTGCTCGGCGATGAGTCCGAGTCCGTCGGTCGAAAATTCGTCTGCGAGGGACTTCAAATTGGGAATGCACTGCCCGCGGCCGTACTGCGAGCGCTGGGAGGTGGGATCGCTTGTAAGGTATTCCACAAATTCGAGGGCGGCATCCTTATAAGGGCAGTTCGCCGCGATGGCGTAGCACATGCCGCCGACGTAGGCGGTGGAGACGGCTCCCTCCGCCCTGCCTTGCAGAACGGGGAGAAGGTCCCACTCGAAGCTCACGGTATTCCACCAGTCCTTGGTCATGTGCGGGGCGACGTCGCCGAAGAAGATGGACTGCCCCGAGGTGAACTTCTGCTCGGCGTTCGTTGTGGAACCCGCGGAAGGGGTAAGCCCCTCCTTATAAAGCTCCTGGATAAATTCGATCGCCTCCACGAAGTTGTCCGAAGTGATGTTCGAAGTCCACTTGCCGTTTGCGTCGACGGTGAAATAGGAGGCGTTGTTGGAGTACACCGTGCTCTGCTGGTTGACGTCGCAGATGACGACTTTGTTCGACCCCTCCACGAGCGCGCTCTTCAACTTCTTGCCGACGTCGAGAAATTCATCGAAGGTCATGGGCGAAGTCGGGTCGACGATGTCGTCGTAAGAGAGCGGTGCATCGGCGTGTTGGGCGTTGTAAGCGTTCACCGTCTCACGGAGAAGGGTCGTGTTCACCGCCATCTGCTGGGGACCCATATCCTTGGGAAGCCCGTAGAGCGAAGCGTTCTCGGAGTAGCCGATCTTGCGCGTCGTCCTGTCGAAATAGTAGATGTCGTAGGCGCTGGAATAGAGGTCTTCCAACACGCCTTCGGAGACGTGCCCGCCGATATCGGCGATCTTGCCGCTTGCGGCATACCGCATGAACATGCCCTGCGAGAGCATGAACACATCGGGAAGGTCGTCCCCCATGCCGTCGAGCGCGGTGTTGTAGGCGGCGGTATCCGAAGTCCATTGCAGCGAGACGAGAATGTTGTCGTGCGTGTTGTTGAACTCATTGACGAACTGTTCGTAGTTCGCCTTCTCGGTATCGACGTCCCGCCCGTGGAACTCGATGGTGACGAAGTCGTTGTTTTGGAGGGATTCCCATGCGGTGGGATCGTCCGCGGTGACGTGATTGCCGTTCCCGCCGCACCCCGCGACGAGGAGGACGGAGAGCGCCGCCATAGCCAAAGTTGCAGTGCGTAATGCTTTTTTCATAAGATATCTCCCTTGTTTTTATTTTTGGGACTCAAACGAGCGGGGCGCCGTACACGGCGTTGGTAAATATCATGCCCGCCTTGTTCTCGCAGTACAGCCCGACGTAGCCCGTGAGGAAGGGGAAAGCGTCGAACGCTTCGAGCGCCTTCTCCCCGTTCAGATATACGGTGAACTTGCCGTTCACCGTCTCCACCGCCACGTTCACGACGTTTCCGTTCGCAAGGGAATTGCCGTCCGTGGTTCTGGCGATGGCGAGCTGTTCGGACTTGGTGTAGTACACTTTCGAAAGTTTCACATAGTTGGGATCCAATTGAAGGAAGTACCCCGTGTACATCGTCCCCGCCTTGGAGGTGGTGGAGTTGGTATACGAGAACTCGTTCATGCGGAAGAGGATGCCGCCCGTGCCCGTAGTTACGATCTTCACATCTGCCGAGAATTCGAACGAGGAACAGCCCTTGTTCCCCGCGATGAGGAGGGTGCGGTCGTCGTTCACGTTGGAGAAGTACCCCGAGGCGGAGTACGTACCCGTGCCGAGCACCTTCCGCATGCCGTCTTCGGCGGGGGAAGTGAGGGGATCGGTCATCTCGTGCAGTTCGGCGTCTTGCTCGGTGTAGAAGTTCACCACGCCCAGCTTACTTCCGTACACGCGGATCTTCATGATGTGCAGCCCCGCGGCGGGGACTTCAAAGCTCCCCGCATACACTTTGGCATATTCGTTTTCGCCGAAGTACTCCTCGGAGGGAACTTCCATCTTGGTGATCTCCCCGTTATCGAGGATCACTTCAAAGATGCACCCCGCGCTCTCTTTGCTTGCGACAAGGGAGAGGGAGTAGCTGCCCGCCTCGGGGGCGTTCACGGTGTACTTCACCCAGTCCCCGCGGGAAAGCTCGGTGACGCGGGCGCTAACGAGGGCGGCGTCCTTCTTCGCCGTCTCCTTGGGGTCCTTCGTCGTCTCTTGGAAGGAGACCTCCTTCGTCGTCTCCTTTTCGCCCTGCCGCACGCCGTCCTCGTTCACCTTGCCGTCCGAGAGGTGCCAGCCGCGGTCTTCCCCCTTCATATAGGTGAAGGCGGGCCAGCCGCCCGTGAGGTCCTTCACCGCCTCGAAGTCCGAAGTGCCGTAGGCGTCGTTGGAGAAGGTGACGCTGCGGGGCGTTCCCGTGCCGAAGCCCACCTTGCCGTCTGCAAGCACTTCCGCCCGTATCACGGACATGTTGTCGTAATAGATGTTGCTGCCGTTTGAGCCGTTCACGACCTTGATGATGTGCTCGGCTTCGGCGTTGGTCGACTGTGCCACGGCGGCTTGCCCGATCTCTCTTCTTTTCCCGCCCGAGACGGAAGTCACTTTGAGGGCGGCGCCGTCCACGGCGATCTCGGTGTAGTTGTTGTCGTCGGTATATCCCACGACGACGCTTCCCTTCCCCTCGATGAGTTGAAGGGAGAACTCGGCGGAATACACCTTCTCCGTTGCCTTATCGCTCACCTTGAAGGCTTCCCCCGTGAGGGCAGCCACGTCGCCGCGGTAATCGGGCGAGGCGGGCATGGGGCGGTCGTAATTTCCAAGCCCGTTCGCGATGAGGTAGGAATCGTTGGTGAAGTACTGCGTGAGGCAGTAGCGGCGATACCCCGTCCCGTCCGCACGGACGTTGGTGTGGTCGACGCGGTTGGCGATGTGGAAGGCGGTGAAGATACCGTCGAGATCGGGACCCACCGCATTGCTGCTGTGCCCCGTGCCGCGGAAGGAGGTGACGACGGTGCTTCCGTCCCCGTTGTAGCCCGCAGGGGAGCTTCTGTCCATTCCCGAGGAGGCGAGCACCACGTTATCCGCACGGGCGGTAAGCCCTTGGAGAGTGTTCTTCTCCGAGGAGTAGGAGTACCCCACGCGGTACGAAGCGCTGTCTACATGGTTGCCCGTGTACGTCATATAGCCGTAGCTGCCCCTGCGGAACAGCCCCGGTCCCTCCGTCCAGCCGCCGAGGTTCGCCGCGGAGATCACTTCCATCTTGCCGAGCTGAACGGTGACGCCGTCTGCGTTCCCCGTTCCGTCCTCGACAAATTCGATGGGAAATGCCGTCATCTTCCCGGGGGAGATGGTGTCGTTCGCACTCACGAAGTACAGCTCGCCGCTGTCCGCAAGGTAGAAGGTGCCGTCGATGCCCATTCCCAAATTGTCCGAGATGAGGGTGAAGGGTCCCTCGGGCGTTTTGCTCCGAAGGAAGTAGTGCCCGTATCCGCGCTGCGATTCGCAGAGGTAGAACCAACCCTTGTAGAAGACGACCTCGGGGGCGAAGGCGATGTGGGTGGGAGAGCCGGCCGAAGTCTGCCCCTTGGGCGGCTCGTACGCCCAGCCGACCCACTCCCAGTCGACCATGTTCTCCGAAGTCCAGCACCCGATCTTGGTGCGCGTCGCCTCATAGGAGGCGTCGGGCGTGGAGCAGTAGAGGTAATACTTTCCCCCGTGCTTCATCACGAAGGGGTCGCCCACGTCGTACGTCTTTCTCCCGCCCACGGGGAAGGGAACTTCGATGTAGTTGTGGTAGAACTCATACGAATCGGACGAGACGGTGACTGCCTCTTCCCCCGTATCGAGGGGGGTGCGAAGCGCGGGATCGTAGGGAGGGATGCTCTCCGTGCACGAACCGAACAGAGCGGACGCCGCGAGCGTCATCCCCGCCGCAATACAAATGATCATTTTCTTCATAGTTCCTCACTCTTCGAGCGGTTCGCCGCTCTCGTTGCAGAGCTTGCAATCCTGCGTACCCGAAGTATGCTTGCCCGCAAGATAGCCCGTGGAGCCGCTGCCGACCATTTCGAGTGCGGAAGCGGCGGTGCCGTTGATCTCGGCGTCTCGGAAGCAGTAGCACCCCGTGACGTCGACGCGCTGATCGCCGACAATGCCGCCGACGGAAGAGCCGCCCGTGATGTTGCCGAAGTTCTTGCAGTTCTCGATCTTCGCTTCCGTTGCCGCCCTCGCAAGCCCCACGATGCCGCCGACGAAGGCACCCTTTGCGGAGACATCGCCGTAGTTCTCGCATCCTTTGATGACGACGGCTTTACCTTGCACGGAGGAGCCTACAATGCCTCCCGCAAAACTGTTGCTTGTGGCAGTAGCCGTGATCGTCGCATAGTTCTTGCAGTCCTCGATCGTGACGGTTACGGTCTGGACATAGCCGACGATGCCGCCCACAATGCTATTGCCCGTAATGGCGCTTCCTTCCAGCACGGTGATGTTGCGTATCGTCGTGCCCGCCGCAACGGCAACGACAGCCGCCATGTTATCGAAACTTGTAGCGACTACGGTCGCTTGCAGTTTGAGATTTTCGATGGTCGCCGCGCCCGCATATCCGAACAGCCCTCTCGAACTGTGGTTGGTGGAAGAGGTATAGGTCACGGTGTGATCCTGCCCATCGAAATTGCCTGCAAAATTCGTGGTGCTCGTGCCGATTGGATCCCAGCCCGTTCCGAGGTCGAGATCGCGGGTGATCTTGAAGAAGGTATCGCTCATCGTCTCCCCTTCCGCAACCTGTTGGCGAAGGTAGGCGAGCTGTGCGCCCGTGGCGATCTCGTAGGCAGACTCCGCCGAAATGCCGTCGCCGCCCGCATAGCCCGTTGCCACGGTGGAGCCGTCGTAGCGGTACTTCGCCGTGAGGTTCATATCGCCGACGGGTGCGGTCTCCGCATTGACTTCCGTTCCGTTCTCATCGACCCAGCCGACGAAGATGTTCCCCTCTTCGGGCGTGGGCGTTTTGAGCGCTTCGCCGAGCTTTTCGCCGTCCTTCACGGTGAAGTCCGCCCCATCCTCCAACGTGCCACCGTAGGGATCGAGGTGAATGGTATAGCTCTTATCTTGTTGAATGACCTGCCAATGGGCGGTGAGACTGATCTCGGTGACGTCGGGATCGGTGAAGATGCGGTCTGCCGTGATGGCGGTCTCTTCCTCTTGGTAGAACCAGCCCATGAAGCGGGAGCCTTCGAGCGAAGGTTCGGGAAGGGAGCCGATCTCTTTGCCGTAGTCGAAATACACCGTCTTGGTGTTGCCCTCATCGAAGGAGCCATCGCCCGCTTGAAGCGTTACGGTGATCTGTGCCTTCTCGCCGCTCTCTGTGCAGAACATGCTGCCCGAGACCTCGCCCGCCGAATTCGGCGAACCCGCGATGTAGCCCATATCGCCGCTTCCGATCTCGGGAAGGGTGGTGGCGTACTGCTCGTTGATCTGTGCCTTGAAGTAGCAAGCGCAGTTCGTGATGTCGACGCGTTTCTCGCCCACAATGCCGCCGACGGAAGAGCCGCCCGTGATGTTGCCGAAGTTCTTGCAGTTCTCGATCTTCGCTCCCGTTGCCGCCCTTGCAAGCCCCGCAATGCCGCCGACGAACTGCTTCTGTCCCGAAATGGTGCCGTGGTTTTCGCAACCCTGAATGGTGATGACTGTACCGTTGTTTGAACCGCCGAGAATGCCCGCCGCATAGGAATACGTTCCCGCATCTTCCGTCGCCGTGACGTTCGCATGATTCTTGCAGTTTTCGATCGTCAACGAGTCGTTCGCATAGCCGACGAGACCGCCCGCATACTCTTTGGCGGTGATTGCGCTCCCTGCGAGCACTTCCACATTCTTCACCGTCGTGCCGCCTGCCGCCGTGCCGACGATGGCGCCCGCATTGTTGTCCTTCGCGGTGACGGTGGCGTGTACTTTGAGATTTTCGATGGTCGCGCCGTCGGTATAGCCGAAGAGCGCAACGTTGGTCACCGCACTGTCTTCCACGTCGATCGTGTAGGTGAGGGTGAAGTTTCCGCCGTCGAAGTGCCCCTTGAAGGGATTCTCTTTGGAGCCGATGGGAGAGATCTCTCCCACGTTGAGATCGTTTTTCAGCTTGAAGTAGACCCCGCTCGTGTCCTTCCCGCCGTTGACGGAGGCGGCGAAGTGGTGGAACTGATCGACTGTCTCGATCATGTAGGGGTCCCCTTGGGAGCCGTTCCCGCTCGCGTATTCGGAGACGTACTTCGCTGTGAGCGTTACGTTCTCTTCGGTGAATGTTGTGCGGGCGAAGGGAGTATCTTTGGTCACCGCAGTCTCATTCTTGTAATACCAACCCACAAATATTTTCCCTTCGGGCGGGATCGCATCGGGGAGACGTTCGCCGAGAGTTTCGTCCTCATTTAACGTTATCTCCGTCTCCGTATCTTGCGGTAAGTCCCCTTCGCCTTTGTCGAGGGTGACGGTGTACACCTTTGCATCGTTTGCCGAATACTGTGCGGTGAGTGTGATATCCGTCTCCTCTCCGTTAAATATGTGCCCTGCTTCTATTTTTTCCTCTTGATAGAACCACCCGTCGAAGGTGTGATCTGCCCACGTGGGTTCGGGAAGAGCGGGAAGTTCCTCGCCCTCGTTTACGGTGATAGCGTCTGCCTTATCGGGAGGAAGGGTACCCGACCCCGCATCGAGATGAACGGTGATCTGCACCTTCTGCATCTCGCCGCGTTCATCGCACAGCCTGCTTCCCGTCACCGCACCGCTTCCCGCAGTGCCTGCGATGTAGCCGCCGTTCCCGCTTCCGATCTCGGGAAGTTCGGAAGCCGCCGTGCCGTTGATCTGTGCCGCGGTGTAGCAGTAGCAGTTCGTGATGGCAATGCGGCTCGAACCCGCAATGCCGCCCACAGTTGCCTCGTGTTGTATCGTGATATTGCCGAAGTTGATACAACTTTCGATTCGGGAGTCTGTCGCCGCACGCGGAAGCCCTATAATGCCGCCCGCGAAGGGGTTCTTGTTGAAGGTGCTCACGGTGACGTTGCCATGGTTCTTACAACCCGTTACAACAATTTGGATTCTATCCGCGGAGGCGCCCACGATGCCGCCGCCGATGCCCGTATCCGCCCCTGCCGCATCCACCGTGATTTCTGCATGGTTCTCGCAGTTTTCCACGGTGAGAAGCGCCGTCTGCACATAGCCAACGATGCCCGCACTGTACGAGGAGCCGTGGATCGTGCTTCCTTGCAGCACGGTGACGCCCGAAATGGTGCCGCCCATGGAGACGCCCGCAACGCCGCCGACACTTCCCGCCGTCGTTGTAATGGTGACGAGGAGTTGAAGGTCTTTTACCGTCGCCCCGCTGATGAAGCCGAACAAGCCTTCGCCCGTCGCCGTCCCCGTGAGTTTGTAGGTGATCTTGTGATTTTTGCCGTCGAAGTACCCCTTGAAGGCGTGCGACGAAGTGTTCCCGATGGGCGTCCAGTCGATCACCGAAACATCGATATCCTGCGCCAATTCAAAGTACACGTTCTCCTGCCCGTCGCCGCCGTTCACCATGTTGGCAAGGAGAACAAGCTCTGCGGGCGTGGAAATTCGATAGGGCTGATCCTGCGAACCGCTGCCTTCCGCAAACGATTCCGCAGCCTGCCCGTTCCAGCCGTAGCGGGCTTCGAGTTTGAGATCGCCCGTCACCCGTGTGTTGCCGTCCACGAGATGCCCTTCCTCATCGAACCACCCGATGAAGGGTTCGCCCGTAGGCGTGGGGGTGGGAAGCCTGTTCCCGAGCACTTCGTCCTCCGTCACGGTGAAGGTGGTTTGGGCACCATCGGGAAGGGTCCCTTCCCCGACTTCGAGGGTGACCGTGTAAGACTGTTTGCCCGCGGCGTCTTCATACTGTGCGGTGAGCGCAAGCGAACGAACGCGGACGTCGAACTTGTCGCCCGCCTTCACGGGATTGCCCTTGCCGTCCTGCCAGCCCGTGAAGATGTGTTCCGGATAGGAAGGAACGGGAAGCCCGGGAAGCGCCTCGCCGATGTCCACGGAGAGGGTCCCCTCCCCGTCCTTCAAGGAGCCTTCGCCCGCATCGAAGGTTACGACGAGCTGCTGATAGGTGATATTTTCGCCGTCTTCATCGCACCAGCCGCACTTGTCCGTGATGTTCCCGCTCTGTTCATACAAGCCGACAAGCCAACCGATCGAAGTCGAATCGTCCGTCCTGCAATAGATGGGAAGGGTATCGACCGCATTTGAAGCGACGGTCGCACCTTCATAAACGTAGTTCACGCCCATGGGAGCGCGAAGCGCACCCACGATGCCGCCCACGTCTTTCGTACCCGTAATATTTCCGAAGTTCTTGCAGTTTTCGATGATCGTGCCGCCCGCACGGAACACGCCCGTGATGCCGCCGACGAAGGCACCGTTTGCGGAGACCTCGCCGTGGTTCTCGCAGCCGCGGATGGCGACTGCACCCTCGGTGCCGCCCGCAATGCCGCCCGCAACGCTGTTGGCGTTCGCGGCAGCCGTGGCTGTGATCGTCGCCTTATTCACGCAGTTCTCGATGGTCGTTCCCGCAAACACGGCGCCGAGAATGCCGCCCACGGAGGTAAGACCCGTGACGGAACCTTCCACCGTGACGTTCGTCACCGTCGTCTTGCCCGTGACATAGCCCGCAAGCCCTCCGACGAAGCCGTCCGTCACCGAGACTTCGACTTCGAGCGTGACATCCTTCACCGTCGCACCGTTCAAAGCGCCGAACAGACCGACGTAGCTCTCGCCCGAGGCGATCACGCCCGTGAGCTTTTTATGGTTGCCGTCGAGAATGCCGCCGAAGGGATGTGCCTTGTTTCCGATCGGCGCAAAGGCATAGAAGTCGATGTCGTTTTCAATGCGGAAGTACACGCCCGCAAAGCTCTCGCCGTTCACGTTGACCGCGTTGCGAAGGATATCGAAATCGCCCTCTTCGGTGAGAAGGTAGGGGGATTCTTGCGTTCCAGCGCCGTCCAAAAATTCTTCCTTCGTCCATTTGGCGTAGAGGGTGAAACTCTGTCCGTCTTCGCCCGCATTCGCCGTATCCGCCTTGGTGATATCGAAGTTCGCAAGATCGACTTCGTTCTCCCCCTCGGAATCGTAGTACCAGCCTATGAACGTGTAGAGCGGGCAGGAAAATGCGGGAACTTTGAGGGCGTTGCCCTCGTCCCAGCTCGCCACGTCTTGAAGGGTGTAGCCCTCGATGCCCGTGTCAAAGTGCACCCGCCAAGGCTTCGCCCCGTCCTTCTTCCAATAGGCGATCGCGTTGATGGTGAAATCTTCCACGGTGGGGACGAAGGCGTCGGTGAGCTGTTTGTACTCGCCGCCGTCCTTCCAATCGTAGTAGAACCAACCGCCGAAGGTATATCCGTCCTGCGTTGCCGCGGGAAGTTCGCCCACGGCTTGCCCTCTTTCGAAATCCTTCGCGAGCGTTGCATTTTCGCCGATCGTGCCGTAGCCCGCATCGAAGAACACGGTGAGCTTGCCGGCTTCCCGCTCGGAGATCTTCGAATAGCGAATGGAGCCGCTCTTGGCACGGAAGCCGACCATGCTACCTTCCGCATAGGATTCGTCGATCTTCTTCGCCGTCCCGTCGGCGCCGCTCGGCGTTTCCCCCGCGGCGACAGAGAAGTATTCGTTGCCGTCTACCCCGAAATACCAGCGGTTATCCACACGGCGGATGGTGTAGGTGAACCTTCCCGCCGCACCGCTCTCCTTGTAGGCGTCGAGCTTTTCGGCATACGGCGTCTCCGCAAAGAAGCCCGCGGTGGCATATTCCGCTATCTTTGTAGGGCTATTGGCGCTGTCTATCGTCCAGATCTGAATGCCGCCCATCGCGTCAACGTCTTTCGCGTTGGTAACGAACATTATAAGGTAGTTATGACTCTTAAAGCCATCCCCTCCCGGTGTAAAACCGTCCGAGGCGAACACGGCGCCGCAGTCGTCGGTATAGTCGCTCGGGTTCGCGGGGAAGATCATGTCGAACGTGAAAACTTCGCCGCTTTCCAGTTCGGCGTCGCGATAGGTCGTATGCCACTTGTTCGCGTCTCCGCCCGCAACGGGACGGAAGGTCCCGTCGTCGAGCAGTTCGTAAAATTCGTTCAAGCCCGTATCATAGGAAGCATGGAAGGTCACGTCGTACGGCCCCATCGTGAAGTCTTCCGTCACCGGCTCGCTCGTCGTCGAATTGACCCAATACCGGAAGGGGTAGCTCTCCCCCGCGACTTCCCGCGGCCGGGCGGTGGGAAGCTGGGACGGGGAAATCGTTTCTTTATAGGAAAATTCGAGCGGTGCGATCGTCTCCGACGTCTTGGTGTCGAAATTGATCTTGTGTTTGTCCGTCCACCCCGCATAGAGGGTGATCTTCCCGTCTACCGCCCTCTCCACTTCGAGTTCGGCGGTCGCCTTGTTTTCGCATTCACTCTCGTAGTACCAGCCCGTGAAGGAAAACCCGAACTCTTTCGACGAAGGGGTGGGGAGATTGAAACGCTTCCCGGGGGTGTAGACGCCGTCTTTCACGGCTCCGCCTCCCTGTGAATCGTATACGACGGCATAGCTTATCTCTTCGGGAGTCGGGTCCTCGTGATTACAAGCCGCCGCTATTCCCGCACACAGCGTGAGCGCCAAGAGCACCAAACAGACTGTGAGCGCCTTGCGGATCTTTTTCATATTGCATCCTCCTTATCAGTTGCGGAATGCCTCACGGGAGCGCCCGAGGGGCATACTCCCATTGATACCGTAACACTATTTTACATAAAAATTTATCTTTTTACAAGACAAAAATTTTTGCAAATTTTTACGCCGATTTTTGATATTTTCACAGCTTCATGCTCGCTCTTTTCAGTTTGTTTGCAACTTTTCATCAATTCGCAACACATTCTCCCCGTTCCCCTTCGGCGAAGAGACGCCTCTGCGCCTTCCGTTTCTTCCTTTCTTCTCGGCACTCCACGCTTCATGCCCTCCCCTTCGAGGGAGAAGAGGCATGGCATGGAATGCAGCCATGTACGGACTACCCCCCTCCATTGGAGGGGGGTAGGGGTGAGTCGGAATGCCCGTCATGTTGAGCGTTGCCGAAACATCTCATCCTTATTGTAAAGAACGGTTGCTGTACACTTCCCCCTCCCGTAAAAAATGTTGCAATAAAGTGCTTGCAAATTTCCACTTGCCGTGGTAGAATAAAAATGCGTCACAATTCAATACTATAACCGCAAGATACAACGGCATCGGTGTATCCTTATTTTCTATTTCGTTATCAGGATATTGTGTCGCAACGATTCGGGAATACTCGAAGCGGGCGCCTCGAATTGAGGCGCCCTTATTTTTACCCGTTACCCGCGAAAAAGGAGAACAAAATATGAAAAAGAACGTTTGGCTCATCGGGTTTGCGGTTGTGAGTGCGCTCTGCCTCTCGTTGGGGCTTGCCGCCTGCGGCGAAACAGACCCCGAAGGAGAAAAGGGTGCGGACGGGCACACGCACATCGCCGAACGATTTCAAGCGGACGACAGCGGGCATTGGAAAGTCTGCACCGTCTGCGGCGAAAAATTTTCCGTCGGCAGCCACAGTTACAATTCCGAAAACGCTTGCGAGACGTGCGGGTACAGCACGGTCTACACAAAGGGGCTTGCGTACGAACTCGACGAAGATACGGACACCTATACGGTAACGGGCATCGGCGCGGCGACGGATACGACCGAGCTCGTTATTCCCGCCTATTACGAGGGCAAGGCGGTGACGGCGATCGGGCAGTGGGCGTTCAGCGGCTGTAAAGAGCTGACAAGTGTAACGATCGGGGACAACGTTACCTCAATTGGGATTTGTG